>UQJT01000005.1 GCA_900541395.1 uncultured Desulfovibrio sp.
GCGCTGGCCGGTATTAGGCCCTTATAGGGCTGGAGCAAACCACCCGCTATGCGGGGGGTTGTGATTGGGGCTTTTGTCGGGCGAGTCTGGGCGGGGTCAGAGCCTGGCCGTGGGCCCGTCCTCCGGCCGGTACAGACATACGCGGTCGCGGCCCGAACTTTTGGCGCGGTACAGGGCCTTGTCCGCGTGTGTTATCAGCTCCGTGTCGTCCACTTTGTCGTCAGGAGTGCGCAGGGCCACGCCGATGCTGACCGTCAGAACGGGGGCTACGGACGACGCGGGATGGGGCAGAGCCAGGGCGCGCACGTTGCGTTGAATGCGTTCGGCCACGGCCCGCGCGGCCTTTTCGGTGGCGTTGGGTAACAGGACGGCGAATTCCTCGCCGCCGTAGCGGAACACTTTGTCCGTCCCGCGCAGCAGCGATTGTTCCATGGCATGGGCCACGGCGGCCAGAGCGGCATCCCCGGCCTGGTGGCCGAAGGTGTCGTTGTACAGTTTAAACAAATCCACATCCAGCATAAGCAGAGCCAGCGGGACCTTGCGGCCATCCCGGGATAGTTGTTCGTCAAAGCTGCGGCGGTTGTATACTCCGGTCAGAGCATCGCGCAGGCTGAGGTTGGCGTAGCGGTCTTTTTCTTTTTCCAGTTGCCCCGAACGCTCGCTCAATTCGGCCAGATGGCGGCTGAGGCTGGGCAGCAGATCGAGCAGGTCCTGCAGTTCACGGAGGCGCACGGGCGGAATGGAGTTTGTGGGCTGGCCGTAACGTATCTTGCGTAAATCGCGTGAAGCCAGGGCGATGGGGGCCAGAATGGAGCGGTGGACGGCCGCCACGAACACGATCAGTACGCCGATGAGCAGCAGGCTGGCCATAAAAAAGGCGGTGCGGGCGCGTCGAGCCTCGGTGCGGATGTGTTCCATGGCTCGATAGGTCAGTTCGGCCTCGACGGATGAGGCGTCGTCGCTCAGTTTGCGCAGCAATTCGTCCAGTTGCCGCCACAAGGCGCGCGCCTCGTTGTCGGCGTTCACATATTGCCGCCAAGCCGCCGTCAGGGCATTCCAACTGCTTTTAAAACGGTCGCAGTCGTCCCGCAGGGCCGGGTCGTCGGATGGGACTTCGCGGCATAAAGTCTGAAGGGGAAACAGAAGTTCTTGGATATGCTCACTGTGGGCCGCATCTTGCGCGATGTCCGTGTCGGAAGACAGGTACCGGGCATTATGGGCCATGTGCGGGACGTCGGGCAATCCGGCCCGCAACAGCAGGCGGCCGTTGGCGTTGGAAAAGCGCAGCTCTTCGTTGTGCAGGCTGTCGGCGGCCTCGTCGCTGCGGCTCTTGGCCTCGGACAGACTGCGGATCAGGGGCTCGGCCGTACGGGCGTAGTCGATAAAGCCCGAATCGGGTTCAAAGACGGATTCGGAGGCCAGGGCCAGAGCGTCGATGAGCGCGTTTCGGCGCAACCTGGGGTCCTGGGCGTTGTAAATCATGGCCACGTTGCGGCGCATGTTTTCGATGTTGATCAGGGTACGCTGTGCGGCAAGGATGCCGGGCAGGCGTTTTTCGTTGGTGTCGGCGGCCAGCTTTTCGATGTCGGCCAGATGATACATGATGAGAATGCAAGTCGCGCCCAAAAGCAGCAGGACGGGCAGGGTGAGGATGGCAAGAAAACGGTATACCCCCACTCTGCGGAAGGAAGCGGGCCGGGGAACGGGAGAGGGGAAACCGGAATTCATGGCGGGCTGCGTCAGTATATGCTGAAGGCGAAATACTTGCGGGTGATGCGATCATATTCCCCGTTCAGACGGATATGAACGATGGCCTTGTTCAAGGCCTCGCGCAGTTTGTCGTCTCCCTTGCGCACGCCGATGCGGGCTTCGCTGAGCAGGGTATTCGGCGGCAGGGGATCGTCCAGCACCACGAATTCGCTCCCCTGCTCGGATTTGAGAAAGGCATAACCGGGCAGGCCGTCCACCAGGGCGACGTCCAGTTCGCCGGAATACAGCTTGCCCAAAACTTCTTCGTAGGACAAGAGCGTTACATCGGCCACATTCCCCCAGTGTTCCTGAAGAAAACGTCCCTGCAGCGTATCGATCTGGCTGCCGATTTTTTTGCCGCGCAGTCCTTCGACATCGATCGTCTGACCGGGCCTGCCGATGTAGATGGAGCGAGAGCGGTAATAGCTGTCGGTAAAATCCATGTATTCGAGGCGGTCCGCGCTGGGAGCCAGACCGTCGATAAGCATATCCAGTTCGCCTCGGCGCATGGCCGCCAACAGGTCGTCAAAGGGCAGAACGACCATGTCGCACGGGCGGTTCAAGGCGTTGCACAGGGCTTCGCCTATTTCGTGATCAAAGCCGCTGTGACGGCCCGTCTCGTCCGTCAGGGCGAAGGGCGGATAGTAATCTTCCAGTCCTACTTTGAGCGGAGCGTGTTCCTCCGCCGCAGCAAACGCGGGAAACCAAAGAAGCGCCAGCAGGCAGGCCGCCGGCAGCGGAGCGAGGCACGCTCCGAGGAAACGCGGGAAAGGCGCGCGCATAAACTCAGGCCTCCGGCCTCAGAAAAACGGCCACACGCTGTAATGTTTCGTTCAGATGTTCCGCCAAGCGGGGAAGCAGGGGGGTCATATCTCCGCCGGCTTTGAACCGGGCGTCCATGTCCCTGGCCGTTTCGCTCAACCGAATGAGGCCCAGGCTGGCGGACACTCCTTTCAGAGTGTGGATCAGGGCGTGGGCCTGGCCCGCATCGCCTTCGTTCAGGGCTTGTTGAACTGCGGCGACGACGTTTCCCTGCTGCGTCATGAATTTCGCCAGAAGCTTGCGGTACAACATTTCATTTCCGGCCACGCAACGCAGACCGAACGCCGTGTCGAGAATCGGAGCGCTGGTCATGGAAGCCCCCGAAAAGCTGCGGGCAGGCTACACCCGATCCACGAAGAGCTGTTCAAGAAAGGTCTCCATGGCTTCATCCATCCGCGGGATGAAAGGGGTCAATGGAAATTCCTTGCGGCAGGCGGAGCACTGCATGTAGGCCTCGTGGCAGGTTCGCCGGATGTCCAGCGCCTGCCCGCAGTCGGGGCAGGGCAAAGTGGTGCGCGCCTGTCGCGCCGCGGAAAAAAAGCCCATGTGGTCTCCTGAACGGATGATATCCATGCCCTCCGGGGCTGACGCGGATTCCGTTTTGAACGCTCTGACGGGGCCGGATCGACTCCGGCCGTCGAATGTCTAAAAATATGTCACCCTTTTCCGTCTTGCGCAAGAGCGGGAACGTCGCGAGGATGTCGGAGGGAGCCTCCCACGGCGCGGGCGCAACGGCCATGCGGCCGGGTGGTTACAGGTCCTGTCGGTAACGCAGAGATTGACGCAGGGTTTCGCGATCCATGAATTTGACTTCGGCGCCCAGGGGGATGCCCTGGGCCAGGCGGGTGACGCGCACGTCGGGGAAGCGGCGTTGCACGGCCTCGCGCACGTAGCCTGCCGTGGCTTCGGCCTCGGCCGTGGCCCCCAGGGCCAGGATGAGTTCGCGCACTTCGCCTTCGTCCAGGCGGGCCAGCAGGCGATCCATCTCCAGGGATTCGGCGGGGCTGTGATCCAGAGGGGCCAGCAGGCCGCCCAGTATGAAATACTGACCTTTGTAAAAGTTGCCTTCCTCCAGGGTAAGCATACTGTCCCACTCGGCCACCAGACACAGCGTGTCTCGGGCGCGTTCGGGATCGGCGCACACCGAACAGGGGTCGGTGTCGGATAGCGCGCCGCAACGTCCGCACAGATGAAGCCGGTCGCGCAGTTCGTAAACGTTTTTACCCAGGCGGCGCACCTCGGCCTCGGGCCATTTGAGCAGAATCATGGCCGCGCGCAGGGCGGATTTGGGGCCCAGGCCGGGCAGGCGGGCCAGTTGGTCCACCAGAGCCTTGAGAGGTTCGGGAAGGCGTTGCACGGAAGCAGTCCTTAAAAATAGAAAAAAGTTATGGGAAGCTACCAGCCCAGATCGGACTCTTTGCCTTTGACGGCGGGCAGGGTGGGAGGCAAGGGAGTGGTGACGGCCACGGCGGGCGCGCCGAAGCGGACCATGAACGTCCCCGCGTACAGTTTATCCTTGTAAACCTCCACCCGAAAAGTGGTCCCCGCCTTGTCGACGGAGTAACGGGGCATGAAGTCGCGGCGACGCAGGGTGATGTCGCTTTCATCGCGGCCTTTGTTCGCGCCGATGGCGTTGACCCGGTAGCCGGGCACGGAGGCCACGCGGAAACTGTCGGCGGCGTGGATCATGTCGCCGAAGCGCACCTCCCGCGGCTGGCCGTCCACTTCCACGGTTACGGAAGCAAGCCCGTCGTCCGTATCCAGCCAGTCGGGACGGAACGAGGTGACGGTGTTGTTGCCGTAGTGGACCTGAAGCACGTTTTTGCCCGTGGTCACGGCCACGATGGGCATGCTGGAACTGATGGCGTTTTCCGCCCCCCGGGGCAGCGGCAGGCTGCCCGCCTGCATGGGCCGGGCGTTGTCCAGAGGCAGTACCACGCGGTTGTTCACGAAGCCCACGTATACGTCGCTGCCCAGGGCCCGGGTGATGCCCTCGGGGGTCAGCGGAAAGTCGCGTTCGAACTCCACGCCCGTCCGGTCCAGAAAGGATTCGACCATGCGCAGATGGTAGTAGGCGCGGTGGGCGACGCCGAAGTTTTTGCTGACTTCCAGACCGAAGGCCGCCTTGCCGTGGCTGAGAGCGAACCAGGTAAGACTTTTGGCCATTTCCGCGTCGCCTTCGCCGGTATGGGTGTTTTTGACGTGCAGCGCGTGCTCCGCATCCAGCAAATGACGGTTGGCGTCGGCCGTAACGTTTTGCGCCAGGGTTTCAAGCTGTCCGAAACGCACGCCGGGGCATACGGCCTGGTCGATGATCACGCTTTGCCCCCAGCGGTCGGGGTTGCGCATGGCCGACTCGCGCGTGGGGCGGTAAAAACCGCTGCCGTCGTGCAGATTGAGGATGATATCCACGTCGGGTTCGGTGATCAGGGCCTGGATGCGGCGCACAGTGGCATATTCCGGATCTTGGGGGCTGAGGGCGGCGAATTTGCGGTTCATGTCGCCGTGCAGCCCGCGCGAACGCTGGATAATGGCCGGAAAGTTGAGGTTGGGCACAATGCGCAGAGTGCCCTGGCTGAAGCGGTAACGGGTGGCCAGGAGCGCGGCGGCGGAAAAACCGCCGGGTTCGTCGCCCTGGATACCCCCCACCACCAGCACCACCGGCGTTCCCCGGCCCAGCTCGGTCACGGTGAAATCGGGCGCGGCGGCCGCCGCGGCGACGGCGAACAAGTGGCAGGCGGCCAGGCAGGCCGCGCCGAGGCGAAAAAGGCGGGTGAGCACAGACACGCTCCGGACAGGGCTGAGAAAGGGTGAAACGTTACGAATTTCTAACCTTCCGTCCCCTGATGCGTCAACCGTGGCGGCGTCCGCGTCTTGCGGCTTGACCTGGTCTGCGCCGGGAAGTATCGTCTTTCCTTCTATTTAGTGTGGAGCCACTTCGGCCTTTTAAACGGAGATTCTGCCATGTCCGCCCTGGAACCTACCCCTTTCATCTGGTTTGACGGCAAGCTTGTGCCCTGGAATGAAGCCAAGGTTCACGTGCTCAGCCATGCCCTGCATTACGGCACCAGCTATTTTGAAGGCATTCGCGCCTACCGCTGCCCGGCGGGAGGGTCCGCCGTATTCCGGCTCAAGGACCACATGCGCCGCTTTCTGAATTCCGGCAAAATTCTGGGCTTGCCCTGCGCGTACGATCTCCCCGCCCTGGAAAAGGCCGTTATCGATACCCTGGTGGCCAACAAGCTGGAGGCCGGCTACATCCGGCCTCTGGCCTTCGCCGGATACGGCGGCATGGGCGTGCTGCCCGACGGCAACCCCCTTCAGATCATCATCGCCGTGTGGCCCTGGGGGGCTTACCTGGGGGCGGAAGGCATGGATAAGGGCGTGCGGGTCAAAACCAGCTCGTTCAACCGCATCCATCCCAACACCCTGATGAGCAAGGCCAAGGCCGGCGGCAACTACGTCAACTCGGTGCTGGCCAAAATGGAAGCCGTGCAGTGCGGCTACGACGAGGCCCTGATGCTCGACGTACAGGGATTTGTGTCCGAGGCCTCGGGCGAAAACATTTTCATCGTGCGCGGCAACACGCTCAAGACCACGCCCCTGACTTCGGTTCTTGAGGGCATCAACCGCGATTCGCTCATCAAGTTGGCCCGCGACATGGGCTACACCGTGGAGGAACAGCTGTTCACCCGCGACGAGTTGTACAGCGCGGACGAGGCGTTCTTCTGCGGCACCGCGGCGGAAGTGACCCCGGTGCGCGAGGTGGACGGCCGCACCATCGGCGAGGGACACGCCGGGCCGGTGACCAAGGCCGTGCAGAAGGCGTTTTTCGAAGTGGTGGACGGCACCAACGGCAAGTACGCCGACTGGCTGGCCCATTATTCGTTCTGAGCGGGCGACCGAAGCCGGAACGGGAAGAATCGTTCCGGCTTCGGTCGCGGCTTGCGCTTTCCCCGGCTTGTACCTCCGCGGAAAAGCGTCACTTTGAACCCGTCCCGGTGACCGCATGGCCAACGCTTCGCTGGCGGCCTTATACAGGCCGCAGACCTTCGCCCAGGTGGTCGGGCAGGATATGGTGAAATCCATCTTGTCGCGCGCCGCTCAGGAAGACCGGGTGGCCCCGGCCTATCTGCTCAGCGGAACGCGCGGGGTGGGCAAGACCACCATAGCCCGCATCTTTGCCAAGGCTCTCAATTGCGTCCACGCCCCCACGGGCGAACCCTGCAACGAGTGCGAAGCCTGCCGCCGCATCACTCAGGGCGGGTTCGTGGACGTGGTGGAAATCGACGGCGCGTCCAACCGCGGCATCGACGACGTGCGTCGTCTGCGCGACGCCGTGGGCTACGCCCCTCTGGAAGGCCGGTACAAAGTCTTTATCATCGACGAAGCCCACATGCTGACCAAGGAGGCCTTCAACGCTCTCCTTAAAACCCTGGAGGAACCGCCTCCGCGCGTGACCTTCATTCTGGCCACCACCGAGCAGCACAAGTTTCCGGTGACCATTGTCAGCCGCTGCCAACATTTTGTTTTTCGCCAGATTCCGGAAGCCGCCCTGGAGGCGCATATCGTATCCGTGCTGGAGCGCGAGGGCCGGACGTTCGAACCCGAGGCCGCCAAGCTTATCGCGCGGCGGGCGGCGGGCAGCGTGCGCGACGCCATGTCGCTGCTGGGCCAGGTGCTGGCTTTGGGCGGCGTCGGTTCGGGCGACGGCGAGGACCGGCCGTTGACGGCGGCCCAGGCCCGTGACGTGCTGGGGCTGGCGGGGCAGGAGGTCATGGACCGTCTGCTCGGCGTCCTGGCCGCGCACGACGCGGGGGGCGTGGCCTCGCTGGTGCGTGAATTGCTGCTCCAGGGTGTGGACATGGGCTTTTTTCTGCGCGAACTGGGCGGCCTGTGGCGCAATCTTTTCCTTTTGCGTCAGGCCGGAGCGGCCGCGGCTGCCGATTTGTCCCTGCCCGAGGCGGAGGTGCGGCGTCTGACGGAGATGGCCGGGCATTTTTCTCTGACCTATATCCATGCCGCCTGGCAGATGACCCTGGACGGGCAGCGCCGTATCCTCACCAGCCTGGAACCCGCCGCCGGACTGGAACTTCTGCTGCTCAATCTCGCGCTGCTGCCCCGCCTGTTGCCTCTGGCCGAACTGAACCCCGCCGGAACGCCTCCTGCGGAATCGAACGGTGGTCCGACGCCGGTCGCGCCTTCATCGTCCGTGGCCTCGGAAGACGGGGCCGCGCTTTCTTTTCCTTCAGTCGGCTCCGCATCTTCCGGCGTGGGCGGTCCTTCGGTCCGTCGGGCTGAGGAGGCAACGCCCCGACCGGCCTTTGTTCCGCCGGCCCGTCGTGAAGCTCCTCGGCGGTCCGGCCCGCCCGCGCAACCCGCTTCCGGCGGCGGAACGGACGAGGTTCCGGCATACCTGTTGGACGACGAGGTTCCTTTGCCTGAACCCGACGGTCCGGCCGCGGGCGATGCCGTGGTTGCTTATCTGGCGGATATTCCGGCTGCGGGCGCGTCGGGCGACGGCGGCCCCGTCGCGCCGGGAGGGCGCCCGTCCGCCCCTGTTTCCGGTCGCCCTGGCTCCGCGTCGCGCCGCGCCGCCGAAGGTGTGGCCCCGCGTTTGTCCGCGGCTCCGACCGCGCGCGGGGCGTCCTCGCCGGTTCCGCCGTCCCCGCCGGCAACGGCGGCGGTCGATGCGGAAAAGGCGCCGCTTGATCCCTCCCTGCGCTGGACCGATTTTTTGGCTTTCTGCGAGGGGCGGACCGAGGTGCCCGTGCCCATGCTGCGCCAGTTCGAGGGCTCGGTGCGGGGCGACAATCTGGTGTTGCGGGCCAGGTCGCAGGTCATGTTCAACCAGATGCAGCGGCCGCCTTTGAGCAAGGGGCTGGAAAAACTGGCCGCCGAATGGTCCGGCCGCGTCCTGTCGCCGGTGTTTTTGCCCCCGAGCCAGGAGCACAAAACCGAGGCCGAATGGCGGACCGAAATGTTGGAACACCCCGTGGTGCGCACTTTGCAGACGTTGTACGACGCCACCCTGCTGCGCTGCTCCCCGGTGGACGAAAACCGTTAACCCCGGCGGGGCCGGTCCCCGCGTTTGACGAGGAGACGATTCCGTGAAGAATATGAACGATCTGCTTCGGCAGGCTCAGGTTATGCAGAACAAAATCAGCAAGCTCCAGCAGGATATGGCGGAGCGCACCGTGGAAAGTTCCGCGGGCGGCGGCATGGTCAAAGTGGTCATGAACGGCCGTCAGGAAATCCGGAGCCTGGTCATCGATCCCAAGGCCCTGGAGGGCGGCGACGTGGAAATGTTGCAGGATTTGGTGCTCAGCGCGGTTAATGAGGCCGTGCGCATCACCAAAGCCGATCTGGAACGCGAAATGGCCAATCTGACCGGCGGCATCCATTTGCCCGGCATGTTTTAGGCGCAATGGTTCAATAGCCTGCTCACCCTCCCTCAAGGACAACGCCGGAGTTGCGGCACGGCAGCAATCCTCAAGAGGGAGACGGTGAGCAGCCGCGGGAATGCCGAATCGACGGCCGGAGGCCGTGAAGGAATGATACGGTGAAGGCGGGACAAAGCTCCCGCCGCCAAGTCGACGGGCACGTCGATGATGTTCGGGCGGGCTGGCCGCGGTTTCATACGGACGCGCATTCGGCGGAACATATCGACGAAGGCGCGCATATTTTTTCCATGCCGCGGGAAACGGACGGCTTCGGCGCTTAGAGCGTTTCGCCGTTGAAATGCTTTACAAGTCGAGCAGGGCGAGGCTTCCGCTTTCCTCATCCGTAAAGCGCTGCGCGCCGACGGCCGGGAGCGCCGTTCCCCCCTCTCCGGCGTCGCCGCTTAGACCGAAACACAGCTCTGGGGTTGAGAGCCGGAGAAGAAGGCTTCGCTCGCGGCCTCGGGGACATCCCAGGGAGCGGCCCAATCCGGCGCGGCTTCCAGGGCGCGGTTCCAGGGCGGGGGCAGAAGCAGACGGCAGGCGTGCAGCTTGAGGCCCTTCACCCTGGCGCGAGCGTCGCGCCTCGCATTGCCGTAACGGGAATCGCCGACTAAGGGGAATGCGCGCGCGGCGAGCTGGACGCGGATTTGATGCGTACGGCCGGTGACGAGGCGCACCCGCAGCAGGCTGACGACGTCGCCGTCCCGCGTTTCGCGGATGGTCACCGGCGCGGCCAGGCTGAGGGCGTTGCGTCCTTCCTCAGCTCCGACCCGCATCCGCCGGGCGGTCTCGTTTTTATCCAGGTTGTCGCGCAATTCCCGCATGGCTGTGTGGGGCCAGCGTCCCCACACCCAGGCCAGGTATTCCTTGACCGGCGGTTCGCCTTCCCGACCGGCCAGGGCGTCGGTCAGGCGGCGCACGGCGGCGTAGCTCTTGCCCGCCAGCAACAGCCCCGAGGTATCTTTGTCCAGGCGGTGGACCAGCGCGGGTATGAAGTCCGCGTCGGCATAGGCGCGAGCCAACCGTGAGGCCACGCTGTCGGCGTGTCCGCTGCCGCCCTGGCTGGGCAGCCCGGCAGATTTGTTCAGAACCAGCAGATTGTCGTCTTCATACAGGACAGAGAGGTCGGACGACACGCCGTTGTCCTTGGGGGGCTGCAAGGCGACGGCTTCCGCAGCGTCTTTCATCCCGCTTTTGCGCGGGCCGCTTTCGCCGTGCTTCACTTCGCGCAGCGCGGCGAAGGGAGGCACGCGCACGGCGTCGCCTTCGCCGACGCGGTCAAAGGCTTTGGCCCGGCCGCCGTTCACCCGCACCTGTCCGCTGCGGATCCATTTGTGCAGTTCGGAGGAACCGGCGTCTACCCGGCGGCTCAGAAAATTGAGCAATTTCTGACCGGCTTCGGCCCGACTGACGATAAGAGCGTCCATAACGGCGGCTTGGGAAAATTTTGGAGAAAGTTGGAGCGCTTCAAAGTTGTCCCGGTCTCTAAAGGCTGCCTTCCCGTTCTCTTTCCCGCAGCGCGATTTCCATCAGGGCGTTGGCCGCGGCGGCGGCCAGGGCGGGGCCTCCCTTGCTGCCCCGGACGGTCAGCATGGTCCAGGGGCTTGCCTCAAGGAGCGCCTTGGCTTCGGCCGCGTCGGCGAAGCCTGCGGGCATACCGATGATCAGGGTCGGACGGGAAGTCAGGGAAAACATATCGTCCATCATTTCCATCAGGGTAAGCAGCGAAGCGGGAGCGCCGCCCAGGACTACAATGGCTCCCATGTATTTGGGTTCGGCCAGAAACATGGCCGCGCGGGAACGGGGAATACCCGCCCGGATGGCGGCGCTCGTGACCCCCGGCTGAGTGCGCAGGCATTCGATGGTGCCGCCCAGGGCCTTGACGCGGCGGTCGGCAATGCCCGCCCGCACCATGCGGGTGTCGGCAAGGATGGGGGCTCCCATTTTCAGGGCTTTGACGCCTTTTTCCACGGCTGCCTCAGGCAACGCCAGATCGCGCGCCAAGGTCAGGTCGCCGCCGACGTGGATAAGATGGCGGGCCACCTCCCAGGCATGCCCCCGGAAGGGGCGCGGCTCGGGAAATTCCCGGTCGATGGCGGCGAAAGACCGGCTGCGGGCGGAATCGGGGTTCGGGCGGGAACGGCCGCCTTCCAGGGGAGAAGTCATACTTGCGATCCTAATTTGCATGCCTCCCGCGAAGCGGGGCGAGGCCGGACGGAGGAAAAAAGCGGGGCCGGGCCCGGAGCGATCAGGCGTCGGAGCGGTGACGCAGAGCCTCGGCCAGCAGAGCCGCGTCCTCATCGGGACGAGCCGTCACTTTCAGTTCCTGCGAACCGCCGGAGCACAGAAAGCGGCCGTCGTCCAGCTCGGCGAAGCCCGCCGAAATCACTCTGCCGTAAGGCAGCTGATCGCGCATGTCGCCGTGATCCACGCGGCGGGGAAACAGAAAACACACCGGCTGGCCGGAGAAATCTTCCACAATGAGATATTTCATGACAGGCTCCCGTCCCCGCGGCGGGGACGCTCCGGAATGGTTGAATAAACGACCTGGACGGCCCGGCCGCCCGGCCAATATAGCGGCTTTGCGGGGCGAGGTCCAGACGCGGCGCGGCATCCTTGATCCGTGCCCGGCCCGCAGCCGGAAATCGGCGCGGGAAGCGGAGAAACGCTTGTGCTCATGCGCATTATTTGTTAAAGAGAAAAACCCCGTCCGCCAAGGGCGGGAAAATCTGTTTGTGAGGTCTGGAGGGTCCGGTATGGCAACTGCCAAAGAAACCATGGAAAACCAAGTCGACGCGGAAATGAACTTCGAGAGCGCGCTCGAAAACTATCTCTCCCCCGATATGGGCGACCTTGAAGAAGGTTCCATCGTCAAGGGCGAGATCGTGCGCGTGGACGACGATAACGTCCTGGTGGACGTGAACTTCAAGTCCGAAGGTCAGATCCCCGCCGAAGAATTTCGCGATGCGCAGGGGAACATCTCCGTCAAAGTCGGTGACCGAGTGGATGTATACGTGGCGCGCAAGAACGAAATGGACGGCACCATCACGCTTTCGTTCGACAAGGCCAAGCGTATGCAACTGTTCGACCAGCTCGAAGACGTGCTGGAAAAGAACGGTACCATCAAGGGCACCATCACCCGGCGCATCAAGGGCGGTTACACCGTGGATCTCGGCGGCGTGGAAGCATTTTTGCCCGGTTCCCACGTGGATCTGCGTCCCGTGCCGGACATGGACGCCCTGGTGAATCAGGAATTCGAATTCCGGGTCCTCAAGATCAACCGTCGGCGCAGCAACGTCATCGTATCCCGCCGCGTGCTGCTGGAAGAGGAACGCGATACCAAGCGGGCCGCTCTGCTCCAAACCCTGGCCGAAGGTCAGATCGTCAAGGGCAAGGCCAAGAACATCACCGAATACGGCGTGTTCGTCGACCTGGGCGGTCTGGACGGTCTGCTGCACATCACCGACATGTCCTGGAAGCGCATCCGGCACCCGCGCGAAATGGTCACCATGGGGCAGGAACTGGAACTCAAGGTGTTGTCCTTCGACAAGGACAATCAGAAGGTTTCCCTGGGCCTCAAGCAGCTGGTGCCCGATCCCTGGCAGGACATCACCGCCCGCTTCCCCGAGGGCTCGCGCCACAACGGCAAGGTCACCAACCTGGTGGACTACGGCGTGTTTGTGGAACTGGAACCCGGCGTGGAAGGCCTGGTCCACATTTCCGAAATGTCCTGGACCCGCAAGCTGCGCCATCCTTCCCAGATGGTCCATCAGGGCGACGAGGTGGAAGTGGTCATCCTGGGCGTGGACAGCGAAAAGAAGCGCATCTCTCTGGGTATGAAGCAGGTCAAGCCCAACCCGTGGGAACTGGTGGGCGAGCGCTTCCCCGAAGGGACCGTGCTTGAGGGCGTGATCAAGAACATCACCGAATTCGGCATGTTCATCGGCATCGAGGACGGCATCGACGGCCTTATCCACGTGTCCGACATTTCCTGGACCAAGAAGCTGCGCCATCCCGGCGAAATATACAAAGTGGGCGACGTGGTTCAGGCCAAGGTGCTCACCGTGGACCAGGAGAACGAAAAGTTCACCCTGGGCATGAAGCAATTGACCGAAGACCCCTGGAGTTCCGTGCCCACCCGCTACCCTGTGGGCAACGTGATTTCCGGCACTGTGACCAATGTGACCGACTTCGGCCTGTTTGTGGAAGTGGAAGAGGGCATCGAAGGCCTGATTCACGTGACCGAACTGGGCAAGAAGGTGAAGTCGCCCGCCGAACTGTACAAGGAAGGCGATGTGGTCCAGGCCAAGATCATCCATGTGAGCGCGGACGAACGGCGTCTGGGGCTGTCCGTCAAGCAGCTCAAGGAAGAGGAAGAACGCCGTAAGCCCAAGGATTACCACGCGGGTTCGACGGAAATGGGCCAGACCCTCGGCGATCTGCTCAAGCAGAAGTTTGAAGGCGACGGCGAATAAGCCGGAACCGTCGAGCCGAGTTTTTAAACAGGGCGGGAACGAAAGTTCCCGCCCTGTTGTCGTCGACTGTGTCGACAGCCCCGAAAATTGCGGGCAGGCTGCGGCTTCGTCGCGCCGTTATGCGCGTTTTTTGTGCCTTTTCGTCAAGCCGCCTTGCGGCTTAGAGCGGTTTGCTGTTGAAAAGGGCAACCGCTCCGGCGGCCGCGGGAGCGGACGCCCGCGCCGAATGAGCCTGAAAACCACGCTTTTCAGGCGAAATGACGGCAGCGCCGCTTTTGAAATTGGACAATTTCAAAAGCAAAATGCTCTAGATGACGCAAGCTCCGCGAAGCGGGGTTTGGTATTAGAGCATTTTCGGTTTGACCATGCTCTTCCGCCTGCGGAGCAGACGGTCGCCGCGAAGGTATGAGCGCCGTTCATTGGCGCTGCTGGATACCGAGGCGGACGTGCCTTAAATTGTAACATCGTGCAATGTCAAAGTTAATTTGCTTTAGCCTGAAGCGGGGCGGGAACTTTCGTTTCCGCCCCGCTTGCGTTTTGACGCCCGACAGGGCAGGGTGGAGCACAGGCGCGGAAAAGAGCATCACGGGGCGTCGGATGAGGGCCGCACGGCGTCGTTTCCATAGTTTTCGGTCTTGTGCGGGCCGTAGGTTTCAAGACGCTTTTTCCGACTCTGCGAACGCAGAAGGACAAGATATGGCTTTTCAGCAGGAAATAGAGCGCAAGTTCCTGGTTGTCGGGGACGGTTGGCGGGGCAGAGCCCCCGGCGTCTTGTACCGTCAGGGGTACATCGCCCGCACGCAGGATCGCGTAGTGCGGGTCCGGGTGGCGGGCGACAAAGGCTTTCTGACGGTGAAAATCCGCTCGGGAACCGGCTTGAGCCGGGCGGAATTTGAATACGCCGTGCCTTTTGAGGAAGCTCAGGCCATGCTGGACAGCCTGGCCCCGGGTGAAATCATCGAAAAACGCCGCTACACGTTTTCCGAAGGGGGCGACGTGTGGGAAGTGGACGAGTTTCTGGGGGCCAACCAGGGGCTTGTAGTGGCGGAAATAGAATTGGGAAGCGAAGATCAGTCTTTCACCCGGCCGGACTGGCTGGGTGAAGAGGTCAGCCGCGTTTCGCGGTATCTCAACGTGGAATTGGCCCAGGCGCCCTACTGCACCTGGGCCGATCGCACGGGACGGGAGAAAGTTTCGTCCTGATTTGTTTCGGAAGTCGGGGCATTGCGGCCGAAGAACCGCCGCCCCATCGCAAGGCGATGCCGTCCGGCGGCTTACCCGCGATCGTGGCGCATGCGACTTTCCCAGTCAAAGCCGGGTTGGGTGACTTTGTCTTCCATGCGGCGCAGGCGTTTATCCAGACTTTCCATCTTGATGCGCAATTCTTCCAGGGCCACGGCGCGCGACCCCTGAAACCGGGAGTAGAAGTCCGATTCTTGAGAATTTTCCGGCGGCAGCGCCGGTTCCAGGTCCATGAGGAATCCGGCCAAAAAATAGAGGGCCGCGCCAGGCCAGAAGCCGGTAAAGACGGTGAGCAAAATCATCGCAATGCGCACAGCCGCCACGGGTAAATCGCGATAGCGGGCGATGCCCCGGCAAACTCCGAGAATCATGCCGTCTCGCGCCCGGTACAGACGATGGCGTCCGTCGTCCATTATGGCCTCCCCGGTCCGTCGTCGCGGGCCGAACGTTCGGGACCGTGCTCGGCAAGCAGGGTTTCCAGCACTTCCACCCGGTTTTCCAGGCGCCCCAAGGTACGATACATATCCTGCACCATGCGTGCCTCGTCCGTGACGGGACTGCACTCCTGGCGTCGCGTCAGGGCACGCACCAGCAGAATGGCTACGGCCAGGACCAGCAGCCCCAGCCCGGTCATAATGACCGCGATCAACGTCATCATTGCGCTGCTCTCTTGTTATGCGCTCAGTTTAGCTCGTGGGGTATGGCGTGGCAAGGCGGGAAACGACCCGCCCCGCGCGCCGACTCAAGTCAAATATCCTGGCGGCCGATTTTCGTTTTCAAAGCTTCAAGCTGTTCCGTAATAGCTGCGTCGCGCTCCAGATCGTGGAAGTTACTATGCTTTTTCGTGGGTGTATAGACCAGGTCCGCTTCGTTTTCCATACGGGTGATGCGTTGATCCAGCACATCGAAGCGGCGCATGGCTTCCACATTGTCCGCCGCGCGTACCTGCTCGCGGGCGTGGCGGCGCAATTGAGCCTGGCCGTGCCGTTCCACCAATAGCCGCTGCCGATCGCGGGTAGTCGCGATGCGTTCCTCCAGAAGGCGGATATCGTCCCGGCATTTGTGCACCAGTTGCTCGAAGCCTTCGTTTTCCGTCGTCAGGCGACGGACGCGTTCATCGGCCTGAAGCCGCTCGGCCAGAGCTTCGCGCGCCATGTCCTCACGCCCGGCGCGCAGAGCCAGCTCGGCCCGGTGTTCCCACTGGGCCGTCTCCTCGGCGGCTTCGTCCAGGCTTCGCCGCGCCTTGGCTGCCTCGGCCATAGTGGCGGCGCAACCCGCCTTGAGTTCCACCAGCGTTTCCTCCATTTCCCGCAGCATGAGACGAATCAGCTTTTCGGGGTCTTCGGCCTTGTCCAGCATACTGCTGATGTTCGAACTCACGATATCCTTAAAACGGGAAAAGATGCTCATGATGTCCTCCCGGCGCTCAGCGCCAAGCATAGCGTTGAAAGAACGCGCGCGGACGTCTGCGATCTTGCGCCGCCCGGCGTGTCTGTTTGTCTTATTAAGCAGAAAGTGTGCCAAAATAATTATCTTTATAAAATCAGTAGGTAAGATAGAAATGGACTCTTGGGTCAGACCGGGGTATGGTGAAAAAAACTAAAAATCGGTTAAAAAAAACGGTTTTTTTAGTCACAAGGAGTTTGTTATGGATGCCGCCTGGACGGATGCCCTGGGGGTTTCGGAACCTTTTCTGCAATTTCAGGAGAACCTGACCCGCTTGGCCGGCAGCGAGCGCCCCATTTTGGTGGTGGGGGAACGGGGCACGGGCAAAGAGTTGGCCGCGCAACGCCTGCACTATCTGTCGGCGCGCTGGGACAAGCCGTTGGTGACGGTGCTGTGCCCGGCCCTGAGCCCCGGTCTGCTGGAGTCCGAATTGTTCGGGCATGAAGCCGGGGCCTTTACCGGGGCTCGGGGGCGCCGGATCGGTTTTTTTGAACGGGCGGACGGCGGAACGCTGTTTCTGGACGAGGTGGCGGATATGCCTCTTCCGCTTCAGGACAGACTGCTTAGGGTCATCGAATACGGTGGGTTCGATCGGGTGGGCGGTGTTTCCTCCGTTCGGGTGGACGTGCGTGTGGTGGCCGCCACCAATCGCGATTTGCCCCGCCTGGCCGCGGAAGGCCGTTTCCGCCCCGATTTGCTGGATCGGCTGGCGTTCGATGTGGCCCATGTGCCGCCTCTGCGCATACGGGGCGAAGACAAGGTTCTGCTGGCCCGACATTTCGCCGCACGTATGGCGGTGGAATTGGGGCTCGACGTGGCGTTCCCCGCCGGACCGCAGTTCGGAGGCGAGGCCCTGCGTCAACTGGAACAGTATGCCTGGCCCGGCAACGTGCGGGAACTGAAAAATGTGGTGGAACGCAGCGTGGCGCGACGGCGTACTTTACACTTGGATGCCCTGGACATGGACCCCTTCGCTTTGCCTTTCAATGCATCTTCCTGTTCGAGGGCTTTCGAAGGAGAAGGGGAGCAAGGGGAAGCAACGCCGGAACATTCCTGGCGTGTCGGACCGCTGGAGCCTGGATTCCGACTGCCGGACGCAGTGGCGGAGCTGGAACGCGCCGCTCTGCGCAAGGCTCTGGAGCAGGCCCGCTTTCGACAACATGACGCGGCTTTTTTGCTTGGATTGACGTATCATCAGTTTCGCGCCCTTTATCGCAAGTATCGAAATGACCTTTGAACCCTGCTGGTGAAAAAGCGCATATATTCTCTGTTGTTGTCTAATGATATGTAGCATAGTTTATAAGATATAATGTAATTGTCAAATAAAGAGCCCATTCGTATTCTGACAAGCTGGAGGTGAAACATGAAAGGCTTGTCGGAAAAGCTTGGTGCAAGAATACGTTATTTTCGTATGGTGGCAAGAATGTCCCAAGGTGAATTGGCAAACGCATCACAACTTACAAATGGATATTTAAGTGATGTTGAAAGGGGAAAAGTAAACATCAGTATCACAAATTTGAATCAAATAGCAGAAGCATTAGGAGTACAACTTTCTGTTCTTTTGGATTGTGATACAGATATGGATAAAGAAAAAACTCTTATATCTATACATGAAAGATTGAAAAAAATGCCGGATGATGGTTTATTGGCTTTGGAACGTATAATACTTATGATGGCACAGCAGTGTGATTCGGAGGACTGATAAGTCCAAAACGATGGGGGAAAAAATAAGAAATAAGACGGAGAACGTTTGGTCCAGTGTAATTTATTTTTGTGTCCGGCTTTTGCGTGAACATCAAAGCTTCATGAAAAATCAGTGTGCCCGGCGTACTCGTCCTCGCTGAATCCATGTCGTCCCTCCGGCGCGGCGACTCAGGGAGTGAATTCATACCCGGTCGCCGCCGGACGTAGCCGGGGCGACGGCGTTGATGTTTGTTCTCGGGGATGGTGATACGAAAAAACCAAAAAATAAAGCGATCACATAGCTGCAACCGCTTAATTTTATTGGTGCCCGGAGAGGGGTTTGAACCCTCACAGCCTTTCGACCTGGGGATTTTAAGTCCCCTGCGTCTGCCAATTCCGCCATCCGGGCAGGCCCTTACCCATATCAACGGCGCAGCCGCTTGACAAGCGGCGTCCGTGACGCCGGGGCATAAAAACGCCGCCTCGGACCAGGCTGTCCGGTCGTACCGCGGTTACGGCCGGTGCGTTTTTCCGGCACATTTGTGGTTTGAACGGCGTTTTTGACCTCAGGCGGGCTTTTTTTCTCCGTCCTGCGGCGGCAGAGCTTTCGGGACGCTTTCTGTCGCGGCGTTCATGGTTTCCCCGCAGGCGACGAGGCCTTGGGGGTGGAGAGGGAGGATGGGGTTGCGTTCCTGACGCACGACCCGGCCCGACAGCGCTTCGCGCGGGGTGGGCACGCTGAAGGCCTGTTCCTGCCACTTGCCCCGGCCCAGAAAATAGAACGCGATGTCGTCCATGCGACGGTCCACGAACAGGAAGCGGGCCAGGACGCCCGGACCCAATTGCCGGATGACCGTATCGCACAGGACGCGGTGGGCGGCGCGATCCATGTCGGAAAACAGACATTCCATAAGCAGGGCGTCGGCTTCGGGCGCAAAGTCGATATGCTGCGCGCCGCATTCCTCCAGAGCGTTCTGCATAAGTGCCGTTACCCGGGCTTCGGTATCCAGCAATTCCTGGTAGGTGAGCTTGTCGTCATACACGATATGCCCGAACATGGAGCAACGGAAAATGGCCATGCCGACCTCCTCGCCGGACAAAAGTAACGCAAGCCGCAGGGTGGGGCAACATGAGGTCGCGTCGACTCGGCCGCATTCGGGCTCGGCTTGCCAAGACGAGCGCCCCACACTAAGACAGGAAGAGCGGCGCGTCCTGAACGTCGGGGCCGTCGGATGACAAGCGGCGCGTTGCGTCCAGGGAGTCGTATGCGTTCTTTGGTGGATGAAGTGGTTCTGGGAGTGGCCCGCCTGGGACCGGCGGGTCTTTCGCCCAAAGCCCCCGGCACTGTGGGATCGGCCGTGGCGGCGGCTGTTGCGCCCTGGCTGTTTTTACCCCTGTCCCTATCCTGGCGGCTGGCGATTCTGGCTGTTCTGTTCGCGCTCGGCGGCTTGTGCGCTTCCCGGGCCGAATACCTGCTCGGGCGCAAAGACCCCTCGTCGGTGGTGGTGGATGAACTGGTCGGGCAGTGGACGGCGCTTCTGCCGCTGGGCTTGATTTCCTGCTCCGTTCCCGGGCCGACGGCAGGCCCGACGGCGGCTCCCGTTCTGCTGCTGGCGGCGGGGTTTTGCCTGTTTCGATTGTTCGACATCTGGAAACCCGGCCCCATCGACGCTTCGCAGGATTGGTTGCCCGGCGGCTGGGGGATTATGATCGACGATGTGCTGGCCGGATTGTTCGCGCTGATTGTTCTTGCGGGAGTGGCGGCCGGTTTGGCGACCCTGAGCGCCTGACGCGGAGAAACTTGCGCGCCGAGGTCGGGCGGGCTAGAATAAGTCCATGAAATATCTGGCGCTCGATTATGGCTTGAAGCGGGTGGGGGTGGCCGTCAGCGATCCGGAAGGGCGTATGGCTTTTCCTCGTTGCACTCTGGCCCGCGACACCCGAGACGGCTTTTTCAGCGAGTTGCTCGCGCTGTTGGAACGTGAGCGGCCGGACGCCGTGGTGTTGGGACTGCCTTTGCACGTGGACGGCACGGAATGCCTGACCACCCGGCAGGTACGCAATTTTGCCGCCTCGCTCAAGCGGCGCATGGCCCTGCCCCTGTATTGGATTGACGAGGCGCTCACCAGCCGCCAGGCTGAAAGCGACTTGCGCGAAGCCGGGCTGTCGGCCCGGGCCATCAAGCAGGTGGTGGATCAGCAGGCGGCGGTGCGTATTCTGGAGACTTTTCTTGCTCAACCTGAAAATCGACGGACACCGGCATGACACCCACGCCCGACGACACGGCCGCGCCGGACCCGGCGCCCCGTCCCGCCAAACGGCGGCATCCTTTTCTGTGCCTGTTCGGACTGCTGATTCTGCTCTGTCTGGCGGCGGGCGGCCTCATCGCCTGGGACGGGTGGCGCTTTTTGAACACGGCTCCGGCCTCGCCGGGCAAAGATGTGGTAGTGAACATCGAACCGGGGTCCACCCTGGCCGACGTGGCCGCGTTGCTGGAGCGACAGGGCGCGGTGAGCGATGCGTTCCGTTTTCAGATGCTGGCCCGCGCCAAGGGCCAGGGCGGTAAGCTCCAGGCCGGACGGTTTTTGGTCAATACGGGCTGGTTGCCGCAAAAAACGCTGGACTGGCTGGTCAGCGGCCGGGCCATGCTGTACCGTGTGACCGTGCCCGAGGGCCTGCCCTGGTGGGAAGTGGGGCGAGTCCTGGAACAGGCGGGCTTGTGCACGGCCGCGGATTTCGACGCCGTGATCCACGACTCCGAGTTTTTGCGTCATTGGGGCATACCGTTTGAGTCCGCCGAGGGCTTTCTGTACCCCGACACCTATTTCATGCCTCAGCCGCGCGCAATGGACCCCGCCGCCGCCAGGGCTGCGGCAGGGCGCATGGTGGATACTTTCTGGCGTAAGGCCGACGCCCTGTGGCCCGAAGGACGGCCCGATCCGGCCACGTTGCGTCGGGTGGTTACTCTGGCGTCCATTGTGGAAAAGGAAACCGCCGTGCCCGCCGAACGTTCCCGCGTAGCCGGGGTATATGCCAACCGTCTGAAGAAGAACATGCTGCTTCAGGCCGACCCCACCGTCATCTACGGGTTGGGACCGGATTTTCGGGGGCCGCTTCTGACCAAGCATCTGCAAGACGGGGGCAATGCGTACAACACCTATCGTTTGGCCGGGCTGCCGCCGGGGCCCATTTGCTCGCCGGGGTTGGCCGCCCTGCGGGCCGCCCTGTCGCCAGAGGTCCATAACTACCTGTACTTTGTGGCTAACGGCAAGGACGGAGGGCACGTATTTTCCACCACCCTGAGCCAGCACAACCGCGCCGTACGTGACTATCGCAACGCCATACGCGGCCGGAACAAGTAGAGTATGTTCCAGAGCATTTTCGCTTGAACATGCTCTTCCGACTGCGGAGCAGGCGGTCGCCGCGAAGGCATAAGCGCCATTCCTTGGCGCTGTCGGATGCCGAAGCGGGCATGTCTTGAACTTTAACTTGTCAAATTTTAAAGTTAATCTGCTCTAAAGTGAAAACGCTCCCGAATTTGAGCGGAGCGAGATTTCGCCGCGACGGCGGAGGTATGAAATCCGCGGTTCGGAACACGGTGTCCCGGCAGATAGTTTCAATAACGAAATGCCCTAAGAGGGCTTGCTCGACGGCGCGCGGACGGGAGTTCCCGGGGGGAGCTTCCGTCCGTTCGGTGCGCGGTGATTCTCGGGGCGAAGCGCGGTTCCGCGCGAAGGCGGCTCAGGCCAGCCGTGCGTAAAGTTCGCGCCCCACCCAGGCGTCGGTGGCGGCGTAGCGTATTTGCTGAGGGGAAAGTTCGTCCCTTTCCCAGTTTGAGCATTGAGCGCTTTTGCTGATGCGGAAGCCGAGCAGGCTGGCGGCCAGACTGCGCAAGCCCTGGGCCTTGATGCCCCGGGCTCTGGCCAGGGCGGCCAGATCGACCGCTCCGCCCGGGACAAAGGGGTGCAGACGCTTCAGGGCAAGCAGATCGTCCCGCACGGCCACTCCGGCCTTGATGATGCGGGGATTGGCCAGAAGGGCGGCGAGCCGCTCGTCGAAAGGCTGGCGGGTCAGTTGAACGAGATAGACGCAATCGCGCGCGGCCAGTTGCAGCAGCGCGGGCGACGAGGTTTTACCCTTGGTGAAAATGGGGCGGGTTTCGGTATCGAACCCCAGCACATCCTCGCGTTCCAGGTGTTTCAGCGCGTCGGTCAACGCCTCTTCGTCGCGGATCAGGCGGATGTCCCCTTCGTAGGCCTGAATGGGCAGGGCGTTGATGTCGTCTTTGCTCAACGTCGGCGGCGGGGGCGTGGCGGGCCCGATGAGGGCGATCGAACGGGATGAGGCGACGCGGGCGGAACGGGAGCGGGGCATGAAAACGTCCTTGCGGGGAATGGGCCTGGAGCATCATAGGCTAAAACGCGAACCGGAGCAACGGGGCGTACGTACGGCCCAGAGCATTTTGCCGTTGAAAACGGCAACCGCTCCGGCGGCCGCGAAATGGACGCCCGCTCCGCTTTTGAACTTGTCCAATTTCAAAGGCAAAATGCTCTGGGGAGACAGGCGGCAATAGCAACGAACGATTTTCGAGCATTCCCGTCAGGTCGCTTCGTGGCTTAGACGGCGCAAATTCCGCAAAGCAGGCTTGCCGTCATTCTGAGACTGCCGACAACGTCGGCAGTCTCGAAAAACAAGAAGCGGGGCTCAGGCCCGGTGGGGGGCCAGTTCCTGAAGGTAGTCCTGCGGCACGTCGTACCCGCACTCACGCGCCTTGTCGGCACATTCCACGGCCTTGGCGTAATCGCCCTTTTCAAAGTGCGCCAGGGACAGATTGTTCCAGGCCGGGCCGAAACCGGGTTCCTTGCGCAATACGGCGTTGCCCGCTTCGATGCAGCCGTCGTAATCACCTTTCATAAACAGGGCCGAGGCCAGGGTGGCGCGGGCCTGCACGAAATCCGGGTCCCATTCGAGGGCTTTATTCAGGGCCGATATGGCTTTGTTCACGTCGCCGCGCTGCAGATGCACAAACCCGATGTTGCTCCACGGCACGGCGAATTGGGCTCGGCAGTTGGCCGCTTCTTCGTTGTACCGCAGACAGCCGTCCAGATCGCCCCGGCGCAGGCAGAGCCCGCCCAGTTGCACATAGGCTTCGGCCAGACGGGGCGAGTTGCGCACGGCGCTCAGAAAAGCTTCTTCGGCTTCGACAAAGTCGCCTTTGGCCAGCAGGGCCACGCCCAGATTGTAGTAGTGGGTGGCGCACTGATCGTTGGTGCGGATTTCCGCCTGAAGATCGCCGATATATTCGTCGATATCGTCGTAACGGTCTTTCATAGGATATGACCTTCCTTTTTGAGCAGTTCGTGGTACCAGACGGCGAAGTCATAGGCGCCCAGGTATTTGTCGTCGCGGTTGACAATGCCCAGAGCGCACGCCAAGGCCCCCTGGGCGTAGGCGTTGTCCGTGCCGTTCTTGCGATCCGGACTTTGGGGGCGGCTTTGCAGAAATTCGCGGATAAGCTGCTGTGTGGTACGCTTCGTGACGTCGGTGCGCAGTTCCATGGGATCGTTGGGTTTTTGGAACGGGTCCCAGTTATCGTACCCGATGCGGTCGATGAACTTGCGTCGGCGGGCGGGAATTTTTTCGTACAGTTCGCGCTTGAGGGCTTCCTCTTCAGGCGTGAGCGCCTGGGGCGTGCCGTCGCGGTAGGCCGAGGCGGGCACGTCGCGCATCAGGTTTTCGGGCATGGACATGACTTTACTCCTGTTCCTGCGGCGCGGGGCCGACGCCCAGATAGGCATCGTCGTACTTGGTGAGCAGGGCCATGGATACCGGTACGTACACGGTGTGGAGTTCGCGGTAGCGGCTGCCCACGGCGACGGCCAGGCGGCGGCTGAGTTCGGCCAGCTTGTCCTGAATGCGGTCGAGGGCCACGGTGGGGTAGGCTCCGCCCCGGGCGAAACCGCACTTGCCGCAAACGTGAGCTTTGCCGTGAATGGCCGTGGGCACGCCGTACAGGCGGCAGGTGACGGGCCGCTGTTCGTACAGGACGCAACGATCGTCGGGGCCGAGCAAGGGACAGCGTAAACGGTCCCGAGCGGCCTCGTGCAGAATTTCCTCGTCGGTGGCGCCTTGTTTGGCCCGTTGGAAATAATGGCGCTTGAGGCGGGTGGCCGCGCGGTCGGCGTCGCCGGCGGCCTCCAGCACGGCGGAGCGGGCCGCGCCGAACCCGAAACGGGCGTTGAAGGCCCTGTTCAGGGCCATGGCTTCCACCAGGGACAGATCGAACATGGCGTGGCAGCAGTCGCTGCACCCGGCCGTGCAGGCCACCTCGGCGGGAAACTGCGCGCGCACCCGTTCGAACAGCTCATCAGTCCGGGTGGTCAGGGTTTCGTAATCGCGAAAAACAACGTCCAGTTCCGTGTCAGACATGAAAAAATCCAAAATGTCAAAAGATTAGAATGCGCACTAAACGGTTTCGGTCGCGCGCGGCGTGTCCGAAAGGCCGGGCCGGAATGGGAGGGGCAAGCGTTGAAAAATGCCGCCGGATGGTGGAAAGACGCATCCGACGGCACATAAAGATGACGGACATCAAGCCGAACGGCGGCCGGAGCGAGCTCTCCCGCATGCCCGGCCGGGCGGCGTCAAAGCGTGGACAAACTACGCTTCATCAATGGTGATGGCGCCGTGTTCGCACACTTCCACACAGGACTCACAGCCAAGACATTCTTCGCCGTTGACCGCATTGGACTTGCCGTCCTGCAATTCGTACACTTCCACGGGACAGACGTCGACGCATTCGCCGCAGCCGACACACTTGTCGGAATCAACAATCGGATTGTAAGCCATGATTTCCTCCAGGCGGTTTGCCCGGGCCGAACCAGCCCGAAGCGGGGGGTGCTTGCTGTTGCCGTGTCGGCGGGCCTGTGCCGGCCGACGTGTTCTTGGGGATAGCCTGCCGGCCTGAGTGTGTCAAGCGCGCGTGAGTTTTTTTGTGAAAGGCATGATTCTCTCTGTTAATTGAGCACGATAAATCGCTTCGCTCGGATGTCCGGAGGCGAATTTTTCGAGGGAGGCGTCATGCGTGTTTATCCCCTCGGAGAGGACTGGCCCCGATCCCGCAGACCGGCCCGGCGGGCCACGGCCGACGCCGCCTCGCGCGTGAATTCATCCGGCGTCAGAGCCTGTTTGCGTTCTTCGGTCAATACGGCTTCGGGCCGGTTGATCAGGGTCGGATCGGGGGTCACGCCGTAGGCAGGGGGGAAGGTGTTTTCAAAATACATGGACTGGAAGCCTGAGAACTTGAGACTATGGGCCGTGGCGTCGAGCACGGCGAATTCGTCCCTGTCCAGCAGGCCCTGTTCCGTAGCCGCCAGCAGTCCGGCCAGGCATTCCCCCCCTTGGGTGCAGGCGATATGTCCGTGGCGATTGGCCAGCAACATGGCATCCATGATGGCCTGTTCCGTTACCCGTACCACCTGGAAGCTCCCTCCCTCCCGTTCGTAGCGCTCGGCCAGCAGGCGCACGCGGGGGAAGGACACGGGGTTGCCGATCATGGCCGCCTGGGCCACGCTGGGCCGCACGGCCACGGGCTCGAAGCGGCGTTTGTCCGCCGGGGCCTGGTAGTATCGCCACACCGGGTCGGCATGTTCGGACTGCACGCCGAACAGCCGGGGCAGGGAAGCGAGTACGCCCAGGCGGCGCAATTTGAGCAGACCGGACAGAATGGCCGTGATGTTGCCCGCGTTGCCCACGGGCACAAACAGACTTTTGCCTGCCAGATCCCAGCCGTACCACTGGGCGATTTCGTAGGCATAGGATTCCTGGCCGAGAATGCGCCAACTGTTTTTGGAGTTGAGCAGAGCCACCCGATAGTGGTCGGCCAGGTATTCCACGATTTTCATGCAGTCGTCGAACACGCCGGGCACTTCAAGCACCAGAGCGCCGTTGCCCAAAGGCTGGGAAAGCTGCTGCGGCGTGACCTTGCCTTGGGGCAGCAGGACCACGGTGCGGATGGGCGCGCCCACGTACGAGCCATACAGGGCCGCGGCGGCGGAGGTATCGCCGGTGGAGGCGCACACCGTCAGCACCTCGTCCCACCCGTGGCGGCGCACCAGCGAGCGCAGATAGCTGAACGCCCCGGCCATGCCCCGATCCTTGAACGAAGCGCTGGGATTCTGGCCTTCGTTTTTGAAAGCGAAGCGGCGGCCCACGCGGGACCTCAGGGCGGGCGAGGCCTCTACGATAGGAGTGTCTCCTTCGCCCAGGTATACGATATCCTCTTCCTCCAGAACCGGCGCCATAAGCTCATAAAAGCGGAATACGCCGCGCAGGGCCGTGGTCCGGGTGGCCCGGCGTCCGTCGAACAGCGCGCGCCAGTGCTCGGGCCCGACCTCGGCCAGGGCGTCGAAATCCAGGTCCTCCAACAGGAGGACTCCCCCGCATTCGGGGCAGGTGTAAAGCAGTTCATCCACTCCGTGGCGGGAACCGCAGCCGGTGCATACATATTCCATATTGGCCCGGCGGGCGGGAAAATCGGAAGAGGGTAAATGGATGGCGGACATGGACAACTCCTTGCTGACCGTCACTGTAAGGGCTTTGCCGGGCGGAGGCAATACGGCCGAAACAGGGTGGGTCGGTTTGACTTTTATTGGTGCAAAACGTGTTGAGGAAGAAAAAGCGCGGACGAGCTTTGTTCCGCTCTCGGCGTTGTTGTTTGAAACAAGATTGCGGCATTGCCGGGGCCGATCGGCTGACTTTGCGCCGGGCGGGCATGAGAACGCGTGTCGCGCGGCCTGTTCATCATTGCTCCGCGAGCATTCGTCCGCTACGCCGGAACCATGCGCCCGGCTTGCCCGCAAGCGGGCGACGCCACGGGGGCCGCGCGCCCCAGACAGCGAGGTTGCTTATGAGTCATCCCATTATGGTGACGGTGGACGACGTGCGCGATTTTCTGGGCGAAAATGCCCGGGGCGTTCTTGTGGACGTGCTGCCGTCGGAACAATACGACAGACATCATATACCCGGCTCGGCCCAGGCCTGCGTGTTCGAGACGGCCTTTCTGGATCATATGTCCAAGGTGGCCCCGGACCGGGCGGCCCCGGTGCTGGTCTACGGGGCCGGCAATTCCCTGGACGCCGCCGTGGCCGCGGCCAAGCTGCTGGGAGCGGGCTACAGGGATGTGCGCGTGTTCGCCGGAGGGGTGGACGCCTGGCGTGCGGCCGGGCAGGCCCTGGAGGGCAGCGCCCCGGAAAAGGTGGACCCGGCCTTTCCGCCCCTGACGCCGCAGTTTCCTCGGTACTCTTTGTTGCCCGGCGAAAGCGTCATCCATTGGGTGGGACGCAACGACAAGCACAGCCATTGGGGTACGGTGGGCCTTTCCTCCGGTGAGCTGCGTTTTGAAAGCGGCAGGGGCGCGGGCTTTGTGACCGTGGACATGAATTCTCTGGCCAACGACGATCTGGCGGGCAGTTCCTGGCAGGATGCGCTCTTGCGGCATTTGGCCTCCGAGGATTTTTTTCACGTCGCGCGCTTTCCCGAGGCGCGCCTGCGGCTCACGGAATTGACTCCTCTGGAAGATGCGTCGGCGGGCATGCCCAACTATCACTTGAAAGGCTTGGCGGGCATCCGTGGGCACGAACAGCCGGTGGAAGCGGACATTTCCTTGCGCAACGTGCTGGATGAAAAAGAGGGCAACCGTTTGATTCTGGCCGGACAGCTCAATCTGGACCGCACCCTGTGGGGCGTCTTGTACGGTTCGGCTCGTTATTTCCGCTATCTGGGCATGCACAAGGTAGACGATCTGATCAGTCTGGACGCCCACGTGGTATTTCGTCCGGCGTAGCAGGCTCGGACCTTACGCGTTTTCGTCTTCCAGCAGCAGCGGCGCTTCCACCCGAAGCGCCGCTTTCGATCCCTTGCGGGCCTCCAGCAGAAAGAAGGCGGCGGCTTTTCCAGGTCGGCCGTGGACGAAGCGCAGGCGTACCGGACGCAGGCGCGGAGGCAGCGCGGTCAGCACGTCGGTCAGGCGTTCCGCGCCGCACACCAGGGCCAGAGCGCCCTGAAAGGCGAGAAGGCGATCCGCCGCGTCCAGGAACAGGGGAAAGGTGGTTTCATCCCCGAACAGGGCAGCCCGCCGAGTCGGAGAAGGGGGCGTACGCCCCGAGCCTTCCCGCCGCCACGGCGGATTGCACAGGGCCAGATGAAAGGGCGCTCCGCTTTTCGGGACGGCGGGCAGGGCGGCGCGCGCGGCGCGGAGTGTGGCCGTCTGCTTCAGATCGCCGGTCACTACGGAACAGCGCTCGTCCAGGCCCAGGCGGCGGATATTAAGTCGGGCGGCCTCCACTTGGAAAACGTCGCGTTCCACGCCGACGACGGGGCCCAGGTCGGGCCGCCGCAACAGCAACCCCAGGCCCGCCACGCCGCAACCCGCGCCCAGATCGACGACGGCCGCGGCCGGGGGCAGCTTCAGCCCCGCCGCAAAGTCTGCCAGCAGCAAGGCGTCGCGGCTGAAGCGAAAGCCCTGCTCCGGTTGGGCGAGGCCGCGCGGAAACCGGGCGCGGGCCGCCGCCGACGCGGGGGACGGAACCGGGAACGGAACAAAAGGCGGCAAGTGCGCGCTCATGGCAGACTCCTGCGGGCGCTCGGGCAGGCTCTGACGGCCCGCTCCGGACAACGGGGCGGGTCATGCCGCGTTGCGGGCGTCGCGCTTTCGAGTTATAGTCAACAATCCTTTTTCCGCAATCTTTCACCACCCCCACCGCCCATGAGCACGTTTCGCGCCGATCTGCACATTCATTCCCGTTTTTCCCGCGCCACCAGCAGCCGTCTGACCATACCCCATCTGGCCGCCTGGGCGGGCGTCAAGGGTATAGACGTCCTGGCCACGGGCGACTTCACTCATCCCGAATGGCGCGCGGAACTGCGCGAAGCCCTGACGGAGGACGAAACCGGCGGTCTGTTCCGGTTGCGCAAACCCCTGAGCGCCGACGACATGGCACGGGAAGTCCCGGCTCTTGCCGGGTTGGCCGTGTCCGAACCCCGCTTCATGCTGGAGGCGGAAATCAGCTCCATCTATAAGAAAAACGGCTCGGTGCGAAAAGTGCACAGCCTGGTGTACGTGCCGGACTTCGAGTCGGCGGAGCGTCTGTGCTCACGTCTGGAGCAGATCGGCAATCTGGCCGCCGACGGCCGCCCCATTCTCGGCCTGGATGTGCGGCACTTGCTGGAGCTGGTGCTGGAAATCCCTCGCGCATACATGATCCCGGCGCATATCTGGACCCCCTGGTTTTCGCTGTTCGGGTCCAAGTCCGGCTTTAATTCTTTGGAGGAATGCTTCGAGGATCTTACGCCCCACGTGTTCGCTCTGGAAACCGGTCTGTCCTCGGACCCGGACATGAACCGTTGCTGGAGCGCCCTGGATCGTCTGAGCCTGGTTTCCAACTCCGACGCCCATTCCGGTGAAAATCTGGCTCGCGAAGCCACGCTGTTCACGGGGCAAGCTTCCTACGACGGCATATTCAACGCCCTGCGGGGGCTGGAACCGGGGTATGCCGGAACTCTGGAATTTTTCCCCGAGGAGGGCAAGTACCATCTGGACGGACACCGGGCCTGTCATGTGGCCCTGGAACCCGAGGAATGCCGTCGTTTGAACGACATCTGCCCGGTGTGCGGCAAGCCTCTTACCGTGGGCGTGCTGCACCGGGTGCTGGAACTGGCCGACAGGCCCGCGCCCCCCGAGCCGGGGTCGGGGTTTCTGTCGCTCATCCCTCTGCCCGAAATCGTGGGCGAGATACTGCACTGCGGGCCCAAGACCAAGCGTCCTCAGTTGAAAGTGGCCGAACTGACCCGCCGTTTCGGTCCGGAACTGACCTTGCTTCTGGATACTCCCCTGTCCGACGTGGGCCGCTACTGGCCCGAACTGGGCGAAGCGCTGCGGCGCATGCGTTCCGGCCGGGTCATCCGTCGGGGCGGCTATGACGGCGAGTATGGCGTCATCCGGCTGTTCGAACCGGGAGAAATGGGCCCCTCGCTGCTGACCGGGGCCTCGCCCGCCCGAACCCGTTCCTTGCCTCTGCACGCCCCCTGGCCCGCGCCTTCGGCGGAGCGCTCTTCGTTGACCGGGACGGCCGCCTCGCGTTCCGCTCCTGTCGTTTCCGCCGTGGCGTCCGCGTCCGCCAAGCCGGGCTTCACTCCGGGCCAGGAAAACGCTCTGGCGGCCGGTCCCGGTCCCGTACTGGTGCTGGCCGGTCCCGGTTCCGGCAAAACACGTACCCTGATAGGGCGCGTATCGCGCCTTCTGGAGCGCGGGGTTCCGGCTTCGGCCATCGTGGCCGTCACGTTCACCCGCCGGGCCGCAGGAGAAATGCGCGAACGCCTGGCCGCCGCCGCGCCCAAGGGAACCTGGGGGGCTGAAACTCCCCTGCCCGAAACCGATACCCTGCATGCTTTGGCCCTCAAGCATCGGCCCGGCCCGGCCCCGGTGGTGCTGGGCGAGGAGGCCGCCCGCCGGGCTTTTATCGCCGCCAACCCCGGCCGTTTCGACACAGATGCCCGGGCGGCGTCCGCAGCCTGGGACGAACTCGCCCTCGGGCGGGAACGGCTGGACGTGCCCGTCCATTTGGAAGAGGCCGCCCGCGCCTACGCGGACTGGAAAAAGGCCCGCCAGGCGGCGGATTACACGGATTTGCTGGAAACCTGGTTGGACGTGTTGCGAACCGCGCCCGATGCGGATCGGCCTTGGCTCCACGTATTGGTGGACGAAGTGCAGGACCTTTCGCCCTTGCAGCGCGCCCTGGTGCGCGCCTTGCTCCCCCCGGACGGGACGGGGTTTTTCGGTATCGGCGATCCGGACCAGTCCATTTACGGCTTCCGGGGAGCGGATGCGGCCATTGCCGAACGCCTGCGCGAAGTGTGGCCCGGCTTGCGGGTACTGAGTCTGGATGAAAGTCATCGTACCTCGGCGGCCGTGCTGACGGCGGCCCAGGCCGTCCTGGGACCCGACGCGGCCTGCGCGGAACTACGCTCCGTCACCGGCCGACCGGCCACCCTGCAGTGGCTGCGCGCGCCTTCGGCCGAACGCGAGGCGGCCTGGGTAGCGGATCGGGTGGCTTATCTGGTAGGCGGCACCTCGCACCAGCAGGCCGATCTGCGTGAGGAACTGGCGGGGTGCCATCTTTCGTCGGGTTCGTGCAGTCCCGGCGACATCGCCGTGTTGGTGCGGCTCAAGGCGCTTATGCCGCCCCTGCGCGCGGCTCTTGAACGGCGGGGCATACCTTGCGCCGTGCCCGAGGTGGAAGCTTTCTGGACCGACGCGCGCGTGGATCTCATCTTGCAGGGGGCGGCCCTGTTCACGCGGGGGCAGGAGGCCGACCCCGGTTTCGCTCTGGCCGGAGTGCCGCCCGAAATCTGGCGGCAGGGGCCGGCCGCCGTGCTGGCGGCCGCCGAAGAAGCGGGGAACCGCGCCTTTGATCCTCTATTCGGCGAATCATCGGCCTTCCGCAGATTGGCTGCCGCTTATCGCGAGGCGGCCGACGACTGGCGCGGCGTGCTGGATTTCGTTTCCCTGCGCCAGGAGCTGGACATGGTGCGTTCCCGCTCCGAACAGGTGCAGATTATGACCCTGCATGCAGCCAAGGGCCTGGAGTTCCGGGTGGTGTTCCTGCCGTGCCTGGAAGACGGGCTGCTGCCTTTCCGGGGCACCGATGTTCTTTTGCGTGAAGCCGGCCGCGAGGAGGCCGCTCCCACGTTTACGGCGGCGTCGGGCAAAAAAGTCTCCGACGCTCTTCCCGTACCGCCGGGAAACGGCTATGATCTCTACGACGAACAGGAGGAGCGGCGGCTGTTGTACGTGGGGTTGACGCGCGCGGCGGAAGCCGTGTTCGCCTCGGCCGCCGGCCAGCGCAACCTATACGGTCATACTCTGCGCCTGCCGCCTTCGCCCCTGCTGCCCGCCGCGCGTTTTCGCGCCGTGACGCTGACCCGGCACACCAAAGTGCTGGCCAGCCAGCTTTCTTTGTTTCGTTGATCATGGACGGGGAAGCCTGTTTGGCAGGCTGTGGTAAACGAAAGCTTTTTTGCGGGAAAAGACGAACGGAGTCGAACGAAGTGGAGTTCCGTCATTTTGTAGGATATGCCGCCCCGTATCGGCGGCTCCGCCGGAGGCGCGAAATCCGCGCAACGGAACATGGCGTCCGGCCGGGATGCAAGGTCCGTGTTCAACGGCTCTTTTAAGGAACCGCTATGTCCTCCAAGGCCACCTCTTTTGCCCGTCTGTTTTTTCGCAAAACGGACGAAAATGCTCAGGCCGTGCGGCAGATATTGTCGTTGGCCATTGAAACCCGGGCCGATTTCAACATGGATTTTTTCGTGCATAATCGCCTGGTTTACCAACTTAAGGGCGCATGCGTTGAAGTGCGGCCGGACGCGCTCAAGGTTTATCTGCGTGGCGGCGTCGAGCATCTGCCGCCCGTGGGCATGGAGGTACACGTCTATTTTTCGTCGCGCGTCGAGCGCAAAAGCGTGCCGTTCGACTTTTTGGCCCGTGTGGTGTCCGCCGAGCGGAAAGGGGGAGATTCCTTTCTCTGGTTGAACCTGCCGGAGAAGTTGGGGCACAACCAGCGGCGCTATAACGTGCGGGTGTCCGCCAGCAAGGAGGATATTCGCGATTTTCGGGTATGGTACGGCAAACCTGTGGTCGACGCCGAAGCGGGCGACGTCCGCTTGCGCTGGGTGCCCATATCCCTCCAGCACGTCGAGTTGCTGGATATATCCGCCGGAGGGCTGCAACTTCTGGTGGCGCGAGGTTCGCCGGTTTATCCCCATCTGGCCCCGCGCGAGGTGTTGTTGGTCAGAGGCACGTTTGAACTGCGGGGCAAGAGCCCGCAACAGTTGATCATGGTAGGGTCGGTAGTCCGCATGAGTAAAAGTGAGGACGCGTCCCGGGCCGGTCTGGCGATCAGTTTCAAACGTTGGGGAAAGATGGTGGGCGGGCATTTCGTCTGGCGCGATCTGGGCAGGCAGGAGGGCATCAATCCGCTGGCGGACTGGGTGTTTCAGCTTATCTTTAACCGCCGTCGTCTGGCCCGTGAGCGCGAGGAGGATTGCTCAAGCCGGAAGAAATATCAGGGCCAGGACGACCACAACCAGGAGCGACGGCAGTAGGTTGGAAAGCCTGATTTGGGTCAGGTTGAGCAGATTGAAGGCTATACCCAGAATAAGCACTCCGCCGGTGGCTGTGAGTTCGTTCATGAGGGCGGGGCTCATCCAGGGTTTGAGGAAACCCGCGCCGATCACCAGCAGACCTTGATAAAGCAGCAGCGGCACGGCGGCGAAGGCCACGCCGAGACCGTAGGCCGAGGCCAAGGCCAGAGCGGCGAATCCGTCCATGACGGCTTTGGAAAAGACCACGGTCCGGTCGCCGCGCAATCCTTCGTCGAACGAACCCACAATGGCCATGGCTCCGATGCAGACCAGCACCGTGGTGTTGACCAGTCCTTCGGTGAAGCGTGGATTGCCCGATTTGAGCAGCCTTTTCAAGCGATCGCCCAAAGCCATGAAGCGTTCTTCCAGACGCAACAGTTCACCCGCCACGCCGCCCAGCAACACGCTGAAAATAAGAATGACGGGCGACTTGGTGACAAAGGCCATCTGCATCCCGGTAACCAGAATGCACAAGCCCAATCCCTGAAAAACGATGGTGCGCACGCGTTCCGGCAGGCGGGAGCCCAGGGCCATGCCCGCCAGAGCCCCGACCGCTATGGCCAGAGCGTTGATCAGCGGACCGATGGGTAGAATCATGGTCGTGCGCTCCGTGGAATAAAGACGTGGAAAACGCCTGTGTACTCCGTCGCGGCCGGATTGAAAAGAGCCGTTTTTCATCCCCGCAGCCGGAAGCATGGGCGTCGTGAGGCTCATGGACAGGCCGCCGGGCCTGTGCTAGGGCAGGAGGCCGGATGGGAACAGTATGCGGCTGCAGACTTGGAAACGCTTGATCGCGCGCTCCGGAACCGGAGCCTTGGCGACGCTTCTTGCATGGGGAGCGTCGTCGCTGTTGTGGGCAGGGGAACCAGGGGCCCGTGCGGTGTTCTGGCGTTTGCCCACCACCATTTTCGAAAATACGGTGCCCGGCCTGAGTGAAAACGAAAAATACGAACTTCTGGTGCAGGGAGCCACGGAGCATTGGGCTATCCGGCACTCCTCCCACGACGTGCTGGAGATAGCCGAGGCTCCTGACGGCGACTCCACGGTGTTGCTGCGTCTGTTCCGGGGCAACGGCTACGTGTTGGCGGCCATCGGCACGGATTCGGGGCCGGTATGCTCCACCGAACTGTGGCGCTTGGACGCCCGGGGCGGGGCCGAGCCGGCGGCTTCCCCGCCGGAACCGAATATTCTGGATTTTTTCGCGCCGGGCACGCGCATTCCGCCCGACGTCACGGCGTCTCTGCCGTTCTGCGTGCGTCCCGAGGGGTTGGAAGTGCGGCCTTTGTTCTGGACATCCATCGGTCTGGCCCATGTGCCGGTGGATAATGCCGTGTTCTATGTATGGACCGGAACGCGGTTCAGCAAGCGCATCGTCGAGCTTCGGCCGCCGAAGGAGCCGGAGGCGCAGGCCGCCAAAGACGAGACGCGAGTCGTCGAGCAGCGGTCGGGGGAATAGAAGCCTCATGGTTTGATATGGATATTTTTTTGTTTCTTACATGAGGGTATTGCGGCAACCGATCCTGCGCTCTCAGCCCGCAATCTCCGTTCCGATTCCCTGGTCGGTGAGCAACTCCAGCAACAGACAATTTTCGACGCGGCCGTCGACCACGGTCACCTTGGCCACGCCCTGGCGCAGGGCCTCCAGACAGCATTCCACTTTAGGGATCATGCCCCCGGACACGGTGCCGTCCGCGATAAGCGCGGCGGCCCTGTCCGCCGTGAGCGAACGGATGAGTTCGCCGTTCTTGTCTTTGATCCCCGACACGTCGGTCAGCATGAGCAGACGACGGGCCTTGAGCGCTCCGGCCACGGCTCCGGCCACGGAGTCCGCGTTGATATTGTAGGTGCGGCCGTCGTCGTCCACGCCTACCGGGGCAATGACGGGGACGAAATCGTCGCGGATCAGCGAATGCAGCAGGTGGGTGTTGACGCCGGTTACCGCCCCCACGTTGCCGAGGTCGATGATTTCGGGCGGCTGCTCGTCGCCCCGTGCCACGCTCATGGCCAGCTTACGCGCGGTAAGCAGCAGGCCGTCCTTGCCGGACAGGCCTACGCCACGGGCTCCGGCCCGGTTGATTTGATTGACGATATCCTTGTTCACCGAACCGGCGAGGACCATTTCCACCACGTTCATGGTAGCGTCGTCGGTGACGCGGCGGCCCTGGCGGAATTCGGATTTGATCGCCAGTTTGTCGAGCATAAGATTGATTTGAGGACCGCCGCCGTGCACCACCACGGGGTGGATGCCCACCAGCTTGAGCAGAGCCACGTTGAGGGCGAACGCCTGCTTGAGCCCGTCCTCGGTCATGGCGTGACCGCCATATTTGATTACAACAATTTCATTATGGTATTCACGTAGATAGGGCAAGCTTTCGATCAGCACCCTGGACTGCACGCGGGCCTGAGCCACGGGATCGGACAGAGCGGACATGGCGTTCTCCGGTTGAGGAAGCCGAGGAAAAGGGTGAACCCGCCACGGGAAACGGGGTGGCCATACCATAAAGGCGTTGCCTAAACGGCGGCAACAGGGTACTTAGGAACGGTCTTCGGCGCAAGCCGAACCTTTTTTATTAAGCCAACCCCGGAGGAACCATGTTCGCCTCTATTGCCTATGCCGCCGCCGGAGCCCCCGGTGGAGCCGCCGGAGCCGGAGCCCAGGGGGGCCTGCTTCAGCTCGCCATGCCCATCATTCTCATGTTCGCCGTGTTCTATTTTCTGCTCATCCGGCCCCAGCAGAAGCGCGCCAAACAACACCGCGCCATGCTGAACGCGTTGCAGAAAGGCGATTACGTGCTGACCTCGGGCGGATTGCTCGGCCGCATCGTGGAAGTGGAAAACGATATCCTTACGTTGGACCTGGGCGATTCCAAGGTGCGCGTGCCCCGCGGCTACATCAGCGGCACCTATGATCCCAAGGCTCTGGACAAGGTGGCGGCGGAAAGCCCCAACAACGAAGGCAAGTAAGCGCCCGGCAAAGCGAAGCTTTCTTTCGGGAAGCTTCGCCGTGCCGCGGCGTTCCGACGCCGCTCACGCCGCCGCCCCACGGCGTTCCTGCGGAACCCGGGCGGCGGTTTTTGCCGTGTTTACGGATTCAACCATTTTCAAGGATTGCTCATGAAAGCTCTGCGTTGGCGTCTGGTCCTTTCCCTGGTGGCGCTGGTGGCGGCGATTGTATACGCGCTGCCCAACATGCCCGCCGTGGCGAACTCGCCGCTGGGCAAGCTGCTGCCCCAGTCCCGCATCAATCTGGGGCTGGACCTTAAGGGCGGCATGAATCTGACCCTGGGCGTGGATGTGGAAAAAGCCCTGCAGAATACCCTGACGGTTTCCGGCCAGGATATGCGGGACCGCGCCTCCCGGGAGGGCATCAATCTGCTCAAGCCCCGTCTGGATGCGGACGGCCGCCTGGAAGTGATACTGCCCAAGACGGACCAGGCCGACGCTTTTCGTAAAATGCTGTCCACATGGTACCCGGACCTGACCGTGGTGGGGGAAAACGATTCCGCTGCGGGCCGCGCCTATACCCTGACCTTGTCCGACGCGGCCCGCAAGCAGGCCGAGGAAATGACCCTGGAACAGGTGGTGCGAACCATCCGCAACCGCATCGACCAGTTCGGCGTGGCCGAACCCGATATCCGCAAGCAGGCGGACAACCAGGTACAGGTGCAACTGCCGGGCCTGACCGACGCCGAGCGCGCCATTCAGATTGTGGGACAGACCGCCCACCTCGAGTTTCATTTGGTGCGCGACGACGTGGACCCCAATGGGCTGATGCTGCCTCCCGGCACCGGCCGCTTCCCCTATGTGGAAAAAAGCGGCAGCGCCGAGGGCGCGGGGTCCCTCATTTTGGACAGCGAAGCCTTGATGAGCGGCGAGGACATCACCAACGCCAGGCCCGCTTTCGACCAGTACGGCAAGGCCTACGTCGCGCTGGAGTTCAATTCGCGCGGGGCCACCATGTTCGAGCGCATCACCGGCGACAATATCAAGCGCCGCATGGCCATTGTGCTGGACGGAAAGGTGTATTCCGCTCCGGTTATTCAGGATCGCATCGCGGGCGGCAAGGCCAGCATCACCGGCAATTTTTCCACGGCCGAGGCCCAGGACCTGGCCATCGTGCTGCGGGCGGGGTCGCTGCCCGCGCCGGTCACCGTGCTGGAAGAACGTACCGTGGGGCCTTCTTTGGGGCAGGAATCCATCAACAGCGGCATTCTGGCCGCCGTGGTGGGCGCCCTGGCCGTTATTGTGATTATGCCGCTTTATTACGGAGTTTCCGGCCTTATCGCCGACATTATGCTGTGCTTTACCCTTACCCTGCTCATGGCGGGCATGTCGGGATTCGGCGCGACGCTCACCTTGCCGGGCATCGCGGGGATTGTACTGACCATCGGTATGGCCGTGGACGCCAACGTGCTTATTTACGAGCGCATCCGCGAGGAACTGAAATTGGGGCTCAGCCCGACCGAGGCGGTGGACGCCGGGTTCAGCCGGGCCAGCATGTCCATTACCGACTCCAACCTGACCACCATCATCGCGGCGGCCATTTTGTATCAGTTCGGCACCGGCCCCATTCGCGGTTTTGCCGTCACGCTGACGCTCGGTATCGTGGCTTCCATGTTCACGGCCATTTTCGTTTCTCACGCGGTTTTCGATCTGTGGATGTCCCGCAACGGCGGCAAACGCATCAGCGTGTAAGCTTGGAGAAAATTTCATGGCGCTCACTCTGCTTAAAAAGACGACCAATATCAATTTCGTGGGCATGCGCCGCTATGCCTATGCTTTGTCCGTGCTTATCCTGGTGTTGGGAGTCGCGGCCGTTGTCTGGCACGGCGGGTTGCGTTACGGCGTGGACTTCGCGGGCGGGGTCATGGTCCAGGTGCAGTTCGAAAAGGGCGTTCCCGACCAGGAAGTGAAAACCGCCCTGGCCGATATCAAGCTGCCCGGCTTGACCGTACAGCGCATAGGCGACGGCGAGCGCGACTACATGCTGCGTTTTTCCGCCGTGGCCGAGGGCTCATCGGAAAATCTGCGGGCGGACCTGGACACGGCCCTGTCCCAGCGCTTGCCCGACAATCAGGCCACCATCCAGCGTCTGGAAATGGTGGGCCCCAAGGTGGGGGCCGATCTGCGCAACATGGCCGTGGAAGCTTTGTTTTATTCGGTCCTGCTGATTACGGTGTATATTTCCGGCCGCTTTGAGCACAGTTGGTTTGTGGCCGGTGTTCTGGCCGCGGTGCTGTGGGCCGTGGTGTACGCGGCGGGCTGGATCGGCATCGGGCGTATGTGGGGGGTGGCCGTGGCCATGATCGTTACCGTGGTCATGACCTGGAAGCTCAAGCTCAATTTCGCCATGGGGGCCATTGTCTCGCTTTTGCACGACGTGTTTCTCACCCTGGGAATGCTGACCTTGCTGAACCGCGAAATCGACCTCAACATTATCGCGGCCCTGCTGACCCTGGTGGGCTATTCCCTCAACGACACCATCATCGTTTTCGACCGCATCCGCGAAAATCTGCGCAATATTCCGGCCAAGGCATCAGAGGCGGATGTGCCCTCCATGGGCACGATCATCAACTTGAGCATCAACCAGACACTCAGCCGCACCTTGCTGACCTCGGGCACCACCCTGGTGGCTTGTCTCAGTCTGTACCTGCTGGGCGGCAGCGTTATTCACGATTTTGCCCTGACCATCTTGCTCGGCGTGATCATCGGGACGTATTCCTCGATATTTGTGGCCAGCCCCATTCTGCTGGCCTTCGGGGACGTGAATCAGTACCGCCAGAGTCAGCGGAAACCTGAATCCTACGAACGGCCGGGCGAACACGGTATCGTTTAAGCCGTCGGGGCGCCTTGCAGAACGGCGTTCGGACGGGACCCTTCCGCAAGCCCGCCCCCGACCGGGGGCGGGCTTGCGTTATTAAAGGCCGTCATGGGGACGCGCCGCCGTTGTAAAGCAAAGAGGACGAAGCATGGATATTGATATTCTGTTGCAACTGGAATACCTGGGCCGTTTATGTCTGGCCGGGGTTTGCGGCCTGCTCGTCGGCTATGAGCGCATCAACCGGGGCAAAGAAGCGGGCATCCGGACCCACTTCATCGTGGCCCTGGCCTCCGCTCTGATGATGGAAGTGTCGAAATATGGGTTTTACGATATGACGGGCCTGGAGGGCGTGGCCCTCGATCCTTCGCGCGTGGCCGCCCAAATCGTCACCGGCATAGGTTTTTTAGGCGCAGGCATTATCTTTGTGCGCAACCAGACCGTCAGCGGCCTGACCACGGCGGCGGGGGTGTGGGGTACGGCGGGTGTGGGTATGGCCGTGGGTGCGGGCATGTACGTGGTGGGCGTCATGGGTACGGCGCTCATTGTGGTGGCTCAGGTTATCCTGCACAAGAATTTCAAATGTTTTCAGGTGCAGACCCCGGATCATCTGCGGGTGGAGATGGAAAGGAGCGGCGGGGGGCTGGCCCACGTCACCGACACCCTCATCAAGCATAAGGTGACGGTGTTGGCGTTGCGCGCCGATGAAAACAACGGCCGGGTGGTGGCGGACATAACTCTGCGCCTGCCCCGCGACTACAGCATGGCCAAATTGCTGGAGTTGATGGATGGCCATCCCTGCGTCAAGGGCGTCGAGTTGTAGTATAGTCCTTGTTTGTAACTTGGGGTAAATGCTCCCTTGTTTCGTCAGGAGGTTCGTCATGGCCCTGTTGCTTCGCGGCGGTCTGCTGATCACTATGAACGCCGAACGGGCCGTGCTGACGGCCGACATCTTGGTGGAGGGGGACCGCATCGCGGCTCTGGCTCCCGATCTGCCTCCGGCGGATTCGGCCGGTGTGCCGCTGACCCTGGAAGACGTGGTGGATTTGAGCGGTAAAGTCGTCATTCCGGGGCTGATTCAGGGCCATATGCACCTTACCCAGGCTCTGTTCCGAGGCCTGTGCGACGATCTGGCTCTGATGGAGTGGTTGCGCGAGCGCATCTGGCCTTTGGAGGGCGCGCATTCGGCCGCCAGCAACGCGGTGTCCGCCCGTCTGGCTGCGGCTGAATTGCTGCGTAGCGGCACTACGGCCGTCATCGATATGGGGACCGTGCATCACGAGGATGCCATTTTTGAAACCATGCGCGATGTGGGGATGCGCGGCCTGTTCGGTAAAAGTTTGATGGACGGCGGTGAAGGTGTGCCGCCTTCGCTTTTGGAAGAGGCGGACGTCGGCCTGGCCGAAACCGAGCGTCTGATCCACGACTGGCATATGACGGGCAACGGCCGCCTGCGCTATGCCGTGGCGCCGCGCTTCGTGCCCTCCTGCTCGAAGCGGCTGCTGGCCTCGGCCCGCGACCTGGCGCGGCACAACGGGTTGCGCCTGCACACCCACGCCTCGGAAAATCTAGGCGAAATCGCTCTGGTGGAGTCCTTGCACCACATGCGTAATGTGGTTCTCTTGCACAAACTCGGCTATACCGGCAAGGATGTGGTGCTGGCCCATTGCATCTGGCTGGATGATGAGGAAAAGAAGATTTTGGCCGATACCGGCACTCACGTGGCGCACTGTCCTTCATCCAATACCAAGATGGCCTCGGGTATCGCGCCCATAGTGGAATTGCGGACTTTGGGGGTTGACGTGGCCCTGGGCCTGGACGGCGCGCACAACCACATGGATGCCCTTATGGAAATACGCCAGGCGTCCATTTTGCAAAAGGCGCGCCTGCACGAACCCACGGCTCTGCCCGCCCTGGAGGCGCTGGAGTTGGCCACTTTGGGCGGGGCGTCGGCCCTGGGGCAGGCGGACGATCTGGGCTCGCTGGAAGTGGGCAAAAAAGCCGACCTGGCGGTGCTGGATATGGACATGCTCCATACGTTGCCCGGCTGGGGGCGGGACCCGGTACAGCGCGTGGTATACGAGGCCACGCGGGAAAACGTGGTGCACACTATGATCGACGGGGTGTTTGTATACCGGGATCGGCAGTTTTTGACCCTGGACCTGGAACAAACGTTAAAAGATGCGGAACGTCTGTGCGGCGACGCAGCGCGCCGGGCAGGGCTGGCGTAGCGTCTCGAACTGACGAGAGCAAGCGGCGTTCCAGGGCTTTGCGGAGAGTCTGTCATTCTTTTGCGCAGCCGCTTCTTTTTACTTCTGTCTGCGTTTGGAGCGGTGTCGCTCGGAAAGAGAAGCAACGCCATAAAGTGATTATTTTTTATCGCCGGAGCGATTTGGCATTGAAAATACCTGTCGGCTGGCTCCTAGGTTTTGACCTGCGGCTTTCACTCCTGAAACCGGATGGTTACGCCGCAAGCGCATTTCGGCTACGCTTCGGTACAACCGGCGTAGTCTCGCCTTGCTCGACTCCATAGAGCATTTCAATGGCGAAATGTTCTACGGCTCCGGGGCTACTTGTGAATGTGGCGTTAAACAGCGGTTGCCCCGGCCCGTTGTAGTGGGCCGGGGAGGGGAAATTGCCTCGCACGACTAAAATGTTTCAAGTCGGGCTTGGAAGGGCGGAATATGGAACAGCCGTCGCTTGGGCGTTTAAACTATTTGCACTCCGCCCATCCAATGGGCGCTGACCCGTCCGCGCAGAGTTTTGCCCAACCAGGGGGTGTTGGCGCTTTTGGAATATAGGGTATGCGGCTCTACCACCCATTCCCGGCCGGGATCGAACAGGCAGAAGTCCGCCGGATCGCCGGGTTGGAAGCGGTTGACGGGCAGGCCGAAAATGTCGGCCGGTCTCCAGGCATACAGGCGCATCAAATCCGCCTCGTCCAGAATGCCCCCGGCGATAAGCGCCCACATCAGGGTGACGGCCGTGTCCAGGCCGGTGATGCCGTTGGGGACCTGATCCAGAGGGTGTTCCTTCTCGTGCGCGGCGTGGGGCGCGTGATCCGTGACCAGAATATCGATCAGGCCGGATTTGACCGCCGTCCGCATGGCTTCCACGTCGTCCGGAGTACGCAGGGGCGGGTTGACTTTGGCGTTGGTGTTGTAGCCTTCCAGCGCGCTTTCATCGAGGAGCAGATAATGGGGGCAGGTTTCGGCGGTGACCCTGACGCCCCGCGCCTTGCCCCAGGCGATGACATCCAGGGTGCGACGGCAGGAGACATGCGCGATGTGCACGGGCAGCCCCAGGTAATCCGCCAGAAGGATATCGCGCGCGGCCTGGATGGCCTCGGCCGCGTCGGGCTGGCCTTTCACGCCCATCAGGCCGGACAGGCGGCCTTCGCTCATGTGCGCTTTACGAGCCAGGGCGGGGTCCTCGCAGTGGTCGATGAGAATGAGCCCCAGATCGGCCGCATACTCCATGACCCGCCGCACGATTTCGGTATCGGCCAGAGGCACGCCGTCGTTGGATACCGCCACGCACCCGGCGGCGGCCAGTTCGCCCAGGGGGGCGAGCTCTTGTCCTTTGAGGCCCACTGTGGCGGCGGCCACGGGATGCGCGTAGGGGCCGTGGGGATGGGAACGGGCCCCCGCGTCCAGGATGAGGCGGGTGACGCTGGCGTCGTCGTTGATCGGGTCGGTGTTGGCCATGCACAGCACCCGGCCCACGCCTCCGTGGGCGGCGGCGGACAGGCCCGAGGCCACGTCCTCTTTCCACTTAAAACCGGGCTCGCGCAGATGGACGTGGGCGTCGATGAAGCTGGGAAACAGAACTTGACCCGCCGCGTCCACGGTTTCGGCGTCGGAAGGAACGGCCGCTTCCATGCTTCCGGCCGGACCGAAGGCCGCCACGCGGCCGTCTCGAACCAGCAGATCATGGGGTTCGCCGAGGTAACGGGCGTTGCGAAGGATCATCATGCGGATTCTCCTGCCTCGGCTGAGGCGTCGGAACGGGTTGCGTACAGGTACAAGACGGCCATGCGCACGGCCACTCCGGCGGCCACCTGGTTCAGCACCAGGCTGGCAGGCGAGTCGGCCAGTTCGGACGAGATTTCCAGCCCTCGGTTCATGGGGCCGGGATGCAGCACGCGCGCGCCGGGCCGGGCCAGGGCCAGACGGGCCGGGGTCAGACAGTAACGGGCGGAATAGTCGCGCAGATCGGGGAGCAAACCGGACTGCTGGCGTTCCAACTGGAGGCGCAGGCACATAACGGCGTCCGCGCCCTCCACGGCATCCTCCACGCGGCTGAAGACCCGGGCAGGCCAGGTTTCCACCCCGGCAGGCAACAGAGTGCGCGGGCCGCACAACCGGACCTTGACGCCCAAACCGGCGAACAGATGCACATCGGAGCGGGCCACCCGGCTGTGGGCCGAGTCGCCCAGGATGACCAGGGTCTTGCCTTCGAATTCGTCGTTCCACGCGTCCCTCAGCGTGTAGGCGTCGAGCAGGGCCTGGGTGGGGTGGGCGTGCCAGCCGTCGCCCGCGTTGACCACCGAACAGTGCAGACGCTCGGCCAGAAATTCGGCCGCGCCGCTGCTGGAATCGCGCAGTACGATGACGTCGGGGCTCATGGCCTGGAGGGTGAGGGCCGTATCTTTCAGGCTTTCCCCCTTGAGCAGGCTGGAGCCGCTTTTGGCCAGGGCGAAGGTATCGGCCGACAGGCGTTTGCCCGCCGTGTCGAAGGAAGTTTTGGTGCGGGTGCTCGGCTCGGCGAAAAACAACACCACGGTTCTGCCCTTGAGGGTGGGCACCTTTTTGACCGGGCGTCGGTTTATTTCATGGAAGGTCCGGGCTGTGTCCAGAAGGCGGAACACGTCTCGTCGGGTAAGCCCGGTCACGTCCAGGAGGTCTTTGTGAGGCCAGGGGTATGTGTCCTCGTGCATGACGCTCTCTTCAGTGGAAAGGTTGCGGGGAAAACGGGCGGAAAAAAAGCCCTTCCGGACGGGAAGGGCCGCTCGGCGCGATGCTCTCCGCGCCCGTCGCCCGACATTAGCCAAGGGAAGCGAACGTGTAAAGGGCGACCTTTGCTGTACGAAGCCTGTTCTTTTTGTTCGTAATTTATGTAATATGATAAAATGACATAATTTTTTGAAAACATGTCAAGGCGGAAAGGAAATGCTGAAGGAGCGGGCGGGACCGAACGAGCCGCCCTTGCCGTCGGCCCGACTTTGTGAAACGAAGGAAGCATTAAGCCGAAGCGGCCCGCTTGCGCGGGCCGCCTGGGGGAAGAGAGCTTTGAGGAGAAGCGTTCTTCGTGAGGAGAGTGTCGATAAGAGGCCGTGGGCCTCGCCGTGTCGCCAGGGGGGGAACCGGTCGACGGCGACGGGAGGGAAAAGGGACAACCGCGTCGGGAAACCGGCCCGGATGGAGGAGAACACCCGGGGCGGCGTGTCTTTCGACCGTTGCCGCTGTTCCGACAATGACGGGAAGCGGCCGTTGAGGCTATGATTTTTTGATGGAAGACTGGGCGGCCCGCGTTATTTTTTTGCGGGCCGGCCCACAACCTTAATACCAGATGGGGGCCGCTTCGTCCTGCCAGGCGTCGTCGATGACCGTGGTGGCCCGATCCATGGCGGCCTGAGCGGTGCTTTCCTCCGCAGCGGCATAGGACAGACTGGAGGTGGCAAAAAGGGCCAGGGCGCAGAGAGCAGGGATGATGAATGTACGCATGGTCGTTTCCTTTTTTATGGAAAGCCCGGGGGCTTATCACAAATATGGGTTGTAGGGGGAAAGAACCGCATGTTCCCGTGAGGGGATTCCGTCATGCGGACGATTTTTCTATTGCATAGGGTGTGCCAAAGTTTGCTTATAGAAAAAATATATGTAAAACAAGTAAGATATAGTTTTATTACGAAGGCGTGAGTGCTTTTGAAGGGAAGCGAAAATGTCCAAAGTTTACCCAGGCTGACGGCCGCGTCTGGTCAAAAATTGACCAGGCGCGCAATGGGCGGAGAGCCTGAGTTTTCACCTGGGGCATTTTCAGTTTGAAAATGTTCCAGGAGTCGGGCGAAGCGAAACTCATCTCTCGCTCTCCTTATCCGTAACGCGCTTCACGCTGACGGCTAAGGGCGCCGCGATATCGGAGCGGTCGCAATTCATGGGCGGCGTATAGCTCCGATGGAGGCGCGAAAACCGCGGACCGGAATACAGGGGCTTGGCCCGCGGATATTTTCAAGGGCAAAACGCTCTATTGTCGAAGTGCGTGGACCGTAGAAAAACGCCCGTCCGTCTGCGCGACGGGCGGGCGTTCAGGCACGCATTTATATGACTATCACAGGGTGGCGGCCTCTTCCACGGTTTCAAAGGCTTCGATGATGTCGCCCACTTTGATGTCGTGGAAGTTTTCCAGACCCATACCGCATTCCATGCCTTTGGGCACTTCTTTGGCGTCATCCTTGAAGCGTTTGAGGGACGCGATTTTGCCGGTATAGACCACAACTCCGTCGCGCAGCAGGCGTACGCCCGCGTTGCGGGTAATTTTGCCGTCGGCGACGAAGCAGCCCGCGATAACGCCGATCTTGGGCAGCGAGAAGGTGTCGCGCACCTCGGCCTGTCCAAGATAGACCTCGCGCGAGACCGGGGCCAGCATGCCCGCCATGGCGCTCTTGATTTCATCCACCAGCTTATAGATGATATCGTAGAAGCGGATGTCCACGCCTTCCTGTTCGGCCACGTCCTTGACCTTGGCCGTGGGACGCACGTTGAAGCCGATAATGATGGCGTTGGACGCCGCGGCCAGCATGACGTCGCTTTCCGAAATCGCCCCGGCGCCGCCGTGGATGATTTCGATCCGCACTTTGTCCGTGCTCAGCTTGCGCAAGGATTCGGTGATGGCTTCCAGCGAGCCCTGCACGTCGGCCTTCAGTACCAGGTTGAGCACCAGCGCTTCGGCGTCGTCGGCCCGGCGGGCCAGGAAGGTTTCGAGAGTAACCCGCGATTCCTTGGCCAGCTCGCGTTCGCGCTGTTTGACGGCGCGGGCTTCGGCGATGCGGCGGGCGGCCTTTTCGTCGGCCAGGCAGATGAATTCCTCGCCCGCCTCGGGCACGCCTTCAAAGCCCTGCACTTCCACGGGTACGGAGGGCCCCGCTTCCTTGATCTTGCGGCCCTGGTCGTTGAACAAGGCGCGCACGCGGCCGGCGAACACGCCGCACACGAAGGCGTCGCCCTGGTGGATGGTGCCTTCCTGAATGAGCACGGTGGCCACGGGGCCCCGGCCCTTATCCAGTTTGGCTTCCACCACATGACCGCGGGCGGGTTTGTCGGGGTTGGCTTTCAGTTCCAGAATTTCCGCCTGGAGGGCGATGAGTTCCAAAAGTTCGTCCAAACCCTGGCCCGTTTTGGCGGACACAAAACCCACCACGGTATCGCCGCCCCAGGACTCGGCCTGCAGACCCAGTTCGGCCAGTTCACGCAGCACGCGATCCGGATTGGCGGCTTCCTTGTCGATTTTGTTGACCGCCACCAGAATAGGCACGCCCGCCGCGCGGGAGTGATTGATGGCTTCACGGGTTTGCTCCATGACGCCGTCGTCGGCGGCCACCACCAGAACCACCAGGTCCGTGACCTGGGCGCCGCGGGCGCGCATGGCGGTAAATGCCTCGTGGCCGGGCGTGTCGAGGAACACGATATCCCCACGCTTGGTCTTGACGTGGTAAGCCCCGATGTGCTGAGTGATGCCGCCCGCTTCGCCGCTGGTCACGCTGGTCTTGCGGATGGCGTCGAGCAGGGAGGTTTTGCCGTGGTCCACGTGACCCATGATGGTGACCACAGGCGGACGCGGCTTGAGCTGTTCGGGCGCGTCCGACTCGGAGGGCAGCAAGAAGGCTTCTTCCGAAAAGCCCACCTTTTCCACTTCGTAGCCGAACTCGGCCGCCACCAGGGTAGCGGTGTCGATGTCCAGAGCGTTGTTGATGGTGGCCATGACGCCCAAGCCGAACAGCACTTTGATGATTTCGCCGGATTTGACGCCCATCTGATGGGCCATGTCGGCCACCCGGATGGCTTCTTCCACGCGAATTTTGCGTTTGGCGGCCTTCATGGGCTGGGTGGACTGGGGCGCGATCTGCTGTTTTTTGGGCTTACGACCGCGGCTGCGGCTGCGCACCACGCCTTCGTCGTCGTCATGACGGCGGGTAAAATCCGCTCCCGCGTTCTGCGGAAAGTCCACGGTACGGCGTCCTTTATTACGCTTTTTGCGGCTTTGGTCCGCACCTTCCACCGGCGGCTGCTGGCCGAAGGGCGGCGGAAAACCGCCGGAGGCTCCGCCGGGGCGGAGCCCCCCGGGACGGGGGCCGCCGGGTCTGGGAGCCCCGCCGGGACGGGGACCGCCGGGGCGATAGCCCGGGCGGCGATCGTCGCCGCGCGAGTCGGACGGGGCGGGGCGCTCCACTACCCGCGCCTGGGAAGGATCGGGTCGGGAAATAACGCGTACTTGCGGCGTCGGCGCATCCTGCGGGCGGCGACGGGGGCGTTCGCCGTCCTCGCCGTCCTCGTCGCGCTGGCGGCGGGATTCGGATACCGGGGGCAACAGGCTGGGTTGCGAGGAGCCCTCAGGCATGGCCGAGGCGGCCGGAGCGCGGCGGGGGCGGTCGGAACGGGTCTTGTCGGCCTCGGGCGTGGACGCGGCGACTGTGTCGGAGGCGGCTCGAGACGCGACTTCCGTACGTTCGACGGCGGGTTCGGACTCGGCAACCGAAACTTCGGGGGATAATGGAACGGCCTTCGCCGTGGCGGCATCCTGCGCGGCAACCGGCGTTTCCGTCGGAGCGGGCTCGGCGGGCGTTTCGTTTTTCGGTGGCTCCGTGGTCGGGGCGGGCTCGTCCACACGACGTACCACGCGGGCCGGGGGCGTTTCCACGGGCGCCTTTTTGCGGCGTGCCTTTTTTTCGCTTTCAGCCGGACAGGGAGCGCCGGTTTCGGCGATCACGGCTTCGACGGGCGCGGCGGAAAGTTCGGGCGTGTTTTCCTCGGAATCATGCGCGCGCGCGCTCCGCTCGGCGTCCGCCCTAGGCTCGCTTTCGGTCGAGGCTTCGGGGGCGGAGCTTGCGGCATCCTCGTTCGAAGCGGTTTCGGCCTCACTGTCGGGACGGGCGCGGCGACGGCGCACGATGACGCCGGGCTGAATTTCCTTGCGCATGACTTCGGCGGCGGCCTCGGGTTGGAGACGCGCCTTGGCCTTTGCCGCTTCTTCCGGGGTGACGGTGCTTGCCGCGCTCTTTACCTCGACCTCCAGTTCGCGCAGCACGCGGGTGAGGTCCTTGGTGCTCACTCCCAAGTCGGCGGCCAAATCTTTGACCTTGATTTTTTCATCCATACGTCAAACCCCTTTGCGCTTGCGCCTTACCCGGCCCAGCTTCAAAAACTTTTCGCGACACTGCGGATCGGAACATACATACCAGCCCCGTCCCGGCCGCGCCTGGGCCTCGTCGGCCTCAAGCCCGCTTTTCCCCGCGCCTGCCCGCGTTTCGCCTTCCGTCTCGGCGCTTGGGGCAAGCACATGGCGCAACAATTGCGACTTGGCAAAGCGCCGTCTGCATATCACGCACATCCTGGCGGGCTCGTGCCCTCCAGCCATATTACTGTGCCTCTCCCGCGCGATCCGGGGCGGCGGAGTCCCCGGCTTCCGTCGTTTCGGAGGGCTTATCCTCGTTCGTGCCTTCCACCACCGGGCTCAGGAAGTTGATGGCCGCGCGCAGGTCCGCGATGCGTCCCTGGGACAGGGTCAGCTTGTCGGCCAGTTCCTCGTCGCCGGCGGCGCGCAAAGTGTCCAGGGTATTGTACCCGGCCTCCACGAACTGCTCCACGGGAATTTCGGCCACGCTGGCCACCTGTTCGAGGCCCCGGCCGATGGCGTTGGCCTCGTTGTAGCGGGACTCGGTGAAGATATCGATTTTCCAGCCCAGCAGCTTGGCGGCCAGTTTGACGTTCTGCCCCTTGCGTCCGATGGCGTTGGTCAACTGGTCGTCAGGCACCGTGACTTCGAGCAGGTTTTCGCTTTCATCCACGACGATGCGGGAAATAATGGCCGGAGCCAGGGCATTGCGGGCGTAAGTGGCTATTTCGGGGCTCCAGACCACGATGTCGATACGCTCCCCGCGCAGTTCCTGCACGATATTTTGGATGCGCGAACCGCGCACGCCCACGCAAGCTCCCACCGGGTCCACGTCGCGTTCGCGCGAGAGCACGGCCACTTTGGCGCGGGAACCGGGGTCGCGGGCCACGCCCATGATCTGCACGGTGCCGTCGTCCACTTCGGGGACTTCGCGGCGGAACAGGGCGGCCATGTAGTCGCGGTGCGCGCGGGAAATGATCACCTGCGGGCCGCGCCCCTCGCGTTTGACCTCGATGATCAGGGCCTGGGTGCGGTCGCCGCGCTTGTAGTGCTCGCGGGGGATCTGCTCTTCCTTGGGAAGCAGAGCCTCGGTGCGGCCCAGGTTGACCACCCAGCCGCCCTTGTCGCGGCGCTGCACGATGCCGCTGACAATTTCGCCCACGCGGTCCTTGTATTCGTCGTAGATGATTTCCTGCTCGGCGTCGCGCATACGCTGAATGATGACCTGCTTGGCGGACTGGGCGGCGATACGGCCCAGATCCTCGACCTTGAGGCGAAAGCCCATTTCATCGTCGAGTTGGACCGAGGGATCGTGCTCGCGGGCCTCGTCCAGGGAAATCTGGGTGAGGGGATTCACCACCTCTTCCACGACGAACTTGAACTGATAGACTTCAATGTCGCCCGTTTCGTCGCTGTAGCGGACTTCCACGTCCAGATCCTCGCCGTATTTGCGCTCCACCGAGGTGCGCACGGCTTCCTCCAGGGTGTCCACGAGCATGTCGCGGTCCAGTCCCTTGTCCTTGCTGATCTGGTCGATGGCTTTCTTCAGTTCCAGGTTCATGCTTTCGTACCTCCGCCCTCCGCCGGGGCCGTCGTCCGCGCGGATTTGGGCGCGGGGGCCTTGCCGGGTCGGGGCTTGCTCGTGTCGGGGAAAATGTGGACGAGGCGGGCGCGACGCACGTCATCCCAACGGATGCGCGCATGCGCCTCCCCGGGGGCAACGGCGGAAGCGTCCGTTGCGGACAGACGCAGAGTAAACGCGTCGTCCTCCACGGCCGTCAGTTCGCCGCGAAATTTGCGGCGGCCGGGAAAATCGGGATGCGGGTCCCATAGCAGCGCGTCCACTTCACGGCCCATATAGGGGGGCAATTGCTCCGGCCGGAAAAAGGGGCGTTCCAGGCCGGGGGACGAGACTTCCAAGGTCCAGGCGTCGGAAAACAGTTCTTCCACGTCCAGGGCCAGGCCGACCATGCGCGAAATTTCCGCGCACTGGTCCACCGTGACGCCGGGGGGCAGCCGGTCGCCGTTTTCCTCGGCGGGAAGCGCGGCGGCGGAGGCGGGAGCGTCCACGAAGACGCGGGCCACGGGGCGGCCCGAACCGATGAGTTCGATGCCCCACAGTTCCAGGCCGAAAGAGGCGGCCGCCGGGGCGGCGGCTTCGGTGATGCGGCGCAGAAGTTCTTCTTTGGACGGGCCCTTGGCCATGCACATACCTTTCATAATAAAAAAGGGGGGCCGTCGTCAGGCCACCCCATCCGACCGTCGCTGCGGTCAAATATGGATGTGAAGAAGATCGTCCGCCCCGGCCGGAAAAAGATCTTCCACTGCTCCGCAGTTATATAAAGCTCTCGGCGGGGGCTGTCAAGCATTTGCGGGTACGAAGCGTTTTTTTGCCCGGGCCGCGACATACGGACCAATATTTGCGCGGCGCTTTTTTGGGGCGGGAGCTTTTTCCCGCATCTGTCCGCCGCGTTTTCCCTCCTGTTTTTTCAGAGGCGTTTGGGGCCGACGGGGGGAACGACCCCCGGCGCGTCCGCGCCGGGGGAGGGGGGAAAGGGGGCCGGGCTCCCTTCGGGTTACGAGTTGCCGTGGTTGAGAAGATGCTGCTGGACCAGAATGTCCATGTCCAATGCGTCGTTGCGCATTTCGACGTAGGCTATGCCCTCTGCGTCGGCCAGCGGAGAGCCGTCGGCAGCGGTAGCGGGGGCGCCGCCGTTTTGGGCGGTCCAGCCTTCGTCGAAACGGACGGAATTTCCGTCGGCCAGGATACCCAGGTGTGCCATGTCGGTCAGACTGGCCGGGGACGAGCCCTCCGCTCCGTTCAGGACAATGATTTCCGTGTCGAGCAGTGCGCTGTGCTCTCCGCTCAGCAGCGTATCCAGCGCTCCCCGATCCACGCCCACCAGGAAGTCGATGCCGTCGCCGCCGTCCATGATCGGGTTGTCCGGGCTGTAGAGCAGGATGTCGTTGCCCGCGCCGCCGTATAGGTGATTGGCGCCGGTGCCGCCGTCCAGATAGTCGTTGCCCGCGCCGCCGAACAGCATATCGTTTCCGTCGCCGCCGAACAGCATGTCGTCTCCGGCCCCGCCGGATAAGATGTCGTCGCCGCTGCCGCCGTGCAGGTTTTCCGCTCCCGCTCCGCCGAATACCGCCTGGGCGTCGGCGGCGTCCGCGCGGCCGAGGTTGCCGTCGGCATGGGACGGGGGGGCAAGGTCGACGACCACGCTGCCCGAGACGGGAGCATGGAGCCCGTCGGATACCGTATAAGCGAAGCGTTCGGTCAGGTCGCCGCCTGCGGCATGGGCTTCGGCCAGGTGAACCAGATCGGCGCGCGAAGTGTTGAGGGTATAGCTGTATTCGCCGGAGTCCGCGTCAAAGTGCAGGATGCCGAATGTCCCCTGTACGTCGCCCCGCTCGTTCATGTCCGCGAAGTCATAGGCCAGGAGATCGCCCTCATCCTGATCGAACAGCGGTATGTCATGCGTCGGCAGGCTGTTGTCGCGCGGATCGGCGTTGTCGTTGTCGGACGAGGCGCGGACGTCCGCGTCCGGCGTCAGCTCCGTCAAAACGAGCGCCAGAATCGCCCGGCCGATCTGCGGGGCCCGGTTGACGCCGTCGACGGTCACCGTCAGTTCCTTCGACGTGGCGCTGTCGGTGCCGTCGCTGACCTTGAGTTGGAATTTCAGTTCCTCGCTGTCGCCTTCCTTTATGGCGGCCTGCGCGGCGGGGTCGGCCTCGAACGTGTATGTCCAGGCCTGTTTGCCGTCCGCATTCCGGGTCCGGGTGAAGGTAAAGACGCCCTTGCCGTCGATGGTCACGCTGTTGTCCGTCACCTCATAAGCCACGCCGTTCACCACTACGAACAGGGTGTGGCTGTCGGCGGCATCCACATCGTGGAAGTCGAGAGAGCCGGCATTATGGGCCGCTGTGGCCGTATCGATGACCGGCGCGTCATTGGCGCCTTTGATATGGACGAGCACGGTTTTTTCCGTGGCAGCGCCCTCCGCGTCCGTTACCGTGACGGTGAAGCTGTCGGTTCTCGTTTCACCTTCGGCCAGGACTTCGGCCCGCTCGTCCAGAGTGTACTTGTAGGTCCATAGGCCGTCTTCACTCTGGACCAGTTCCACCGTGCCGTAGCTGCCGTCGGTAGCGGTGACGGACGCCACCGTGCCGTCCACATCGCGGACAGAGAACGAGCCGGACAACGAATCCGCGCCGTCCGCGCCGTTTTCCACCACCGGGCTGTCGGCGGCGTTGGGGTCCAGATCAATGGACAGGTCCGGCGCGGTATTGGCGCCGGTAATGGATACCTTGATGTTCAGGGTGGTTTGATTGTTCTGGCCGTCCGTCACCGTCAGGATCACCGAGGTTTCCGTGAGGCTGCCCGAGGTCAGGGCGCGCACGGCCTCGGACTCGTTATTCAGTTCGAAGGAGTACGTACCGTTCCTGTCGACCCTGAATGTACCGAAATCGTTGGTAATGCTGCCGTCGGCATTGAGCTTCGCATGGTGCAGGGGGATGCCGTGGGCGTCCGTGGGCACCTGCAGGCCGTAGCTCAACGCGCCGTCAGCCTGATCCGCACGGTCCGCGTCGTAGGCTGTGGCCTGGCCGCTGACGGCGGTAGCGTCGCCTTCGCGCACGGTCAGCACCTTGTCCGCGGAGAGCACCGGCGCGTCGTCCTGACCGGAGACCTCCACCGTGATCGTCACGGTGCTGGTCTTGCCGTGTTCGTCCGTGGCCGTGATAAAGAAAGTGTCCGTGCCCGGATGCTCGGCGTCCAGGCCCTGCACGGCCGGATCTGTGTTGTTCAGGGTGTAGACATACTTGCCGTTCATCAGTTGCAGGGTGCCGTACGTACCCTGCACCGCCGTGCCGCTCTGGCCGTCCTCGGCTTTTGCGGTAAAGGTCAGGTTGTCCATGCCCTCGTCGTCCTGGAACAGGTCACTCAACTCGCCGCTGTCCGTCAGGGCGCCGTCTTCGCTCACGGTCAGGGACGTTTTGGCTCTCTTTACTTCCGGACCGTAGTTGGTGCCGTCGATGGTGACGGTCACGTCCTGTGGCTCGCTGTAGTCCGTGCCGTCGTGAGCCACCACCTGGAAGGTTTCGCTCAAATGCGTACCGGCGGTGAGGTGTACGATGCCGCCGGGATAATTCTGTACCAAATCCTGCGGCAGCTTATTCGTATCCAGATGGAAGGTGTACGTGCCGTCGGGCTTGATTTCGATGCGGCCGTACTCGGTGGGCATGGACGTGACATGATTGCCGTCCTGGTCAACGAAGTAATACGTCACCGATGCCGTGCCGCCGGTGGGATTGCCGTCCGCGTCCAGCGCGTGGTCAATGTCCGTGGCCGTCACCCTGCCCGTGGCCGTCATGCCGTCGGTCAGGCCCTGGTCCCCCGTCTCGCCGATGGACGCGTCTGTTGCGCCGGTGATGACCGGGGCGTCGTTGGTACCGTAGATGTCGATAGTGATCTCGACGTTCGAGCCGTCGTCGTTGCGCACCACCTGACCGTTGAGCATCAGGGTGAATTTCTCGCTGACCTTTTCGCCGTCGGCCAGACTCTGCACCGGGCCGGGCGTGCCGTTCTCGCCGTTATACAGGGTATAAGTATACTCGCCCGTGACCGGATCGATGATCAGATAGCCGTACTGGCCGTTCACATGGATAGTGCCGTCGTCGTCGGCGGCGCTGCTCTGGATCTGCCGGCCGTCCGCGCCTTGGATGCCGAAGACGCGGTTCGGAGCGTCCTGTCCGTTATCCCACTTGGCCTCAAGCCGGCCTTTAAAGGTCGTCGTTTCCACATAATCATCGGTGTCGCTTATATCCCTCCCGTCTTCCGACACGGAACCGTGCAGAGTGCTGTTTTCGGCGTCGAACACCAGGCTGAGGCCGGGATTTTCGCCGCCGCCCTGATCGGGATCAGCCGGGTCAATGGTGATCGTGATCATGTGGCTGTTATCGGACACCGCGCCGTGCGGGTCCACCACCACGACGTGGGCCCCGTCGGTCAGACTTTCGCCGTTCTGCAGGGCCTTCAAGGCTTCATCCAGAGAGGTGCTTTCATTATCCAGCGTATACCGGTAGTGGGTGATGACGGTACCGTCCTCCGTCGTTTCATAAGTCAGGGTGATGGTGCCGTAGGCGGTCTTGAGCTCGGTGACGGGCTGACCGTCCTTGCTCATCAGCATATAGCGCAACTGACCGGCGTCGTCGTCCACGTCGCTGATGGCCCCGCTGGGCAGCGTGCCGGTGAAGATCACGCTGGGATTTTCCAGGTCGGACGTGTCGTTGTCTTCGAAGACATCCTGTTGCACCTTGCCGATGAAGGCCGCTTCATCATTTTCGTCCACGGTCAGAACCGGCTTGTCGTTGGTGCCCTTAATCTCGATGGTGATTTCCTTTTCGATTGTCTTGCCGCCTTCGATCACCGCCTGAACTTTGAAGGTTTCGTACTTGGATTCGTCATCGTTCATGGCCTGAATGAGAGCCGAGCCGTTTTTGCTCAGGGTATAGGTGTAGCTGCCGTCGGATTGGACCGTGAGCGTGCCCAGCGGCTTGCCGTCGGCGTCCTCCGCGAAAGCGATCTGTCCCGCATAGCGCCAGGTCACCTGGCCTTGATCCTCCATGTCCACGATATGGTCGAGGCCGAACCGACCTTGGATGGCCGGGTCCTGGTCGGCATGGTTGATATCCGCTCCGGCGTCTTCTCGGATAATCGTATCTCCGCTGACGGTAATGACCGGCTTGTCCGCCGAACCGACGACGTCGATGTGCAACGACCCTGAAGTAAAGGCGTTTTGCGGATCGGTGACCCGGATGGTGAAGCTTTCCTGCTCCAGAATCTCCTGTTCGGACAACTTTTGTCCCTCATTCAGGGATTCCAGCCGTTCGGGATGCGTCAGGGTATATGTGTAGCTGCCGTCTTTACGCAGTTCCAGCACGCCGTACCGGCCTTCCACAACCTGGACCAGCTTGTCGTTATATTCGATGCTGAAGCTGAGGTCGCCGGAATTATGCCCGGCATCCGGATCGTCGGCGGTCAGTCGACCGGAGATAACCTTGTTGCCGTTTTCCTCCAGTCCGCCCACGACAATTTCGTCGCCGTCCATCCCGTCGACGGTGAAATAGGGGCGGTCGTTGCTGCCGTGGATATAGAGGTCCAGCTTCTGGCCGGTGATCATGTCCTCGGCGTGGCGGTTGTCCCGCACGGCCAGCCCGTAACCGGTCAACGTGAGCAACTCGCCCGCGTCGAGGGCGTTGACTTCGGCGTTGTCCGCCAGGGTAAAGGTATAGCGCCCCTGGGCGTCGATAGTCAGGGTGCCGTAAGTTTTGCCGTCCTGCATCACCTTGACGCTCCACGCGTGGAATGTGCCGTCAGGATCGGTGAAGCCGTAGACCAGATGGTTGACGCCGTTTTCGTCCACAGGATTGTCCACCGGCGTGACTTCAAACGTGCCGCTCGCCGTCTGGGACGCGCGGTTGTCCTCGTTGGTATTGAAGTTCACCCCGTCTTCGGTGATCTGGACGACCCGAGCGTCGGTAGAATCAAGAAGGACGGCGTCGTCCCGACCGTGGACGGTGACGGTGACTTCCTTGATGTCGAACGCGCCCTGCGAATCCTTGACCGCCACATGGAAGGTTTCGGTGCGGGTTTCGCCCGTGCGCAGCGCCTGCACGGCCTGGGCGGCGTTGTTCAGCGTATAGGTATACTCGCCCGTCTTCGGATCAATGCTCAGCGTGCCGTAGGTGCCGTCCATGCGGTCGCTCATGACGGGCGTCTTGCCTTCCGTCGAGCTTTGGGTCGTAATGCCGTAGGTGAAGCTTTCGCCCCTCGCGCCGCCCTCATCCGGGTCGGTCACGCCGACCGTGCCGGAGGCGGTCAACGTGTCGTCTTCCGTCACTTCCAGCTTCGGCTGGTGAAGGGTCAATTCGGGCCGGTCGTTGGTGCCCTTGATATTGGCCGTGGCCCAGGTTTCCAGGACGCCGCCCTTGCCGTCGGATACGGTGAAGTGGATGTAACGCTGAATGGTTTCCCCGGCATTCAGTTCCTGAACCGTCTGCGCGTTGTTATCCAGCGCGAAATAGTAGTCGCCCGTAGCGGGATTGAGATGAAAGACGCCGATGTCGGTTTTGTAGGTCTGCCAACCCTGATCGTCTGTGCCGGTTTCCCCCTTCCAGGTGCCGGGATTGTGCTTGTCGGACGCATCGGCGTTGAGTGAATAGCTCAGTTCGTCGCCTTCCCAATCCTTGATGACGTTCCGACCTGTATCGCTTTGTTCCTTGCCTGCCGTGGTCTCATTGCCGCCCGGCATTACCCCGGCTTCCACCACGTCCACTTGACTGCCGTGCACCAGATAGGGAGCGTCGTTGGAGCCGGTGATTTCCACCCGGACCTGTTCTTCGGAATACGCGCCGTGCTCGTCGGTGACCCGGATTGTATAGCCCTTGCCCCCCGTGGGGTCCACCTTCTGACCTTCGGCCAACTGTTGGGTTGCCGACGAAGCGTTGTTCAGTTCGTACCAGTAACGTCCGGTATCGGGATCAATATGCATGACGCCGTATTGATCGGGAACCGAGACGATTGGATTGCCGTTGTCGTCCGTACCGAAGCTGTAGCTCAGCTTCGCGCCGTAATCGTCGTCGTCGCCCCGGGCCTGGCCGCTGTCGATATTGGTGTAGTCGTTGCCGGAATTCGCGCCCTGCTCCGTCACTTCCAGAAACCTGTCGTCGGGAGCGATGGTCAGGACGGGCGCGTCGTTGGCTCCCTCCACCCGGACGCCGAGCATATGACGGCCCTGTGCGCCGTACTGGTCGGTCACCGTGGAAGTAAAGTGAAACTCAAAGTAATTGTCCTGGCCCAAATGGTTGGCGGCTTCGGTCGCCAGAGCAAACGTATAGTGGCCCGTGACCGTATCCAGCGTCAGCGTGCCGTAATTGGTCGCTATCCTCTGGATGGCGTGTCCGGTTTCGGGATCAAGGCTTGTGCTGTCGCTGAGAATCTTCAGGGTTTCCGTGACCGGCCGACCGTCGGCATCGAGCAGAATATCGCCCGTCGCGTTCATGACGTTGACCGTGATGCCGGTTTCGTTGATGCCGCCCTGCTTGCCCGCGGCATCAATGCCGTAACGCAACTCGGCATTGTTGTCCCGGTCGTTGCCCGGCAAGTTGCCTTCCACCTCAATGCGGTGCCGATCCGGAAACACAAAGCCGTTATTCCCGCCGTCAGGCGTGGTGGGCGTGTTGCCGCCGGGGGCTACCCCGTCCTCACGCACATGCACCTTGCTGTAGGCGATGGTCGGGGCTTCGTTGGCGCCTTCGAGGCAAATGGTCAGGGTGCCGTCGCCGTTCAGTTTGCCGTCCGAGGCGTTGACGTTGAAGGTCAGATTCCAACGTTCGTCTTGGGCCATGCTGTCCACAAAGCCTCCGGCGGCGGTATCGAGTTCAAAACTGTAGCTGCCGTCGGGGTGCAGGGTAAAAGTGCCCGCCTCGGTGACGATGGTGGTCGCGCCCGCATCGGTATTGACGTCGAGCACTGTTAGCAATGTCGTTTCGTCGGTGTTGTCGGGATTGATCAGCGTTATCTTGCCGCCCGCAACGAGGCCGGAGGTATCCACGCCGTAGAGCAGAGCATCGCCTTCGGCGTCAAAGCCCTGCAACTGCCCTTCGAAGCCGAGCCGGTGTTCGCCGTTCGCGATGTGACCCTCGCCTCCGCTGTAATCCCGGGTAGGCGTATCGGCGTGGGCCATATCCTCGCCGAATACGCCCATATCCCGGACGTGCTCGGTCACGGCCTGCAGCACGGGCCTGTCGTTGGCGCCCCTGACGATGATGTCCAGCGGGCGTTCGGCATAAGCGCCGTATTCGTCCGTCACCACCACGGTCACCCGTTGGGCGACGTCGTCTCCGTCGCCGGAAAGCTTTTGGACGGCCTCGCTGTTCTTATCCAGGGTGTAGGTGTACTGACCGGTGTCCGGGTTGATGGTCAGGGTGCCGTACTCGTCCGTGATGCTGGTAATGGGGGCGCCGTTTTCGTCCGTACCGAAGCTGTACCGGAGCCGGTGCCCGGCGTCGGGATCGTCGCCCATAGCCTGTCCGGCGTCGGCGATGACGCCTTCCGTGACGTTTGCGCCGTCGTCCGTGACGGCAAGCTGTCCCTTGCCCAGCTCCAGGCTGGGCATATCGTTGCTGCCCACTACGTTTATGGTGATCGTGGCGGTGGTCGTGCCGTTTCGACCGTCGCTGACCTGAACGATGAAATTCTCCTGCTGAATCTGGCCTTCGGCCAGGCCGTCGGCGGCTTCGTTGTTCAGGGTATAGGTATAAACGCCGTCGGGACCGATGGTGACGACGCCGTACCGTGCGGCAATGGTAGCGGCGGGGCCGTCGGGGCCGAGGAAAGCGTAAGTCAGCGCGTCGCCGTCGGCGTCGAAGGCGAGTACGCGGCCGCTCGCCGCGGGCACGCCTGTCTTGGCCTCGTTGCCGCCCACAAACACCCCGGCCTCCACCACGTCGATCACGCCGCTGATGGCGATGACGGGCGCGAAATTGGGGGCGGCATCGCGGGGCAGTCCCCACAGCGTCTCGTCTTGTCGGGGAGTGCCGTTCCAGCCCAGATCCAGGCCGCCCAGACGATCGATGCCGCCCATAAGGTCGGCGGTGCTCCAGTCGTGATAGGCCGCGTTGCGGGCGGCGTCGGGCCCGGCGGCCGGACCGGCTGCGGGCATCAGGGTGGAGTCCAGGGCGGCAAAGAAGTCCGCGCCGGACAGTTCCATCCCGTCCACCTCGAAGTCGGGCATGGTTTCGCTGGTGTAGGCCGTGTAGAAGTTTTCCAGAACCAGGGAGGAGCCGTCGTCGAAGTTGAAGACGAGGTTGTCCTCCACGCGTTCCATGAAGACGTCGGAAGGTGAAAAATCGAAAACCAGGCGACTGCTTTCCGTAAGATCGGTCAGAACCGTTTGTTGCCCTGTTGCGGGCTTGGCAAGCGTTAAAGCGGCCATGAAGACTCCTTTGGGGGCAAAACAAGACGTAACTACGGCGGCGACAGGATATTGCCGGCGTAAGTCGGAGGCGTCGAAAAGGGAAAGCCCCTTGAATAGGCGAGGAGAAAAGACGAAACCGGAGCGGACGGCTCGCGGTCCGGGAACGCCCCGAGCGGAGCGTTTCAGGAAGGCGGGGAAGGCGGATCCCGAGGCGATCCGCGCAAACGACGGCCCTGCATAAGCAGGAGAGACACATGGAGTGAACGTCATGCCGCCGTTGCCGTTTTTTTATAAGAATCTCAGAATGGTTCGTCAAGATTGCCGGTGGAAGACGGGAGAAAAATTAAGAACGGCTCCCATGAAAATAAGCCCCGTCCAGGCGAAGGCCTCCGACGGCGGCTTGTCCGGCGGCGGCTTCCGGGCTATTCTGATATTCCTCAAGGAGACGGATATGAGTTCAGCACGTATCAAATATATGCGGGACGCCCGTGAGGTATACGGCGGAGGACTGGCTTACGCCACGCCGGGTTCGGCGGGCCTGGATCTGCGGGCCTGTATGGACGCCGCCGAGCTGAGCGTGGCCCCGGGGGCGCGGGTATCCGTGCCGGTCGGGGTGGCGGTGGAGCCGCCGGATGCGGATACCGCCGCCTTCGTCTATTCCCGCAGCGGCCTGGGAGCGGTAAAGGGGCTGACCGTAGCCCAGGGCGTGGGCGTGATCGATCCCGATTATCGGGGGGAAATCTGCGTCTGGTTGCTCAATACTTCGCCCGAGCCCGTCACCGTGCGGCGCGGCGATCGCGTGGCCCAACTGGTATTCCAGTCCGTGCGGCGACCCGAACCCGTGGCGGCGGAGTCGTTGTCCGACACCGCGCGCGGCGCCGGAGGTTTCGGCCATACAGGGGCGCTGTGAGCGCCGCGATCCGTCCGCCAAGGCCGCGGCGGGCGGCTCTGCCGGGGGTGTTGTTGGCCGCCGGGGCTTCACGCCGCATGGGATGTTGCAAGCTGACCCTGCCCCTGAACGGCGTTCCCCTGGTGGCGCATGCGCTGGCGGCGGCCCGGGCGGTGCTTGAGCCGGTCGTGGTGGTGCTGGGGCCTGAAGCGTCCTCCGAATTGTTCCGGGCCGTGACCCCCCGTCTGCGGGCGAATGAGGAGCCCCTTCAACTGGTATCGGCTTCGCGGGCTCCGTTGGGGCAGGCGGAATCCCTCAAGGCCGGGTTGGCCCGGGTTTTGGAACTGGACCCCGAAGCGCCCGGCGTTATGGTGTTGCTGGGCGATCAGCCTCTGGTATCGGCCGATTTGGTGCGGGTGTTGGCGGATTCGTTTCTGACCGGAGGGGAGGCCGCCTGTGTGGCGCCGGTCTGCGGCGAGCGGCGCGGCAACCCCGTGGTGTTGCATCGGGATTTGTTTTCGGCCGTGTTGCGTCTGGAGGGCGACGTAGGCGCGCGGGAACTGCTCGCAAACTTTCCGCTGCGTCTGGTGCCCTGGAACGATACCTGCCTTGCGGACGCCGATACGCCTGAACTGTATGCCCGCTTGGTGCAAAGATGTTCGTGACCATATTCGTTTGATTTTCGGAGTATTCGGAACGGCTTTTTGAAATTCCCTTACCCGGTTTTCCGGAGACACATATATGGATTTGCCCGCTCTTGTTTTTCCTCCCGATCCTTCTCTGCCGCCCGTACCCGACGAGGCCGCCTGCGTCCGCCTGTGGGACAAGTACGGCATGTTGCCCAACATCCGCGCCCACAGTCGCACCGTGGCCCGGGTGGCTCTGGATGTGGCGGAACGGGCCGTGGCCCTCGGGCATACTGTGGATGTGCCTGCGCTGAGGGCCGCCGCGCTGTTGCACGATTTGGCCAAAACCTACACCATTCTGCACGGGGGGGCTCATGCCCAACTGGGAGCGGCCTGGGTGCGCGAGGAAACGGGCCGTCCCGATCTGGCCCGGGCGGTGTTGTTTCACGTCAGTTGGCCCTGGACTGAAGGGCCGTCGGCGTTGGGTGCGGACCCCTTGCGCCTGCCTCTGCTGGTGTCCTACGCGGACAAGCGCGCTCGGCATGACGAAGTGGTCGGCCTGGAAGAGCGATTTGAGGATTTGCTGAATCGCTACGGCGATACCGAGGAGCATCGGGCTTTGATCGCGGCCAATCGCGAACAGGCATTAACCTATGAGCGGGCGTTGACGGCCCTGGTGGGAACCATATGAGCGGCGACGGTCGGAAGCGGCGGATAGTGCTGGTGGCGGGCGGGTGGTCGCCCGAACGTGAAATTTCTCTGTTGGGGGCCGAGGGCATAGCCCGCGCGTTGCGCGGACGGGGTCATGCGGTCACCCTGTACGATCTGTCCGAGGGGTTTGATACACTGTTGGATGTGGCGGCCGGGCATGACGCGGCCTTTTTGAATCTGCACGGGCAACCGGGCGAGGACGGCCTGGTTCAGGCCCTGTTGGAACGGATAGGCTGCCCGTATCAGGGGGCGGACCCGGCCGGGTCGTTTCTGGCCCTGAACAAGGCGGCGGCCAAGACCCTGTTTCGGCGGGCCGGGCTGCGCGTGCCCGAGGGCGTGTTCCTGCCCCGGCGGCCTCAGGCCGGATGGACGCCGGACCTGCGCTTTCCTCTGTTCGTGAAGTCCAACACCGGAGGGTCAAGCCTGGATTTGTTCCGCGCGCGGGACGGAGCCGAATTGAAAACGGCCCTGGACGCCCTGTTCGGAGCGGGGCAGGAAGTCCTGATTGAGGAAATGGCGACGGGCCGCGAAGTCACCTGCGGGGTGCTGGACGTGGGTGAGAAAGGTCCGGAGGGGCTGCCGCCCGTCCTCATCGTGCCCCGACGGGAGTTTTTTGATTACCATGATAAATACGCGGCGGACGGCGCGGCGGAGCTGTGCCCCGCGCCCCTGCCCGGCGAGCTGCTGGAACGCGTGCGGCGGACGGCCGTGGCCGCGCATCGTTGTCTGGGATTGACCGGATACAGCCGGGCGGACTTCATCCTGACGCCGGACAACGATTTATACCTGCTGGAAGTCAATACCCTGCCGGGGATGACCGCGGCCAGCTTGGTGCCCAAGGAAGCCGCCGCCCTGGGCATGGACTTCGGGGAACTGCTGGAAGCGCTGTTGGAAGACGCCATCCGTCGTCGAGGCGCCTCCGCTGCTTAGTGCGTTGATAAAAGAAACCGGAACCGAAAAATTATTTTGCCCGCAGCATGGCGTCAAAATATTCGATGGTTTTTTTCAGCCCTTCCCGCAGAGGAACCGAAGGCTCCCAGCCCAGTTGTTCCGTGGTGCGGGAGATGTCCGGCCGTCGCTGTTTCGGGTCGTCGGCGGGCAGCGGTTTGTGGACAATGGTCGATGGGCTGCCCGTCAGTTCGACGACCTGTTCGGCCAGTCTTTGGATGGTGAATTCGGCGGGGTTGCCCAGGTTGAGGGGGCCGGTGATTTCGTCCGGCGCGGCCATGAATCGTATCATGCCCTCGACGAGGTCGTCCACGTAGCAGAACGAGCGCGTCTGCGAGCCGTCGCCGTAGATGGTGATGGGTTCGCCCCGCAAAGCCTGCATGATGAAGTTGGACACCACCCGGCCGTCGTTGGGATGCATGCGCGGCCCGTAGGTATTGAACAGGCGCCCCACTTTTATCGGCAAGTTGCCCTGGCGACGGTAGGCGAAGAACAGGGCCTCGGCGCAGCGTTTGCCCTCGTCGTAGCACGAACGCAGGCCGACGGGGTTGACGTGGCCCCAATAATCTTCAGTCTGGGGGTGCACCTCGGGGTCGCCGTACACTTCGGACGTGGAAGCCTGAAAGATGGGCGCGCGCAGCCGCTTGGCCAGGCCCAGCATGTTGATGGCTCCATGCACGCAGGTTTTGATGGTCTGGACCGGATCGTGCTGGTAGTGGACGGGCGAGGCCGGACAGGCCAGATTGTAAATGGCGTCCACCTCCACGAACAGCGGAAAAGTCACGTCGTGGCGCATCAGCTCGAAACGCCGGTTGTCGAGCAAATGTTCCACATTCTGCCGATCGCAGCTGAAAAAGTTGTCCACGCACAGCACTTCGCACCCCTGCTCCAACAGGCGTTCGCACAGGTGAGAACCAAGAAATCCGGCGCCGCCGGTCACCAGAACGCGGGTTCGGGTATGCATGGAAACTCCTTTTAATGAACTATGATTTTTTATTATAATACTCTGTCCCGGCATTTGATTGAGCTTTGGCGAAAAAAATGCCGTTGACCCGCCGGAGGCGCGAGCATAGCTGCCCGAAGGGCGCCCCGGAGGGGCATAGCCGTAGCCGAGCTTGCGAGGCGTACGGATACGGACGGCAGCGATGCGAGCTTTGAGCGACGACCCCCGCCGTGTGGAACACGGGCTGTTTTTGCGCCGACGTGAGTTTTCAAAAAAGCTCGATCAAATGCCGGGACGAAGTCTATCATAAAGGACTTGTCGCTCAAAAGAAAGGTATTCATCGCGTTGAAAAGCGGATTCCAGCGCGAGGACGCGATTCGGCTCGTCGGCCAGTTCCGGACAGCGGGCGCGCAACGCGGGGCGCAGACGTCGCAGGCGGAGCAGCCGTTCCTCGCGGGGCAGCAGATAACTTTCCAGCGCGTTTTGGGCCTGCCGCCACGCATCGGTCCGGCCCAGACCGCGGGCCAACTCGCGCATGCGCAGCCAGGGCGCGGGCGACAGATCGAACAGGGCGGCCCGGCGGGCCAGGCTCAGAGCCGTTTCAGGATCGGCTTCCGCCGTGACGAGTCGGTCCCAGACACGGGGCAGCCAGGGTTCCTCGTTCACCAGGGCGGCCAAAACCTCGCGGGGAACGGGCTCTGCGGCGGCAGCTTCGCATCGGGGCAGAGCGCGGCGGAGCAGGCGCGCTTCGGCGGCCGGGGGCAAACCCGGTTGCCAGGTCAGCCAGGGCGTCAGACGCAGGATATAGCCGTCCTCGGCCAGATAGCGGTGGACATCGGGACGGAAAAAATCGTGGGCTCCGCGTTCGGCCAGAGCGGCCCGGTTGTGGTCCTCGTGGGCGTTGCGGCCCGGCGTCTGGCCGCACAGATGCCAGACCACGGCTTCGGGCACGCAGGCCAGGCGGGGCTCGGCGTCGGGAAGGCGGGCGGCGGCCAGGCGTTGACACAATTCCACATCTTCGAAGCCGTTGCGGAAGACCTCGTCAAAGGAACCCGCGGCCAGAAAGCGTTCTCGTTCCAAGGCCAAGGCCGCCCCGGACAGGATGCGGAAGCGGCGGTGCCGTCGCGTTGTCCGATGTTCGGCCGGAAAATGTTCGTACAAGTGGGCGAGGCGCATGGCAGGCCCCACAACCACCCCCAGATGCTGGACCCGAGCCGGGCCGTCCTGTCCGGGCGGATAGAGAAGCAGAGGGCCGACCGCGTCGGGCGCGTCGTCCGGATCGGTCAGGGCGGTCAGCAGGCGGCCCAGCCAGCCCGGTTCCTGGGTGGTGTCGTTGTTCAGAAAGCAGACCCAACGCCCGGAGGCCGCTCGCGCCCCGGCGTTGCAAGCTCCCGCGAAGTTGCGGTTTTCCGGTTGGGGCAGATAGCGGAATCGAGCGCCGAACAGAGCCCGACCCAAGGCGGCGCAGGCCGCGCCCTCGGCGGGAAAGACCGCGGCCCCGTTGTCTACGGCCAATACTTCCAGATCGGGCACGTCGAGCGTGCTGACGGCCAGGGAGCGCAGGCAGGCTTCGGTCAGCGGCCATTGGCCGTACAGGGGAATGACTATGGATGCCGTCGGCATGCTGTGCCCGGAGGAAAAATGCGTTCAGCGCGCGCCGTCGCGCAGCGCAATCCAGGCCTGTTCGGCCAGCGCCGGGGGAGGAAGCGTGGCGTCGAGCACGCGAAAGCGATCGGGGTAGCATCGGGCGCGAGCCAGAAAGCCCTGGCGGATGCGCTCGTGAAAGGCCAGCGTCTCGGCCTCGAAGCGACCTTCGGCCCGGCTCAGTCCGGTGGTCGCGTTGCGGCGCGTGGCCCGCAGCAACCCCATTTCGACGGGCAGATCCAGAAGCAGGGTGAGGTCGGGCCACAGCCCGTCCGTGGCGAAATCGTTGAGCTGTTGCAGTCGGTCCACATCCATGCCCCGGCCGTAGCCCTGGTAGGCGATGGTGGAGTCGGCGTAACGGTCGCACAACACCAGGGTTCCGGCGGCCAGCGCGGGCTTGACGACTTCGGCCACATGTTGGGCGCGGTCGGCCAGAAACAGAAAAAGCTCGGCCCTGGGGTCGGGCTTGTGGCCCGCGCTCAGCACCAGGGGGCGGATGTGCGCGCCCAGGGAACTGCCGCCGGGTTCGCGGGTGCGCATGACGGACCTGCCCTCCGCTTCCAGGCGGGCGGCCAGGGAATCGAGCAGGGTGCTTTTGCCCGAACCTTCCACGCCTTCTACAGTAAGGAACATTGGCGGTCGTCCCGAGGTTTGGGCGCGGACGGGGTTTCCTCCGCGTTGTCCTGAAGGGTGGAGGCGGCCCGTGCCGTCTTACGGATTGTCTTGACGCCGCCTCGCGGCTCTTTGGCGTTTTTCGGGGCGGCGTTTTCCGGAGTGCGGACCGGGCGGCACAGGCTGCGGCTCAACGTGTTCTGCCAGGGGCTCCATTCCAGTTCTTCCCGTTGCGGAGACGAATGGACGGCGTTCGCCGTATCGTCCCCGTTTTCCTTTGTCCTTTCGGCCGCGCCGTCCGAACTTTGCTCCGGGCCTGCCGGGAACAGGGCGCGCCACTGGGCGATTTTGGCGTCCACGTTGTCCGCGTGGTGCAGGGCGAACGCCTCGGCCGTGGCGGGTTGTTTGGGCGCGCCGAACTCCGGTTCGCCGTGATGGCTGGCGATGAGGTGGCGGAAGTGCAGGGCCAGATCGGGTTCCAGACCTGAAGCGGCCAAAAAGGGTTCCAGCATGGCCAAGCCCTGAATAATATGCCCCAGCAGGCGGCCCGCGTCGGTGTATTCGGTGGTCAGGCCGCCGTTCATTTCCTCCAGCTTGCCGATGTCGTGAAACAGGGCCGCCGCCAGCAGAGTCTGGCGGTCCAGTTCGGGGTAGTGGTCGGCCATGCGCAGGCACAGCCCGGCCACAGACAACATATGTTCAAGCAGGCCGCCTACATAGGCGTGGTGCACGCTTTTGGCCGCCGGAGCCGTCAGCAGGCGGGCGCGGATGGCTTCGTCGCCCAGCACGGCCAGGGCGAAGGTGCGCCAGGGCTTGTGAGTGAACTCGGCCCGGCACAGGGCTTCGGCTTCGGCCAGCATTTGGGCCGGAGGCCGGGGGCTGGCGGGCATGAAGTCGGCCAGGTTCAAAGCGTCGCGCTCCGCGTCCGTCAGAGGGCGCAGGTTTTCCACCGTCACCTGCGGCTGTTCCCGAAACAGGCCGACGCGGCCGCCGACCTCCACAAGTTGCCCGGGTGCGAGGTTGCTGAACTCGGCGCTGAGCGGACTCCATATTTTGGCTTCCAGACTGCCCGTGGCGTCGCGCAGCTCCAGCCGCCAGTAGGGGCCGTTGCGGGACTGCTGGAGCGAGGCCGCCCCTATGAGAAAGACGGAACGAACGTCGTCGTTGACCTTCAGGTCGCGTATGGTCTGGCGTTGCTGCATGGCGTTCCTTGGCGGGCGCGGCGGATGGATTTTCGCGCGGAAATCTGTACAGTGGCGCCTGTCGCCCCATGTGGGCAAAATCGCCCGAGCGGCGTTCTTTGTCAATCGGGCGCGGTTCAACCTTACTTTGTGCGAGGTGTCCATGCGCATTCTTCTGAGCAACGACGACGGCATTTACGCCCCCGGCCTGCGCGCTCTGTACGACGCTCTGCGCGCGGAAGGGCACGAGGTGCGGGCTGTGGCCCCGTCCCGGGAACAGTCCGGCGTAGGCAGTTCCGTCACCTCCCGGCGGCCTTTGTTCGCTGCCTCCGTCCGCGAGCCGAGCTTTGAGGGGTACGCCGTGGACGGCACCCCGGCCGATTGCGTGATGCTGGGATTGAACGGCCTGTTCCCCGCCGACTACCGGCCCGACTTGGTGGTGTCGGGCATCAACCGGGGGCCCAACGCGGGCATGGACGTGGTATTTTCGGGCACGGTGGGCGCGGCCCTGCAGGGGGCTATGGCCGGCCTGCCCGCGTTGGCCGTGTCCCATGCGGACACTTCGGACGATTATCGCGAACAGGCGGCCCACGCCGCGGCGTTGGCAAGCCGTGTGGATTGGACGGCTTTGCCTGTGAACCGGGTCTACAACCTCAATTATCCTGCCGGTCCTCTGGCCGAGGTCAAGGGACTCAAGGTGTGCCCCCAAAGCGTGAGCTGGCCCGAGATGGGACGTTTCGAGGAGCGTCGCGATCCGTACGGCCGCCCTTATTGGTGGATGGGCGACGCGCTGGCGCATTATCGCGTGGACGATCCCGGTACGGACAAAGGCTGGCTGCATCGGGGGTATATCACGCTGACCCCGTTGCGCTTCGCCTTCACCGACGAAACGGCCCTGGACGCGGTAAAGGCCCTGGAGAGCTGAGCCGCGCCGGTCCGGCCGTGGAAAAATACGTTTTTTTTGCGACGATTCATGCCACAATGGACGCTCCCCGCATCTCTCGGCATGTGCCGGGGCGGGCGTATCGTATGCATCCGCCTTGCGGCATGAGCGCCCATGCGTTGCCAAAAAAGGCGGGAGCGGATAACTTGAACCCGGTCCAGCCCCGTTTTACAGGGAAAAGCCGTTTATTTTCCGGAGGAAATCATGCCCATCACCAGTCCCCGCGCCATGTTCGAGCGGGCTTACGCGGAAGGGTACGCCGTCGGCGCGTTCAACGTCAACAACATGGAAATCATCCAGGGCATCATGAGGGCCGGGGCCGAGGAACGCGCGCCCCTGATTCTTCAGGTGTCCGCCGGGGCCCGCAAATATGCGGGGCAGAATTATATCATGAAGCTGGTGGAAGCGGCTCTCATGGAAGACGATTTGCCCGTGGTGATTCACCTCGATCACGGACCGGACTTTGATTTGTGCAAGGCCTGCATCGACGGCGGCTTTTCTTCCGTGATGATCGACGGCTCGCACCTGCCCTTTGAAGAAAATATCGCCGTCACCCGTCGGGTGGCGGATTACGCGCACGAGCGCGGAGTGTGGGTTGAAGCCGAACTGGGACAGTTGGCGGGCGTGGAGGAACACGTTTCGGCCGAACACAGCGTGTATACCGACCCGGATCAGGCCGTGGAGTTCGTGCAACGCAGCGGTTGCGACTCGTTGGCCGTAGCCATCGGCACCAGCCACGGCGCTTACAAATTCAAAGGCGAGGCCAAGTTGGACTTTGCGCGCCTGGACAAAATCACGGCTCTGCTGCCCGGTTATCCTCTGGTGTTGCACGGCGCGTCCAGCGTACCCCAGGAATTTGTGGACATGGCCAATAAGTATGGCGGCAAACTGGGCGGCGCCAAGGGCGTGCCCGAAGACATGCTGCGTCAGGCCGCCCGCTCGGGGGTGTGCAAGATCAATATCGACTCGGATATCCGCCTGGCCATGACGGCCTATATTCGCCGCCACCTGGCCGAGCACCCCGAAGACTTCGACCCCCGCGCCTACCTCAAGCCCGCCCGCGAGGCCGTGCGCGAAATGGTGCAGCACAAGATCAAGCACGTGCTGGGTTGTTCCGGAAAAGCCTGATTGTTACCCGTCCGCTCATTGCAAAGGAGTTTTTCATGCCTATCAGAATCGGAATCAACGGCTTCGGCCGCATCGGCCGCTATTTGATCCGTCTGGCGGCCGCCGCGCCGGATATCGAGCTTGCCGCCGTCAACGCCCGGGCCGACAACGCCGCTTTGGCCCACATGCTGAAATACGATTCCGTGCACGGCCGTTTTCCCTTCCCTGTAAGCGCCACGGACAAGGGATTGAACGTCGACGGCCGCGATGTGCCCGTCACCCGCAAGCCCACGGGCGAATGGGACTGGGCCGAATACGGCGCGGACCTGGTGGTGGAAACCACGGGGACCCTCAAGGACCGGGCCGGCGCGGCCAAGCATCTGGAGCGCGGCGCGAAAAAAGTGGTGGTCAGCGCGCCCGTGTCCGACGCCGACGCCATGATCGTCATGGGCGTCAATCAGGACATATACGATCCCGCCGCCCACGACGTGGTGTCCGCCGCTTCGTGCACCACTAATTGCCTGGCTCCCGCCGCCAAGGTGATTGCCGAAAACTTCGGCATCCGGCACGGTCTGATGACCACCATCCATTCCTACACCATGAGCCAGCGCATTCTGGACGGCTCGCACAAGGACGCCCGCCGTTCGCGCGCGGCGGCCGTGTCCATGATTCCCACCAGCACCGGCGCGGCCAAGGCCATCGGCAAAGTGTACCCGGCCCTGAAAGGCAAACTGGACGGCATGGCCGTGCGCGTGCCTACGCCCGACGTGTCTTTGGTGGACTTTACCGCCGAATTGGAGCGCGAAACCGATGCCGCCGCGGTCAACGCCGCGCTCAAGGCGGCCGCCGCCGGACCGCTCGGGGAAAATATGGGCTACAGCGAAGAACCCCTGGTGTCCGTGGACTATGTGGGGTCCACTTACGGCGGCGTGGTGGATTCGCTGCTGACCACAGTCATGGATAAGACCATGCTTAAGCTTATTATCTGGTACGACAACGAAGCCGGGTTTACCAACCAGCTTTTGCGCCTTGTCCGCCTGGTCGGCGTCCGTTAGGCCTTTCGACATCGTCCCCGCCCCCGACCGGAAAGCCGGACGGGGGCTTTTTTTTATTGTTTCGGCTTGCCTTTTTGGACTAGTAGGAATAAATCTTAAAAACTAATGATTCATAAAAAATATCTGACAGGTAATAAGGTGACATCAGGGCATTTGCACTTTGGAAATGCTCCACAGAGTCGAGCATAGCGAAATTTTTTTTCTGTTCTTTTCGTCCGTAAAGCGTTTCACGCCAAAGGCTGAAGGCATTGCGCCGACGGCCGATTCCTTTGCGGCGTTGCCGCGCGCCGGGCAGCCCCAAGGGCCATGCCTGTAGTCGCAGGGCCGCAGGCGCGGCCAGAAGAGCGGGCGACGGCTTCAAGCGTGAAACTTATAAGTGATAAAGCATGTTATGTTGAATGAGGGCGCTTTCAAAGTTGAACTGCTCCATAAGGTTGAATGAGGGACGTATGCACTGGAATAATTTTTCCTTGAGAAAAAAGCTGGTTTTCAGTTTCGGCGGCGGCTTGCTGCTTATGGTGGTATTCGCGCTCGTAGCGTTGGGGTTGATCCGGTCCATTACGGACGAAGCGGATTTGGCCTTGGCCAAGCACGAGTTTGCGCTGACCCTGACCTTGCGTGAGGTGGATCATCTGAGGTGGGCCGAAGTGGTCGGCGATTTCGTGGCCAACCACGACCCCTCCCGCGTCGCGCTGAATGTGCAGACCGACGGCACCAAGTGCGTTTTCGGCGTCTGGTTTTATGGCGACGGCCGAGCCGAGCTGGAAAAGCTGGTGCCCGCGGCCCGAACTTACTTCGACGCTTTGGAAGCCCCTCATCTCGCGATGCACAAAAGCGCCCTCCACGTGGAAGAACTGGTGAAACAGGGCGACGAATCCGCCGCCCTGGCCGCCTATGAGCAGGAAACCCGGATCATGTCGGAGCAAGTGGCGGAGTTGCTGTCCCAAATCCGGAACGTGGTGGCCGCCGAAGCGAATCAGGACGCCGCTTCCTACCGCTCCCTGGCCGATGCGGCGCCGCAATGCATGGCGTTTTTGCTGTTGGTGGCTGTGGTCGGGTCGTTGGGGGCGGGCTACGTCATTTATCGATCCCTGGCCCGGCCGGTGCACGGTCTGGCGGCCAAGGCCAAGGCTGTGGCCGAGGGTAATTTGGATATCGAGTTGAACCTCGAGCGCCGCGACGAAGTGGGACAACTGGCCCAGGCTCTGAACAGCATGGTGGCCAGTCTCAAGGCCAAGCTGCTCGAAAGCGAAACCAAGTCGGCCGAGGCCAAGGCCAACGCCGCGGCCGCCCAAAGCGCGTTGGCGGAAAGCGAGGCCAAGGAACGGCGTATATCGGTCATGCTGGATACCATGGCCGATATCTCGACGCGAGCGGACGACATCGCCCGCCGCCTGGCCGAATTGTCCGGTTCTCTGGCCGATCGGGTGGAGGATGTGGCGCGCGGCAGCGAGGAGCAGTATGATCATGTGGCGTCCAACGCGGCCGCTGTGTCCGAATTGGCGTCCACGGCCGAATCCATCGCGGGCAACGCCCGGGATACCGCGGGCGGGGCGGAACGCACCAAGGAGCAGGCCGCCGGAGGCGTGGATGTGGTGCGGCGTTGCGGCGAGGCCATTACCCGGGTGGCCGAGCTGGCCGGGCAGCATTTTCAGGACATACAGGAACTGGGCCGCATGGCCGACAGCATTACCGGCATCATGAGCGTTATTTCCGATATCGCGGACCAGACCAATTTGCTGGCGCTTAACGCGGCCATCGAGGCCGCCCGCGCGGGCGAGGCAGGCAAGGGCTTCGCCGTGGTGGCGGACGAAGTGCGCAAGTTGGCCGATAAAACCATGAAAGCCACCGAGGATGTGGGCCGTAAAATAAGCTCCATTCAAGAATCCATCCACACCAGCGTGATGTTTATGGAGCAGGCGAAGGACGCCACAATGTCGGCCAACGACCTGGCGTTGGAGTCCGGCGCCACATTGCGGCAAATTCTGGACCTGGCGGAGGCCAATACCGACAACGTGCACGGCATCGCCACCGCCGCCCAGCAGCAGACCGCCACGGTGGAGGATATGGCCCGCAGTATGCAGGCGGTGCGCGACATCGCCTCTCATACCAACGAGGGCATGCGCGAAGCGGCCGGGCTGGTTCGGTCGGTGGCGGAAATGGCTGAAGATTTGCAAGGTCTTATCGAGCAGCTCCGACATCAGGACTGAGCGCTTATGTTATGACATGCGCGCCCGGCATGGGCGCGAAAGAAAGCTCCCGGTCCATACGGACCGGGGGCTTTTTACAGAATGGCTCCAGCGCGGCGGCGGTATGGCTGGCCAGAGATGAATGGCGGAACACTCGCTTGCGCGGAAAGGGAGTGCTTAGAGCAATCCCAGCGGAGGAGCCAAGAGCATCATGAGAGGCGTGAGGATGACGACCCAGGCCAGGGAAATGTAGACGCCTGGCTTGAACATGTCGTACATGCGGTAGTAACCGGCGGGATAGGTGACGAGAGGAACGGAATCGAGAGGGAGAAGGAAGGCGGCGGAGACGCTGAAGGTCATGGGCAGGGCGAGCAGAGCCGGGTTTACGCCCATGTTGCCGGCCAGAACCACGACCGCGGGCATGAGCACGGCGACCAGAGCGGTGATGACGGGAATGACCAGGTGCGCGACTATGGTGAACAGGGAGATGACGCCGATGAACACAGCCACATGCAGTCCGGTTATGCCCCCCAGACAGGCGTCGACCAGCCAGGTGGCGCCGCCGTTTTCAAAGAGGATCATACCCAGAGCGTTGGCCGCCCCGATGAGCATGAGAATATCCCAGGCTATGTGGTTCTTGTCCTTTGTCCAATCGATGAGGTTTACGCGGGGCAGGGCGAAGGGGACGCTGCCCAGGAACGCGGCCACGGGCAAAGAAAGACCCGCGAGCGAGCACGAGCACCACAGAAGGAAGTTGACGGCGAGCAGGATGAGAAAGAATATTTCATCCCGGGTAAGGGGGCCAAGTTCTTTGAACTGCCTTTCCACTTCGTCCATACCGGCCAGGCGGCTCATTTCCGGATGAAAAACGCGGAGGAGGACGAAGCAGGTTACCGGGGTGATCAGCAGGACCATGGGAATGCCGAGCACCATCCATTTGAAAAAGGAAATGTCGACCTGAGCCATATCCTGCAGCATGCCTATAGCCAGGATATTCACCGCGCTTCCGGCCGGTGTGCCGACCCCGCCTATGGTGCAGGCAAGGGGCAAACCCAGCATGAGAGCCTTGCCGAAGGCGCTGTCGCCCGGCTTGCAGCCGTTCTGATCCAGCACTTGCAGGCAAATGGGCAGCATCATGGCGCACACAGGAATATCCGCCAAAAAAGAGGAGAGAAGGGCGGATACCATCATGATGAAAAAGAGAAGGCGTTGCGGGCTGCCGTGTGACTTCAAACTGATCCAAAGCGTGATGCGCCTGGCCAAGCCTGATTTCTGGAAGGCGATGGCGATGCAGAACATGGCGAACACGAAGAAAATGGTCGGAGTCGCGAAATAGGACATGGCCTTGTCCAAGGGCACGGTACCCGTGACCACGGTCAGCAGGGTGAACAGAATGGAGCTCACGGCGATGGGCAGCAGATTGCTCACCCATGTGAGAACGGCGCACAACATCAGAGCTATGCTCTTCATGCCCTCCGGCGACAGATTTTCAGGCGCGGGAAGCGAAGTCAGAACAATGTAGAAGGCCGCGATGCCGAGGGCCGAAAGCAGTTTTCTGTTGGCGATGTCGTTGGTCATGAATCTTCTCCTTGGGGAGAGGCTCCTTTGAGTTGGAGATGCCGGAGGCGGGGGCGGCGGACGCCTGCCCCGCGGCCGTGCCTTGCGCGCGGCGCAGGGCACGGCCGCGGGGCGCGTATGGGTATTTCGGGGTTCAGGCGTTCCAGCGGGGACGCCATTCCTTGATCACGCTGCCGTTCTGCTTGCGCACGGTCACGAACTTGTCCGCCAGAAGGGGATTGGTGAAAGTGTAATCGGAACGACGGTGCAAATCGCGGCTTTCCTTGCGTTCCAGGGCGGCGTGCATGACGATTTCGCCATTGTCCATGAGGTCGAGCGTTTCAATGGCGCGCATCAGACTGTGCGGGTCCTCCGCTTTTATCTGAGCTTCGGCGTCGCGGCGCAGATCGGCCAGATATTTGAGCCCGGCGTTCAACAGGGTGGCGGAGCGCAGGCGATGGGGGCCCGCCGCGGCATAAGAGTCCATGAGCTGCTGAAGGGCGAGGTTGGCTTCCTTCCATGTCGCTCCCCGGGGCCGTTCCAGGAGGCTGCTGTAAAAGGCCGCCCTTTCCTCCACCCAGGGGGAGTGTTCGGCGTTCCGAATTCCGGCGTTCGCGGCGCTTCCGGCGGCGTTGCCGCCGGCGATCCACCCGTACACGGCCGATCCGGAAAGATCCGCCCGGAAGTTGCCCACCATGTCGCCCGCGGCATAGAGGCCGGGCACCGATGTCTGACCGTCGATGTCGATTTCCAGACCGCGTCCGATAATGAAGGGTTCATACTGCATGAACTCCACGGCATGTCGGGAAGGATCAAGACCCGATTCATCCATGTAATTGACCAGTGCGGTCAGTCCTTCGCTGTGCATGCCCTCGCGCATGAATCCCAGATCCTCGGGGCTGCTCTGAGTGCAGTCGATATAGGCCGGGCCCGATCCGTTGAGGATGACGTCCGAATAGGCGCTGTTCCAGATATCGCAGGTGATGTCGCCCACGCTGCGGGTAGCGCGTTCCACGAAGGGACCGAGCAGCCTGCCGTCGGGATAACGATACACGCCGATCCAGGTGGATTTGCCGGCCCGGGAGAAAAATTTGGGACCGGCGTGGCGGTAGGGCATTTCCATGTTCACCATCTTTGCCCCGATGCGCCAACCTTGGGCTTGTCCGGCTCCCGCGCAGGCGGGACACCATGCGGTGTTGAAGGGCGCCCCGGGCGAGCCCGCCGCCGGATAAAGGCGGTTGGCGGACCCTGTGGTCAGGATGACTTTGCGGGCGCGGATCACTGTGAAGCGCGGTTCGGCATTGCTGAGATCCAGGGCGAGAGCTCCCGCGATTTCTCCGTCCAGCACGATGAGATCCAGCACCGGGTGGCGGTTGAGGATGCGGACCCCTTCTTTTTTGGCCTGGCGGGTCAGTACTGTTTTTTGATTGTGGCCGTCATATTTGAGCCAGATGCGCGGGCGTCCGGGAAAGGCGTGCCCCATGAATTCGTAGTCTTCCCCGAACGGTTTCATGTTGATGCCCCATTCGTGCCACAAGTCGGCCAAATGGAGGCTTTCCTCCAGGAATCGCAGCGAAAGCGTTTCGTCGTGGTAGGCTCCCACCTGGCTCTGCCGCAGTTCCTTCAGGATGACTCCGATATCTTTGCCGTGGGCTTTGGGATAGTAGCAGCAGAAGTGATCGTTGCCTGTGGCCCCGGAGCCTGAACGGCGGGTATCCGCCTTTTCCGCGACCAGAACGTCCACGCCGCCGCGAACCGCCGCGATGGCCGCGCACATGCCGCCAATGCCGCCGCCGACGATCAGCACATCCGTATTGATGGGAGTATTGAAGCTGAGCATGATGTCCTCCGGAAAGACTAATTGTGCAGGGAAGATGCTTCGACGTGCAGAACCATGTAATTGAGCGGAAGACGCAGCTTTACCGCCTGAGAGGGACAGTCGGCCACGCACGCGTTGCAGTGCCAGCACTCTTCCGGATAAGCCACCTGCGGCGTCTGGTTTTTTTCATGCTTGAACAACTGCATGGGGCAAACGGCGGCGCACATGCCGCAACGGGTGCAGCGATCCTCAAGGATATAAGGGGGCATGGGATTCTCCTTGTTTAAGGGTTGAGGATTCCGCTCCCCTTCTTGGCAAGAAGCATGCCTTGCAATATATATATAAATATCAATATGTTACATGTAACATGTCGGGCTTGACTTTTAATTTTTGCCAGGTAGTTTTGCAAAAAATAATGTCATTTTTTACAAGGAGCCGCCTTGAAAATCCCTCCCTCCCTTGAGGGGGCCGCCATGTCGCTGCTGGCCATGTACCGTATGGTCGGTCTGCGAAACGCCCTGCTCTACTTGCGCGACACGCTGCAAGATATGCTGCCCCTTGTCCGCATCAACGCCATTCTCTGTTCTCCTGACGGGGATATGGTGATTTCCGTGGCGGACACCAGCCTGATAAATGTTTCCAACAAGTATAAGAGTGAAAAGCGTCACTCGCCCTTGGTGTGCCCGCATCAGCTGGATGAAAACCTCATTATCGGAGATCTTGAGCCATACAAGAAGATCACCATGCAAAAGCATCAGGGGATTGCGGATATGCCCCATTTGCAGCACCGCTCCCTGTTGCGCCTGCCCCTGTTTCATACCGGCGGAACCATCTTTCTCTTCAATTTCTGGTCGGATAATCGTAAGGCTTTCCATCCGGATGATGTGGAGCCTTTGCGTCGCTTGCTCGGCTCGTTGGTGGAGGAATTGAAAGCCAACCTTTCCTCCATCAAGCTGCGTGAACCTCAATATTCATCCGAGCCCGGACTCAGCGGCAGGGAAAAGCTGGCTCTGCGCCCCGCCCTGGCCCGTGTGCGCGGCTTGCTTGAGCAAGTGGCGGACACGGACAGCACAGTGCTGATCCTGGGAGAAACCGGCACCGGCAAGGAAGCCGTGGCGGATGCGATCCATGAATTGTCCGATCGGCGTGATGGGCCTTTCATCAAGGTGAATTGCGGCGCCATACCGGAAGGTCTATTGGACAGCGAACTGTTCGGGCACGAAAAAGGGGCCTTCACCGGAGCTGTGAACTTCCGTCCCGGCTATTTTGAAATGGCGAACGGAGGCACAATTTTTCTGGATGAAATAGGCGAAATGCCGCTTTCGGCGCAAACCCGCCTGCTGCGCGTGCTGGAAGGCGGCATGGCGCACAGGGTGGGGGGGACGGCTTTTCCGGTGAACGTCAGGGTTATCGCGGCGTCCCATGACAATCTGCCTCTTAAGGTGCGGGACGGGCGCTTTCGCAAAGACCTCTGGTTTCGTCTTTCCGTCTTTCCCGTACAGATACCTCCGTTGCGCTTTTGCATAGAGGACATTCCTCCCCTGGTCACCCGCTTCATCGAGGCAAAAAGTCGACGCATGAAACTGCCGTTTATCCCCAAAGTGAAGGACAGTGATTTGTATGCCCTGTACAGCTACGCCTGGCCGGGAAACGTGCGGGAGCTGGAACATGTGGTTGAACGCGCCTTGATCCTGTACAGAGGGAAGGAACATGAGGGCTGCCTCCGCTTTTCCACGGATTCCCCCCTTGATGGGGGCTGCGCTCTCGCGGAGACAAGGGGCGAAAACAGCGAATGGCCCTCTCTCCGGGAGCATGAGAATCGCTATATTCGGGACGTGCTTGAACACTGCGGCGGCAAGCTGACAGGCGAAGGAGGCGCCACGGAAATTTTAAAAATCCAGTACGCCACGCTGAAGGCCCGGATGCGGAAACTCGGCATTCCGGAAAAAGGGAGGGGAAAGCGCGAGAAAGAAACAGCGCAACAAGTTGATCAAAATTTCCTTTATGGTCTGACCCTCCCTTCAGAAAGTACGGAGTCGAGCGGCGGACCCGACTAACACAAAGCTCGCCGGAACAAACCAATGTTTTGTTCCGGCGAGCTTTAGCCGGCAGTGGCCGAAGGGGCCTGGCTGCGGCGGGAGCGCGGCCGCCTTAAGCGGATTTTCAACAGTCCCGGGATGTCTTTTTAAAGCATTTCGCTCTTGAAATGTTCTAGAACGTATAGCCCAGGCTGACGCCCACGTTGTGGGCGCGCACGTTGTGCGAACGTCCGGGCAGTACCGTCAGGTCGTTGGCGGCCTGGTCATAACTCAAATCGCGCACCTTGATGAAGGTATAGCCGATATCGAGCGTCCACTGATTCCAGAAGAAGCCCGCGCCCAGGGTAAAATACTGGCGGCCGTTGGAGGGCACCAGGTAGTCGGCGTTGGCGTGGTTCATGGGGCTGGTTTCATAAGTGTAGCCCGCGCGCAGGGCCAGCCAGTCCAGCGGCTTGTATTCCACGCTGCCGCTGAAGGCCCAGGTGTCGCGCCAGTGTTTGGGCTGGATGAGCACCTGATTGGTCGGATTTTCGAGATAGATGTCCAGATGCCGGTAATTGCTCCAGGTATTGCAGACCACGTCGGCTTCAAAGCTCAGATTGGGGCGGGGTTTCCAGGCCACGCCCAGGCTGATGGTGTCGGGCAGACTCATGGTGCCGTGCAGATCGGAATTGAGCATAGGCGGCAGATGAGGATTGACAAGTCCGAGCTGCTTGTCCCAACGCGCCGTGCCGTGGATGTTGAGGGCCATGCGGCTGCGGTAGGCCAGGCCGGCGGACCACTGGTCGTTGAAGCGCACGTGCAGCGCGAGGTTGGCGCCCAGGGCTCCGCCCATGCCCTTGAGCTTGGAGCGGTTGTCGGCAGGTCCCAATTGATAATGCTGTTTCAGGGTCATGTCGCCGCCGGAAAATTCAATCCCCGCCGCGACGGAAACATGATCGTTGATTTTCCACGCGATGTTGGGGTTGACGGTAATGGTGTGCACCACCACGTCGGTCATGCCCGCGCTGCCCGGCCAGTTGCCAGGAAAGCCGTTGCCCAGGCCGAAACGGGGGAAAACGCCTACGCCCAGCCACAGGCTGTCCGTCATCTGGTGGGTGGCGTAAAAGTGCGGCAGAATCCAGTAGTCCTTTTTGGCGTCGGTGTCGGTGGTTTTACCATTCACGCGGGTTTCAATGCTGCCCGAGGGCAGCGACAGGGCGGAGCCGAACATCAGGGTGGTGCCCGGCAACTGGGTGATGCCGGCCGGATTGTAGGCCACGGCCGAGGCGTCGTCCGCGCGGGCGACCATGCCGCCGGCCAGCGCCATGCCGCGCGCGCTCCATTCGGTAATGCCGAAACCTTCGGCGCGGGCGCCGGAGGCGGTGACGGCCAGCACCAGGGCCGCGCCGATCAGGGAAGTGAGGTGTTTCATGCCCGATTCCTTGCGGTGGGATGGGGGCTCAAAGCCCGGTTGGAAATAATGTGAGTACACACTGCAAAAGGCCTCGTACGCCGCTAAGCGGCGTGAGGCCGAAATCTGATTATACCGTTTCGGAAAAAGAAGATAGTTTTTTTTACAGGTCGACGACCGGGGGGCTCAAGCCCGGTCGTTTCGGTTTTCGAGCCAGATCAGAGACATCTGTCGCCCGCAGTTTCGGTCGCTTCGGTAGGAGAAAAAAGCGTCGGCCAGGGATACGGTGCAAAAATCCAGGCCGTATACCCGATCCGGGCGCAGTCCGGCCGAGACAAGCTGATCGCGGGTCAGCCTCCACAGGTTCATGGTGCGGGCGGCGGCGTCGAACCAGGGCCGGAATGCCTCGCCCCATTCGGAGTCAAAGCCGGTGAATTCGGCGGCGGCCGGTCCCAGGCTGGGGCCCCGCACAGCCGACAGATCCGCCGGATCGAGAGCGTAACGGTCGCATAGTTCGGCCACGGCTCGGCCGGGATAGTTCTGCCGATTTCCTCTCCAACCCACATGCAGGGCGGCCGCCACGCGTCCCGAAGCATGAGCCAGAAGCACGGGCTGACAGTCCGCGGTTTTGACCGCGAGCGCCAGGCCGGGACGGGTCGTGGCCATGCCGTCGGCTTCAATGACGGGGGATGCATCGGCGGACCAGGCAGCGGGCTCAAACAGGGTGCGCGTACCGTGCACCTGCCGCGTCTCGGCCACGGCCTCCACATTCAGAAGGCCCGGCAGGGCCCGGCGGCGGGCCAGCGTGGCCGCCGGAGCGGCCGCCGCCTCGGGCGCGTCCAGAGAAAGATTGCCGGCAAAGCGGGTGCCGAAAGCGCAATGGACGTTGTCTATACCGGGAAAACGGAAAGGAAGAAAATTCATATCCATAGCAGGCTCTCTTCGGTGCACAGGGCATTCACGGGGCGATCCCACGCCTCACGGGGGACGCGGTCGAGCAGGTGCTCGGTGAAGACCAGCCCCACGGCGATGCGCCCGCCCGTTTGGAGCAGGCGATCATAATATCCTCCACCGTAGCCCAGGCGATATCCTTCGCGATCGAAGGCCAGGCCCGGCGTGACGATCAGCGCCTCGCGCGTCAGCTCCGGCGGCGCCGCTTTTCCCGTGGGTTCGGGAATGCCCAGGCCCGAGCGGACAAGAGCGGCGGGGCCGGAGCAAGCCACAGCGTCCATGACGCCGCGCTCGTCGGGGCGGCAGCGGGGCAACAGCACGCGTTTGCCCGAAGCCCATGCCTCGGCCAGCAGCAAGGAGGTGTCCACTTCGCCGCGCACGGCGCAGTACAGCATTACCACGGGGCTTTCGCGCCAGACGGCGTCGGCCAGCAGACGGCGTTGCAGGTCCGCCGACAGGGCGGCGTGACGAGGGACGTCGGCGGCCAGGTCCGCCCGGCATTCGCGCAGACGGGCGCGCAGGGCGGCTTTGTTCTTCGATTCGCCTGAACAGAGGTTTGAAAGAGGAGAGGGAGAAGACGGCATGGCGGTCCGGGGGGGAATGGAATTAAAAGGGCTTTGTCAAAGCGCGCAAAGTAGGCTACAAGGGGTGAATGCGACGCTCCCCGACCGAATCCGCGCGGGAGCTCCCCCGGTGTTTTGCATACGGTAACAAGGAACCAGCCTCCATGCCAAGCCTTTGTCAGGCGGCAGACGGCGTCTGCCCCGCATCCGGCGATTCCGGTAGTCCCTCCGTGACGGACGCGCGTTTCGTCGCCTCGGCGGACCACATGCGGCGCCCTCGGCAACAATGTTGGGTTGTGCTGGGCGACGTGCACGGCGAGGTCGGCCGCATTGCCGACATCCCCGAACTGGCCGATGCGGACGGCGTCATTATCACCGGCGATCTGACCAAGTTGGGCGGGGCCTCTCCGGCCCGCGAGGTCATCGAGGCCGTTCAGGCCGTGAACCCCGTGGTGCTGGCCCAGATCGGCAACATGGATCGCCCGGAAGTGAACGACTGGCTGGAAAAGGAAGGCATCAACCTGCACTGCAAAGTGCGGGAGCTGGCGTCGCATGTGGCGGTTTTGGGCGTGGGCGGTTCCACGTTCACGCCCTTCGGAACTCCGTCGGAATTTCCCGAGGCCCGTTTCGCCGAATGGTTGGAAACGCTGGTCGAACGGGCCGGAGATTACCGCGCCCTGGTGCTGGTTTCCCATAATCCCCCTTGGGATACGGTCTGCGACCGTGCCGGGAACGGCCAACATGTGGGCTCGCGCGCCGTGCGCGAATTTATCGAGGAACATCAGCCCGACGTCTGTCTGTGCGGCCATATTCACGAGGCGCGCGGCGAACAGCTCATCGGGCGCACGCGGGTGCTCAACCCCGGCGCTTTCGCCGCGGGCGGATACGCTCTGCTGCGCCTGGGCGACGACGTGCGGGCCGAATTGCGCAGGCTCGACGCCTGACCTCGCCCCATCATCATTTTTTTTTGAGGATTGTATGACCCAAGAACAGGATAATTCGGAACAACAAATCAAACCTGCCCGTAAACGCTCCACCCGTACAGCCGCCCGCCGCGCCGCCCCGAAAGGCGACGTCGAGACGCCTGCGGCTCCGGACGCCGCGGCGACCCCGGAAATCGGGACAGCGCCCAAAAAGCCCCGTCGGCGAACCGTCAAGGCCGCGCCGGATGCGGCCGCTCCTTCGGATGGAGCCCCGACGTCTCCGGTTTCCGCCGAGGCGGAGCCCCCCGCGTCCGGCACGCGCGTCCGTCGCACCCGCGTTTCTCGCGCCAAAGCGGAAACGCCGGGAGAAGAAAGCTCCGCCCCCGTCGGGGCCGTTGCGAGCGGAGAGACGGCTGTTTCCGCTTCGGAAGAATCCGCGACCGGAACAGCCGAAGCTGCCGCAGCGCCCAAAAAGCCCCGCCGTCGCACGACCAAAGCGGCCAAAGCCGATGCCGCGCCCGCGGACGACAATGAGCGGAGCGTTTCCGAAGTTCCCGCCGCGCCCGTCGTCGAAGCCAAACCCGTCCGGACCCGGCGATCCCGCAAAAAGACGGAGTCCGATCCCGAGGCGGAAGCGGCCGCTGCCGCTGCGGCGGTCGCGCTCCTGCCCGTCTTCGTCGAAAGGAACGAAGCGGAGGCTGAAACGGTCGAAACCGCGCGTCCGCAGGAAGTTCCGGCCCCGGATGCTGCGAAAGCCCCCGAACCGCGTCCCGTCTATGAGGACGACGGCGTGGTCACCCATATTTTGCCTTTGCCCACGGAACTGGATGAACGGGACCGTCGCCGCAGGCCGCGTCGTCGTTCCAAAAGAGCGATCGGCGGTCTGCCCGGAGACGATGGGGTCGGCATGGCGCCCGACATTTCCCTGTACGACATCGTACAGCCGCCGTTGCCCGGCTCCGAGGACCCGGACCCGCTGCGCTCCAAGCGGCACCGTTCGCGCCGCAAGCGCAAGCCCGGCGGCGTTCAACCCTTCCAGCCGGAAACGTTTGTCGACGTCTACCCGTCGTCCGTGCTGGGCGCGGGCGATCATTTCGTCTTTGCCGACGATGCGGACGAATTCGAGGACGACGGCCCTCAACCCGCGTTGCCGGGACAGCCTTCGCTGGCCCTGCCGCCCGCCTCGCTGGAAGAGGAAGACCTGGAAGCCCTGGACGAGGCCGTCAACGGCAACCGGATCGATCTTCCCGAGCCCGGCAAAAAGCGGGGCCGCAAAGGAGGGCGGGCCGAGGCCGCTCGTCCCGGCAAATCGACCCGTCCCGCCCCGGTCGCCGTCGCGAAGCAGGAAAGGCCGGACGAGGACGATAGCCCTGAAGTTCCTGCGGGCAAGCGCGTGCTGTATATGAGCGTGGTGCCCGAGGAGCAGGTCGAGGTGGTGATCACCGACAACGGCCAGGTTACCGAATACTTCGTGGAAATGGCCCACCAGGCTAAAATCAGGGGCAATATCTACAAGGGCGTGATCAATAACGTCGACACCAATCTTCAGGCGGCCTTCGTCAATTTCGGCGGCGGAAAAAACGGCTTTTTGCAGATCGACGAGGTACATCCCGAATATTGGCTGGCTCACCATGATTCCAGCAAGGGCCCCAAGTATCCGCCTATCCAGAAAGTGCTGAAAGTGGGGCAGGAAGTGCTGGTGCAGGTGGTCAAGGAGCCCGCGGGGTCCAAGGGCGCTTTCCTGACCACCTGGGTATCGCTGGCGGGGCGCTTTTTGGTGCTTACGCCGGGTCAGGAGCAGATCGGCGTGTCGCGCAAGGTGGAGGACCCCGAGGAGCGTACCCGGCTCAAGGAGTTGCTGGCGGGCATCGATCCCGGCGAGGACATGGGCGTGATTATCCGCACGGCCAGCGAGGGCGCGAGCAAGACCAGCATTCAGAAGGACCTTCAGTTCCTCAAGCGCCTGTGGAAGGACATCCGCAAACGGGCCACCACCGAAAAGTCGCCCAGTCTTATTTATCAGGAGGCCGATCTCGCCTCCCGCGCCCTGCGCGACTACCTGGCCGAGGATATCCGGGAAATATGGGTGGACGACGAAACCACTCTGGAGAGCATTCGAGAAACCACGGGCCTGCTTTTCCCCCGCCGTCAGGACATGGTCAAGCTGCATCGGGACCCGCGTCAGACCCTGTGGGAGCGATTCAACCTCCAGCGTCAATTGGAGGAAGTCGCCAGCCGCGAAGTGATCCTGCCTTCGGGGGGCCGCCTGGTGTTCGACCAGACCGAAGCGCTGATGGCCATCGACATCAACTCGGGCAAAACCCAGGGCAAGTCGAATTTCGAGGCTATGGTTTTCCGCACCAATATGGAGGCGGCCGAGGCCATCGCCCGTCACCTGCGCCTGCGCGACATCGGCGGCCAGGTGGTCATCGATTTTATCGAAATGCGCGATCGCAATCATTGCCGCGATGTGGAAAAGGCTTTGCGCAACGCCATGCGTCTGGACCGCGCCCGTCACGACGTGGGCCACATGAGTTCCTTCGGCCTGCTGGAACTGGTACGCCAGCGCACCGGCACCTCGGCCATTTCCATTTCTTCCGAGCCCTGCCCCTACTGCCGGGGAACGGGGGTGCGCCGAAATATGGAATGGCAGGCGCTGCACGCGTTGCGCGAGCTTCAGTCCAAGCTGGTCAAAAGTTTGCCTTCCGATTCCGGTAAAAGCAGAAAGGGCGATTACGCCGCGAAAAACGGTCATTCCGGAACCGCTTTTGTGTACGAGACCGAGCCTGAACTGGGCCTGTACCTGCTCAATAAAAAGCGGGATCGTTTGGTGGAACTGGAAAGTCGCTTCAGCGTCGCCATTGAAATCCGGCTCAAGGCATGCGCCGTCTGATGTCGGTTTTCTTTTGAAAACAGTTGAAACGCCGTCCCGGTTCGCCGGGACGGCGTTTCAGTCGGCGTTGACCTCAGCGCAGCAGATTGCGGCGGTATTCGTACACGTGCAGAGCGTTGAGAATCAGAAACAGACCGCCCGCCAGGGTGTGAGCGCGCGTGCGGTCGGCCAGGGCCAGCCCGGTGGTGCCCGCCAGGGCGGCCAGCATGGCGCGGTTGAGAAGCCGGCTGCGCGTCCGGCGCGTACCGCCGTTCCGGCGGCGATCCGGCTTCGGGGCCGCCGCGCCTATGAGATCGCGGACCAGCAGTTCCGCATCGGGCTTTGCGGCGTCGTATTCCAGCAACAGGGACCCCGTGCGGGGATTGACGGTAACTGCATGGACGCCCGGCGTCGCGGCCAGGCGGGCACGTGCCGCTTCGGCCCGGTCGGGGGCGCGCAGGGCGGGGTGGCGCAGTCGCAGACGCCCGGCGAAGAAACAGGTCACGGCGGCGGGCTCGTCCAAACACGCGGGAAGAAAGTTCGTTGACATGGGACCTCCGGGGAAAAGACGGATGACAGCGAAGATTCCATATTGAGGAAAGAGGCAGGGTTCGTCAATAGAAAATGAAAATCTTTTTCATAAAAATATGGGGCCGTCACCTCCCGCGCTCTGGGGTCGAAGCCCGTTTTTATCACCCTTCCGACGGTTATGAAGTTGAAGGAAATCATGCTTTTCAAGGGGGGAAAGAGCGTTTAGATTAAAGGGCATGACCGATCGCAACGTCGCCGACTATATCGCCGCGCTTCTGGCCGCGCCCAAACTGGCCCGGCAGGTGACCTGCCACAAGGTGCTGGAGGAACGGCCCGCCACCTTTGCCGAATGCGCCCGCCCCTGGCCCAAAGCCATACGCGGGGTGCTGCACGAGGCGGGTATCCCTTCTCTGTACAGCCACCAGGCTCGGGCCGCCGATTTGATCCGGGCCGGGCGCGACGTGGTGGTCACCACACCCACGGCCAGCGGCAAAACCCTGATCTACAACCTGCCTGTTCTGGAGCGCTATCTTCAGGATCGGGACGCCCGGGGGCTGTATTTGTTCCCGCTCAAGGCCCTGGCCCAGGACCAGCGGGCCGCCTTCGAACGACTGACCGCCCATTGGCCGCGGGACGCCCGTCCCCGCGCCGCCCTGTACGACGGCGACACCAGCGATCACTTCCGACGCAAGGTACGCGACGATCCGCCCACGGTGCTCATCACCAACCCGGAAATGTTGCACCTGGGCATTCTGCCCCACCACGAGCGATGGACCACCTTTCTGGCTTCTTTGGCCTTTGTGGTGCTGGACGAGGCCCATACCTACCGGGGCGTGCCGGGAGCCCATATGGCCCAATTGCTGCGCCGGCTGGACCGGGTGTGTCTGCGCTACAACGCCCGGCCCGCCCGTGTTCTGTGCACGGCCACCGTGGGCAATCCCGAGGAATTGGGGCGCAACCTGCTGGGCGAGCGCGATGAAGGCGGCCGCCTGGAAACGATCACCGAAACCGGCGCGCCTCAGGGCAAGCGGCACGTGGTGTTTCTCGACCCGGAGGAAAGCCCGTCCACTCTGGCTATCCGTCTGCTTCAGTCCGCCCTGGCCCGGGGATTGCGAACCATCGTGTACTGCCGCTCGCGCCGCATGACGGAGCTCATCGGCATGTGGGCGGCGGACAAGGCCGGGCCGTACCGGGACCGCATCAGCGCCTACCGGGCGGGTTTTCTGCCCGAGGAGCGGAGGGATATCGAAGCCCGCATGGCCTCGGGCGAACTGCTGGCCGTGGTGTCCACCAGCGCGCTGGAGTTGGGCATCGACATCGGCGGCCTGGACCTGTGCATTCTGGTGGGCTATCCGGGCTCGGTCATGGCCACCCTGCAGCGCGGGGGCCGGGTGGGCCGCCAGGGCCAGGAATCCGCCGTGCTGCTGGTGGCGGGCGAGGACGCCCTCGATCAGTATTTCATCCACAATCCCGACGAGTTCTTCCAGCGCCCGCCCGAACAGGCCGTGCTCAACCCGGACAACGAGGTGGTTCTGGCCCGGCACCTGGAGTGCGCGGCGGCGGAAATGCCGCTGCGCGACGGGGAAATATGGCTGCGGCGTCCGGCCGTGCGGGCCGCCGTGGCCGATTTGGAAGGCAGGGGCCTGCTGTTGCGCACGGCCGACGGTCTGTCCTGGCTGGCGGCCCGCAAGCGGCCGCAACGCGACGTGGACCTGCGCGGCAGCGGCGCGTCGTTCCAAATTGAAGATACGGACGGCAACGTCATCGGCAGTGTGGACGCCCATCAGGCCTTCCGCGAGACCCACCCCGGCGCGGTCTATCTGCACCGGGGCCGCTCCTACGTGATCCGGGAACTGGATCCGGGGGCGAAAATCGCCCGCGCCGTGCCCCGGTCGGTCAACTGGCACACCCGGGTGCGGACGTCCAAGGCCACGGAAATTCTGGAAGTATACGCTTCGGGCCATGCCTTCGCCGCGCCCGCGGCCTTCGGCCGCCTGCGCGTCACCGAAACCGTCGGCGGCTACGAGCGCCGCCTCAACGGCTCGTTGCGTCTGCTGGACATTCAGCCTTTGGAATTGCCGCCCCAGGTGTTTGAAACCGAGGGGCTGTGGTTCGTGGTGCCCGATCCTTACCGCGAGGCGGTGGAGGATAAGCTGCTGCATTTCATGGGCTCCATCCACGCCCTGGAGCACGCGTCCATCGGCCTCATGCCCCTGCTGGTCATGGCCGACCGCAACGATCTGGGCGGCATATCCATTCCCATGCACGCCCAACTTGGCGCGCCCGCCGTGTTCGTGTACGACGGTCTGCCCGGCGGGGCGGGGCTGACCCGCGCCGCCTTTCCCCTGCTGGAGGAACTGTTCAAGGCCGTGGGCCGCACCCTGGCCCTCTGCCCCTGCGAGACGGGGTGTCCCTCCTGCACCCATTCGCCCAAGTGCGGCTCGGGCAACCGGCCTCTCGACAAGGCCGGCGCCTTGTTTCTCATCTCCCGTCTGGTCCGCGGCGCATACGATTCCCGGTACACCGCCGTGCCGGAAGAGAATACGAAGGGAGAGGCGTCGTCCCCCCGGATTATCTCGGCGGGACACAGCGCGCCCCGCCCCCTCGATAGTGTTGTCGGTTTTCGCCCAGGGACGGAAACAGCGATTCGGGAAGCCCCCGAAGAATATCCGTTCGAACCTTCCCGTTTTGCGGAGCAGGGCGGGAACGAAAGGAGGGAAGCCGGGGGAATTGATTCCCCCCGGCCGGGCGCGGGGCGGAGCCCCGATTCCTGTTCCGGTCCGGTCATGGTGTTCGACGTGGAAACCCGGCGCTCGGCGGACGAGGTGGGGGGCTGGAACCGGGCGGATCGCATGGGCGTCAGTGTGGCCGTGGTGTGGGACGGCAAGGACTTTCACGCCTTCCGGCAGGAGGAGCTGCCCGCCATGTTCGCCCTGTTGCGTCGGGCCGGGCTGGTGGTGGGGTTCAACAGTCTGCGTTTTGACTACCGGGTGCTGCAACCCTTTGCGGATTTCGACCTGCGCGATCTGCCTTCGTTGGATTTGCTCGACGTCATCAAAACGCGCCTGAACTATCGGGTGTCGCTGGACAATCTGGGCCGGGCCACCTTGGACGCGCCCAAATCGGCGGACGGGCTCCAGGCCCTGCGTTGGTGGAAGGAAGGACGCTTGGACGAAATTACGGCGTATTGCCGGGCCGACGTGGACATCACCCGTCGTTTGTACGAGTACGGGCGGGACCGGGGGCACCTGCTGTTCACCAATAAGGCGGGTCAAAAAGTGCGCGTGCCCGTGGAGTGGTAAGCTCCGCTACAAACAAGCCTCCCGATTCCGCGACCGAGCCGCATCCGTCAGCTCGCGCGGAGTCTGAAAGGCTGGGCCGGGTTCCACGGTCCGCACGCCCAGCACGAAGTGATCGCGCGATACTTCGCGGTATTCTCCTTCCAAATCCTCGGGGCGGGGCGCGTAGGACAAAATACGCTTGTTTCGTTCGCGGCGCGGATCGGGCAGGGGGATGGCGGAGAGCAGACAGCGGGTATACGGGTGCAGGGGCCGGGCGAACAGTTCCTCCGTCGGGGCGCTTTCCACCAGTCGCCCCGCGTACAGCACGCCCACGCGGTCGCACAGGTAGCGGACCAGGGAAAGATCGTGGGCGATGAACAGAAAGGTGAAGCCGCGTTGCTGTTGCAGGTGCCGGAACAGGCTGATGATCTGGGCCTGGATGGACACGTCCAGCGAGGCCACGGGTTCGTCGGCCACAATAAGTTCGGGGTCGGCGGCGACAGCCCTGGCGATGGCCGCCCGCTGACGCTGACCGCCCGAAATCTCGCCGGGGAATTTGCTTTTATAGCTGACGTGCAGTCCCACTTGCTCCAGCAATTGATCGACGCGTTCGTTCAAGGCCGCTTTGGTGGGATGGAGGCGATGGATGACAAGGGGTTCGGCGATGATGTCGCCCACGCGCATGCGGGGATTCAAAGCCGCGGCGGAGTCCTGGAATACGATCTGCATGGCGCGCTGGACATCCCGCCTGTGCCGCCGGTAGTCGCGCTTGTCCGACACCCGGCAGTTCTTGAACCATATTTCCCCCGCCGTGGGCGTATACAGGCCCATGACGGCCCGGCCCAGGGTGGACTTGCCGCTGCCCGACTCGCCCACCAGTCCGAAAATTTCGCCCCGGCGCAGGGCGAAGGATACGTCGGTCACGGCGGGCACGGTCAGCCGTTTGTTGATGCGGAAGTGCTGGCTGTAGTTGTTGACGACAAGGAGCGGGACGTCGGTCATCGCGCGGTCTCCCGGAATTCGGCGGAAAAGGGCGGTTCCACATGCGGGGCGCGCGGGTCCAGCAGCCAGGTGGCCGCGCTGTGCGTGTCGGAAATGCGGAACATGGGGGGCATTTGTTCGTAGTCGATGGCCAGCGCGTAACGGTTGCGCTCGGCAAAGGCGTCGCCGGGCGGGGGATCGAGCAGAGTGGGCGGCATGCCGGGAATGCCGCGCAGTCCGCCGCGCGTTCCGTCACGGTTCACGGCCCGCGCGGGCAACGCCTCCAGCAGGCCCCAGGTGTACGGATGGCAGGGATCGTAGAAAATATCCTCCGCCGTGCCGATCTCCACAATTTTGCCCGCGTACATCACGGCCACGCGATCCGCCACCCGCGCCACCACGCCCAGATCGTGGGTGACCAGCACGATGCTTATGCCGCTTTGGCGTTGGATATCGCGCAGCAGGTCGAGAATGTGGGCCTGAACCGTCACGTCCAGAGCCGTGGTGGGTTCGTCGGCCAACAGGATGCGCGGGTTGAGGGCCAGGGCGATGGCCAGCACGCAACGCTGGCGCATGCCGCCGGAAAAATAGTGAGGTTGCAGTTCCATGCGCTGTTCGGGCTTGTCGATGCCGACCAGGGTCAGCAATTCCACGGCGCGTCCGCGCGCCTCCTCGCGTCCGGCGCGGGTGTGCCTGCGCACGGCTTCGGTGATTTGCCTGCCGATGGGCATGGTGGGGTTGAGCGTGGTCATGGGGTCCTGAAACAACATGGAGAACAGCGGGCCGCGCAGTTTGCGCATGTCGCGTTCCGGACGGGACAGGATGTCCTGGCCGTCGGCCGTGACGCGGCCGCCGATCCGCGCGTGGCGGGGCAGCAGCTTCATGACCGCCCGGCACAACACGGACTTGCCGCAGCCCGATTCGCCCACCACGGCCAGAGTTTCGCCCCGGCCGAGCGTCAGCGAAACGTCCCGCACGGCTTGTATCGTGCCTTCAGGCGTGTCGAAGTCCACAGTCAGGTGGTCCAGTTCCAGAATAGTGTCCATAGTTTCGCCTTTGTCGCGCGGGCGGCCGCTCCCGCGGCCGCCGGAGCGCTTGCCGTTTTCAACGGCAAACCGCTCTATGCCCCAGGGTCGTAAAGACTAGCGCGTCAGCGTCCAGTCTTCGATGTTCCACATGACGCCCACGGCGTGATGGCCCAGCACCCGCGAGGTGTCCAGCCCCCGCAGGCCGGGGATGCCGACATAGTTGCCGTTGAGGTAAGCCACCAGCAGGTGGCCGGGCCGCTCGGCGTAGGCGACTTCAAAATCGCCGTAGATTTTTTTGCGTTCGGCCGGGTCCTCGGTGGTACGGCCCTGTTTGAGCAGTTCGTCCACCTTGGGATCGGAATAGGCCATAGTATTGTCGCTGGCGCCGGTGACAAAGTCCTTGTATACGCCGTCCGGGTCGAATTCGGCGGCGAACCCGGCCAAAAAGCCGTTGTATCCGGCATTCCAGTCGAATTTTGTGACCAGGGCGATCTTCATGTCCACCCCGGCCTTTTTCAACTGGCGGGCCAGAACGTTGGCGATGTCCACGCGTTCTTCCTCATAGTCGCGCACCTGGATGGTGAACGAGAACTTTTGGCCGTCGCGCTCGTAGATGCCGTCGTCGCCTTTTTTCCAGCCCAGCTTGTCCATTTCCCGCGCGAACGCGTCCAGGTCGTAAGAGTACATGTCCGCCGCCTGATTGCCGCCAAAGGCGTTCATCTGGATCGGGCTCCAGGCGGGAAAGCCCTGGCCGTTCAATACGCTGTCGACGATGGCGTCCTTATCCACGGCGTAGTTCAACACGCCGATGGAATCGGCGTTCTTTTTCCAGAAGTCGGTGTTGAAGTTCATGGACACCGAGCGATAATCCGCCGTCCGGAAGTCGATGTTGCGGAAATTGTCGTCGCCGCGAAAGGTGTCGGCATACTTGGCGTTGAGCCAGGCCAAATCCGCCTCGCCGGACCGGAGCATCAGGGCCTTGGTGCTTTCCACGGCCACGGTCTTGTAGACTATGCGTTTGATGCTCGGCACTTTGCCGTAATAGTCCGCGTTGCGTTCCAGCACGATCATGCCTCCGGCCGTGTCCCAGTCCACAAACTTGTAACGGCCGGTGCCCATCGGCTTTTGATTGGCCGGGGCGGTGTTGATGTCCCGGCCCGCAAACAGGTGCCTGGGCAGGATGCCGATGGTGAAGTTGTCCAGCATGGCGGCGTTGGGCTGCGACAGGGTGAAGACCACCGTACGGGCGTCGGGCGCGGCAATCGAGGTGATGTCCTGATAATTGCTGGTGATGGACGAGGCCAGATTTTTGTCTTTGGTCAGCGCGTCGTAGGTGAAAACCACGTCCTCGGCGGTGAACGGCTTGCCGTCGTGCCATGTTACGCCTTCGCGCAGAGTGAAGGTGTAGGTGTTGGTCGGACGATCAAAACTGCAGCTTTCGGCCAGATCCGGCACCGGGGCGCCCTTGGCGTCGTATTTCATGAGTCCGGAGAAAATGATGGTGGGCAGTTCCTGATGGTTGTTGAGCAGGGGATTGATGGTATCCTCGTTTTCCCCGGCATACACCAGGGTGTCGGACAGGTCGTCGGCGTGGGCGGACAGGCCGGGCAGACACAGAACCAGGGCCGACAGAACGGCGCGGAGGACCAGGCGGTGGATGTTTTTCACGAGTTTCTCCTTGGAAGGCGGACGGCTGAGGGTGAACGGCTCGGGACGGCTGTCAGAGTTGACTCGGAGCCTTGGTGTTGGCGGCGCGTAAATGGTGGCCGACAGCCGTGATGCTGAGCAGGGTGGCCACCAGAAAAACGCCGGGGATGACGATGACCCACCAGGAGTTGAGCAGCAGGGCGCGGTCGGCCAGGGCCAGCATGCTGCCCCAGGACAGTTCGTCCACCGGCAGGCCCAGGCCGAGGAAGCTCAGGGTCGATTCCATAGCCATGCTGGTGGCGATGCTGGAAACCACCACGAACATGATGGCCGATACAACATTGGGGATAAGATGGCGGCGGGCGATCCAGCCGAAGCTGCCTCCCATGCTGCGCGAGGCCAAAATATATTCGCTGTTGCGTATCTGCCGCACCTCGCCGCGTACGATGCGGGCCAGGGCGAACCAGCCGGTGACTCCGATCACCAGTGAAATGGTCAGAGGATTTTGGCGCCCCATGAGGGACAGGACGAGCATCAGGGCCAGCAGCGTCGGCACGCTCTGCATCAGCTCCACGGCCCGCATCAGGGCGCTGTCCGCGGGGCCGGAGGCCATGCCGGACAGGCAGCCGTATGCCACGCCGATGACGGTGATGACGGCGGCGCTGGTCAGGCCGATAAACAGGGATGCCCGGCCTCCATGCCAGATGATGGCGAAGATGTCCCGCCCCAGCGAGTCCGTGCCGAACCAGAATTCGCCGTTGGGGGGCTGATTCAGGCTGCCCAGGTGGAAATCCGCCGGATCGTGAGCCATGAACAGGGGGATAAGAATGCAGCCCAGCGCCACGGCGGCGAACACCAGCAGGGCCGCGACGGGTTTGCCGCGCATTCGTTCCCGTCGGCCGCCGGAGCGCGTTTGCGGGCGGTGCTTGCGGTATCCGGCCCCGACCGGAGTAAAATCGCTCATTCCCGGCCTCCCTCCGACGCTTTCATGCGGGGGTCGATGATTTCGTTTATGGCCTGGGCCGCCAGGCTGCTGAGCATGACCAGAGCCCCGGTGATCAGGACCATGAGCATAAGCAGATTGTAGTCGTGGTATTTGGCGCTGGACACCGACAACAACCCTATGCCCGGGTAATTGAAGACCGCTTCGGCCACATAGGTGCCGCTGAGCACGTGGGGAACGGAGACGGCCATGATCCCGACTATGGTGGGCAGCACGTTGCGCAGACAGTGGCCCGTCAGCACCCGTGTCCGGCCCAGGCCCTTGGCTCTGGCCAGCGAAACATAGTCGCGCCGCACCTCGTCCAGCAGTTTGTTGCGGATCATGTAGGCGTAGTACCACAGGTGGCCGGCCACCATGACGATCAGGGGCAGGATCAGATGACGCAGGCGATCGCCCCAATCGCCCGCCTTGCCTATGCCGTAGGCTCCGCTGCCGGGCAGCCATTTCAGATTGACGCTGAATATCAGCACCAGGAGCACCCCCAGCCAGAAGGCCGGGGTGTAAAAAGCGACCGTGCCCAGGCGGCGCAACAGGCGGTCGGGCCAGGCATCCTCGAAACGGGCGCAGATCAGGGCCACGCCCACGGCCAGAATAAACACCAGGGCGTAGGCCAGGCCGCCCAGAATCAGCGTATTGCCGATCAGCGGCGATACCACGTCCAGGACGGGGCGCTTGTATTTGAGGGAAATGCCGAAGTCGCCCCGGACGACATTGCCCAACCATGCGCCGTATTGGCGTCGGATGGGGCCGTCCAGACCCAGGCGGTGGCGGGCTGCCTCCAGTTCGGCGGGCGACATGGAGGCCATGGCGTCGCCGTAGAACGATTGCAGGGGATCGCCCGGCGTCAGGCGCGAAACGTAGAACACGACGACGGACAGCGCGAACAGCATGACCACGAAGAGCAGCGCCTTGCGGGCGAGTGAAGCGAGCAGGCGGCCGACGGCACTGCCGAAAGAGGGCTTTGCTGTGTCGGAACCGGACAAAACCGGGGTGTGGCGGTGCATGTTCATGGAGGACGGTCGTTTATTTTTTTTGGTGTTACTAATTTGAAAAACGTAACACCATGTCTAGCTGGAAGCGAAGAGGGTGTCAACGAGGGCGAGCGAGAATATCAGGCCGGAGCGTGATAAGCTTGTTTTTAAGGGCGGATCGGGCGTTCCGAAACGGCAGGGGAGACGCCTTGCGCGCGCAGATGCGGCGCGAAGCGTTGCGGTTGACGCCCCCGCCGGGTTGCCCTCGCGGGTATCCCCTGATAGAATTCAGGAACAAGCAAGAGATATCTGCGTCGGGCGCCAAACCGGCCGCCCGGCGAACACATCATCTGTAAGGGGTCTGCCCTATGCCCACCAAAGAAGCGACATCCCTGTGCAAAACCGTTTTGCGCAACGGATACGACGCCTACATCGTCAACGCGCCGTTGCAAACGGCGCTGCATGAAAAACTCGGCATCAACGAACTGGACATCGCCTGCGAACCCGATTTTGAAACCCTGAGCAAGTTGTTCCCCAATCTGGAGCGCGGGGTCGAAGAAGAGGTCATCGCCACCTGGAAAAGCGAAGAGACGGGCATCCTGTACCGCTTCTATCCCACCGACGTCAGCGATTCGTCCCATCCCGAGCTGACTCTGACCCGGGTTACCCCGCATATTCTCGAAGTGCTGCATCACGCGGCGCCGGATCAGTACGCGGCGGTGATGCGTGTGGCCGAATTCATCAATTCGGACAAAGTCATCGAAGACGTGGCCTGCGGCACCATACGCCTGGGGGGCATTCCCGAACTGACTTTACGCCGCAATTACCTGCTTGGCATTCGCGCTCTGCGCATGGCGGCCAACTACGACCTGCCCGTGGAGTCCGGCACTTGGGTGGCCATCGTCCAGGCCGCGAGCCGCATCGCGGACTATGTGCCTCCGCACGAATTCGTGGCCGAATGGCGCCGGGTGGCGGCGGAGAATATGTGGCGATTCATCCAACTGCTGGCCGACGCCTCCATTCTTCATCGGCTGATCCCCGAAGTGGCCGCCCTGGCCAGCCTGAGCCAGAACAAGGGCAAGAATGTCGACGACGAACAAAGCGTGTTCCAGCATACTATAGACTGCATGCGCTATTATCCTGAAGAGCGCCTGCACCACGACTGGATAGGCGTGGTGGCCGTGTTCTTCCATGATGTCGGCAAGTTGTACACGGCCCAGCGCGTCGGAGCCCGCTGGACCTTCTATCAGCAGCACCGGGTGGGGGCCAAGGTAACCCGCAAAATTTTGCGCCGCCTGCATTTCAATCCCGAAGACATCGACACCATCTGCGGCGTGGTGCGCAATCAGTTGCGCTTCCAGTCCATGATGACCGACCGAGGCATACGGCGTTTTCTCGAACTGCCGGACACCGATCGCCTTATCGAGCTGGCGCGGGCCAACATCAAGGCCCAGCAGGACGGCAACTACACCAATTTCAACCACAATCTCAAATATCTGGAACGGGGCGAAACGCCGCTGGAAATGCTGGAACCTCTGCTTAACGGCAACGAGATTATGGAGTATACGGGCCTGCCGCAGGGGCCGGAAGTGGGCGTGCTGCGCTCGGCCCTGCTCGACGCTCAGATTCGTGGAGAAGTGACGGATACGAGCGCTGCCGTGGCCTTTGTGCGGGCATACGTATCCAAGATGAAACAAATTGACTGACAGGAGAAACGACGTCCGTGATCGCCGACCCCCGTCGGCGGCCTGAAAAACGCGGGCAGGCGCAGCTTGGCTTTGCCGCCGACCAAGCGTTTTTATGCCGTTCCGCCCGGAGGCCCTGCCGCCGTCGGCGGCAGCGAGGAACAGCGCCGTTTCTGAAATCGGAACTTCATTCGAAAAAACGCCTCCCGGGCTTGGCTTGGGAGGCGTTTTTCGTATGTTGTCGTTTCAGCTTTGCGAAAAACGGGCCACAATAGCCCGGATGATGGCCGCGTCCGCCGGGCAGAAGGCATAGTTCGGCAACTCTTCGGCGCGTACCCAGCGCAGGTCCGCGTGTTCCAGTTGCTGCGGGTCGCCTTGAGCAATAACGGCCTGAAACAGGGTCAGGTGAACCGTAATGTCCGGGTAGGCGTGGGTTGTCTCCATGAACGCCTCGCCCACTTGAAGCGTGACGGCGAGTTCTTCCCGGCATTCACGGATCAGGGCCTGGGTCGGGTTTTCTCCCGCTTCCACCTTGCCGCCCGCGAATTCCCAGAGCAGGCCGCGCGCCTTGTGCGCCGGGCGTTGACAAATCAGAAAGTCGTCGCCTCTGCGGATCAGGGCCGCTACCACTTCGATCGCGTTTGTCGTTTGTTTTGGGCTCATATCGTCTCAGACGGGGTCCGTGTTTTTCGGGAGGGCGAGGGGCCTTGGTCGGATGGCGCGGGGACTTTCCGGCGCTGCCGGGAATGCCGCCCCGGCGGGGATTACTTTCGGTCGCGGGCCGCCCGCGCCGCCGCTACGAAGTTAGGAGCCCAGTGGGGTACGGCGGGCGCGAACAAATGGGTATACGCGGCAAAGGTATTGCGCACGTACAGGCCGTCGCGGCCTTCGGTTCTCCCGCCGGAGACGGCCGGAACGCGGCCCATGCCCACCCCGGGATTCAGACGAAGGGCGAAGTTCGGTGTGGAGTCTGACGGCATTTCACAGCGGGAGTAGTGGAATTCATGGCCGCGCCATACGCTGCCCAGCGGATGGAAGGGATTGGATTCCGTCGTGACGGCTTCCACATAGCCCAGTCCCTGGGGACGTGGAAAAAAGCGGGTTCTGACGGGCAGCAGGCCCGTCATGGGCACTTCGCCCGATTCGTCGGAAACCAGAGCCCGGCACAGGATCATGAATCCTCCGCATTCGGCGTACACCGGGCATCCGGCTTCGGACAGGGCGCGGATATCGGCCAGATGAGACGAAGCGGCAATGGCCTCGGCGAACAGTTCGGGAAAGCCGCCGCCCAGGTACAGACCGTCCAGGTCGGGCCAGGGGGCCGGGTCGAGAATGCTCAGTTCCGCAAGCTCGGCTCCCGCTTCAACCAGGGCCTCGAAGTTTTCCTCGTAGTAGAACCACAGGGCGTCGTCGCGCACGAAACCGATACGGGGACGGGCCGTGCCGTCGGCGGGCTCGGCAACGAGCGGGCCGGGCGCGGCGGCGGGGAGTTCGGGAGCGCTTCGGGCCAGAGTCAGCAGCGCGTCCAGGTTCACGTGTTCTTCCGTATAGTCGGCCAGGTTCTCCAGCACCTCTTCCTGCTCGAGGGCGGCCCCGCGCAGAGTCAGGCCCATGTGGCGTTCCGGCAGCGGGTTGTCCCGCAGGCGCGGCAGTTCGCCGTATACCGGCACGTCGGTATAGGTTTCGATGGCCTGACGCACCTGGGCGGCATGACGGGAGGAGCCCACGTTATTGATCACCACTCCGGCCACGTTCAGGTCCGGCTCGAATGCGGACACGCCCGCTACCAGGGCGGCGGCGGTGCGGGTCATCTTGGCGCAGTTAAGGGTCAACAGCACGGGCGAGGTCAGAGCCAGGGCCACCCGGGCGGTGGAACACGAGCCCGTTATGTCCCGGCCGTCGTACAAGCCTCGATTGCCCTCGATAAGCGCCAGATCGGACGGCGTGCCGCGTCGGCAGGCTCGCATGAACTGCGAGCGCATGGCCTCCGGGGGCAGAAAATAGGGGTCGAGATTGGCGACCGGACGCCGGGCCGCCAGAGCCAGCCAGGCCGCGTCGATATAGTCGGGACCTTTTTTGCCGGGCTGTACCGTCAGGTTCCGGCGAGTCCAGGCGCGCGTCAGCCCCAGCGACAGCAAGGTTTTACCACTGCCGCCGGATAAGCCGGATATGAGCAGGCGGGGAATATGCATGAACAGAAAATCCTTGCCCCATGTCGTCAAACAAGCTTCGCTGTTGCCCTAGCCCCGGTACAAAACTTTGAGCTACCCACCGCAGGATTGTGGTTGCGCGAGTCCTGTCCGTCCTTTTTTATTATTACTTACCTTCAATACATGGAAATATTATAGATGAATTTGTATACCCAAATGAATTTGTATTGTTGTCTACTGATTTGGCAGAGCGTGAAACATTTGTCGGCGGGTGTCACGAAAAAGCATCGTGCCACTCGCCGACAAAAGAAGCGCTCGGGGGGAAACAGGTGCTCCTGTTTTCCCCCGAGGGTAGCGTTTACTTGCCTTCTTCGGTCTTGGACTGCTTGCCCGAGCCCTTGAGGCCGTACATGGTGGTGGAGCCGGAGGACCAGTATTCCACCTTGTCTTCTTCCACCAACGCGGTCAGAACGGCCTTGACCTTGCGGGGGCTGGCGTCGGGGAAGAGTTCCAGGAAGTTGTTGAAGTAGAACTTCGTCTTCGAACCGGCCTTGTCGGTCAGGAACTTGACGATAGTGTCCTTGTCTTCCTGGGTGACGCCGCCGGTGGCCTGAGCGGCGTGGGCTTCGTGACCGGCGTAGGCGTTTTCGGCCAGTTCGGAGAACTTGAACTGGGTGGTCTGACGCCAGGTGTAGTAGGCCGGATCGCGGAAGTCGTCGATCAGGTGATGGGTGAACTCAAGGTCGGTCAGTTCGAAGAACTTTTCCCAGCCGATGCGTTCGGCCCATTCGCCCAGTCGTTCGTACTTGTTGGCGTTCTTGGAGTACACATCGATGATGTGCTTGATGGTACGGGTCAGCGTGGGCCAGCGGGGCGGTTCGTTGGGAATGTAGGAAACGACCACCTTGGAGAACTTCGGCTGGCTGATCCGGTTGGAGATCTTGCCGCCGACCATGATCACGCAGCCGTCGCCGCCCTGGCCGTCCGCGATGGGCAGGGCCGGGCACATGGTGTAGCAGTTGCCGCAGTACATGCAGCGTTCGCTCTTGATGGCCACGCTGTTGATCTTCTTGCCGTCCACTTCTTCCTTGGTGGGGCGCACCGCGCCCACGGGGCAGGCGGCCACGGCCAGAGGAATTTCACACAGCTGGTCGACCCATTCCTGGTCGATCATCGGGGGCTTGCGGTGGATGCCCACAATGCCGATGTCGGAAGCATGCACGGCGCCGCACATGTTGAGGCAGCACGCCAGAGAGATACGCACCGGGGCGGGCAGCTTCATGTCGCAGAAGTCGTCGTACACGGCGTCCATCACGGCTTTGACCGGACCGGAGGCGTCCGTGGCCGGAGTATGGCAGTGCACCCAACCCTGAGTGTGCACGATGTTGCTGATACCGGCGCCCGTGCCGCCGATGGGGAACTTGTTGGAACCGGCATCGAACTTGCGGGAGGCCAGGTCTTCCTTCAGGGCCTTGAGGGTGGCCTCGTCGGTGACCATGAACTCGATGTTGTTGCGGGTGGTGAAGCGTACATGCCCGTCACAGTACTTGTCCGCGATTTCGCAGATTTCGCGGATGTGGCTGGTGGAAATCAGACGAGCCGCGCCGCAACGCACGGTGAACACCTTGTCGCCGCTTTCGGCCACGTGGACCAGCACGCCGGGTTCAAGAATTTCGTGGTACAGCCACTTGCCGAAGTTCTTGGCGATGACCGGCGGGAAGAAGGAGTCGTATTTGCGGGGGCCAATATCGGAGATACGGCCTTCCATGGGTTTTGCGGGATTGTATCCGGTAGAAATGAAAGCCATTTGCGCTCTCCTTCTGAATTAGCGTTGATGTCTCTGGCGGAAGGCCTTGATGTCGCGGGACCAACCGCCGGGCACTTCCTCTTCCTTGAAGAGGATGTAGGGGTTGGCGCGGGGGGTGCTGACATGCTGAGGAATGGCCGGAATTTCGGTCACTTCAAGCAGCTTCTGGAAGGAGAGGCGCTTGATGGTTTCGCCCACGCGTTCGCGGTTTTTGCCTTCTTCCATCCACCAGTCCCAGATTTTTTCGATGACGGCCTTGATTTCGTCGAAGGGCTCTTCGGCGGGAATGAAGGGCACAAGCAGCGAACCCATCTGCGCGCCGTCCAGGATGGGGGCCTTGGCGCCCACCAGGATGGAAGCGCCGCGCTCGTCGCCGATGTGCAGGGCGCGGGGCATGGTGTTGATGCAGTGCATGCAGCGCACGCATTCCTTGGTGTCGATGGACAGTTTGGAACCGTCCCACTTCATGCAGTGGGAAGGACAGAGATCGATGACTTCCTTCTGGATGTCGAACTTGCCCCAGTCGCGGCCGGAGTGGGCGCCCGCGTTGGGCTTGAAGTTGCCGGCCACGTATTCCTTGACGGCGGACTGGTCGATCTTGATGTCGTCCTTCCAGGTGCCGACCACGGCGAAGTCGGAACGGGCCATGGCGGCCACGCAGCCGTTGGGGCAGCCGTCGAATTTGAATTTGAACTTGTACGGGAAGGCCGGACGGTGCAGTTCGTCCTGGTAATCCTGGGTCAGCTGATAGCAGGCAAGCTGCGTGTTGTAGCAGGCGTATTCGCAACGGGACTGGCCGAGGCAGGCCGCCGGGGTGCGCAGGTTGGAGCCGGAACCGCCGAGGTCGGTCTCCATTTCGTGGGTGAGCTGCCAGAAGATTTCTTCGAGCTGGGGGGTCTGGGTGCCGAGCAGCACGATGTCGCCGGTGGAGCCGTGCAGGTTGGTCAGGCCCGAACCGCGCAGATCCCAGATGTCGCACAACTGGCGGAGGTATTCGGTGCTGTAGTACTTGCCCGAGGGCTGGTTGACGCGCACGGTGTGGAAGTGGGCCACGCCGGGGAATTTTTCGGGCTGGTCGCAGTAGCGGCCGATGACGCCGCCGCCGTAACCGAACACGCCCACGATGCCGCCGTGCTTCCAGTGGGTTTCGCCTTCTTCATAGGAAAGTTCGAGCACGCCGAGCAAATCTTCGGGAGCATCCACGGGAATCTGGTAGTCCAGACCTTTCGGGTTTTTGGCCCGGACGGCTGCCTCCTGCTTGATGTCGGACACAAAGCTGGGCCAAGGCCCGGATTCGAGCTGGTCCAGCAGGGGGGTTGCATGTTTCGCCATTGCCTTACCTCCACATGGGTTATTGGGTCCGTCGCGTCCGCCCGGCAAAGCCGATACAAGGGCAGAAAACCGCTTTGGGGAGCGCGACCCCTGGTACACGACAGAAATCGTACATAAACCGTCCTTTCTCCCGCGGGAAGCCCCGGAACGAAGGCGCAATCGTTCAATGTACGACGACCCCTATAGCCTACTTTTCGGTTAAGCACAACAGCCTTCCGCGTCCCAAACCGGTTTCGATTGTCTGTTGTTTCAAAGGGTAAACGGCTTCGCACGGCGTCGCTTTTTTCCCGCTCCGTTTTTCGGGCAGCCCGTTTCGGCAAAAGTCCGGCGCGGGAAGGATGATGTGCATAGCGAAAAAAGATCGCGACGGGCTTCCGGAGTGATGACAAAACCAAATTTCATGAGGGGGTATCATCACGCTGTGGTTAGACGCGTCTAAATATTAATCCAAATAATACAAGCTGATTGTCGTAAACGTTGTTGAGGGTCGCTCCGGCGGTGCAGGCGCGCTTCGCTGCTTTTGGATTCATGGGGGTCGCCCGCGGTTTCGGGCGTTGCTGCCGCGACGCCGCCGGGGCGGACGCATAAGAGGCGTCAGCCCCGTCAAGGGCATAACTCCCTCTTTTGTTTTCCTACAAAAAAGTATATTGTATTTTTTTGTGGAAAAAACCGCGTAGTTGCCGTCATGCCGTTGGGGCGCCGACGCGTCGGCGTCCGGCTCCAAAACGGCGCGGCCGCCGTTTCCCCGAGGGCGGTTTTTTCACGGGCATTTTTACGGCGGGGCGGTTTGCCCGGCCCGCTCGCCGGACATGGGGTCCGGCCATAAGGATCGGTCCATGGCGCTTTTGCACAAGAACAGTCCGCTGCGTGGTCTGTATTTGGAGGAGAGGGAAGAACCTCAGCTTTACCGCGAGGTTTATCCTTACACCAAGGTCGGCCGTATCGAATTCGACGATACCATCATCACTCCCCGTCCGGCCGAGCCGTGCTTCATCACCGATACCACTTTCCGCGACGGCCAGCAGGCCCGCCCTCCCTATACGGTCAAGCAGATCGCGCGTATCTACGACCTGCTGCACAAGCTGGGCGGCAAGAACGGTTTGATTCAGGCCACCGAATTTTTCATGTATTCGCCCAAGGACCGGCGGGCCGTCGAAACCTGCCGCGCCCGCGGCTATCGCTTCCCGCGCATCACGGGTTGGATACGGGCCAACGCCGACGATCTGGCCATTGCCCGGGATATGGATTTTGACGAAGTGGGCATGCTGACCAGCGTGTCCGACTACCACATCTACCTCAAGCTGGGCAAAACCCGGCAGCAGGCTATGGACGGCTATCTGAAGCTGGTGGAGCAGGCCCTGGAATGGGGCATCGTGCCCCGCTGCCACTTTGAGGACGTGACCCGGGCCGATATTTTCGGGTTCTGCCTGCCCTTCGCTTCCAGGTTGATGGAACTGGCCCGGCAGGCGTCCATGCCGGTCAAAATTCGTTTGTGCGACACTATGGGCTTTGGCGTGCCTTACCAGGGCGCGGCTCTGCCGCGTTCGGTGCAGCGCATCGTGCGCGCCTTCACCGATGAGGCGGGGGTACCCGGTCAGTGGCTGGAATGGCACGGGCACAACGACTTCCATAAAGTGCTGGTCAACGGCGTCACGGCCTGGCTGTACGGCTGCTCGGCCGTCAACGGAGCCCTGCTCGGCTTCGGCGAGCGTACGGGCAACACGCCGGTGGAGGCTCTGGTTCTGGAATATATTTCTCTGACCGGCGACGACGAGGCGGCGGATACCACGGTCATTTCGGAAATCGCGGACTATTTCGAAAAAGAGCTGGAATACGTCATTCCGCCCAACTATCCTTTTGTGGGGCGCGACTTCAACGCCACCAGCGCGGGCGTGCATGTGGACGGACTGGCCAAAAATGAGGAAATTTACAATATTTTCGATACGTCCGCCATTCTGGGGCGTGACGTGCCGATCATCATCACCGACAAGTCCGGCCGGGCGGGCGTGGCTTACTGGATCAACCATAATTTCCGCCTGTCGGCCGAGCAGGCCGTGTCCAAGAAGCATCCGGCCGTGGGGCACATATACGCGGCCATCATGAAGGCATACGAAGAAGGCCGCAATACCTCCTTCTCCAACAAGGAGATGACCGACCTGGTCCGGCGCTATATGCCGCAACTTTTTGTGTCCGAACTGCAGCACATCAAGCGGCTGGCGGGCCGCCTGGCCGCCCACCTCATCGAGCGTCTGGCGGCGCGCTGCACCGTTGCCCCGGACGACACGGACAGTCTGGACCTGATGAAGAAGTTTGTGGATCACTATCCCTTCATTCAGTATCTGACTTTGACCGACGCGGCGGGACATCTGGTCCAGGCCGTGATCACCGACCCCGCCTACAAGGAACGTTACGGCAGCCTGCCCGAACGCGGTTACGACTATTCGGGCCGCGAATGGTTCAAGGTGCCCATGAGCAACGGCGAGCTGCATATAACCGACGTCTACCAGTCCCAGTACACCGGCAAACTCATTCTGTCGGTGTCCAAGGCCGTGACCGACGCCCGCGACGAAATCGTGGGCGTGCTGTGCGGCGATATCCAGTTGGAGGAAATCCTCCAGCGGGCCACGGCCCTGGAAGAAGAGGAAAAAGACGAAAATCGGGCCGAGGAGCGCGAAGAGGACTAGCGCCGGGGCCCCCGAGAGCATGTTGCTTTTGAAATGGGCCCATTTCAAAAGCAACATGCT
>UQJT01000006.1 GCA_900541395.1 uncultured Desulfovibrio sp.
TTTTTTCAAGCAGAAGACGGCATACGAGATTTCTGCCTGTCTCGTGGGCTCGGTATTTTTTGTGGTGTCCGGCGGCCGCCGGGGTTGAACGCCTTTTCAAGAATGCGTGAACCCATCGCTCAACGGTCCGCAGCCTGCTCGCCGGACGGCGCATCCGTCGCTCCGGGCAGATTCAGGCGCACCCCACGCACCGGCCGGGGCAGCCGCGCGTCGAACCTCCCCAACGCACGGTACACCCGCCGCGGCACGTGAGCCGGACAAACGGCCACACATAGCCCGATAGCGATATTCTGCCGACGATTCAGTTTCAGTTTTCTCCGCCGGAGGGCGCATCGTCGTCGCGGTCTCCGCAACCGGACGAGCCTCCGTTGTCTTCCACGCCCCGTCGACGACAGTCGGGGCACAAACCGTAGAGATAATGCGCGTGGCCCAGCAGCCGATAACCATAGGAATCCGCCAATTCGCGCTGCAACACCTCAATGGCCTCGCTGTGCACTTCTTCGGTTTTACCGCACTTCTGGCAGATAAGGTGATCGTGATGGGCCTTGGCGTCCACGGGCTCGAAGCGCGCCACGCCGTCGCCGAACTGCAGTTCCAAAGCCAGTCCGGCCTCGCACAACAATTTGAGCGTACGGTATACCGTGGTCTGCCCCAGCCCCGGTTCACTGCGGCGCATGACGCCGTACAGTTCATCCAGTGTATGGTGGCCCTGCATGGCGAAAAATATTTCCGCGATGCGCAGCCTTTGTCGGGTCACATTCAGGCCCTGTTCGGCCATATAGCGCAAAAATTTATCCTGATAACTCGCCATGCCGCCCTCATCGGAAGCCGCGCTATTCCGCGTCCAGCACTTCCAAGGTCAAATTGCCGTTGGTAAAAACGCAAATATCCGCCGCGATGGCCATCGCTTCCCGCACCATATCGGCCGGGCTCATCTCGCCGTGCCGAAGAAGGGCGCGGGCGGCGGCCAGGGCGTAGGGCCCCCCCGAGCCGATGGCGGCCACGCCGTCATCGGGTTCAATAACATCCCCGGTACCGGTGAGAATGAGGGTGCGCTCCGCGTCCGCCACCAGCAACAGGGCTTCCAGCTTACGCAGATATTTGTCTTTACGCCAGTCTTTGGCCATTTCCACGGCGGCGCGCAGCAGATTGCCTCCGCTTTCCTCCAGTTTGGCCTCGAAGCGTTCGAACAGCGTGAACGCGTCGGCCGTGGCCCCGGCAAAGCCCGCCAGGACCCGCCCCTTATACAGACGGCGCACTTTACGCGCGGTGTGCTTCATAATCATGGTCTGCCCCATAGTCACCTGCCCGTCGCCGCCCAGGGCCACGCCTTTGGCGGTGCGCACGGCCAGTATGGTGGTGCCGCGAAGTTCCATATCGTATCCTTACGCTGTTTCCGACCGGGGTCGGATGGGCCGCTAGCGTTGCGACCAGAGTTTTTGTCGGGTTTTATACAGTTCGTTGAACTTTTCCAGCTCGGCCCGATCCTCGGGAGTGCGGGCACCGCTTTTCGCCTTGTCCGACCAGTTTTTGGCCTTGCGCGCGTCGTTGGAATACACGGCGGCATAGGCCAGATGCAGGTAGCCTGAAAATTCCTGCCGACTTTTGCCCAGCGAACGACCGTAATAAGTATGTACCTCGGCATCTTCCGGCACGTAACGCAATACTTTGCGATAGGCGGCCTGGGCGCCCCGGCTGTCGCCCTCGTCGTCCAGAAGGCGGGCGTAGTAGAACAGGCCCATATAATCTTCGGGGTTGACGGCGAGGCATTGCTCCAACTGCTTACGGGCCACCCGGATATCGCCCATGTTGTAATGGAAAATGCCCGCCTCGCGCAGCACGAGGGAATCCTGCGGAGCCAGCTCAAGCGCCCGTTGGAAACTTGCCTCGGCGTCCTTGACGCGATTTTGCCGGGCTGCCAGCACGCCGAGTCCCATGTGGGTCATGGGATCGTTGCTGTCCCGGGCGGCGAATACCTGAGCCGCGTGTTGCGGGTCGCCGTACTGGGCCCAGATAAGGGTCTGAACCCGGCGGAAGCGGGTGTCGTCCTCGGGACGATTGCGCACCTCGGCGGGCATGGATTGCACGCGCGAGGCCATAGTCGCCAGCCGAGCCGTCAGATCCGGATGGGTGGACAGATACTCGGGGAAATCGGCTCCCCGGCCGTAGCTCAATTCCTGAATTTTGGAGAACGCGCCGCTCAATCCCTTGGGATTGTAACCCGCATCCACCAAATACCGAAGGCCGAACTGGTCGGCATCGTCTTCGTCGGCGCGGTTGTAACTGAGCATGGCGGCCGGTCCCGCCGCGGCCGAAGCCGCCATGGCCGCTTTGCCGACATTGCCGCCGCCCGCAAACGCACCGAGCAACATCCCGGCGATGCTGGCCAACGAAATGACCGACCCGCGCTCGATGCGATGCGCGATGTGCCGCTGGGTGACGTGGGCGATTTCATGCGACAGCACTCCGGCCAGTTCGGATTCATGCTTCAGGTTCTGCAGCAGGCCGGTGTGCACAAAGACGAATCCGCCGGGTACGGCAAAAGCGTTGAGCGAACTGTGAAGCATGACATTGGTCTGAAATTTGTAAGGCTGAGGAGGCAGCGTCGCCACGATACGATCCACTACGCTCTGCACGTACAGCTTGACTTCGGGATCTTCCACCAGAGGCATGGAAGATTTGACCAGCGCCTCAAACTCGCGTCCCACTTTCATTTCATCCGCCAGACCGAATTCCTTGAACAGAGCGGCGCGGACGGGCGCGGGCCCGATCAGCAGGCAGATCAGGCATAGCCAGACGACGGGAACGCGCAATCGCACAGGGCCTCCTTGGCCTCGACAAAGCGGGAACGCGGCGCTCCCGCCCGGGCCGTTCCGATGGGCGGAACGACCGTCGGCGGCTTCAGGCCGCCGGGTTTACGAAATATCCCAAACGGGTCCCTCCGGGGTATCCCGTACCTGCACGCCCAAGGCGCTCAGAGCATCCCGGGCCGCGTCGGCTCGAGTGAAATCCTTGGCGGCGCGAGCCTCGGAACGCTCGGCCAGCAGGTTTTCCACCCGGGCCGTATCCAGCCCGAGACGCCCGGCGCGGGTATCGCGCAGTTCCCGCAAAAAAACCTCGGGACGAGCGCCGAACACGCCCAGCGTGGCGCTCCAGTCAGCCGCCGCGCGGGCGAATTTTTCCAGCAGTTCCGCCGCGCCCTGACAATTTTTCAGGGGCTTGTCCTCCAAGACACGGTTGACCAGACGCACGATGCCGAACACGTGACCCAGGGCGGCGGCGGTGTTAAAATCGTCGTCCATAGCCTCGAAAAAGGCCCGGTTCAGGTCATCGAATTCTCGTGTCACCTCGTCGGGCAGCGTGCCAGGTTTCCAGGCGGCGCGCGCCCGGGCGCGTTCCGCCTCGGCCAAACACTCGTAAACGCGCTTCAAGCCGCGCTCGGCGTCGTCCATACCGTCGAAGCTGAAATCAATGGGGCTGCGGTAGTGCTTGCCGAGCAGAAAAAAGCGCAGAGTCTCGGGCTGCCGCTGTTCCAGAATGTCGCGTATGGTCTTGAAGTTGCCCAACGACTTGGACATCTTTTCCGAGTCGATCTGAACAAAACCGTTGTGCACCCAAAACCGGGCGAATTCCTTGCCGAGGGCGGCTTCGCTCTGAGCGATTTCGTTTTCGTGGTGGGGGAAAATCAAATCCTGCCCGCCTCCGTGGATATCCAGCGGCAGAGGCAGATTTTTTTCGCTCATGGCCGAACATTCGATGTGCCAGCCAGGGCGCCCCTGGCCCCAGGGGCTGTCCCAGAAAGGTTCGCCGGGCTTGGCGGCCTTCCACAGGGCGAAGTCCAACGGGTCTTCCTTTTCCTCGCCGGGCGCGACGCGCGCGCCGGAACGGAGATCGTCCACGTCCCGGCCCGACAGTTTGCCGTAGGCGGGAAAGGAACGCACGCGAAAATACACGTCGCCCGAAGGCGTGGCGTAGGCATGGCCGGTTTCGATGAGGCGGCGGCACAGATCGAGCATGACGGGTATATATTCGGTGGCGCGGGGCTCGATATCGGCCCGCTGCACATTGAGGCGATCCATGTCTTCATGGAAAGCGGCGATATAGGTTTCGGCTATTTCCGCGCTGCTCACGCCTTCGCGATTGGCACGGGCGATAATTTTATCGTCCACGTCCGTGAAGTTGCGGACAAAAGTCACGGTGTAGCCCTTATGCCGCAGATAGCGCGCCAGCACGTCGAAGACCACGGCCGAACGGGCATGGCCGATGTGGCTGTAGTCGTAGGCCGTGATCCCGCAGGCGTACATGCCCACCCGGCCGGACCGCAACGGTTCGAAAACTTCCTTGCGGCGCGTCATCGTATTGTACAGTTGCATGGGTACTCCAGAAGAGAAAGAACGGGGAGGGAAGGAAACTTGGGAAAAATGCCTTCTCCCATACCCCCGTCCTTCCCGGCTTTTCCACAGGGGGCAGTACGCGCGCCCGGAGAAGCCGCTCTCCGGTCTCGATGCCATTGCTGATTTTAATAAAGCACATCCGGCACTTCGTCCAGTGCCGGACTTCCGAAGGCCGCCAGTCGTACGGGGAGGGCCCCAGGGGCTGTCTCTAAATTGCTTATTGTAGCCAAATGAGGCATGCGACGAGTATAACAGATGCCTTAAACGTTATGGCAAGTTTATCATATCGAGCGGCAACTCGGCGGAATGATTTTAGCTTGGCAAAGAAACATTCAACAAGATGCCGCTCTTTATACGCATGTATAGTTGATGTTTGTGTTATTTTATATTTATTTGAAATAACAGGATAAAATTTTTTAAAATATTTTTGATGCCCGGAAATCTATCCGTAAAAAAAGGAGATAGGAATGAGTCTTCCCGGATTGCATGGGATAAGCTGTTCTTCTCAGGTATCATCCATTGGATACCCCGCAGCTTTCCTATTGTTCGGTCTGTTTATCTTTCGGACATTTTGGACTACACTGGCAAACAGAGGGAATCCGATTAGATGAGGATGCCCCGTCTGTGACAAATGCTGCAATCCTATGCTTCTGAATTTGTCTGAACTGAAACTTTAGGAAACGACTGTATGAACAAGCAACAGCTTGCGGCCAAGATATGGGAATCAGCGAATAAAATGCGTTCCAAAATTGAGGCTAACGAATATAAGGACTATATTCTTGGTTTTATATTTTATAAGTTTCTTTCTGATAAAGAAGTTCAGTTTTTGAAAAAAAACGAGTGGACTGATGAATATATTGTTGATCTGAATGAAGATGATGCAGAGTCCGTGCAGATGGTTCGGCAAAATATTGGCTATTTCATAGCCTATGATGGGCTTTTTTCCACATGGATAGCCAAAGGTATGGATTTTACCGCTTCTGACGTAACGGATGCCATTTCCGCTTTTAATCGAAACATCAATCCCCATCACAAAAAAGTATTTGAGGGTATTTTCAAAACGCTGGAAACCGGTCTTTCCAAGTTGGGGGAAACTTCCGGGGCACGAACGAAAGCCATCCGCGATCTGATTTATCTGATAAAAGACATTCCCATGGATGGCCGACAGGATTATGATGTTCTTGGTTTCATTTATGAATATCTGATAAGCAACTTTGCGGCGAATGCCGGGAAAAAGGCGGGCGAGTTCTACACGCCGCATGAAGTCTCGCTGCTCATGTCAGAAATTGTGGCGCATCATCTGAAGGGAAGAAGTGCGATAAAAATTTACGATCCGACAAGCGGTTCCGGATCATTACTGATCAATATCGGAAAAAGTACGGCCCGCTATGTGGGCAGTGAAGATCACATTCAATACTACGCACAAGAGCTGAAAGAAAACACCTACAACCTGACACGCATGAATCTTGTCATGCGCGGTATTCTGCCGGACAATATTTTTACTCGCAACGGCGATACGCTGGAAGATGACTGGCCGTATTTTGATGAAAATGACCCGGTAAATACCTATAATCCACTCTATGTGGATGCCGTAGTCTCCAATCCCCCCTATTCTCAAGCATGGAATCCATCGGACAAGGAAAACGACGCGCGCTATGCCTCGTTCGGTCTGGCTCCACGAGGCAAGGCTGATTACGCCTTTCTGCTGCATGATTTGTATCATCTGAAGCCGGACGGCATTATGACCATTGTTTTGCCTCATGGGGTTCTTTTTCGCGGCGGCGAAGAGGGGAATATCCGTAAGAATCTGATTGAACAGAATCATATAGATGCCATTATCGGCCTTCCGGCCAACATTTTTTTCGGAACGGGCATTCCCACCATTATCATGGTATTGAGGCAAAAAAGAGAAAATACGGATATCCTCGTTATCGACGCCTCCAAGAGGTTCGCCAAGCAGGGAAAGAACAACGTTCTGCGTGCCTGTGACATCAAAAAGATAGTGGATACAGTCACACAGCGAACCTCGGTGGATAAGTTTTCCCGCGTCGTCAGTCGTGAGGAAATCCGTGGGAATGAGTATAATCTGAATATTCCCCGTTATGTGGATTCTTCCGAAGAAACGGAAAGCTGGGATATCTGGGCTACCATGTTCGGCGGCATTCCTGATTTGGAACTTGCCGGATTGCGCGATTATTGGGCCGCTTTCCCATCGCTCAAGGAATCGCTGTTCCGGCCTCTGAATGACGCCTATTATGAATTGAAGGTTGAAAAACTGAAAGATGCCGTTCTCGGCCATCCGGACGTTACAGCCTTTACCGACCGATATGCCAGAGCATTCGCCACGTTTCCCGATTTTCTGAACACGGAACTGCTGAGCAGGATGGAGACTGTGAATACGGCGCGTACGGAAAATGTTCTCAGCGAGGATATTTTCAGTCGGTTGCGCCCGCTTCCGCTGATTGACCCGTATGAGGCGTATCAGCTTCTCGACAATCGCTGGAACGACATTGCCGTTGACCTTGAAATCCTTCAGACCGAAGGCCTTGCCGCCGCGCGGCAGGTTGACCCGCGCATGGTCGTCAGGAAGAAGGACAACAGGGATGTGGAAGTGCAGGATGGCTGGCAGGGGCATGTCATTCCCTTTGAACTGGTGCAGGCTTGTCTGTTGGCGGATAAACTGCAAGCCCTGAAAGAGGAAGAGGAAAGGCTGGCCGATTTTGCCGGACAATATGAAGAATTGTTGAATGAATTAAGCGAGGAGGACAGGGAGCGGCCCTTTGTCAACGAGGACGCCTTTGTCCCTGCCGAGGTGAAAAAGTCGCTCAAGGCCGGAGAGCTGGACGAGGCGACGCTTGCCGTCCTCAAAAAAGTGGACGCGCTGATCAGCAGGGAAAAAAGCCTCAAAAAGAAAATCAAGGAAGACTCCGTCGCACTGCACATGCAAACAAAGCATGTCATGGAGAATTTCAGTGACGAGCAGATATTTGACTTGCTGCGGCGCAAGTGGATAACGCCCCTTGTTGAAGACCTGAACGACCTGCCTCTGAGTGTGGTCCGCAGATTGATTGCCCGACTTGAAGTACTGTGTGCGAAGTATGAGATGACCTTTGCCGGGGTGGACAGTGAAATTGATGAAACGGAAACGGCGCTCAATGGACTGATTGATGAACTGACCGGAAATGCTTTTGATATACAGGGCCTTGCGGAACTGAAAAAGCTGCTGGGAGGCGAATAGTATGTCCGAACATGCCGGAAAACCTGAGATTCGCTTCGCCGGATTTACGGAAACTTGGGAACAGCGTAAGTTGGGGGATGTAGCTGATATTGTAGGAGGAGGGACCCCCAGTACAAATAACCCTTCCTATTGGAATGGGGATATTGATTGGTACGCTCCAGCAGAAATTGGCGAACAGATTTTTTTAACCGGAAGTCAAAAGAAAATAACTGTAACAGGCTTACAAAAAAGCTCGGCGACTATCCTACCTGTCGGCAGCGTTTTGTTCACCTCTCGTGCAGGTATTGGAAATACTGCGATTTTGGCGAAGCAAGGCGCGACAAATCAGGGCTTTCAATCCATTGTACCCGATTCCAAAATTGTTGACTCTTACTTCATTTTTTCACGTACCCATGAGCTAAAAAAATATGCTGAGATTGTTGGCGCAGGCTCTACGTTTACCGAAGTGTCAGGAAAACAGATGGCGAGAATGCCTATCCTGATGCCAAAAATTGACGAGCAAGTCCGCATCGGCACCTTCTTCCGTCACCTCGACCACCTTGTCACCCTTCATCAGCGTAAGCGCGGACGCCTTGAAAACATCAAAAAAGCGATGCTTGAAAAAATGTTCCCGAAAAATGGGTCTGACGCACCGGAGATTCGTTTCGCCGGATTTACGGAAGCTTGGGAACAGCGTAAGCTGGGGGAGTTAGCGGAGTTTCTGCCAAATAATACGTTTTCACGAGCTGAACTTTCTGAAAATGGCAGGATACAGAATATCCATTATGGCGATGTGTTGATAAAATTTGGAGAGGTGCTTGATGTCGCCAATGAACAGCTTCCATTCGTAGCAAAAACAAAAAAAATTAATAAAATTCGTGAATTAAAACTTGAAAATGGCGACATAGTATTTGCTGATGCCGCTGAAGATAAAACTGTCGGTAAGTGCACAGAATTGTTTAATATTATTGATAAAATTGTGATTAGTGGCCTCCATACCATACCATGTCGGCCCCAAATTGCCTTCGCGACAGCCTATCTTGGATACTTTTTCAATTCTCCATGCTATCGGACTCAACTTTTACCATTAATGCAAGGCATTAAAGTTTTGTCACTATCTAAAACCGCACTGTTACAGACTGATATCTTTTATCCAAAAGACCAATCTGAGCAAGCCCGGATCGGCACATTCTTCCGTCACCTCGACCGCCTTATCACCCTTCATCAGCGTAAGGTTGCATTGCTGCAAAATATCAAGAAAGCCTGCCTTGAAAAGATGTTCGTATAGGGGAAGCCTTATGACATTGGAAAACAAACTGGGTTTGACCGAGGCGGCGGAACTTGCCCGCGTCGAGGAGAAACTGAGCAAGGCAAAAGCGGCTCTGCTTTTTAAACAGGGCCTGCTGGATACCCTTCCAACAGGCACTTTTGCCGGACTCGCGGCTATCCATCGGTTTTTGTTTGAAGATATTTATCCCTTTGCCGGACAAATCCGGCAGGTGAATATTTCCAAAGGACAATTCCGCTTTGCGCCCGTCCTCTATCTGGAGGATGCTTTGCGGCGCATAGATGATATGCCGCAAAGCAGCTTCGATGAAATTGTGGAAAAATATGTGGAAATGAATGTGGCGCATCCTTTTCGGGAAGGCAATGGCCGCAGCGCCCGCATCTGGCTGGACGCCATATTGAAAAAGGAATTGGGCGTGGTTGTGGACTGGAGCGGAATAGACCGTGAAGCATATTTGCAGGCAATGGAACGCAGTCCTGTGAATGATGTGGAAATCAAGGCAATTCTGAAAAAGGGATTGACCGATCAGGTCAATGACCGGACCGTCTATATGAAGGGTATAGACGCAAGCTACCACTATGAAGGCTATCATATTTTTCGTACAGAAGATCTGAGCCGTAATTGACGTGAGGAAAGCATGAATTTTCGCAATGAAAAAGATTTTGAGGATTTGCTTGTTGCCATGCTGCCTACGGTCGGGTGGGAGGACTCGGTTCTGGAAAATTATGATGAAGCCAGGCTCTTGCAAAACTGGGCCGATATTCTGTTCGAAAATAACAGAGGTATAGATCGCCTCAATGATTTTCCTCTGACGAACGGAGAAATGCAACAGATTCTGGAGCAGGTGAAAGAACTCAAAACACCGCTCAGGCTTAATGGTTTCATCAATGGCGGCAGTGTTCAGATCAGACGCGATAATCCCGAGGATACGCTGCACTTTGGCAAAGAGATTTCCCTGAAAATTTATAACCGCAAGGAAATAGCCGCTGGTCAGAGCCGGTATCAGATAGCCCGGCAGCCTCGATTTTCCGTCAAATCAAAAATACTGAATGACCGCCGGGGAGATGTGCTGCTGCTCATCAACGGCATGCCGGTCATCCATATTGAATTGAAAAGAAGCGGCGTGCCTGTCAGTCAGGCTTGCAACCAAATCCAAAAATATGCCGCCGAGGGTTGCTTTACCGGTTTGTTCTCGCTGGTACAGGTTTTTGTGGCCATGAACCCTGAAGAGGCTCTCTATTTTGCCAATCCCGGCCCGGAGGGCAAATTTAATCCTGATTATTATTTTCATTGGGCCGATTTTCATAACGAACCAATCAATATGTGGGACAAGTTCACCCGCGACCTGCTTTCCATCCCCATGGCGCATCAGCTTATCGGCTTTTACACCGTGGCCGATGATTCGGACGGTATATTGAAGGTGATGCGAAGTTACCAGTATCAGGCTGCCAATGCCATTTCCGACAAGGTGAGCAAAGCTCGCTGGGAAGCTGAACATTTGGGCGCAAATCAGCGCGGCGGCTTTGTCTGGCATACCACAGGCTCCGGGAAGACTATGACTTCCTTCAAGTCCGCCCAGTTGATCGCTTCCTCCAAGGATGCCGACAAGGTCGTTTTTCTGATGGATCGTATTGAACTTGGAACTCAGAGTTTAAAGGAATATCGGGGATTTGCTGAAGAAAATGAAGATGTGCAGGCAACGGAAAATACAAGTGTGCTTGCCGGCAAACTGAAAAGCAATGCCCCGGCCGATACCCTGATTGTCACGTCCATCCAGAAAATGAGCAATATCAGGAATGAGGGTGAATATGGTCTGAATGCCGCGGACTTGGAAAAGATGCGATCCAAACGCATTGTTTTTATTGTGGATGAATGTCATCGCTCCACATTTGGAGATATGCTGCTTGTTATCAAGGAAACATTCCCTCTGGCCATGTTCTTTGGTTTTACCGGAACGCCGATTCACGAAGAAAATCAAAAGAAGAAAAGTACGACAGCTACCGTGTTCGGCAATGAGTTGCACCGGTACAGTATTGCTGACGGAATACGGGACAAAAATGTACTTGGGTTTGACCCTTATAAAGTAGCGACCTACAGAGATCAGGATGTTCGGAAGGCTGTCGCTTTGGAACGGGCCAAAGCCTCAGATGAGGACGAGGTACACTCCGACCCTAAAAAGGAAAAAATTTTCTATAAATACATGAATATGCCCATGGCAGGGCATACCGATGCCACGGGAAAGCACTGCAAGGGTATTGAGGACTATATTCCTCATGCCCAGTATCAAACCCCTGAGCATCAAAACAAGGTTGTGGAAGATATTCTGGAAAATTGGTCAGCACTCAGCCATGGAAGCAAATTTCACGCAATTTTTGCCACATCATCCATTCCTGAAGCTATAGAATACTATCGTCTTTTTAAGTCTGCCAATACAAAACTCAAAATTACCGCCTTGTTTGACCCTAATATTGATAATGATGATGCCGCCAAGGCTCTCGACAAGGAGGCTGGGCTGAAAGAAATTATTGAGGATTATAATGCGCGCTACGGGCAACATTTCAGTATTCCCACTTTTGCCGCTATGAAAAAAGATATTGCCTCCAGACTTGCGCACAAAAAACCGTATGAACGCATTGAACGGGAACCTGAAAAGCAACTCAACCTTTTGATTGTGGTCGATCAGATGTTGACGGGATTTGACTCAAAATGGGTCAATACGCTTTATCTGGATAAACTGCTTCAATATGAAAATATCATTCAGGCTTTTTCCCGTACCAATCGCCTTTTCGGACCGGACAAACCGTTTGGGACCATTAAATATTATCGTTATCCGCATACGATGGAGAAAAATATTGAGGCTGCCGTGGCTCTGTATTCCGGAAACAAGCCGCTTGCCCTCTTTGTTCAGAAGCTCCCTGAAAATATTGAGGGGATGAACAGACTTTTTGCACAAATTTCCGATTTGTTTAACAGCGCAAAAATTGAAAATTTCAGCAAACTTCCTGAGGAAGCTTCGGAACGGAATAGATTTGTCAAGTTATTTAATGAGTTCAACGGATATTTTTCCGCCGCTAAAGTGCAGGGCTTTTCATGGGATAAAACATACTATGAATTTATAGATAGGGGAACAAGCAGACCGGTGAGTATAAAAGTTATAATTGATGAATATACATATAACACCCTTGTAAAGAGATATCAGGAGTTATATTCTGATATAACTGATGGAAATAATGAAGATACTGTCCCGTATGATCTTGTTGGATATATCACAACCATTGATACAGATAAAATTGACTCAGATTATATGAACAGTCGTTTTGTAAAGTATATCAAAACTTCGTGCCAAGAAAATATAAGTGAAGAAGAAAAACAACAAGCTCGGAATGAGCTACATAAAACATTTGCAAGTCTTTCGCAGGAAGAGCAAAAGGTGGCAAATATTTTGCTTCACGAGATGCAGCGAGAAGATTTTGTGTATGAAGAGGGAAAGACTTTTCGAGACTATATTGCAGATTATCTTTCCAGAAAGCATGGCGCACGCATTCATGCCCTTGCCACACTTTTAGGTCTTGATGAAAAGATGTTGCACAATATGATGGAGTTGCATTTGACAACACAAAATATCAATGAATTTGGCCGATATGACGCATTGAAAAGCACCATAGACAAACAAAAAGCCAGATTATATTTTGAATCACTGGAAGGAAAGAGACTTATTCCTCCAAAAGTATTGGTAAAAGCTGATAATCTTCTTCGGGAATTTATCATCAGCGGCGGTTTTGATATTCAAAAGCCGAAAACTTACGATTAACCAAAGTGGAATGCTCATTTTGCATTCAAAGGGTCGGGGCTGCTGCTCAGGCCCTTTTCGCATGTTTGGGAACAGCGTTATGTCAATAAACTTCAATGAAATATTAGACGGTTGTGATAAAAAAAATACCATTTATTACTAGAAATATAAATTTTGAAAAAATAAAAAAATGCCCTTTTGAAAAACGGAAATATAGTGATTGTTGATGCTGTTGAAGATGAGAGTATATATAAATGTACAGAACTTTTCAATGTATCACAAGGCGAGCAAATTTTTAGCGGTCTACATACGATCCCGCGCAGGCCAAATATTCAATTTTCACAAGGATTTCTTGATTACTATATGAACTCAAATTTATATCATAGTCAACTTATCCCATTAATGCAAGGTATCAAAGTATTATCCTTATCAAAATCATCTTTGCAAGATGCATTAATTGTTTTTCCCTTGAATAGAAAAGAACAAGTCTGCATCGGTGTCTTCTTTCGCCACCACGCTCGCCTTATCATCCTTCATCAGCATAAGTATATTTTACAGACCTAAGAAGTAGAATTATGTTAAGCAAGGTAAAAGCAACAGAAATTTTTTTTGCCAATACTATGCGCACTGGATACGCGTACGCCTTGGGAAACTTTGTTTCCCAAGGCCGCGCTCCGCGAAACCTTCTTCCGTCTTCTATTCCTCGCCCCCCTCCCTGCCGCCTTCCAGGCGGCAGGGAGGGGGGCGTCGCTCCAAGCTCGCTACCGCTCGCCTCTCCGCAGGTTGAAGGCTGCCTTATCAAGGCGTTTCAGGCTTTCCTCCCGACCCAGGGCGGCGAGGATAAGGTGGACGGAGGGGCCGCCGGACTGCCCGATGAGAGCGGCGCGCAACGGGGGCCCCACCTGCTTGAACTTCAGGCCGCCCCGCTCCACGTACTCGTGGATGGTTTGTTCCAAAGTCTCGGGCTCAAAGTTCGACAGTTCGGCGAACACGCCACGCAGATCGGCCACCCGGGCCCTGCCTTCGTCGTTGAGGGATTTGGCGGCCTTTTCTTCGCACTCTAAGCTGTCCGCATCCTGAAAATAGACGGTCAGGGCGGCGGCCATGTCCTTCAGGTTGGCGGCGCGCTCGCGGTACAAGGGCACCAGGGCCTCCAAGCGTTCGACCGGCACGTCGAAACCGAGCTGAAGCACGAAGGGGCGCAGCATGGCGGCCAGTTCGGGCGTGGGGGTTTCCTTCAGGTAATGGGCGTTGAGCCACTGCAATTTTTCCGGGTCGAAGGCGGCCGCCGCGCTGTTCAGGTTAGTGCCGTCAAACAGCTTCACCAACTCGTCCAGGGCGAATATTTCCTGGTCGCCGTGGGACCAGCCGAGCCGCACCAGATAGTTGACCAGGGCCTGAGGCAGCAAACCGTCCTGCTCGTATTCGATGACGGCCCGCGCGCCGTGGCGCTTGGACAGCTTCTGCCTGTCCGGCCCCAGAATCATGGGCACATGGCCGAACACCGGCGTTTCCCATCCTAAGGCCTGATACAGCAGTATCTGCTTGGGGGTGTTCGACACGTGGTCGTCGCCGCGCAGCACGTGGGTCACCTCCATGTCATGGTCGTCCACCACCACGGCCATGTTATAGGTGGGCATGCCGTCGGCACGGCGCAACACCATGTCGTCCAGTTCGGCCACATCCACGGCGATGGGGCCTTTGACCATGTCGTGAAACACCACCCGACCGTCGGACGGCACCTTGAGGCGGACCACCCGGCCGGGACCGGGGCCCAGGCAGCGCTCGCGGCAACGGCCGTTGTAGCGCGGCTTTTCGCCCTTGGCGCGGGCCACCTCGCGCATGGCCTCCACTTCTTCGGGCGAACAGTCGCACCAGTAGGCGTGGCCGCTTTCGATCAGTTTGTCCACATAAGAGTTATACAGATCAAGACGTCGGCTCTGATAGGTAAGGTCGCCGTCCCAGTCCAGGCCCAGCCACTTCATGGAGGCCAGAATGGAATCGGTGTATTCCTGTTTGGAACGCTCGGCGTCGGTGTCTTCGATACGCAGGCGGAATTCGCCGCCGAAATGACGGGCCAGCAGCCAGCAGAAAATGGCCGTGCGGCCGCCGCCTATATGCAGATGCCCGGTGGGACTGGGGGCAAAACGCGTCACGACTTTCATGGCAATGGAATTCTCCCGAAAGGGTTGAGGACAGTGGCCAGGCGAAGAGCCGTTTCCGACGCGCGAGGCCGACCTTGTGTATCCTAATCCCCTTCCGGGGCTATGACAAGGCGACTTTTTTTCAGGAAACCTACGGGGTTATACGTTTCTTTCGCTTGCCGCAGCCCCTCTTCGCCCATGTCCTGTTCGCGGTTGATCACCGAAAAGCCCTGTCCGGCATGGACCACAAAGGCGTTGTTGATTGCCTGGTATACGCCGCGATAGTCGGGCTGCACCTTTTCAAAATGAACCACCAAAGTTTCGGGGTCCAGTGCTTCGCCGATGGCGAAAGCCACCATTTTGTCCTCGACGTACAGCGAGCCCCCGGTGAGATGGTGCAGGCGGCCCCAGTTACCCGCCACGCGGAAAATGACGTCGTTTTCGGCCTGAAGCGAGGGACTGTTCTCGCAGTCGCGCCAGCGGCACCACTCCTCCTGCAGGGCCAGCACATCTTCTATGCCGCGCGGATTGAGCCGGTTGTCGAGGGGACGGTAATCTTCACCGTACATTTTACGGAACCCATTGACATGGTTCTTTTTTTTGTGGAATTTATTGCCGCTGAGGGTAGCCAATTCCTCGCGGTCGTAAAGATATTCCCACTGTTCGCGGCTTTCGTCCGTGCGCACGCGGCCGTTCAGCCGTACCCTCAACAACTCGCCCAGTTCGTCCGGGGCGCGATGGAAGGTAACGCCGGCGCGGATTTCGGGATGTGATTCCCAGTCCGCCGCGTTCCAGTCGCCCACCGGAGCCCAGTACCGGGGCTCGGGCGCGCTCTGGTGGACCCACACCAGGTCGTCGCGAAAGCCGAGGGACAGACCGTAATACCCGGCCCAGCCCCAGAGATTGGTAAAAGTGTAGTCGGCGGAACGGCGCGGCGTACGCTGCCGGAACGCCTCGTAATCGTCGATGAGATCAAGGGTGACAGGCACAAAGCCTTCAGGAATGCTCACGGGAAACCTCCGTATAGGGTGCGGACGGATGATGCAGGGAGGATGAGCGCATGGCGTAACGGGTCCAGTCCCTGTGAAAAAATACCCAGAACATGGCGCAGGCCTGAACGGTCATGGATATCAGCATGGCCACGTATACGCCGCGCGCCTCGCCCCAAACCAGATGCGACAAAAACCAGCCCAGAGGCAGACGCACCAGCCAGATGCACGAGGTGTTGACGACCAGGGCGTAAACGGTGGCCCCGGCGCCGGTCATGACGCCGTTCAGAATCATGCTGCCCACGGTAAAGGGCGTGGAAAGAATATTATAGGTCAAGTACCCCACAATCTGGGCTTGGACGGCCGCGTCGGGGGAAAAGACGGCGGCCAGTTCGGGCATCCAGGGCCACATGGCCAATCCCACCAGCGTCATAAGCGCGGCTCCGGTGCCCACGGTGGCCAGGCCGATACGCCGGGCGGCGGCCTTGTCGCCCGCTCCCAGGGCGTTTCCCACCAGAATGGAGGCCGTGACGTTGAAGGCCATGGCGGGCATGAACAATATGGACTCCACCCGCATACCGGCGGTCATGCCGGCCAGAGCGATCACGCTGTTTTCCGGCAGGGACCCCATGATGGCGAACAGGGTGAGATACCCGGTCTGCCACAAAAAAGAGGTCAGCACGGCGGGCAGCGCCACCTTGAGGAGATAGGGCGCGGCGCGGCGCATCCAACGCAAGGGAGGCACCACCCCGGGCACGAACAGACGGCAGCGGCGCAGAAACCAAAAAGTCAACGCCCCTCCCACATACACCGCCGTGAACGTGGCCCAGGCGATCCCCGACACGCCCGCCTTGGGGAAACCGAACCAGCCCAGGCCGAAGCCCAGGTCGCCGACGACGTTGATCACGCAGGCGACCATAACCACCACCAGAGGCATCATGACGTTGCGCGTGGCGCGGAACAGCGTGCTGCCCACCCCCATGACATACTGCGCGGGCAGGGCCAGCAGGGTCAGCGTCAGAAAATAGGTGGTCAGCGGGCGCAACGATCCGGGCACCTGGAGCAGGGTCAGAATACCGCCCCGCGCGGCGTAACCGATCACGGCCAGGCCCAGGGCCATGCATACGGCCACGGAAATGACCAGACCGGCGTAGCGTTGTCCCCGCGCGCGTCGCCCCGCCCCCAAGGACTGGCTGACCGCGGCCATGGCCCCGGCTCCAAGCGCCATACCGAGCACCATAAGAAAGGCCTGAAGCTGAGTGGAAAGTCCGATGGCGGCCTGAACATCGGCATTAATCCGACCCGCCACCCAAATATCGGTCAACCCGATGACCATAGTGCACAGCATCATCACCGTCTGGGGCCAGACCAGCCCCCAGATGGTGCCGAAGGGCACGACGGCGGACAGACGTTGGATTAAACTCATGGCGCTCCCTTGGCCTTGGACACAATGCGGGGAAGGTCGCAAGACCTTCCCCGCATCATCATAACACCGAATTTGCGTTCGTCTATACCAAGGTGGCCGTCAAATCGTCGAAAGTTTCCCGACGGCGGATGAGGCGCGCCATGCCGTCCGCCCCGATAAGCACCTCGGCCGGGCGCGGGCGCTGATTATAATCCGAGGCCATGACAAAGCCGTACGCGCCGGCATCAAGCACGGCGAGCACGTCTCCTTCCCGCAGCAGAGGCAGAGGACGCTTTTTGGCCAGGATATCGCCGGACTCGCAAATATTGCCCACCACGGTCTGCTCCACCGCCACGGCGTCGGGCTTTCCGTTCTCACGAAAGATTTCGATATCGTGGTACGCGTCGTACAGCACGGGACGCATGAGCTGATTGAAGCCGATGTCGGTACCGGCGTAAAGATTATCCCCGTTGCTTTTGATCGCGTGCACCCGGCCCAGCAACACGCCGCATTCCGCCGCGATATACCGGCCCGGCTCAATGCAGAAACGGCCCTCGTAGCCATGCTCCGCCGTCCACTCCGTCAGGCGTGCATGCAACAATCGCCCCAACTCGGCCAAATCGAGGCGTTTTTCCCCCTCGTACTTGCGATAGGGAATGCCGAAGCCTCCGCCGAAATCGATGACTTCCAGCGGCGCGCCCCGCCGCAACGCTTCGGCCGCCAGATCGAGCAACACGTTCATGGCCGCCAGATAATCGGCGCCGTCCAGAAACAGCGAACCGATATGCTGATTGAGCCCCGCCAGACGCAGCCCGTATCGGGACGCAACCTCGAAAACATCGGACAGACGATCCGGCGTAACGCCGAATTTGGTCTCCTTGCCGGCGGTGACCACCTTGGCGCTGTGTCCGGCGCCTATGCCGGGATTGAAGCGCACCATGACCCGGCCGCCGGGATTGACCCGGCCGTACAGCTCCAACTGGGACAGGGAATCCACGCTGACCAGCAGACCGTGATCCACGGCGTTCTTCAACTCGTCCGCGCTCACGTTGTTGCATACATACATTATTTCCTCCGGCCGAAATCCGGCCAGAAGATTGAGCCGCAATTCACCGGGAGACATGGCGTCGACCAGGCATCCCTCTTCGCGGATAATGCGCAGCAGCGCGGGGTTGGTGTTGGCCTTGGCCGAATAGTCCACGTGAAAGCCCGGATGAGAAGACAGGCCCAGCAACTCGCGGCAGCGTTGCCGCAGGATGTTCTCGCTGTAGACATAAAGCGGCGTGCCGAAACGCGCCGCCAATTCCCGAGGGTCCTCCCGGCCGAAAAATCCCACGCTGTCAGTATACGCAGATCTGACGTTCGCCATACAACCCATTCACTTGTTAAAACTTTTGCCCATACGAGAGATTGTTTCCTACCACAGGCTACCGAACGGGGCAACTCCCTCCTTGGACGTTCCAGAGCCGAGCTTGCGGCGTCGTCCCCCGGCCGGCGGCTCGAAGGGCCGTGCCTGAAGCAGAAGGTCATACCCCGCAGTACATTGCGGCGATACCGGAAAAGGGGCGCGCCGGGCTCTCTTGCCCGTCAGAGCGAGGCGCTTTACGGATAAGGAAAGCGAAAGTCCCGCTTCGCCCGACTCCGTGAACAATTTTAAAGGTAACTTGCTCTAAACGAAGCGCCATACCCAGACGGATATGGCGCTTGCCCACGAAAAACGGGAGAAAGAGGCTTATTTCTTCTTCAGCCAGGGCATCATGGCGCGCAGCTTGGAACCGACCTGCTCCAACTGCTGCTCCGACTCCATGCGACGAATAGCCTTGAACTGGGGATAGCCGATGCGGGCTTCGAGCAGGAAATCACGGGCGAACGCGCCGTTCTGAATTTCCTTGAGCACCCGGCGCATTTCAGCCTTGGTCTGGTCGGTGATCAGACGGGGGCCGGTGCGATAATCGCCATATTCGGCGGTATTGCTGATGGAGTAACGCATGCGGGACAGGCCGCCCTCATACATGAGGTCCACGATGAGCTTCATTTCGTGCATGCACTCGAAATAAGCCATTTCAGGCTGGTATCCGGCTTCCACCAAGGTTTCGAACCCGGCCTTGATCAGGGCCGACACACCGCCGCACAACACGGCCTGTTCACCGAACAAGTCGGTTTCCGTCTCTTCACGGAAGCTGGTTTCGATAACGCCCGAACGAGTGCCGCCGATGCCTTTGGCATAGGCCAGCGCCTTTTTAAGAGCCTCACCCGAGGCATCCTGATGAATGGCCACCAGGCAGGGCACGCCACCGCCCTCGGTAAAGGTGCGCCGCACGAGATGGCCCGGCCCCTTGGGCGCGATCATAAACACGTCCACGTCCTTGGGGGGTTCGATCTGGCCGAAGTGGATATTGAAGCCGTGGGCGAACAGCAAGGACTTGTCGGCCCGCAGATGGGGCTTGATATCCCGTTCGTACACGGCAGCCTGATGTTCGTCAGGCAGCAGGATCATGATCATGTCGGCCTTTTCGGCGGCCTCGGCGGCGGAAAGGGGCTCGAAGCCGTGCTCCTTGGCAAGCTCGTAATTGGGACCGCCGGGGCGCTGGCCGACGATGACGTTGACGCCCGAATCGCGCAGATTTTGCGCATGGGCATGGCCCTGGCTGCCGTAACCGAGGATGGCCACGGTCTTGCCCTTGAGCACGTTGAGGTCGGCGTCCTGTTCGTAATAGGCTTTCATGAAGATCCTCCAAAAATGTAAAAACGCGGGGCGACGGCAAAAGATACAGTCACCTGTGGCTGCATACGTCCGCCCGACAATGTTTCTTTTTTGCCGTTTTTGTCAAGTGGGGGTTCGTCGCTCATACCGACAGGAACCGGAAACGTCAGGTTTCCGGTTCCTGTAGTCGCGTTCCGTGTTGTCCGGCCGGGATTATTCGGTGCTGACCTGCATGGAGCGGCGCATGGCCACTGTGCCGGTACGCGCGATTTCCTTGATGCCGAACCGGGTGAGCAAATTGATGATGGCGTCGAGCTTGTCGTGGGTGCCCGTAGCTTCGATAGTGAATTCGGTAGGGCTGAGGTCCACCACCTTGCAGCGGAAAATATCCACGATGCGCAAAATTTCGCTGCGCTTGCTCTCTTCGGCATTAAGTTTGAAAACCACCATTTCGCGTTCCACTGTGGCGGTATCCTCAAAGTCCACCACCTTGATCACCGTGACCAGCTTGCGCAGTTGCTTGATGATCTGTTCAATGATCTGGGCGTCGCCCCGGGTGGTGATGGTCATGTGCGACACCCCCTGCTCCAGGGTGGGCGCCACATTCAGCGATTCAATATTGAAGCCGCGACCGCTGAACAGCCCGGCCACCCGGGAAAGCACCCCCGGTTCGTTTTCCACAAGCACGGATAACACTCGGCGCATGAAATTCTCCTTGTCGCATTCCGGGGAGGCCTTATCTCCCCGCCCTTCTCCGGCTCCGGTCCGGCAATGGGGTCAGATAAGCAGCATCTCGTCCAAAGCTGCGCCGCCCGGCACCATAGGATAAACATTTTCCTCACGCTCGACGCGCACGTCGATGATGGCGGTGGCCGGAGAGGCCAAGGCCTTGGGCAACACGGTTTCCAGCTCCTCCTCGGTGGCGATGCGGTAGCCTTCGGCGCCATAAGCCTCGGCCAGCTTCACGAAATCGGGCTGGGCTTCCATGTTGGTCTGACTGTAGTTGTGATTGTAAAACAACTCCTGCCACTGGCGGACCATGCCAAGATAACCGTTGTTGAGAATAAGCGTCTTGACCGGCAGCTTGTTGGCCACGGCGGTCATGAATTCCTGACTGTTCATCTGGATGGAGCCGTCGCCCGCCACGTCGATGACCAGTTTGTCGGGCAGGCCGAGCTGCACGCCGATGGCCGCGGGCAATCCGTAGCCCATAGTTCCCAGACCGCCGGAAGTAAAGAAGGTGCGCGGCTTGCGCACGGACAGAAATTGCGCGGACCACATCTGATGCTGACCGACCTCGGTGACGATGATGGCCTCGCCTTTGGTGATGCGTTCCAGCGCTTCCAGCACCTGCTGGGGCTTGAGGTTGCTCCCCTTGGCGTAGGTAAGCGGCCGGGCCTTGCGCCATTCGGCCAGTTGATTCAGCCAAGGCGCGCGGTCGCCCGACCAGTCGCGAGGCGCGGCTTCCAGGCGGGCGCTCAGCACTTCCCGAATGCCCTCCAGCGCCATGCGGCAATCACCCACCACAGGCACATCCACCTGAATTGTTTTGCGGATGGACGTGGGGTCGATATCGATATGAATAATTTTGGCTTTGGGGGCAAAGGTGGACAGTTTACCGGTGACGCGGTCGTCGAAGCGGGCGCCCACACCGATGAGCAGATCGGCGCTGTTCATGGCCATATTGGCCACATACGTGCCGTGCATGCCGGGCATGCGCAGGCTGAGCGGATCGTCGGAAGGAAAAGCTCCCAGGCCCATCAGGGTGGTAGTGACGGGAATGCTGAGCTCGCGGGCCAGCGTGGCCAGGATTTCGGAAGCGTTGGACGAAATAACCCCACCCCCGGCAATGAACAGAGGGCGCTCCGCAGCCAGGATAAGATCGGCCGCGCGACGCAATTGATTGAGATTGGGGCGGTAAGTGGGGTTGTAGGAACGCATGCGCACTTCTTCGGGCCACACGAACTCGGTCCGGGCGATCTGCACGTCTTTGGGGATGTCCACCAACACCGGACCGGGGCGGCCCGAACGGGCCAGATGAAACGCCTGCCGCAGGACCGTGGCCAGTTGGGCGATATCCTTCACCAGGAAATTATGCTTGGTGCAAGGGCGGGTGATCCCCACGATATCGGCTTCCTGAAACGCGTCGTTGCCGATGAGATACGTGGGAACCTGGCCGGTGATGGCCACCACCGGAATGGAGTCGGCATAGGCGGTGGCCAGACCGGTGACCGTATTGGTAGCGCCCGGTCCCGAGGTGACCATACATACCCCCACCTTGCCCGTGGCCCGGGCGTATCCGTCGGCCGCATGAGCGGCGCCCTGTTCGTGCCGGACCAGAATGTGCCGCAGCTCGGGGTGATTGGTCAGCTCATGGTACAGGTCGATAGCCTGACCGCCGGGATAGCCGAACAACAATTCCACGCCTTCGCGCTTCAGACATTCCATAAGTATGCGGGCACCGGTCATTTCCATAACGGGTCATCCTTGAAACGAATTAACTTTAAAAAATGGTGTAAACTGAATGCCATGTTTCGTCGCTTAAAGCGCTTTGCCTTTGAAACTGTACCGGTCAGGGCGCGATGTTCCATCGCTTAAGTTTCATGCCTGAAGCCGTCGCCAACTTTGCGGCTGTCCGAGCCTGTATGCCCAAGGGCCGCAGGCGCGGCCTTCAGTTCGTCAGTCGGGCGGCTACGCCGTACAAAACATGGCAGAGAGGCGATCGGCAATTCAGTGACAAGCGTTGCCGAAAGCTTCGCCCTCCTCTCGGCGCATCCGACGGATTCGCCGGGCGATCCGCCGTGACGCGCCGACAGGCAGCGGTCAAAAACCATAAAAACCGGAAAGCCGGTTTACGGCCTTCCGTGGCTTACTTTTCGTAACGATCCAACATGACGTGCAGACGGGTCTTGCCGTCCAGCTTCTGTTTCTTTAGCGCTTTCAGTTCCTGATCTTCCGCAGGAGTAAGATACGGCTTGGATTCGAGCTTTTCGATCTGTTTTTCGTAGAGCATGTGCTCTTCCCACAGGGCCTTGAGTTCGGGATCGGTGGGCGCGTACTTCTCCAGCCGTTTGAGATCGTGTTCTTCCATAGCGCTGACTCCGATTAAGTTGGAGGTTGATTGAAAGTCAAAGAGCGGTGTTCACCCGGCGCGCGGGTTCGGCTGAGCGCCGCTCCGGCACTAAAAAAACATGGCTCCGCCTCTGCCCGGTCCCATCCCGGCCCCAAGCTGGAACAGGGACGCCACAACCACCCCGTTGAAAAGCTGCAGGGCGAGCAGGACGATAATAGGCGAAAGATCGAGCCCCCCGATGAAAACAAAGGGCAGCCATTTGCGTATCCGGTAATAGACCGGTTCGGTCAGGGCGCGCAGAGTCCGCACTATAGGGTTGTACGGATCGGGATTCACCCAGGAAAGGAGGGCCGCGACAATGATGACGAACGTATAGAGATTAATGACGATTTGCAGCAAACGTGCCACGGTCATCAGCAGGTTGCCTACAACAAACATGAAGCCTCCGGCGTCGGGTTGAACTTGATTCTGATTCTTGCCTGCTTGCGGCCGGGAATCAAGTAAAAAATGCGCCCGGAAAAGAGGAAATTCAACATTGGCAACGTAAGGCCTTGACTCCTTCGCGGAACAGAATTTCCATTTTATCCGGCGGCGTCAGGGCCAGAACCATCCCTACGCCGAACGTGGGGTGATCCACCAGCCCGCCCAAAGCGAAGGTGCCGTTCATGGAATACGGTACGGGTGTGGCCGGATTACGGGCCAGCGCATCCTGCCATTGGCGCTCCAACTCCGCCTGCAGCCGCGCCGTCTGCTGCTCGGCGCGGGAAGGAGCCTTGGGTTTGGGCGGCGCTTTCGGCTTCGGCTCTTTGCGGGCCTGGGCGAGCACGGCCTCTCCGCGCTCGCGGCCGGACTGCACACGCACGGCGCGGCTTTTTGCCTCCCGGGCCGGGGCTTCGGGCGGGTAATACTTGTGCACGCTGCCGCAGGCACAACATTCCACTTTGGCCACCTGCCCATCCACCAAAGCGACAATGACATGACCCGTCACATCACGGCAGCGGGTGCAACGAGCTTCTATCCTCTGACCGGGGGCAAGCGAACTCATGATGTTGTGTCTCCACAAAGCTGGGGTTAAGAAAAAACGGCGTCCCTTCACGGGACGACCCGCCGCTTCATAGCCGTGCGGAACATCGCGCGCGCCATAGCGCTTTGTCATATCGGGTTCCGCCGACGCTGTCCCTTGGTTCCGGCTGCCGGAAACGCAACAGTCAGTCACGGCGGCGTGCGGCGCATTATAAGTATAGGTGTACGCGTCCGGCCGCTTTCTGGCAAGGGGAAGGAGGCGTGCTTTCCCCTGATGTTCTTGGAGCGGCTTTTCGACAGTCCGCCGTTAGTTCCGATAATTTCAATCCTTATTCCATTGCCGGAGCCTCCGTCATGCACATCACCACTCTTCGTCTGACACGCCGCGAAGCGCAGCTTGTTCCGGAGCAGAACGTGTTCCATACACTCCACTCCCCCCACGTTCGCCCGGGCGACGATGCCCAATGGGCCGAACATTGGCTGGATGTGACGGACTGTCCGCCGGAAGATTGGGAACGCCTGCTGGAAACGCTGGGGATGTCTGAAGGCGACCGTGAGGTGGGCATGGAAACGCGCCGCTTTCCCCAGGCGGAAATTCTGACCGGCGGCGTAGCCCTGCGCCTGCCCGTGCGCGACCGTTGGCTCGACGACAGGGCGACCTACATCAACGTCATTCTGCTCAACAACATGCTGCTTACCCAGCACGACGGCGAACTTGCCCCCTTGGACAAGACGCGGCGGCGCCTGCTTGAAGGCGACCGGCCCGACATCGACACCATGCCCGGCCTCATGCTCTATGTGCTGGAAGGCATCATGGAGGCAGGCGTCAACGATTTCATTCTGGCCCGCGGACAAGTGGAAGAACAGGAAGATCACGTGGAAGCAGACGACGCGGACGACGAAGTCATCCGCCGCCTGAAGCACAGTGTGGAACATCTGACCAGCCAAAGCGAGGAACAGTTATTCTGCCTGACCCTGCTGCGCGGGCTCCTGGCGCACGACTCCGCCCTGACGGGCATTCATGATGCGACCGGGGAGCTGATGGACGCTCTTGGTCATCTGCAGCGCAGTTTGCAGCGTCTGGAAAGTCGTCTGAACGATCAACTCCAACAACTGGATTCGCGCATGCGCGACCGAACGGAACAACGCCTGCGCGTTCTGACCGTAATATCGTCGGTATTCATGCCCCTGACGTTCATCACCGGATTTTACGGCATGAACTTCGAAAATATGCCCGCCTTGCGGGAACCGTGGGGCTATTCTCTGGTGGTGGGGCTTATGCTGGCCGTGGGCATAGGCATGGCGCTGTTTTTTCGCTGGCGGGGCTGGTTTCGATAACACAGCGCAAGGCAGAAGCAAAAAAAAACGGTCTTGGCCATCCGAAATGCCGACTTAACTCTCCGGCCCCGTTTCCGCGAGCAGGGCCGCAATTTCTTCGCGAATGACGCGGGCGGCCGCCTCGGCCGCCGCCTTTTCGCCCGATGCTTCCATAGCGTCGACACGTTCTTCCAGGCGGGCCATATCCTCGGACATGCTTTCCGCATAGGGAGGCACGTGCTCTCCCTCTTGCAGTTCACGAACCACGACCTCTCGGATCAACGCCGCCAGCTCCGTCCGGAAGGCGCTGCCCTCGGGCGGCAGTTCCAGAGGCGTCACGGTCCGCGCGCCCTGGGCGGCCAGTTCGGCTTCCAGGGCCGAGATACGGGCCTCGGCCGCGGCCAGCCCGTCGGCGTGTCTCTCAGCCAGGTCACGAACCTCGGCCGTCAGGTCGTCCACGCGTTCCCGCACCGCATCAAAGGCAGACGAGTCCGGGCCGCCGTTGCCGTCGGCCACCTCATTGATTTTTTCCTGCATGGCCGCGATATCGGCGGCCAGGGCATCCAGACTGCTCAACACCAGCGCGCTCAGGTCCGGCTCGGGGCGTTCGGCCTCGCCCACCAGCAGAGGATCGTCCAGGTCCGAAGCCAACGGCAAGTCCGCCCCGGTGGCGGTTTCTTCCGACTCTGTGGCGGCGAACAGATCATCCAGTCCACTTAACGGATCTTCCCCCGCTTCGGCCTCCGTCCCGGCGTCAGAGCCGGAACCGGGCAATGGAGCTTCGGTCGCGGCGGGAGCGGCGGACTCGTCCGTCATTTCCGCACGAGCCGCGCCCAACAACGCGTCCAAATCAAAATCGTCTTCCATATCGACCGCCGGGGGTTCAACGTCGGAAGAAATTTCGGGCAATTCCGCCTCAACGGCGGATACCGGGCTCAAGACCGGTGCTTCGGGAGCGGGCGCGGCGGTTTTCAACGCGGATTCCGCGGCTTCACTCGATGTGACAGACAACTTCGCATGCGCATCATCAGCCTGCGCGGCGTTCAACAATGCGTCCAGGTCGGCGATCTCGGCGGTCTCTTCCATGTCCGACGCTCCAGCCTCGGAAGGAACGGTCGTCACCGTCCCGGGATTCATGATTGAATCAAGCAACGAATCCAGATCGTCCACATCGACTTCAGGCTCAGCGGCCGCTCCGCTTTCGTCGGTATCCTGCACGGTGTTCTCCCGCTCCGCGCTTGCCTGAAGCACGGCTTCAAAATCGGTCGTCGAAGCGGACGCGGCGTCGGGGACGGAGTCCGATGCCGGAACCTCGGGTTGCTCCGGAGCCACCAGATCGCGCAGCAAAGCGTCCACTTCGCCCATATCCGGCATGTCCGACTCCTCGTCGGAGGGAGCTTCACGCCCCGCAACTTCAGCAGAAGCAGCATCGGAGGAAACGCCCGCCGTTTTCGCTTCGGCAAGCTCTCCCCCGTCGTTCAATCCCGAGGCCTTGAGCAACGAATCCAGATCGAAGGCATCCTCGCCCGAGACAGGACCCTTGCCGGTTTCCGCCAACAAATCGGCCATTTGGGACTCCAACGGATTGTCCCCGGCCCCGGCATCTCCGGACGCGGCGGGCACGGCGCCTTTTTCGACGATATCGGTCAATTCAATGATGTCGTCATCGGCCTCGGAAGACGGGGGGGTACGGGAAGGGTCCATGCTATCCTCTGGCTGGCTCGGAGTAACGAAAAAATGGCGCTCTTTGTGTATGGTATACAAAAAAAGAGGGAGAACGCAAGGGCGGCCTTGTCGACTCAAGGCGTTCCGCCCCGTTCGCCGCGCACGCCGCAAGGCCCGCAACGGCATTCTGTTATTTTTATCAGCGGAGTTTTTCTCGAACGCAACGCAGCAAGGGCTTTGAAAACATCGTTTGAGGATACCGTCCGCACCGCCGACGCTGTACAATAAAACCCCCTTGCGGGGGTTTTATTGTACAGCGTATCCACAGAGCTTCAACTTTGAAATTATGCTAGGGCCACTCCGACATCTTCACCCGTCGGCTAAAATCACCTCGCGGATGACGGAAATGGGATATGTTCCGCTGCGTCCGACCCGGCCGAGCATTTCAAAATGAAACTACGCAAACTGCCGAACTAACTCTTGGGGTGGCAGGAGGAGCCCACGCAGGAGGTGAGAGCCTTCTTCTTGTCGGGCTGGGCCTGAGCCACTTCAAAATGGCACTTGAGGCACGACTGGAACTTTTCCACCTTGCGATCGTGGGCGATACGATAATAACTATGCACGGTCTTGTCCTTCTGACCGAGCACATCATGACAGCCGGCGGTGGAGCACTTCTGGAAATTGTCCTTGCCGTCCACCTGATGATGACATTCGGCGCACTGCCGATCCTTATGGACGGCGTGGTCAAACACCACCGGTTTCTTGGTGAGCGCCATCTTGATGGGCTCGGAAGGAACGGCGGGCTGATCGGCGAACGCCGGCAGCACCAGGGCGGTGGCCAGCAACGCGCCCGCGCCGAACATCAACAACTTTTTCATGGGTCGACCTCCTCCGGGTTGGTCATATCCGTAACCGGCTCGTTTTCTCCGCAGAACCGCACGGATGTATGGAGACGCTTTCCGTCGGCCGCGCGAGTCGGGTCGGCGGAGGCATTAAGCCCGTACTAGCTTTTGGGGTGGCAGGCCGATCCAACGCAGGCGGTCAGTTCCTGCTTCTTTTCAGGCCGGGTCTTGATCACTTCATAGTGACACTGCAGACAGGTTGTGGTGCCGTCCTGCACCTTGCGGGCATGCATGATGCCGAAGTAACTGCTTGACGACTTATCCTTGGGATCATAGGCATGACAGTCCGAACACAGGTAGGAAGCGGGTTCTTCGCCGTCCACGAGATGGTGACACACGACGCAACGCTGCTCGGCATTGACTTCCAGGGGAGGAAAGTGCTGGGGCATGGTCGGGTGACAGGTGACACACTGCTGAGCCGTGTGGATGCCGTGATCGAACATCACGGGCTTTTTGGTGAGCTCCATTTTGATGGGCCCATCGGGAACGGGCGGCTGTTCGGCAAACGCCGGCAGCGCCAAGGCAGTGACAAGCAGGGCACCGGCGCCGAACGTCAGCAGCTTTTTCATGGAACGACCTCCTCCATTGGTCAGTGCTTTCATGCGATCCCCGTATCGAAACGACAGGGATTCGAGTAGCGGTATGCTAGCTCCATCAATAAATCCATGTCAAGCGGGTTGGCCGGCGACCATGCCTTGCTTGACGAAAAAGACCTTATAATTGCGGCGCAGCCTTGGGTTGCACCAATTCGGGCATAAGAATGCGTGTTTTCGCGTTTTTGGACAGTTCCATGATATAAGCCTGGAACATCACCGCGGCTCGCTCGTTGAGCATCTGCTGTTCACGCAACGGCCCTTCGGCCACCCAGGCCGTGTCGTCCGGAGGCAACACCTCGGCCAAGCTGGCCAGCACGGCGCCGTCGTCCACGGTAAACGCTCCCTCAAGCCAAACGCCCTTGCCCGCATCTTTGAGGGGCGCGGCGAATACAGCCCGCACCAGGTCCATGCCCAGGCCCAGACCGGGCACGTATCCCTCGCGGCCGAAGGCTTCGGATTCCTTGACTTCGGGCAGCAGATCCGCACCCGGCTTACCGTCGGCAAATCCTTTACGCGCCTGCTCCGCTTCCTCGGCGGCCAGCTTGCGGGCCTTGTCGCGGGTCAAAGTGGCGACCAGCTCGTCCTTGACTTCATCCAACGGTCGGGTCATGGCGGGCAACGATTCCGCCACGCGAATGACCAGCAGGCCCGCATCGGTGGCAAGAGCCGCGTCCAGAGTTTCCCCGGCGGGCGTGCTCATAACGGACTGCACGTCGGAAGCGCGCAAGCCCAGGGTTTGGCCCAATTGATCGGCCGACACCAGGCCGGTGTCTTTCATCTCCAGGCCCTGAGCCCCGGCGGCGGCGGTCACGCTCTGTCCGCCCATGACGGCCGCCAGCACGGCGTCGGCCTTGTCCTGGAGTCCGGCGGCCGCCTGCTCCGCCGCCAGGGCGGCGCGCAGTTCGTCTTTCACTTCGTCCAGAGTGCGGGTGGTCGAGGCCTGATGGTCCTCCACTTTGATCAAATGGAAACCGAAAGGCGAACGCACCGGCCCGGAAAGTTCGCCCGGCGTAAGAGCAAAAGCGACATCGGCAAATTCCGGCACCATCTGACCGCGCTCAAACCAATCCAGATCGCCTCCCTTGGCGGCGCTGCCCGGGTCCTGGCTGGTTTCGCGCGCCACGGCGGCAAAATCCTCGCCGCTCCGGATGCGTTCTTCAATGGCTTTAATCCGGTCTTCGGCCTTCTTAAGCTCGTCGGCGGAGGCGTTTTCCGGCACGAGAATAAGAATATGAGCGGCGCGTACGCGCTCGGGCACGAAAAATGAATCCTTGCGGGCTTCATAGGCGGCGGCCACGGCCGCGTCGTCGATGCTTGAAGGGTCGCTGAGTTCGGCCGGATTGAGGGCCACGTACTCCAGACGCACGCGCGGAGGCATGGAGTACAACGGAGCGCGCTCCTTATAAGCCGCCTCAATGTCGGCCTGGTCGGGGGCCGCCTCGGCCATATGCTTTTCGGAAGGGAACAGCAGGTAATTCACCTTACGCTGCTCCTGCTGATAATCGTACATATTGCGCACGGATTGGGGCGACACATACGCTCCGGCCGAAAGCAGGGCCTGCATCTTTTCGGGCAGCAGGTCCTGACGCAGGCTGTCTTCGAACTGCGAGGCGGTCTGACCGGCATTCTTCAGGGTGGTCAAATAGATATCGGCGTCGAACTTGCCGTCCTCATCCAGAAAATAGGGCATGGACTCCACGGCGCGGCGCAGTTCGTAGGGGCTGATTTCCACTCCCACCCGCTCGGCCTCGGCTTCCAGCAGCTTGCGCATGACCAGGGTTTGCAGCGCGCTCTGTTCCAGACCGAAACTCTGCAGCATATCCGGCGTCACGCCGGGCATGGAGTTTTTCACGTTCTGTTCCAATTGGGCGTAGACCTGCCGAAACTCCAGTTCCGTGATGTTCCGGTCGTTCACCGTGGCCACGATGCCGCGGGGGCCGGGCTGTCCGCCGATGCCCCAGAACACGAATACGACGATGATGATGCCGAATGCCAGCTTGACGCCCCAGGACTGGGCGTTGGCACGGATGCCGTCGAGCATGGTTACTCCCTTTTGCTGCCTGTAAAAAATCCAGGAAAAATGCCTCTCTGCCGCTGTGAAACGTCCCTTCCGCGCGCGTATTCGCCGGCCCGGCCGTCAATGCCGTCCCGCGTTGCGGCCGCGAACGTCGTTGAGCAGGCCGCCCGCCCGGATGACGCGCCATTCCGCGGCGGACAAATCGTTACGCACGCGAACGCCGCCCGCGCCCTCGACATTCATGACCATTTCTCCGCCCGGCGTCAAATCGCCGGTGGAAAAAGACAGCCGGGCTTCGGCCCCTACCCGGCCGTAGTCGTCTGGGTCGACGAAAATAAGGGGCAGAATACCGAAATTGATCAGATTGGCGCGATGAATGCGCGCGAAGGACTGAGCGACCACGGCCCGCACGCCCAGATGACGCGGAGCCAGGGCCGCGTGCTCGCGGCTGGACCCCTGACCGTAGTTCTGCCCGGCCACAATGATCGCCGCCCGCCCCGAATTGCGGACGGTTTCGGCCCGATGGACAAATTCGGGATCCACCCGGCTGAACACGTGACGGGCGATGGCGGGCACATTGGAGCGCAATGAAGTAATTTCGGCTCCGGCGGGCATGATGTGATCGGTGGTGATGCCGTCGCCCACTTTGAGGACCACCTTGCCGTCGATATGGTCTTCAAGCGGGGGAAACTGCTCCAGCGCCACAATGTTGGGGCCGCGCACAACGGTCACGGCCGAAGCCTCGGTCGGGTCTTCGGGGGGGAAAAGAAAATGCCGCCGTCCGTCGGGCACGCGCTCGGGAAACTCGGGCCGGGCCGGAGCCTCGCCCCAGACGGCAGGATCGGTGAAGCGGCCGTTCAGGGCGCACTGGGCGGCCGTGACCGGGCTGACCAGATACACGCCCGCGTCGCGAGTACCGCTGCGGCCCTCGAAATTTCGGTTGAACGTGCGCACGGACACCCCGCCGGATACCGGTGAGCTGCCCATGCCGATACACGGACCGCACGCGCATTCCAGAACGCGCGCCCCGGCGTCAAGCAGGTCGGTCAACGCGCCGTCGGCCGCCAACATGGCCAACACCTGACGCGAGCCCGGCGACACGCATACGTCCGTGGCCGGATGGACCCGCTTGCCGCGCAGCACGGCGGCCACCTGTTCAAGATCGGCATAGGATGAGTTGGTGCACGAGCCGATGGCCACCTGATCGACGTGCATATCCGGTTCCTCGGCGCACAGCCGGGCCACGGAAATGACCCGATCCGGCATGTGGGGACGGGCCACAAGGGGAACAAGGGCCGACAAGTCCACGTCGATCACGTCGTCGTAGACGGCGTCGTCGTCCGGGGCCAGAGGTTCCCAATCCTCTTCACGGCCCATGCGGCGCAAAAATTCGCGGGTGCGTTCGTCGGACGGGAATACCGAGCCCGTGGCCCCCAGTTCGGCCCCCATATTGGCAATGGTAGCCCGTTCAGGCACGGACAGGGTATCGACTCCCGGGCCGCCGTATTCAAACACGCGCCCCACCCCGCCCTGGGTGGTCAACAGCCCGAGCAGATGCAAAATGACATCCTTGGCCTGAGCCCAGCCCGTCAGGCGGCCGGACAGGCGCACATGAGTCACGCGAGGCATGGGGATGGAATAAGGCTCGCCCGCCATGGCCAACGCCACGGACAGCCCCCCCGCGCCCATGGCCAGACTGCCCATGCCGCCCGCCATGGGCGTATGGCTGTCGGAACCGAGCAACACGCGGCCGGGCCGGGCGAAATTCTCCAAGTGGAGCTGATGACAGATGCCGGCCCCGGGAGGCGAATAAACCGCCCCGAACCGGGCCGCCGCCGTACGCAGAAAGCGGTGATCGTCAGGATTGCGGAATCCCATCTGCAAGGTGTTGTGGTCGACATAGCTGACCGAGAGTTCGGTGCGCACGCGGGGCAGCCCGAGGGCCTCGAACTGCAACCATGCCATAGTGCCCGTGGCGTCCTGAGTGAGAGTCTGGTCCACCCGCAGACTGATTTCCCGGCCGGGGATCATGTCCCCTTCCACCAGGTGGGCCCGCAAAATCTTGTGGGTCATATTCATGGACTTGTGCCTTGCCTGTCGAAAAACTCGGCGGGGACTCATTCCCCACCGGCCGGTGACTCCGGATGACGACGCCGCGCGCGGAATCGCGCCGCCGGATGCCCTCCATCCGCTTCATCGCCCGGAAACTGTGTTCCATACGATGAAAACGCCGCGAGGGCAAGAGAGGCGGAACACGGAAGCGGGGTTGATGCGGAGCCATACGGCCATACCGGGGCATGATCCCGGATGGCGGAACGACGGCATCAGTCGACGTTGAGGCCCATTCCCCGGTATTCGTTGAGCTTATTGCGCAAAGTACGCACGGATATGCCCAGCAGTTCGGCCGCCTGGGTACGGTTGCCCGAGGTGGCGGCCAGCCCCTTCATGATCATGATCCGCTCCATCTCATGCAAAGGGATAACCGCCCCGGCGAACAGCGCGCCGTCCTCTCCGGCTTCCGATTCAGCGACGGAAGCGGGCGCGTCCTGCGCGGCGCTTTCCTCCCATGTTCCAAGCGGAGCCGGGCTTGCCGCCCCGTCCCGTCCCGTTTCTCCGTCATCCTCCCCTTCGGCCGCGAATAACGGCCAGGCGTCGGGGTCCAACAAAAAGTGGCCGGGGACGATGGGCCTGCCGCCAGCCAGCAGTACGGCGCGCTCCATAAGATTCTGAAGTTCGCGCACGTTGCCGGGCCACTCATAGTTCTTCAACCAGGCTTCGGCCTCGGACGAAAGAGGCGCGGGGGCCAGCCTGTATTCACGCACGTACATGTCGATGAAAAAACGAGCCAGTTCCAGCACGTCGTCGCCCCGTTCCCGCAACGAGGGCAGACGCAGGGGGATGACGTTGAGACGAAAGAACAGATCCTGGCGAAACTTGCCTTCCCTGACCCAGGCGTCGAGGTCGCGGTTGGTGGTGGCCACCACGCGCACATCGACTTTAACGCTTTCGGTGCCGCCCACGCGGTCGATTTCGCTTTCCTGCAGAACTCGCAGAAGTTTGGCCTGAAGCCCCAGATCCATTTCGGAAATTTCGTCCAGCAGGATGGTGCCGCCGTCGGCCAGCTCAAATTTGCCCGGTTTGCGGGCAATGGCTCCGGTGAAGGCCCCTTTTTCATGGCCGAAGAGTTCGCTCTCCAAGAGGTGCTCGGGCAACGCCGCGCAGTTGACCGCCACAAAGGGGCCGTCCGCGCGGTCGCTCCAGGCATGCAGGGTACGGGCGAACATTTCCTTGCCCGTGCCGGACTCGCCGGAAATAAGCACCGTGGCCCGAGAGGGAGCCACCTGGCGGGCCAGGGCCAGCACCCGGCGGATGGCGGTGTCGCTGCCCACGATGCTGGGACCGCCGCTTGCGGGCATGGCGGGCCGCCGCCCGCCCAGCGTGCTGACCGACGGAGCCGTCGCAACGGGCCGGGGCGCGCGGGCCACGGCCGCCACCTTTTCAAACGAAAGCGGTTCCAGCCAGTAATCCTTGGCTCCCAACTCCATATAACGGCGGGCATCGTCCGCCGTGCCCCGGTCCGAAACCACCACCACCGGCGGAAAATCGGGGTCGTCGGCTCCCACGGCCAACAGGTCCTCCACCTGAAAACCGGGCAGGGAAGGCCGGGCAAAAATAATTCCCGGACCGGACTTGCGCACAAACGCCGAGGCACCTTTCAGGTTTTCGGCAATGGCCACTTCAAAACCCGCGTCGCGCAATTGAGGAAAAATGCGGGTAACGGCATGGGCGGGCGCAAGAAAAAGAATACGCTGGGTCGACATTCGTTTTCTCTTATCCGCAACCGTCAGCCAAGGCAAGTCCACGGCGCGCGACTCGTCGACGCTTCCTCTTCGCTTGCGGGACACGTCGAAATGAATTAAATTATAGCGCCCGTTGTGTTCCGACCCCGAAGAGGAGGGAACAGCGACGGAAAAGCGTTTATATTTATTTCGGTCCGTCCGACAACGGGACGGGGCAGGGCGCGAGGCGAACGCGCCGAACAGCGCAACGTTTTCCCTGAAGGCGGACGATATGTCGCAAAGCAAAATTTTACTGGAAGTGGGCACCAACGAACTGGAAATCGTCGAATTCTTCATCAATGAAGAGGGCGGATACCGGGGATATTACGGCATCAACGTTTCCAAAGTGGTGGAAATCATCCGCCAGCAGCCGGTGACGGCCATGCCGCAGATGCGTCATCCCTGCGTCAAGGGCGCCTTTCCCAATCGAGACGGCCGCATCGTGCCGCTTATCGATCTTTGCCGTTTTTTGGACAAAACCTGTATGCCCAGCGAGGACCCCAAGGTCATCATTACTGAATTCAACAAAGTTCAGAACGCCTTTCTGGTGTCGGGAGTGACGCGCATCCACCGGATCAGTTGGTCCCAGGTGGAGGCCCCCAGCGAGTTTCTGCTCCGGATGAGCCACAACTCCATTACCGGCGTGGTCCGTCTGGAGGAACGGGTAATCTTTCTTTTGGATATGGAAGCCATTGTGGGCACCTTGTGCCCCGCTTTGAGCATTCGTATGGATGAGGTTCCGGCCGATGCTCCCCGCCCGGATCGAACCTACCATATTCTGCATGCGGACGACTCGGTCAGCATCCGCCGTCTGGTGCTCGACAAGTTGCAGGCCGAAGGCCGCTTTGAGGTCACCCAGGTTCAGGACGGCGAACAGGCATGGCGCACCTTGCAAAAGATACGCGACGACGCCGTCGCGACCGGACGCCCCGTGACGGATTTCATCCAGGGCGTGATCAGCGATATAGAAATGCCCAATCTTGACGGCCTGACCCTATGCCGTTACCTCAAAGAGGACCCCATTCTGCGGCAGCTTCCCGTGGCTATGTTTTCCTCGCTGATTACTCCTGCCATGTCCCGCAAGTGCGAAAGCGTGCACGCCGACGTCCAATTCGCCAAGCCCGACCTGCAGGCCATCAGCGATCGGATGTATGAACTCATCCAAGCTTACAATCACGAACCGGCCCTTGCGGCGGGGTAATTCCAGGTAACGGAGCGGTTCATGCCCGAACATATCGGCATCATCGCCGGAGGCGGACAATTTCCCCGCCTTGTCGCCCAAGGGGCGCGCGAGGCGGGGCTTTCCGTCGTGGCCTGCGGCTTTCACGGTCATACCGATCCCGCCCTGGCCGGACATGTCGACGTCTTCCGCCTGCTGCATCTCGGGCAACTAAACAAGCTGTTGGCCTACTTTCACGACCAGGGAGTGCGCCGCCTGTGCCTGGCGGGCACCATCAACAAGCCCCGCGCCCTGGACTTCCGTCCCGACTGGCGAGCGGCCCGAGTGGTCTTTTCGCTACGGACCAAAGGCGACGACTCGCTGTTGCGGGCCGTGCTCGGCGAATTGGAAAAAGAAGGGTTTGAAATGCTGTCGGCCGCCGATCTGGTGCCCTCGCTGCGCTGCCCTCCGGGCACGCTGACCCGTCGCGAACCCGATCCCGAGGCCTGGGCCGACATTCGCTATGCCTGGCCCGTGGCGGCCGGCATGGGGCGCTTTGATATCGGCCAGTGCCTGGTGGTGCGCCAAGGCATGGTAATCGCCGTGGAGTGCCTGGAAGGCACGGACGCCACCCTGAAGCGAGGGGCCGAACTGGGCGGCAAAGGCTGCGTGGCCCTCAAAATCGCCAAACCCGGCCAGGACGAACGGGTCGACCTGCCGTCGGTGGGGCTGACCACCATCCGGAACCTGGTGGAGGGCGGTTATGCCGCCCTGGCCGTGCAGGCGGGCAAGACCCTGTTTTTCGACCGCGAAGCCAGTCTGACCCTTGCCGACAAGCATAAGTTGGCCATTGTGGCCCTGCCCGACGATTTCGCCTGACGCCGCCGTTTCCCGTCCCGGACTCTTCGTCCCTTCCTTCGGGGGGAGCTTTCGGCAGGGCGGCTTTAAATACGCTGACGCGCGTTTTCAGTCCGCTTCTGCAGCCAGGCATGGGCCCGCCGCCGGGCGTTTTCCTCCAGATTGCGGTAAAAAAACGAAATGTTGCGCCGGTGCAGATCTCCGGGCGGGAAATAATCGCCCGGAGCGGCCGAGCATACGCCGCCGTCCGTCAGTTCGGGCGCGGTCAGATCGCACACGCCCACCACCAGCGCGCCCAAGGCGGGATCGATCCAGGCGTCGGTGAAACGCGGGACCTCGCGTACGAAACGACCTTCGTCGTCGAACTCCACCATGCCCAGATGGAGCCCGGCCGGGGCGTAATCGGGCGTATTGACCCAATTGAGAGGGTTGACGCACAACGCGCCGGGCAACAGCGTCAGGCCCCGCGTTCCTCCTTTGGCCAGAGTATTGTACGTGACAATGACCCCCGTGTCGTCCGGGCCCGATGCCAACCTCATGCCGGGGTGCGCGGCCAGATCGGCGGCGGTCACCGAATAGCCTATAATATAGGCCGCCACCAGTCGGGAGCACAGTTCGGGATCGGCCAAAGTATTTTTCATGAGTTCCAGAAGCACAATGGCTCCCTGGCTGTGTCCGGCCAGGATGAAGGGCCGTCCTTGGTTCCAGCGCTCCAGATAATAATGAAAGGCGGCCTGGATGTCCGCGCAAGGCACGGCGTAGGCTTTCATCAGTTCGGGCGCGGGCAGCAGGTTCATCTCCATGGACACTTGGCGGCAGTGGGGCTGAAAAATGTTGCCCGCCGCCGCGAAGGCCGAGGCCTGAGTCAGACGGGGGCGGCGGGCCAGAGCCCGGTGGTCGGGGTCGGCCGGATCGAAATAGACCAAGCCCGCCCCGGACAGCAGAGTGCCCGGCGCGAAAAACACGTCCACGGCTTTTTCCGGATGATCCGGGTGTTCGGGCGTGAAGGCCCAGGCCATATCCGAAGCATAGTCCGGCGCGGCGGGAACGGCGATGTTCATAGAGCGTTTCTCCTATGGGCCACGCATTCGCCCACAATGCTGACGGCTATTTCCCCCGGCGTTTCCGCGCCGATGGGCAAACCTATAGGGCAATGCACCCGGGCCAGCGCGGCGTCGGACACTCCCTTGCGCCTCAGGGCGTCATACACGGCATCGCGTTTGCGACGGCTGCCGATCATGCCGATATAGCCCGCCCCGGTGGCCAGGGCCTGCTCCAGAGCCACGGCGTCGTGCGCGTGCCCGCGAGTCAGTATAACCGCGTAGGCATTTTCGTCCATGAGAATATCCCGGAAGCAGTCCGCAAACTCCGGCACCACGGACACCCTGGCCGCCCGGGGAAAGCGCTCGACCGACGCGAATTCGGGCCTGTCGTCCAGGACGACGACCTCAAACCCGGCCGCTTCGGCCACCGCCGCCGTAGCCAGCGCCACATGGCCGCCCCCGGCCAGGATCAGGCGGGGCGGAGTCGGCCACGGTTCCACAAACCACAGCCCGCCGTCCGGTCCGGTCAAAGCGCGGGCGCAGAGCAGGCCCCGGGCCGCATTTCCCAGCGCGGCGGACAGTTGGTCGCTTCCGCCCTCTTTCATCAGCAATACCCGCCGGGGCGACGTCTCCGTTCCGTCCGACGCCGTATTCAGACGCGTGGCAGTGCCCGTGACCCTGCCTTCGGCCAAAGCGGCGGCCAGAGCCTCAAAAAAAGGCCGGTCGGCGGGTCGCAAAAGTTCCACAAATACCTGAAGGCGGCCACCGCAGATCATGTCGGCCCCGGCGGCCAGATCGCCGCTTAAATCGAAATCCAGCACCTCGGCCGGGGCTCCGGCCAACACGCGGGCCGCCGCCTCCAGAGAGCGGGCCTCCAGCAGTCCGCCTCCCACGCTGCCGCCCGCCAGACCGCGCGCGTCGACCAGCATTTTGGCTCCGGCCGTGCGCGGGGACGACCCGGCCTGAGTCATGATGGTGGCCGCCGCCAGGCTTTCGCCCCGGCGCAAAATATCAAGAATAAGCGTCAGCATCTCGTTCATGGGCGTTTCCTTTTTCCGGCGTCGCCACGCGGCGGCCGCCGTTTTCATCCGACACCAGGCGGCCGACGACCCGGCCCAGGCGTCGCAAGGGGCTGCCGCAGCGGCAGGGGCCGGGCAGCACAGCCGCCACGTCGCCGGTACGGTACCGGACCAGGGGCAAAGCTTCACGGGTCAGGGTAGTGATCACAATTTCTCCGCATTCGCCCTCGGGCATAGGGCAACCGCTCGCCGGGTCCACGATTTCCAGCCACAGATCGGCTTCACGCCAGTGGAGGCCGTCGTGGGCCACGCACTCCACTCCGCCGCCGTAGGCGCTTTCGGTCAGGCCGTAGTGATCGAACACCTCGCAACGCCAGGCGAAGGTTACGGCGTCGCGCAGATCGGGCGGCAACGGTTCGGAACTGGCCAGCACGGCCCGCAGCCCCGTATAGCTTCCTTCCCCATACCCTGCCAGGCGGCTTACTTCGGCCGAATCCAGCAGGCGGCGTATCTGCGAGGGAGCCGCCACCAGGCAAGCGGGCCGCCAACGGCGCAATTCGGCCGAGAATCCCGCCGGGTCGGCCCGGGGCTCTCCCGCCACGCCCCGGCACACCGGCTCGCCTTGGGCCGGACCGCCCCCCAACCGGGCCAGAGCGCGAATGAGCAGATCGGCCACGCCGCCGGGCCGCTCCGCGCCGGGCAACAGAATCAGCACCGTATCGCCGGGCCGGGCCAATACGCCCATGCCCACGGCAAAAAACTCCCCGGTGCGGGCCAGGTCGTCTTCCGAAAATGCCAGCCGCTTGACCGCACTCCGACCTCCCGTGGTGCCCGAGGTGTGCAGCGTGACCATGCGGGCCACCTTGTCCTGCGACACGCACAACAGACGCCGCCAGCCCTCCCCGGCCAGCTCGGCGGGATCGGTGAAGGGGATCAGGGTCAAGTCCTCCGCAACGCGGGGCCATAGCCCCCGGCGCAGTCCTTCACGCACGAAAGCGGGCAATGTCGCAAAACGCTCGCGATACAGCGGACTGCGTTCCATGACCAGGCGCAAAGTCCGGCGCAGGGCATCCATCTGCCAGGCCCGCACCCCCGCCGGATCGGGCCGGGCGTCCGGCAGACCGCACAACCCCGCAATCCAGGGGTCCAGGGGACAGAAAGACGAAGGGCGGCCGCTCACGCCCGTTCCGCTCCGGCCACGCCCCGGTCCGCGCCGCGATATAGAGGCGTCCCGTCCAAGGCCGTCAAATTATAAAGGCAGAACGGCACCAACAGACCTTCCGGCGACACCACATGGATGCAGCAGCCGCGCACCCGCTCCAGGTCCAGCGTCAGAGCATCCTGAAAGGTCATGCCCGACACGGTGAATCGCCGGGCCAGTCCGGCCCGGGCCAGAAAACGATCAAAGTCGTCGCCTTGGTCCGTCCCCTCTCTCCCCTCCTCGGCGGCGGGCGGCGCGCTCCAATGGCGGGCGGTGAAGGCCCGGGACACCCGCGCGCCCTCCTCGGCCGCAATGGGCGAAGCAAGGGAAACGCCGCCGTCGGCGGCGACGGAAGCGGCGGCCTGCTTGACGACGGGCGCGGCCCGCAAGGCGCGGGATGACGGAGCGCAGCAGTCGCCGCCCCCCTCGATGAGGGCCAGCCCCTCCGGAGTACGTCGGTATACGGCGCTGAAAGAGCACAGGGCATGTTCACAGCCGGGCGGGTGAAAATCGGTGACGGACAGCAGACCTCCGCTCTGCCCGGCCAGGGCGCGCATGGTTTCGGGCAGGGTGACGCGCGGAGCGGCGGCCGCATCCCACGGAAAACGTCCGAACGAGGCGGCGGGCTGAAGATGCAGGCCGCGCACAGAGGGGCCCAACTCCAGGGCCAGGCGCAACAGATCGCCCAATTTGTCCAGATTGACGCCCCGGACCACGGTGGCCACCAGCACCACGCCCAGGCCCGCCCCGGCGCAGGCCTTCACAGCCCGCAGTTTGTCGTCCAGGCAGGGCCTACCGCGCAAAGCCCGGTACACGTCGTCATCCGCCCCGTCAAACTGCAGGTATACCGAATCAAGCCCGGCTTCGGCCAGGGCGCGCACGTAGCCCGGGTCGCGCCCCAGGCGCAGACCGTTGCTGTTGACCTGAATGAAGGCGAAACCCTTGCGCCGGGCCAAGCCGACAAGAGCGGGCAAATCGTCCCGCAGTGTGGGTTCGCCGCCGGAAAGCTGCACATTGCACGCGCCCGAGGCTTCCCACAGGCGGTCCAGCTGGAAGCCCAGCCGTTCCAAATCCGGATCGGGCATAGTCGCCTGGCCGGACCCGGCGTAACACACCGGGCACCCCAGATCGCAACGGGCCGTGACTTCGATCTGCCCGGTACAGGTGTGTTGGCCGTGTTCGGGGCACAGCCCGCAGTCGAAGGGGCAGCCACGCTCCGCTTCCACAAAGGGTCGCCGGGGGTAAGACGGGATTTTAGGCCGCCGCCAGCCCGACATAGCCGGTTCGCCCACCCAGGCCGCAACGCGGAACGGACCGTGGTCGGGACAGTTTTTAATCAACTCCATCCGGCCGGGGCCGGTTTCCTCGTAGCGCGCGTCCACCCGGCGCAGACAAACCGGGCATACGCTCCGGGTAAGATATTCCATGTCAACGGACCTGCTTGGGCTGGGTAATGTCGATATCGTAGGCGGCGGTCAGCTCCACAATCTTTTCCCAGCATTCGGCCAGTAGCCCGCCGCACAACATCATGTCCGGTTCGGCATCCGGACCGGCCGCGCCGCCCGCCACTCCCAGCGACACCTGGGGACAGGACGTGCCGCCATAGGCCGCCGTACGTTCCTGAAACCAATCCACGTAATCGGCTATCAGGGCCACGGCCATGGGATGCGCCGGATCATCCGCCCCTCCGTGCCCGGCAGCATGGCTCAGCACCGCCACGCCTCCGGTCAGAAAGCCGCAGGGTCCGCCCGTGTACAGGATGCCCCGGCAAAAGCCCCACAAGGCACGCACCAGGCCGGGATTTTCCTCGCCTGAAGTCTGGAGGGCCAGGCGCATCAACAACTGACTGCAACAATCCCCTTGCTTTACCCAGGGGAGCATTTCCAACAACAACGGATTCACGGCATTCATGGCAAGCTCACGTATGTTTGGCCGCGGCCGTCTTCCGGGCGGCCATCACAATATACCCGAAACGGCGGACAAGGTCACGACCGGAAGCGGGCGCGGCGCAATCCGCCCCCAGCCAGCGGGCCAGGCCGGACAGGCTGCCGCCGCCGAATACCAGGCGGGCGGACAGTTCGGCCAAAGCTCGACTGTGATCCTCCTCGGCCAGGACGGCAAAACCGTGGCGCTCCAGCAGCGCGCGCAAGGCGGGCGCGCTCATGGCCCCGGCCAGACAACTGCCGCCGCCGCAAGAGGCTCTCCGGGCGAAGCCGCCCCCGCGCTCATACACATCGGCCACCAGAAACGCCCCGTCCGGTCGCAGGACGCGGGCCGTTTCCGCCACGGCCGAGTCCGGGTCCGTTGTCAGAGACAGGACACATTCGCAGACTGCCAGGTCCTGGGAGGAGTCGTCCAACGGCAGACGTTCCGCCCGGCCGGACACAAAGCGGGGCGGCGGCGCGGACGCGGGCAGAGCGGCGGCTCCCCGGGCGGCTTCGCTCAGTAAATCCGATGAGGGATCGATGCCCGTCACCCGGACCCCCTGCGACGCCAGCCAAAGCGCCGTGGCCCCGGCGCCGCAACCTATGTCGAGAGCCTCCAGGTCGGCCGCTCCGTCCGGACGGAGCGTCAGGCCGCACAGGGCCAATCCCCGCCGGGTCATGGCCTCGCCGCCGGGGCGCAGAGTCAGACCCGACGCCGCCCGAAATTCAGGCTGTTCATAGAGACGAAAGGAGGAATCGACGTCATGCGGCATGCGTCCACCATGCCTCAGGAAGCCGATCAGGTCCAGCCCCGGCAACGCGGAACAAACGCCGCCGGATTGACGACAGGGGAGGCTCAAAGCCCTCGTCGAGACGGACGCATACGATGCGCCCGCCTTGAAGTTATCACGCACCTTTCTTGACAAAGTTCGGGGGCCCTTCTACAGCTTGATGTTCTTATTTGTGAGCAACCCGACGCAGGTTTTTATGGTTCGTTTCCGCCCCTCCCATCCCGCAGCGGCCCATTGGGCCTGCGCCTACTTTTTCGCCACCTGCGGCGTGGCCTATGGTACGGTCATGTCGCGCATCCCGGCTATCAAAGGCGAAGTGGGGCTGAACGAGGCGGAGTTGGGGTCCGCCCTGCTCTGCCTGGGGCTGGGCGCCCTGACGGCTTTTGCCGGGGCGGGCTGGGCCCAAACCCGCATCGGCAGCCGCCCGGTGCTTATTTTCGGCGGGTTGGCCCAATTGCTTGCCTTTCCTCTGGTGGGACTGGCCGAGAATCTGTGGAGTCTGGCCCTGGCTTTTTACGTGTTGGGCCTGTTCAACGGCACCACGGAGGCGGCCATGGGCACCCAGGCCATCTTGGTGGAGCGCGCGGCGGGCAGGCCGCGCCTGTCGTCCCTGCACGCCTTGTACAGTTTCGGCGGACTTATCGGGTCGCTGGGCGGGGCGCTGCTGGCCGGGTTCACCCCGTTGACGCATTTCTGTCTGGTCGCCGTGCCGGCTCTGTGTCCCCTGCCCTTTGCCGCGTTGCGCCTGCTGCCCGACACGCCCGAGCCGGCGCGGGAGAAACGGGGCTTCCGCGCTCCTCCGCTGCCGCTGTTGCTTCTCGGTTTCATGGCTTTGTGCTGTTACGCCGCCGAAGGCACCGTGGGGGACTGGGGAGCCCTGTTGCTCCATCAGTTTAAAGGCGCTTCCGACCGTACCGCCGCCCTGGCCTACGCCGCCTTTTCCGCCACCATGGCCGTATGCCGTCTGTTCGGAGATCGACTGCGGGCGACATACGGCGATTATGCGCTCATGCGCCGCCTGGCCGTGGTCGCCACCTCGGGCATTCTGCTGGCGCTTTTCTCGCCCTGGGCGGCCGCCAGCCTGGCCGGGTACGCCCTGATGGGCGCGGGCCAGTCGGTTATCGTGCCCATCGTGTTCAGCGCCGTGGGCCGCACATCGGGCATGTCCACCGGTTCCGCCGTGGCCGTGGCCTCGGCCATGGGCTTCGGGGGCCTGCTTCTGGCTCCCCCGCTGATCGGCATTCTGGCCCAAGCCGTGGGCTTGGACAAGGCCCTGTGGGTAGTGGTGGCGCTGTACGCCTGCCTGATAGGCGGCGCCCGTCTGGTCCGGAAAAATTAGGCCATGACTCCGGTATAACGCCCCACCGTCACATGGCGGTTTTGACCCCCGTACGGATCAAGGCCCAGTTCATGGGATAGGAGGTCATGAAACCACACAGCATGGACACCTGCATCATGAACCAGAACACGGGCGACGCGGGCGACAGGGGCAACCCGAGCACGAACATGCATACGGCCATCCAAGCGTACATGCCCACCTGCCATGCCGTCAACGACAGCACGTCCACCTTGAATGCCCGCCACCACAGGGCGGCCCCCCGCCGTCTGGTCATGGAAGCCAGCCCCGCGTACTGAAAGCCCACCCCGAACAGAAGCGCCAGCACGTATTCCAGCGCCCATTCGCCGTACATGGCGTGTCCCCACAGCGTAAAAGGCGCCAGCCGAAACAGCCAGGGCCCCACGAGATCGGCCAGGGTGCAGCCCGCCCCGCAATGCAGGGTGCCGGTGACCACGCTCTGCCAGAAGGGCTGGGCGTGCTTCCCGTTCATTCCCGGCATGTCCCTCCCCGACATATCCATCCTTGCCATGTCCATTGCGCGCGTCATGCCCGGCCCGGCCGACGCGGAACCGCGTTCCCCATTCCGGGGCAAACGGCCCGCGCCCAGGGAACGATAGGCCCATACGGCCAGCGGCCCGGCCCACAGGGCGTTGATGGGCCACACCCAGGTCATGACAGGCATGGCCGGGGCGGGTCTGCGACGCTGATCCCGGATAATATACAGACAGGACAGCACGCCCAGGCACAGCGTCACCACGCCGATGGCGGCCGGAACGGACAAGACGGATGAAGACGGCATGACGGACGCTCCCCACGGTGAAGTTCGGACGCGGAAGCCCGGTGGCCGGACGGAACGAAAAACTCCGTCCCACCTCCGCGCGCTCCTCCGAACCCTGCCACGCCGGGCGGAGCAGAGTCTTCTATTATCCTTTTATAATGTCCCGGTCAGGTGACGGTGAACATATCCAGGGCCCGCTTCTGGGATTTGACCGCCGTCAACGCCCTGCAACGGGTCCTGGACAAATTGAGCAGCGCGGGGAAAACGTGCTGCTGCTCGGCGGCGACACGGATACTCATCAGACTCAGGGCGGCGGGGCTTTGCGCGCCCTACTTGTCTTCCAGCAACGTCTCGACTTCGGCCATCTTGCCCAGGGCTAAAGACCTGGGCACCAGGGTCAGGCCGCATTGCGGGCATACCGGCAGGGATACGTCAAAAGCGCTGCCGAGGTAGGTCACGGCCAGGGTTTTCTGTTCCAGGGGACAGCCGCAACGGGCACAGGTCCAGTCGCCCTCGTCGGGAGTATAAGTGGGGTTGAGACTCATGACTTCACCTCCGCCCCGGAAGCCGGGCGAGCGGGCATGGCGCCGGAGCGCTCGGCCGCCGGGCGGAACGAAGCCTGAAAGCCGCGGCCGCCGGTATCGGTTCCGCCGGCCTTGTCGGCCGCCTCGTCCGCGTTGCCCGTACCCGGCACCACCATGCGGTGGCTGTAAGCGTCGTACACGCGAAAGCCGTCGCCCTCGGGGGCGTATTCCACCCAATAGGTGACGCGCGACGGCCGCCACGAAGTCAGGTAATGCCCGCTGCGCCGGTCGAGAAAACCGTTATCCGCCGCGTGACGCAGCACCGTGGTCACGTCCTCGGTCAGAATATGCCGACCTTCCAATCGGGCCAGCACCTCAGGTTCCATGAACAGGCGAGGCGCTTGCGGCGCGGGTTCGTCGACGCTTCGCCCCAGGATATCGTGCAGCACGCGCCGCCTGAGCGCGGCCCGGTTGGCGCGACGGGCGGACAGCCCGGGACCGGGCAGGGTGGGATCGGACACATCGTCCAAAGGAAAGAGCACGTCCAGGATATGCAGACAAGGTTTGCCCTGGGCCGCCAAACGATCGCGGCACATGATGCATGAGGCCACGGCGTCATGATCCAACTGGGCGGCCCGGTGAGCGGCCATAGCGTCCGCCACCTCGGGTTGGGCGCTCCAGGTCAGGCCGCCGTAGCCGCAGCAAGCCGTGGTTTCAGCCGTAAATTTCGGCTCATCCACCCGCACGCCATGCCGGACCAGCAGGTGGCGCACAGCCCCCAGCCAGGCTTTATCATAACGGGCGTTGCAAGGATCATGCACGCTGAGGGTGGCCGCAAACTCGCCCGCAGGTTCGGGACATTCCGTTTCCAGCACTTCCCACAGGGACACCGTCTCCATGTCCGGCTGACTCTCACGCAGGGTTTTCAGGCACGAGGCGCAGGCGGCCACCACGCGCGGTCGCCCCAAAGCTTCCCATTGCGCCCGGATGTTCGCCGCAGCAGCCTCGAATATATCTTCGCGTCCCGCCCAGCGGGCAGGCACGCCGCAGCAGCGCAACGCCAGCCCCACGCCGCCCCCGAGGTGGGAGCGCAAATGTCCGTATACCCGCAGCACCTGTTCGCCCCGCGAAGCCGCCAACTGACACCCCGGGAAGAAAAGATGGGCGCAGGACGCCGTTTCAGGGACGGCCGCGTCGGCATTGCCCACCACAAGCGCGCATTCCGGGCCGTCGGCCGCGGCCATATCTTCCAGAGCAAACTCGTGAGCCGAGGGCGGCATATATCCGCGTTCCACCATCTCCCGCCGGGCGGCCAGACAGAGATCGGCCATGGAAAAATCTTCGGGGCAGACGGCTTCGCACTGGCCGCACAGGCTGCACCCGTTGATCAGGCTGTTGGCCAGGTGCTGCCCCTTGACGATAGCCCCGTTGTTGTAAATCTGACGGGCGAAAACCTTGGGATAGCCTTTGTAATGCTGCATATAGGCGCATTCGCGCACGCAGGCCATGCACTCGCAGCGCAGACAGCGGGCGGCTTCGGACCGGCCGCTGTCGACGTCGTAATCGCCGTTTGCGGGTTCGATACGGGCCACGGGCTCCACTCCGTCCACGGGCGTCCACAGACGGGTGTCGGTGAGGCCTTCTTTCTCGCGGGCGGCGGTCAGAGACACGCCGGTGACGAAGCGCTCCAGCGTGGCGGCTGCCCGGCGGCCCTCGGCGGCGCGGTTTACCACCGAATCGCCCTCCAACCAGCCGCCGTAGCACAAGGCGGCCCGTCCTTCCGACAACGGTTCGGGCTCCAGAAGGGTCACGGGGTCCAGGTCGGCGCGGAGTCGGGCCAGATGGGGCGCGCTTTCGGCATCCACAAACACGGCGTCGAACGAAGCGCGGGCCTCATCCACCAAAGCGATATCCAGGGCTCGAGGCGTAAAAGTCACGGCCCCGCGCCGGATGACGGCCAGTTCATCTTCAAGCACGGAGGCATCGTCCACGCCCAGGCGGGACAGCAGCGCCGCACCCACGGCGGCTTCGGGATGGAATACGGCGACGGCGTAACCTTTGCGCCCCAGATCCCAGGCCACGGTCAGCCCCGCGAACCCGTCGCCCACCACGGCCACGCTTTTGTTTTTGCGCGGTATGGGCAGGGGACGGGTCTGGCGGGGGGTTCGGCTCACGCACAGGCGCTCCAGGGCGCCGATGGCCAAAGAGCCGCCGAACTCCCCGCGCAGGCAACGCGTTTCACAGGGATGATCGCATACCCGGCCGAGCAAGCCCGGCAAAGGCATGTGCCGTTCCAGAATTTTACGGCCACCGGGCAGATCGGCGGCGGCCATGCGTTCCATGAAGGCACGCGCGTCCACCTGCAACGGGCAGGCCGCCCGACAATAGGGCATTTCTTCCTGAATACAGCGGCGCTCCCAGGCGTAAAGTTCCTGCTGGTCCATATTTCCGCTCCTCGCTCGTCACCATGCGCACGCGGCAAAGCCGCAGTGCGCCCTCGCTGGGCCGTTCGCCGCTCAGCTTCATGCACAGGCGGCGAAGCCGCCATGTGCCTTCGCGGCTCGCTTCAAGCTCGCTACCGCTCGCAACTCCGTCGGTTAAGGTAGTCATGCTCCGTCTTCACGCATGTGATCAACCTCCCTCGTTTCCGCGCCGTTCCAACGTACCATGCGCGACGGGCCGCCGCAAGGCGACGAGACGGAAAAACCCGTCCGGAACATAACTCCGGACGGGTCGGCAAAGATAAACATCAGCAGACAATCAGAACAGGAAGGAGCCCATGACCACGGTCACCAGGGTCATAATCGCCCACGAGGCCAGGATGACGAGGGGCGAGGTTTTCCAGATGCTTCTGACGTCGGACCACTCGTTGCCGTGCAGCAAGGCCGCGCTGGAACTGGCCGCCGGAGTCAAAAAGGCCAGATGCACGCCCAGGACCACCAGCATGACGGCGATTTCCGGCGCGGCGCCCGTATTGGAGCAATAACTGTAGATGATGGGCATGAGCGCCACGCCAACGGCCCCGTTGTTGATGAACTGGGTCAGGATGGTGGCGAACAGGCCCATGAACACCGCGAACAGCAGGGCCGAATCGCTGCCGAAGAAGGGGGACAGCAGCTTCATGAGAAAATCGGTCACGCCGCTTTGCGGATCGGCCATAGCCCCGGACAGAGGCTGCACCATAGCCAGAATAAAGATGATACCCCAGGCCACGCCGTCGTCCACCATGGCCTTGAAGCGCAGCAGCGGCTTGCCGTCCACTTTGATGAAGCACATGACGCCCACCAGGAACATGCATATGCCCGTATTGCCGATGGCCTTGAGAAAGCGGGTCAGAAACAGCGACGCGGGCAGGAAATTGGGCAGAAGCAGCAGAGCCACCAGGGCGAACAGGAAGCCCAGCACCGTTTTCTGGACCCTGTTCAGGCTCAGACTGCCTTCGGTGTCCAGGGCGGTGGCGTCCAGGTTGCGCAGTTTGCTCACGTCGGGGCGGAACACGTACTTGCCGATGACGATGAACAGCAACGAACACAGGGCGCAGGCCACCAGGGCGATGAGCATGTAGGAGGCGTAATTCATGCCCACGCCCGACATTTTTTCATACGCGCCGATCACGGTCAGCGCGGCCTGTTTGAAGGGAATGAGGGCCATGCCCACCTGGGCGGCGTACACCACGCCGAACACCATCATGGTGGGATAGCCCTCGCCCCGCTTGTAGCCGCACACGTCGCAAATGCCGTACAAAATGCTCCAGCCGATGACCGCAGCAGGCGAGGCGCTGGTAAGCCCGCCCAGGATCATGATCGACCCCAGGAAGGTGTAGGTGAACAGCCAGGGCCTGCCCGCCACGGCCTTGCGGGTGATGAACCACAGCGAGATGAATTTGGACAGCCCGTAATGGTTGATGGTGGCGCAGAACACGAAAATGAAGAACATCATGACCACAATGGGGTCGCCGAAGCTTTTGTTGAGCAACAGCCCCGGATTCATGCCCCCGATCAGGGTCATGGCCAGCAAACCCGCGATGCTGGGCCAGATGATGTCGATGAATATCCAGCCGTAGAGCACCCCCAGAAAGATGCCGATGAGATTCATGCCCAGCGGGGTCAGCGGCTCGAAGGGAGCAAGACGGCCGAACCCGAACATGATGGCCAAGCAGATGACGCTGTGGACGTAGTACATGACGTCCTTTTTTTCGAACCAGATGGCGGTGCGCGCGCTCATGATCACTCCTCAGTGCCCGAGGGGGCGGAAGAAGGGCTGACAGGAAAGCGGAAATTGTCCTGATAATAGCGGGTGACGGGGTGGCGGTAGCGGTCCAGGGGCACGGGCGTCCAGGCGGTTTTCACCCCGCCGCGGCCGTCGTTTTCCAGGGTCTGCCAGGCCAGATAGCGGGTGTCGTCGCGCCGGGGATGGTCCTCGCGGTAATGCCCCGCCCGGCTTTCGCGCCGTTCCAGCGAGGCGCGCAGGTACAGTTCGCTGATAAAGGCCACGCCCCGCACTTCGCGCAGTTTGAGCAGGTAGTGGGGATCGGAGGCGCCCATGCGGGGCAGGTCGCGCTCCCTCAATTCCGTCAGGCGGTCCAGAGCGCGGCGCAACGCGCCTTCGGTTTTGAGGATGGACACGTCGTAGGGGAACATGATTTCCTGGATGCGGGTCAGCACGGCCTTGGGGGCCAGGCCCTCGCGTCCCAACGGAGCGTAGATGTTCCGGCGCAGGGCTTCCACCTGTTCCCTGAGACAGCCCGTCCGCGCGGCGGGGGCGCTTTGCAGGTATTCCGCCGCGCCCTCTCCCGCCAGCCAGCCGGTGACCGCCGTGGTCATCAGGGCGAAACCGCCGGCGTACACGCCGGGTTCGGTGCTGCGGGCCGTGCCCGCCGCGAACAGCCCTTCCACGCTGGTGCGGCCCTTGCCGTCCGCTTCCATGCCGCCGTAAGAGATGGTCATCTGGGGCACCCATTCCGTGTTGTCGCGGAACATATCCATGCCCAGGGCCTTCAGTTTGTCGTAATTCAGCTTCTGCCAGCCGTCCTGGGGCTTGAGCAGGACCAGATCGGCGGGGTCGATGCGGCTGATGTCGAAATAAATCGGCCCCCGGCCTTCCCGTATTTCCAGGGCCATGGCCATAGTGGTGTAATGCGGGTCGGTGTTGGCGCCCAGTACCGGCGAATAGCGCTCCATGAACGGTTCGCCCAGGGCGTTGACGAAGCGGCCGCCCAGGGGCATGAGCGTAGTCTGTCCTTCCCATCCGAAATAACGCGGCATGTTCCACACCCGGCCGAATTCGAAATCGCGCATGCGGGCCCCGGCCCGCCAAGCCATTTCCGCGCCCTCGCCGGTGGGGGTGTTCTTGCCGTAAGACGTCTTCCAGCCACCCACGCCGGTGGCGGCGATGACGGCCCCGGCACGGAAGCGATAAAAATCCCCCTCCAGGGCGTCAAAGCCCACGGCGCCGCCCGCCCGGCCGTCCCGATCCAGAAGATCGGTCACCAGGACCCGGCCCAGGCGCCTGACCCCGACCTCCTCCAGGCGGCGGGCCAGATTGCGCGCCATGAGTTCGCCGCCCCGGCCCTTCGTGCGGGCGGGATACAGCTTCACATGGTCCAGCCCGCGCTGGGGCACGCTTTTCAGCGTACCGTCTTCCTTATGAAAAAATTCGCATCCGAAGGCCTGATAATCCCGTAGTCTGTCCCCGGACAGACGCAAGACGCGCTCCATCTGCTCCTGGTCGCACAACCCATCGAAATAATAGATGAAATCCTGCAACCAGGCGTCCACGTCCTCACCCGGCAGCACGGCGTCGAAATCGCCGCCCGCCATGGCCATCAGGCCGCCCCAGTCGCGCGGCCCCTTGTCCACGACGACCACATCGCGCTCCGGCATGAGCTGCTTGAAACGAAGGGCGGCCCACATGCCGGCGGAACCGCCGCCGATGATCAACAGATCGCTTTCCACCGCATGTTCACGCATGTTCCATTCCTCCCCGCTCCCGCAGATCATTCCCTTCCACGGCCGCGAACGCCGGACCGGGGAACACGGGAGGCAGCTTTTCCCGGAAGGGGTGGACGTCGATCGCCCCGGCGGGACAGGCCCGCTCGCAGATGAAACAGGTCATGCAGTCGTCGGGATAGGCGATGAAGGCCCTGCCCCGTTCGTCCAGACGCAGGGCGTCCAGAGGACAGCGGGCCACGCACGCGCCGCAGCCGACGCATCGTTCCGCGTCAATACGTTGTATCATGTCATACTCCTGTGGAGCTGGAGCGGCGCGCCCCGGAAGGGGCGCGCGCTTGGCTGGCGGCTATGCCGGGGCGACCTTTTTCGCGTTCTCCGTCCCTGGGAAAGACGCCGGGCCGCCCGTTTCCCCAGACCGATCACACCTGCATACGCAGGGGAAAATGAAAAGCTATGGCCCCGGTGGGACAACTGGTCCGGCAGTTGGCGCAGTGCCAGCACTCGTCCCCGAAGGCCACCACGGGCCGGTCGCCCTGGTCGGTATGGCGCAATTCCAGAACATAGCCGGGGCAATCGTCCACACAGACGCCGCAGCCCTTGCAATGGCCGCAGTGGAAGCAGCGCGCGGCTTCGGTTCGGGCCTGGTCGGCGTCGTAACCCCGGTTGATCTCCTCAAACGACAACGCGTCGGACCGGGTCGGTACAGGCGGTTCGCTCTTTTCGTACCGGGCCACCCCGTAGATTTCCTCGAAGGGCACCACGTACGGCTCATCGCGGCCCGCCAGGTCCGGACGGGGCTCGATGCGTCCCTCATCGTCCACGGCGTAAACCGGCGCGTCCTCCCCTGTCAGAAAGGCATGCGCGGCAAAGGCGGCCCGGCGGCCGGACCCGATGGCCGCCGCCACGGAGGCAGGACCGGAGGCCACGTCGCCGGCGGCGAACAGCCCCGGAACGGAACTGGCCTGCCGCTCGTCCACCGCGATCCAGCAGCGGGGCGTCAGCTCGGGCGCGTCCGGCCCCAGAAAATCCAGGTCCGTCTTCAGGCCCACGGCAAAAATCACGGTATCGCAGGCCAGCGTGTGTTCGCCGCCGGGCACGGGTACCAGCTCAAGGCTGCCCCGCTCGTCAAAACGGCACTCTCGCACTTCGTAATAGTCCACGCCCTCGACGCGGCCGTCCCGCGCGCGGACGGAGGACAGGGTGCAGCCATTGTGGATACGGACGCCTTCGGCCCGGGCCTGGATCAGGTCTTCCTCCGGCGCGCGCATGGCGCCCGCCTGTTCCAGACAGATCACGTGCACTTCGGACGCGCCCAGACGGCGGGCGGTAAACGCGCAGTCAAAGCCGACGCCGCCTCCGCCCATGATCACCACCCTGTCGCCCATGGGAGGGCGTTCGCCCAGCGCCACGGCGCGCAGAAATTCCACGGCCTTTACGGCCGCTTCCGCGCCGGGGACGGGCAGGGAGTTCTCACGGGGCGTGCCGGTGGCAATGATGACAGCGTCGTGGGCAGAGCGCAGGTCCGCGAAGGAAACGTCCCGACCGATTACGGTATTGACGCGGGCGCGCACCCCGGTTTCCAGCACGCGGCCCACTTCGCGGTCCACCACGTCGCGGGGCAGCCGAAAGTCGGGCACGCCGTAGCGGGGCACGCCACCCAGCACCGGATGGGCCTCGTACACGGTGACATCGTGCCCCAACAGGGCCAGAAAATACGCGGCGGTCAGTCCGGCGGGGCCGCCGCCCGCCACGGCCACCCGTTTTCCCGTGGCCGGACGGCGTCGGAACGCCGGAGTTTCGGCGGCGAAATCGGCGGCGGCGCGTTCCAGGGCGCGGCTATTCACACAGGCGTCATAACGCCCCCGGTTGCACCGGTCCTGGCAAAAATGGGGGCATACCCGGCCCGTGATGCCGGGGAAGGGATTTTTGGCGTGCAGATAGCGCAGGGCCTCGGCAAAGTCGCCCTGTTCGATCAGGGCCTGCATCTTCTGGATGGGGTTGCCCGCCGGACAGGCATGTTCGCACGGCGAGGTGCGGAACTGGTCCTTCAAACTATCGCCCAGGGCTATGGGTCGTGTGATTTCCCGGCTATATTTCGGAGGCATGACAAACTCCTTTTCGAGAGAATTCCGGGGGCGGAAGACCGCCCGCGTGAACGAATTTTCTCCGCTCTACAGCAGCGGAGCCTTACCCCACTGGAAGCGGACGCCCTCGTCCCCCTTGAGCAGAAGCAGGGGCTTGGCCATGTCGGGGTTCAGGTCGGGATAGTCCGCCACGCGATAAACGCAGCGGCCGCTTTCTTTGCGCTCCAGGGTGGCCTGAATGGCCAGCTCGCATACGGTCAGCACTTCGCGCGCTTCGTGGCAGCGCATGAGTTCGCGCAGGGTGGCGGCGCGCAGCCGGGGAACTTGTCCGGCCAGGAAGCGGATTTTTTCCAGAGCGCGTTCCATACCCGCCACCGAGCGCCGGAACCCCATGTAGTACATCATGACGTTGCGGGCGGCTTCTTCCAGTTCCCGGTACGAAAGGGCTTCGTCGTCCTCCGGGCGGCTCAGGGGAGCGAAGACGGCGGCCTTGACTCCGGCGGCCTCGTCCTCGTCCACGCGTCCGGCCCCGGCCATGCCGGAGGCCTTCAGCGCCGCCTGGCGGCCCGCCTCGTACCCGCCGCACATGGCGCCGGAACAGTAGAGAAAGATGCTGCCGCAGAACAGGTTGGGCACCGAACTTTCAAAGCTGTCGTTGACGGCCAGGGTGCCGCCGAAAATGAGTTCGCCGATTTCCACTTCCAGCAGCTTGCGCTGAAAGTCCGTGCCGGTGCAGGCCGCCCAGTCGCCGAAGGTGGCCTTGTCGCCGGGCATGAGGATGTCCTGGAGTTCGCGCACCACGTCTTCGTCCACATGGCGCATGTCCATGTAAAAAGGCGGGCCCGAACCTTCCAGTTGTTCCTGAAAGGTGCCCTGTATCTGGTTGTTGCGCACGCCGTTTTCCCACATGGGGTCGTACTTGCCCATGAAGCGCTCGCCCAGGGCGTTGATTTCGTGCGCGCCGGAACTGTTGATGCCGTTCATGCCGGGGCAGCCGTAGCCCTTGGGCAGCATGGTGGCGCGCTGGTAGGTGTCCAGTTCGGTCACGGCCGCGCCCGCGTCATAGCCGAGCACCACGCCCGCCCCGGTATTGTAGGGATACATCCACACGTTGAAAGGATTGTGGGTGGAGTTGTTGAAGCCGCGCGTGGCCGAGCGGCCCTGGGCGGAGACCACGGTTTTGGCCCGCACCACCACAAATTCGCCGCTGGCCACGTTCCAGCCCAAAGCGCCGCAGGCCCGGCCGCCGTCGGTCAGAATTTTCACCGCCATGACGCGGTCCAGCACGTTGACGCCTTCGGCGCGCACCAGGCGGGCCATGACGCGTTTGATGGTCATGCCGTTGGCGATGTGGCACCACCAGGTGCCCGGCTGGCCGAAGCCCTGGGTGCGGTGATAGCGGCCGTCGGCCGTTTTGCCGAAATCCACCCCGCCCGCCTCCAGCCGATCCAGCAGAGGGCGCATGTGGCGATACCAGCCGTTTTCGAGCATAGAGGGCGTCCAGCCGTTGAGCGGTTTGGCGTAAAATTTGACGAGGTCCTCCACTCCGTCGAAGGGGGTGTCCTTTTCGTCCAGAATGGCCATGTAGTGGTCGTTGCCGCCGCCGATGCAGCCGGAGCTTTCCAGCTTGCCCTTGTCCATGAGCGTCACGTCCAGGCCCTGCCCGGATGCGCCTAGGGCGGCTCCGCAGCCGGACGCGCCGGAGCCGATGACCAGTACGTCGGTCTCGACCAGAGTGCCGAGCGGATGAGTCGCAGTGTTCATAACTCCTCCTGTCGCAGGAATAAGATCGGAGGGAACCGTGTCGCGCGGGACGGAGCACCGGGGACTTGTGACCGACGCTCCGTGGCGTGTTTCCCTTTTGTGAAAAAAACATCATCGAATGATTAAGTATTGTCAAATCGAAAAAAAATTTTTATTGTTCGATAAAATCATACAAGTTGAGGCAACGAAAATGCCCGCCCGCCCCCTGGGCGGACGAAACCGGAGCACCCTTTGCCTCCTCCCGGAGAAACGGCATGATCGAAGAATTGGGCGGCGACTTTTTTCAGCAGTTGCGCGGCTTCTACTACACCGCGCGCACGGGCAGCGTGCGCAAGGCGGCGCAGCTCATGAACCGCAATCCATCCACCATCAGTTGGCAGATACGGCAACTGGAACAGCAATTGGATACGGTGCTCTTCGACCGTTACATGCGCCGCCTGCGCATCACGCCTGAGGGCGAACGCCTGCTCGAATGGACCATTTCCACCTTCGAGCTTTTGCGCGGCATGAAATCCGACATCAGTTCGCCCGGCGGCACCCTGCGGGGCACGGCGAGCATTTCCAGCAATCTGCCGTTTTCGGTCATGGCCGTGGGCATCGTGTCGGCTTTCCGCAAGACGCACCCCGAAGTGCACATCAAAATCCGGCGCGCCCTGACCTACGAAGTGGTGGACGATGTGGCGAGTTCGCGGGTGGACTTCGGCCTGACGGGCATGACCACGGACGCGCCCCACTGCCGCCTGGAGGAACTGTTCACCGCGCGTCCCCTGCTTATCGCGCCCAGAGACAACGCTTTCGGCCTGCCCGAGCGCCCCGGCCCGGACGATCTGACCGGGCTGCCCTTCATTTCCTTTCTGGCCGAAAACATGGAGGAAAGCGGCGACCCGTATTTCGACACGTCGTTGCGCTCGCTGCCCCACCCGCTGGACATCGTACTCAGCGTCAACAATTACCACCTGATGTTGCGCTACGTGAAACAGGGCATGGGAGTGGCCGTCATGGACGAGATGTGTCTGACGGCCAGTTCTTTCGGCTCGGACTGGAGCGACCTGACGGCCTACCCTCTGGACGGCTTTCTGCCCACCGTGCGGTACGGCATCCTGCTGCGCGAGCACAAGCACCTGAGCCCCCAGGCTGCGGCGCTCATCGCCAAACTGCGCGCCGAACTGCCGCACGGGCCGCATAATCCCTCCTCAAGTCCGGCGCAGCGGATCCCCGGCAGCGAGTAGGACCTGCCCCCCACACCGCCCGCCGTGGATACAAACCACCCCGCCTTACAACCCTGCGGCGAAATGAGCGAGCAGGTATTCCCACAGCAGACGCTCCGCCGGAGAAAGTTCCGGCGCGCGTATGGCCGCTATAGGCGCGCTGTGGTCGATATCCGGAAGGGGAATTTGCTTTTCCACCATCATCCCTTTCGCCACCCGGTAGTCGTGCCGGAACATGCGCCCCGCCTGAATGAACACCGCCTCGTTCCGCAGCACCAAATCCAGAATATCCTCACGATTCGCCAACCGATATTCCCCGGCGAAGTGCGGCGCGTACAGCCCGGATACGCAATCCGCCCCATGAGAATAATAAGCAATGCGCAAGGTTCCCAGGTCTTCCGGCGTCAATCGCTCCTTCCTTGCCAGAGGATGCCCGGCGCCGATAAAAAGCCGCCGCTCGTCGGTATACAGGGGCACGATTTCGCAACCCAGGTTCCGGGCCTGTTCCTGTATCTTCAGTCCCAGCGCCACCAGCGTGACGGCGATATTGGAACGGCCGCTCGCCAGCTCCGCCACAATACCCGTATTGGGCACATTGCGCATAAAGACGTTGATGTTGGGGTATAGCGCCTTGAAGGGCAGAACAATCGTGCCGGTCAGGTGAAACGACAAGAGCGGCTGAGCGCACACCCGCGCCACGCCCTCGGTTCCGGCTTCCGCTCCTCTGGCGCGTATTCCGCTCACCAGGCCCAGAATCTTGCGGGCATCCTCATAGGTCAGACGGCCCAGCGGCGTCAACCGGATGCCCTGATTCCCTCTGCGGAACAACTGTCCGCCCACTTCCTCCTCCAGGCTTCTGAGCGCCGCCGACACCGCCGGCTGGGAAAGCTCCAACCGTTGCGCCGCCGCGCTGATGGAACCGGCATCCGCCGCGGCCACAAAATAGGCAAGCTGTTCCAGACGCATGACACCCCCTACCGTTTTGTCGGACAGGACGTTTCGGACCGATTCCTTCATCGGTCTAATTTCGCCGTTTCCCACACGCGCAACTCGGGTACTCTTTCCGGGCATAAGTCCGGCTGATATCCAGCCATTGATAATTAATATTTTTCTTTTCTCTCATATCACTCTATGAATGGTTATACACGAAAATAAAACCGCATTGATCATTCATATATTTCTTTAATGTTGATTTAAAATAGAATATACATCCAAAATTTTCCTTGCAATATAGATACATTTTTATATTTAAAACACAATTTATATCCATATATAATTCATTAATAAACTCAGATAAAAAAAAACACAAGTTCATTTTTAATGAAAAAATCCGTCAAAAGGACTCTGTACCAGGTTTATCATGATATTGTGCCCACAGTTTACCATGGAAAACTGGAACCTCGTTTTAACAGATGTATCTTGTCAACCATGCGGAGGAAGAACATGAGTTTTGCCATCAGCAAAAACGGACCAAAGTTCTATGTAAACCTGGCCGTCATGGCCTTGATCATGGTTGTGTTCCGCTTTGTCACTCCACCGGACGGTCTTACCAGCGCGGGCCTTGCCGTTATCGGCGTCTTTTTCGGCGTACTGTATGGCTGGATGTTCATCGACATGGTCTGGCCCTCGCTCATCGGACTGGTCGTGCTGGGTATGACGCTTTCGCAGCCCATGGATACAGTGCTGGGCGGAGCCTTCGGCAACAACACCTTCCTCCTGCTGCTCTTTTTCTGTATGGTGGCCAGCATCATCAACGCGGCGGGCATTGCCGAGTACATAGCGCGGCGCATCATATGCGTGCCCTTTGTCACCGGCAGGCCCTACGTGCTCATTTTTATGCTCTGTCTCGCCATGTGCGCTCTGGCCACCATGCTGACCATGACCGCCGCCGTGTTGGTGGCCTTCCCCCTGATCAAGGAGGTATGCAAACAATACGGCTACAAGCCCGGCGACGTGTTCCCCATGATCATACTCCTGGCCATGCTCTACGTGGCCGACATCGCCTATATGATGCTGCCCTTCAAAAGTCTGCCCGCCATCGTGTTCGGCGTGTACGGACAGTTGAGCGGCGGCGGGGAAATCAATCTGGCGGTCTATGTCGGCATTACCGCCATCCTGCTCCTGATCTCCATCTTTTTCGTTCTCTTCATGTGCAAATATGTTCTGAAGGCGGACGTGACGCCCATCCTGAACACCCGCGAGTGCATGCATTTTGACGAGCTGCTTTCCCCCTACCAAAAGACTATCCTGTGGTCTTTCGTCGGCCTCATCATCCTGCTGCTCCTGCCCAACATTCTTCCCGGAGGCTGGGCCATCACCAGGTTCCTTAAAGCCATGGGCAACAACGGCATTCTGCTCACCTTCATCGGCGTCTATCTGATGTTGAGCTTCAAGGAAGGCATCGGCCTCAAAGAAATTATGAACAAGTCCGTGGCCTGGCCCGCCCTTTTCCTGGTGGCCGCCGTGCTCCGGACGGTCGAAGCGTTTGAGGCCACCGGCGTGACCGCCTGGATCGGCGCGGTCTGCCAGCCCCTGCTGGCCGGGTTCAGCGGACAACTTCTGGTCTTTATCGTCGTGTGCACCACCACACTGGTTACCCAGCTCACCAACAACAACGCCTGCGCGGCCACCTTTGCGCCCATAGCCTACACCCTGGCCGTGGCCAACGGCACCGTGAACCCGCAGGCGCTTCTGGCCTGCGTCATCCTGTCCTGCACGCTGGGCATCGCCACTCCGGCGGCGGCCACCACCTCGGCTATTCTGTATGGCGATACGGAATGGATTCATCAGGGAACCGTCATCAGGTACGCGTGCTTCTTCTGGATATTCAACATACTGCTGATTTCCTTCGTCGGTTACCCGCTCATGCGCGTCGCGTTCTGACGGCATGCCGCGCCCTGTCACGCATGGCTCATCCTTTCATCGCAAGCCGCTTCGAGGAGAACCTATGAAACCCGTCTACAAAGAAAAGTATCCCCATCTGTTCGAGCCCCTGTACGCCGGAAAACGCAGAATTCGCTTCAACAACCGCATCAACGTCGCGCCCATCGGTTCCGGCGCCACCGGCGGCGGCGAGGACAGCGACGGCCGCATCAATACCTTCGGCATCGACTACTGGATGCGTTACATCCAGGGCGGCTTCTCGCGCGTGACTTTGCCCATGGAAGTTCCCATCGACGGCAGTCACGAGCACATGTTCAACCTCAACCCCAAGACCTGCAACCAGATGAACTTCCAGCGCCTGCAGCGCGCCGTGCACGCCTTCAACGGCAAAACCTTTGTGGAATACATTCACGGAGGCCCCTATATGCGCGCGGGCTTCAAGAAAATATCCGCCGACGACGAACCGCATCTCGGCTCCAGGGCCGCCACGCGCGAAGACCTGGAGGACATCGCCGCGCTGTTCGGTGAATACGCCCAGTGGGCGAGGATAGCCAATTTCGACGGCATTCTTCTGCATTACGGCCACGGCTGGCTGTTCAACTACTTTCTTTCCCCGCTTACCAACCACCGAACCGACGAATTCGGCGGTTCCATCGAAAATCGCTGCCGTTTTCCCCTCATGGTCATCAAGGCCATCCGCGAAACCGTGGGCGACGATCTACTCATCGAACTGCGCATCAACGGCAGCGACGCGGTGGAAGGCGGCATCACCCCCGAGGAATGCGCCGAACAGTTGAAGATATTCGAACCCTATATCGATATGGCCCACATCACCTGCGGGCACCGCATCGACGCGCTCACCCGGCCCAAGATGCACCCCACCGGCTTCCAGCCCGTGGCGCACAACGCCTGGGCCAGTGAAATCGTCAAGAAGTCCGGCGTAAAAATTCCCATCGGGCTGGTGGGCGGCGTTTACGATCCCGCCGTGGCCGAAGACGTGCTGGCCAAAGGCCAGGCGGACTATGTGCTCATGGCCCGGTCCGCCATGGCCGATCCCGAACTTGTCAAAAAAGCGCGGGAAGGCCGCGAGGACGACATTCGTCCCTGCCTGCGTTGCAACTATTGCATGGATCACGGCCGCCGCATGGCCCTCACCAAAGACCTGCATCTGCTCGCCTACCCCAGCTACGACCGCCAGTGCATGACCAACCCTGTGCAGTTCCAGAGCGCTCAGAAACTGCGCATTCCTCCGGCCGAACGCTCCAAAAAGGTCGCCGTGGTCGGCGGCGGCGTAGCCGGCATGAACGCCGCCCTCAGTTGCGCCGACCGGGGGCATTCCGTGGTCCTTTATGAAAAGACCGGCAGGCTCGGCGGCCAGGCCCTTCTTTCCGACGTGATGTGGTTCAAGAAGGAAATGAAGCTGTACCATGAATATCTGGAGCACCAGGTCAAAAAACGTCCGGCCATCACCGTGATCCTCCATACGGAGGCCACCCCCCAAATCATCGCGCAGAACGACTTTGACGCCGTCGTCGTGGCCGTGGGCGCGGAACAGATAGTTCCGCCCATCCCCGGTGTGGAAAACGCCCTGATGTCCTTCGACGTGTTCGGCCATGAGGACAGGGTGGGGAAAAAGGTCGTAATCATCGGCGGCGGTGCCATCGGCGTGGAGCTGGGCATTCACCTCAACAGCCTGGGCCGTGCATCCACCATCGTGGAAATGGGCGAACACATCGCCGCCAAAGCTCAGCTCACGGAACGCACCGACTATCTGACCAACCTCGAAAAATTCGGCGTAACGACCATGGAAAACACCACCTGCACGGAAATCACCGGCCAGGGGGTCCGGGTCGAAAACTCCGGCGGCGCCCGGTTCCTTGAGGCGGACACCGTGATCATCGCCGCAGGCACCAGGTCCAGAACGAAAGAACGCGACCTGTTTATCGACAGCGCGTTCGACGTCATCAGCGTGGGCGACTGCGTGAACGCCTCCAGCATCGTGCACGCCACGCACAGCGGTTTCGACGCCGGACTCGCCCTGTAGAGGCGCCTCGCTCCGGCGCGCGGCATGGCCTACCAACCGGACGCGGCCCGTCCCATGCGGCGAATGCGTCCCAACTTCAGGAGTTTTTCTATGAAACCCGTCTATAAAGAAAAATATCCCCATCTGTTCGAGCCGATGTATGTCGGCAGGAACAAGGTCCGCTTCAACAATCGTGTCCGCGTGGCGCCCATCGGCACCGGGGCGACCGGCGGCGGCGAGGACAGCGACGGCCGCATCAACACCTTCGGCATCGATTTCTGGATGCGCTTCATTCAAGGCGGCTTTTCTTCCGTGGCTCTGCCCATGGAAGTCCCTATCGACGGCAGCCATGAGCATTGCTTCAACCTGAACCCAAAAACCTGCAATCAGATGAATTTCCAGCGTTTCCAGCGCGCCGTACATGCTTTTAACGGTCGAACCTTTGCGGAATTTATCCACGGCGGCCCCTACATGCGCGCAGGCTTCAAGAAAATATCCGCCGACGACGAACCGCACCTCGGCTCCCGAGCCGCCACCAGAGAAGACCTGGAAGAGGTGGCCCGTCTGTTCGGCGAATATGCCCACTGGGCGCAGATCGCCAATTTCGACGGCCTGATGCTACATTTTGCCCACGGCTGGCTGATCAATTATTTCCTTTCCCCGCTCACCAACCATCGTACCGACGAATTCGGCGGTTCCGTCGAGAATCGCTGCCGTTTCCCCCTGATGATTCTCAAAGAAATACGTCGGGTCGTCGGCGACAGTTTGCTCATCGAACTGCGTCTGAACGGCACTGACGGCGTGGAGGGCGGCATCACTCCGGAAGAGGCCGCCGAACAGGTGAAACTCTTCGAGCCCTATGTCGACATGGTGCATATTACCTGCGGGCACCGCATCGACGCCCTGACCCGTCCCAAACAGCACCCCTCCGGCTTCGACCCCGTGGCGCACAACGCCTGGGCCAGTGAAATCGTGAAGAAATCCGGCGTCACCATTCCCATCGGGGTTGTCGGCGGCATTTACAGCCCCGAAATCGCGGAAGCCGTACTGGCCAGAGGCCAGGCGGACTACGTGCTTATGGGCCGCTCGGCCATGGCCGATCCCGAGCTTGTCAAAAAAGCCCGGGAAGGACGCGAGGACGACATCCGCCCCTGTCTGCGCTGCAATTACTGCCTTGACCACGGACGTCGCGTCGCCATCTCCAAGGACCTCCATCTTTTGGACTATCCCAGCTATGACCGCACCTGCATGGTTAATCCCCTTCAGTTCCAGAGCGCCCAGAAACTGCGCATTCCTCCGGCCGAACGCGCTAAAAAGGTCGCCGTTATCGGCGGGGGCGTGGCCGGCATGAACGCGGCTTTAAGCTGTGCCGACCGAGGGCACAGCGTCGTCCTGTACGAAAAGACGGGCAGACTCGGCGGTCAGGCCCTTCTGTCCGACCCCATGTGGTTCAAAAAAGAAATGAAGCTGTTCCACGAATACCTGGAACGCCAGGTCAAAAAACATCCGGCCATCACCGTGGTGTACCATACGACGGCCACGCGCGATATTGTGGAGGAAAACGACTTCGATGCCGTCATCGTGGCCGTGGGCGCGGCACAGATAGTGCCTCCCATTCCCGGCGTGGAAAAAGCCCTGATGTCCTTCGACGTGTTCGGCCATGAGGACAGGGTGGGCGGCAAGGTCGTCATTATCGGCGGCGGTGCCATCGGCGTGGAGCTGGGCATCCATCTGAACGGCCTGGGCCATGAGTCCACCATTGTGGAAATGGCCGGGAACCTTGCCGCCAAGACGGAACTCACCGAGCGCACGGCCTACATGATCCACCTTGAAAAAAACAAGGTGAAGACCATGGTCGATACCACCTGCACGGAGATCACCGACAAGGGAGTGTGGGTGGAAAACGCCGACGGCCGGCGCTTTCTGGAAGCGGATACCGTAATCATCGCCGTGGGCACCAAGCCTCTGGCAGAGGAACGCGATCAATTCATCGACGCCGCCTTCGACGTCATCAATGTGGGTGACTGCGTCAACGCCTCCAGCATCGTCCATGCCGTGCATACCGGCTTCGACGCCGGTCTGACCCTGTAATCCCTTTCCCGCTTCCTCGGGGCAGACGCATAGTATGCGTCTGCCCCGGCTCGCTTGACGGCGGATGCCCTATCGGTCGCAACAGCGTGGCGCGGAAAGGCGGCGCCCCATCGCATCCGGACTTCGCGGCGGATTTGGCGGGCGCTCACAAATGACAGGAAAAACGCGCCAGCAGATATTCCCAGAACAGACGTTCGATTTCGGAAAGCCCCGGCGCGTGCAACGCGAAGATGTCCGCCCGGGGGTCCACGTCCGGCAGCGGAATGGCGCGCTCCACAACAAGCTTTTCCAACACCCGGTAATCATGGCGAAACAGATGGCAGGGCTGGATGAAGACGGCCTCGTTCCTGATCACCAGGTCAAGGATGTCCTCTTTGTTCGCCAGCCGGAAAGAAGAGGCGAAATACGGCGCGTAGCGGCGCGATATCTGATCCCGCGCATCGGAATACCAGGCCAGATGCAGCAGCCTGAGATCGGCGGCCGTCAGTTCAAGCTTTGCCGTCAGCGCGTGGTTCGCCCCCAGAAACAGGCGGCGCTCGTCGGTGAACAGGTGCACGGCTTCCCAGCCCAGGGCGCAAGCCCGCTCGATCAGCTTTGAGCGGGGGGAGAGCGTGGTCAGGGCGATATTCGCACTGGAGGTCTTCAGCCGGTCGATGATGTCGTAATGCTGCGCGCCGTGGACGAAAATGGTGATCCTGGGGTGCAGCTTCTGGAAGGGGACAATGATGTTCGGCGTCAGATAACAGCTGATGATCGGCGTACAGGCAAGGTGGATTTCCCCTTCCGGCTCCGGCGCGGGGCCGCTTGCGTACCAGCCGCCGATCACCTCCAGAACGGCTTCGGCTTCGTGACGAATCCTTTCTCCCTCCGCCGTCAGGGATATTCCCCGGTTGGTGCGCTTGAACAGGGGCTTGCCCAGCTCCGTTTCCAGACTTTTCATCGCGGCGGACAGCGCGGGCTGCGAAATATGCAGGGTTTCCGCCGCTCTGCTGATGGAGCGCAGCCGGGAAATTTCGATGAGGCAGTTCAACTGTTCCAGGCGCATGGCGATAGCCCCGCTCCCCGGGCATTCCCTCCGGGGGAAGAACTTCCGGTGAAACAATATACCCTATCATAACCGCCACCCGCCTGTCATGGCAAGGCACCGCAACACTTAAGCCGGGACAGGCGCATCGCCCTGCCGCAACTCAAGCAGGATAACCGATGAAAAGGACCGCTCCGGCCTTTTCCCGCGCGGCATGTCCCCAAGGCCCGTGCGAACCTGGCAGGGCGGGCGCGTTGCGCACGCCATGTTTTTCTTCCGGCAAGCGTGAAAAAACGGGCGGTTTCGGAAAACTTCCGATACCGCCCGCACTGGAAAGTTTGGGAAATGCCGGAGGTCGGGGAGAAAGGCTCTTGAAAAGGGCTTCCCTCCCCGCCCTCTGTTGCAAGTTTATTTCTTCATGGCCGCCAGGACCTTTTCGGGCCGGGCGGGCAGATGCTTCACCCGGGCGCCGCAAGCGTTGTAGATGGCGTTGATGATGGCCGGGTGCGGACCGCACAGGGGCATTTCGCCCACGCCCGCCGCCCCGAAGGGACCGTTGGCGCGCGGCGTCTCCACAAACACCAGTTCGATGTCGTCGGGAATCTGCTTGATATACGGAATGCCCGCGCCCGCCAGGGTGCTGTGCTTCTTGATGTCCTCGTAGTCCTCGGTGAGGGCGAGGCCGATGCCCTGGGCCAGGCCGCCGTAGATCTGACCTTCCACGATGGTGCGGTTGTTGATCTTGCCGATGTCGGCGATCAGGGTCATCTTTTCCACCTGGACCTTGCCGGTGGCCGTGCCCACGGCCACTTCGGCCATGAACAGGCCGTACATATACACGCTGAACGGTTCGCCCAGGCCCTTTTCGTCGTTGTTGGTGGCCGGAGCGGTCCAGATGCCCTGCTGACGCAGTTCCACGCCCGCCGCCTTGGCTTCGTCATAAGTATAGAAGCCGCCGCCCGGCTTGGCCAGAGCCTGCACCAAACGTTCGCAGCCCACGCGGATGGAGTTGCCCACCACCACCTGCGAACGCGAACCGCCCGCCGGACCGGCGTTGGGGGTGACGGCCGTATCGTTCATGACCAGGCGGATTTTGGAGGCCGGGATGCCCAGGGGCCTGAGGCTCTCATGGGCGGTGCCCAGCACGCCCGCGTCGGCTCCCTGACCATGCTCTTCCCAGCAGGCGCCCACAGTCACGCCGCCGTCAGGATCGAGCTGCACCCAGGTTTCGGCCGAGTCGGGGCCGTCCAGGCCGCAGCCGTAGATGCCGATGGCCACGCCCACGCCGTGCTTGACTTCCGGCGTGGATTCCTTGGCGGCTTTGGCCTTGGCGGCTTCATACTTGGGCCGCAGGATGTCGATCATCTCGGGCAGGCTGAAGGCGTCGGGCACCTGGCCGGAAGGATTGGTGCTGCCTTCGCGGTACACGTTCTTATAGCGCAGTTCCAGCGGGTCCATGCCCAGCTTTTCGGCCAGTTCATCCATGAGCACTTCGGAGGCGAACTCGCTTTCGGGACCACCGTAACCGCGGAAGGCCGAACCCCAGGCATGGTTGGTGCACACCGTGCGGCCGTTGCCCCGGATGGCCGGAATGTCGTAGCCCGCACCGATGAACTGGGCGCCGCGCAGGGTAAGCAGATCGCCGAACTCCGAGTAGGGGCCGTGGTCCACGGACCAGTCGGACTCCATGGCCAGCAGCTTGCCGGACTTGTCGGCCGCCAGTTTGAGGTGGGTCCAGAAGGGCGAACGCTTGCCGGTGTAAGTCTGCTGCTCCTCGTAGTTGTAGTGGAGATGGCAGGGACGGCCGGTAGCCAGAGCGGCCACCCCGAGCAGAGATTCCATTGTGGGACTGAACTTGTAGCCGAAGGTGCCGCCGGCCACGGTCTGCACCATAATCATATCCTTGGCGAAGTCGAGGCCCAGGCCGTCCGCGATCATCAGGCCGTGCAAGTGCAGGCCGATGGATTTGGAGTGGATGACCAGCTTGCCTTCTTCGTTCACGTAGGCATAGCCGACATCGGGTTCGATGGGCAAATGGGGTTGACGGCTGGTGTAGAAGTCGTCCTCGGCCACCACCACGTCGCCGCGCGCAAAAATAGGCGCGGTATCCGGCCCCTTTTCAAGAAGCTGGTCATAGTACACGTTGGGCGTGCCGGGATGGATTTCGATGGCGTCGGGGGCCATGGCCTCAGGCGCGCTCATGTAAGCGGGCAGTTCCTCCAGGTCGACCTTGACCTTTTCGGCGGCCGCGCGGGCGTGACATTCGGTGTCGGCGCACACGATGGCCAGGGCGTCGCCGTACTGGAAGACCTTTTTGTCGCACAGGATGGGCCGATCATTGCCGTCGCCCTTGTTGGTCGGGAAGGTGATGAGACCGCTGATGCGGTTGTTGCCCTTCACGTCCTTATAGGTGAGCACACGGTACACGCCGGGCATGGCTTCGGCTTCGGAGGTGTCGATACCCTTGATATTGGCGTGGGATACCTTGGCGTGGGTCAGGGCCAGATGCAACGTGCCCTCGGGCAGTTTGTCGGCCATGTCGTCGCCGTAAAGGGCCGTGCCGGTCACGCGGGCCACGGTACTGGGGCGCGGACGGCGAGTGCCCCACACGCTGCCGTCGGCGGGTTCCTTATAAATGATGTCGTCCACGCTCTTGTCGCCGCGCATGACGGCCGCGGCGTCCATGACGGCGTCCACCAGGGGCTTGTAGCCCGTGCAGCGGCAGGCGTTGCGGTGGTCCTGGAACCAGTCGCGCACCTCCTCGCGCGAGGGGTTGGGATTGACGTCCAGAAGCGCCTTGGCGGACACGATGAAGCCGGGCGTACAGAAGCCGCACTGGGCGCCGCCGTGGTAAATCCAGGCCTGCTGAAGCGGGTGCAGATGCTCGGGGGTGCCGATGCCTTCCAGAGTGGTGACGCTGGAGCCGTCTTCCACGCGTTTCATCTTAGTTATGCAGGTGCGCACCAGCTTGCCGTTGAGAATGACGTTGCAGGCGCCGCACTGGCCCGCGCCGCAGCCCACCTTGACGCTGGTCAAGGAAAGCTGTTTGCGCAGCACGTCGGCCAGGCTGTCCTCGGGATTGACCAGCAGGCGCCGGTTCATACCGTTCACCACCAGATTCTTTTCAACCATGAAGTCCTCCTTGCATGGCGGGCGTCCGGCACCCGCGGTCTGAAACGGTCGGGCTTCCGCCCCGCCGCCGGGCGGGACGAAAGCAAAGGCTCAGTTTTTACCGAAGGGACAGACGGGGTAACGGCACTCGCCGCACCCCGCGCAGTAGCCTCCGTGCCCCAGGGCGGCGATGTCCGCCGCGCCGACCTTAACCCCGGCCAGAAGCCGAGGAACAATAAGGTCGAAAATGCTGGCCTTGTGGTACATGACACAGCCGGGCAGGCCGAGTACCGGCACCTCGCCCACATGGGCCAGCATGAACATGGCCCCCGGAAAGGTGGGCGCGCCGTAGCATTCCACCACGCCGCCCGCCGCCCGGATGGAAGCCGGGGTGCGGTCGTCCGGGTCCACGGACATGCCGCCCGTCACCACCACCATGTCCGCGCCGCCCCGGATGAAGTCCAGAATGGCGTCGCGAGTCAGGTCGCCGTCGTCGGGGGTCAGTGTCTGGCCCATGACACGGCTGCCCAGGTCGGTGAACTTCTTGTGCAACACCGGGCCGAATTTGTCTTCGATACGGCCGTGATAAATTTCACTGCCCGTGGTGACCAGGCCCACGGAAGCGCAACGGAAGGGCCGCACGGCAACGACAGGCCGGGGCGCTCCGTCGGGCTCGTCCGCGGCCGGGGCGCAGATGCGCTCCACCGCTTCCACCTGCCGTTCGTCGGCCAGCAGAGGAATAACCCTGGTCCCCGCCACGGCCTGCCCTTCCTTCACCTCCTGCATGGTGTGCAAGGTAGCCAGAGACACCTCGCCCAGGCTGTTGATGCGCAGCAGGCGTTCCACATCCACGGTCAGCAGGCCGTGGATCGCGGCCACGGCGTTGATGCGGCCCTCTTTGGGGTCGGTCAGGGCAAGGCCGCTCCCCATGACGGCGGCCGCGATGCGCCTTGCCGCGTCGTCCTCATGAACCAGGCCGGGCTGAGGTTCGTACACATACAGATGTTCCTTGCCCACGGCCAAAAGCACGGGCACATCTTCGGGCCGGACCACGTGGCCCTTGCGAAACACCGGCCCCTTGGACTCGCCGGGCACGATGCGCGTGATGTCGTGGCACAGCACTGTGCCCACGGCGTCCTCGGTGCGGATGGTGGCAAGCTGGGGACGATGCTCGGACGAAACTGGCATGAAGCGCTCCTCGAACAAAAATCACTTTTCCGGCCCCGACGGACACGTTTTTACCCAAAAGCGTGTCTATGCCGTTTGGTTTAGCAATAGCGCCAACAAAGGCCTCCGTCAACACGGTCGAACATTTTTGGGTCAGAATCCTGTAGTGCTGATTTTTCTGAACTGCCCGGCTGCCGTTCCACTTTAAAAAAAAGCGGCTTGCCGTTGAAAACGGCAACCGCTCCGGCGGCGGGAGCGGACGCCCGCGCCGAATGAGCCTGAAAAACACGCTTTTCAGGCGAAATGACGGCAGCGCCGCTTTTGAAATTAGAAAATTTCAAAGGCAAAACATTCCAGATGCGGCATCCTCTTTCGAATGTGGAATCCGGCCCGACCCCGCCGGTCGATAGTTCCGGCTATCCGTCCGCGCGCCGTTCCTTCCGGCCGCCGCCTGTTTACTCCGGTGGCGTTCTGCCGTATCACAACCCCAGTTCGTTCCGATTTTCGTGTAAGGAGTTGCCCGTGTCCGAACTGCTCGAAACACCCCTGGCCGCCTGGCACCGCGCCCACGGCGCGAAAATGGCCCCCTTCGCCGGATGGGACATGCCCATCCAGTACGAGGGAATTCTGGTCGAACACAACCACACCCGCGCCGTCGCCTCGGTGTTCGACATCTGTCACATGGGGCAGTTCGTCGTGCGCGGGGAGGGCGCGGCCCGACTGTTGGCGCTGGCCGTCACCCACAATCTCGACAGCCTCAAACCCGGCAAATGCCGCTACGGCTTTCTGCTCAATCCGCAAAGCGGCGTGCTCGACGATCTTATCATCTATCGCATGGGCGACGATCACTTTTTCCTGGTGGTCAACGCGGCTTGCGCCGAGGGTGATTTCGCCGTGTTGTCCGAACGCCTGCCCGGCCTGGTGGAAAACATTTCCGCCCGTTCGGGCAAAATCGACCTGCAGGGACCGGCCTCGGTGGAGGTTCTGGAAAAGTTGCTTGGCGAGAATTTCCACGATCTCGGCTATTTTTCCTTTCGCGAAACCAATTTCGGCGGCCGTCCCCTGCTGGTGAGCCGCACCGGCTACACCGGTGAACTGGGTTACGAGTTGTACCCCTCCCGCGAAATGACGCTTCCGCTGTGGGAAGCCCTTGTGGCCGACGAGCGCGTCAAGCCCGCCGGGTTGGGCGCGCGCGACACGCTGCGACTGGAAGTGGGGCTGGCCCTGTACGGTCACGAACTGGATACGGAGCATACCCCGGCCGAGTCCGGCATGGGCGGCATGCTCGCCAGCGCGGCCCCCTATGTGGGGCACGAGCACGCTAAAGATATCCGACATCAGATACTGCTGCCCCTGGTGTTGGACGGACGCCGCACGGCCCGCAACGGCGACGCCGTAACCCTGCCCGGCGAAGGAGGTCAAAGCGGCGAGATCGTGGGCCGCGTCACCAGCGGGTCCTTCGCTCCCTCTTTGGGGCACGCCGTGGCCCTGGCTTTCGTGGACAAGGCCCACGCCGCCCGTGAGGATTTCGCCCTGGTGGTCGGCAAGTCCGTTCTGTCCGCCCGGCGCGCGACTCTGCCCTTCTATACCAAGGGCACGGCCCGCGCGAAGCTGCAATAGTCCGCTCTCTTTTCACATAACCTGATAAAATGGAGTCCCGCATGAACACTCCCGCCGATCTGTCCTACACCGACACCCACGAATGGGTCCGCATCGAAAACGACGAAGCCGTGCTCGGTATCACCGAATACGCCCAGCACACCCTGGGCGACATTACCTATGTGGAACTGCCCTCCGTGGGCGACACGCTGACCGAAGGCGCGGAAATGGGCACGGTGGAATCCGTCAAGGCCGCCAGCGATCTGTTCTCGCCGGTATCCGGCACGGTGACGGCCGTCAATGAAGAACTGGCCGACCACCCCGATCTCGTCAACCAGGCCCCCTACGGAGGGGGGTGGATGGTGCGGGTCGCCCTGTCCGGCCGGCCTTCCGGCCTGCTGAACGCCGCCGACTACGAAAAGCTCTGCCAGGAGTAGATCATGCCCTACATTCCCCACACGGAGGAAGAAACCCGGGCCATGCTGGACGTCGTGGGCGTCCGCACCCTGGATGATCTGTTCGCCGATATCGAGCCGTCCATGCGTCCGCGCCGTTTCGACGTGCCGGAAGGCCAGAGCGAAATGGACGTGTGCGCCCGCCTGGAAGCCCTGGCAGCCCGCAACCACACGGGAGTGGTCGGCTTTCTGGGCGCGGGCTTTTATGACCATCACATTCCCAAGGCCGTGGACGCCCTGGCCGGGCGCGGCGAGTTTCTCACCGCCTATACGCCGTACCAGCCCGAAGTGTCGCAGGGCACGCTTCAGGCTATTTTCGAGTTCCAGACCTCGATGTGCCGCCTGTTGGACATGGACTGCGCCAATGCTTCGGTCTATGACGGCGGTTCGGCCCTGTTCGAGGCGGGCATGATGGCCATTCGTCTGACCAAGCGGCGCAAGCTGGTGGTGGACGAGGCCGTCAACCCCATCTGGCGTACCATGCTGACCTCATACACCCGCAATCTCAATCTGAATCTGGTCACCGTGCCGCATAAGAACGGCGTCAGCGATCAGGCCGCCCTCAAGGCGGCCGCAGGAGACGGCGAGTGCGCGGCGGTCATGGTCCAGAACCCCAACTTTTTCGGAGTGGCGGACGACTATACGGACCTGTTCGCCCACGCCCGGAGTCAGGGGGCGCTCGGCGTTCTGTCCGTGTATCCGGTCATGCAGTCGGTGCTCAAGACTCCGGGGGAAATGGGCGCGGACATCGCCGTGGCCGACGGCCAGGCCCTGGGCATGCCCCTCAGCTTCGGCGGTCCCTACCTCGGCATCATGACCTGCAAAAAATCCCTGATCCGCCAGATGCCCGGCCGCATCGTGGGCCGCACCAAAGACGTGGACGGCAACACAGGCTACGTGCTGACCCTGCAGGCACGCGAACAGCATATCCGAAGGGCCAAAGCCACGTCCAACATCTGCTCCAATCAGGCTTTGTGCGCGCTGCGCAGTCTCATTCATCTGTCGCTGCTGGGTCCCGAGGGACTGATCCGCACTGCCGAACTGGGCATGGCCAACGCCCGCTATGCCGTGGAACGTCTGACCGCTCTGCCCGGCGTGCGCCTGCTGAACGACGCTCCCTTCGGCAATGAAGTGGCGCTGGAACTGCCCGTGGACGCCTACGGGCTGGCCGACGCCCTCACCCGCCAGGGTTATGTGCCCGGCTTCCCGGTCGGGCGCTACTACCCCGGCATGGACAAGGTGCTTCTGGTGGCCTGCACCGAAAAGCACAGCCGCGAACAAATCGGCGTCCTGGCCGAACTGATGGGAGCCGCTCTGCGCGCCCAGACCACGAAGGGAGGACTGTTGTGAACACGCTCTTCGCCGATTCCCGTCCCGGCCGCACCGGCGTGCTGCCCAAACAGCCGGAGCGGCGCGCCGCCGACATGCTGCCCGCCTCCCTGCTGCGCGCATCCCGGCCCCGGCTGCCCGAACTGTCCGAATTGGATGTGATACGCCATTTCACGCGGCTGTCTCATCTCAATTATTCGGTGGACGCCAATCTCTATCCCCTCGGCTCGTGCACCATGAAGTACAATGCCAAATTCATGGAATACGCGGCCGCCCTGCCCGGCTTTACCGGGCTGCACCCCCTCATGGCCCAACTGCGCGGAGCCGGGCACTACACCCAGGGCGCCCTCCAACTGCTGTGGGAAATGGAACGTCTGCTGTGCGAAATCACGGGCATGACGGCCTTTACCCTTCAGCCCATGGCCGGCGCCCACGGCGAGTTTACCGGAGCCATGCTTATCGCGGCCTACCACCGCGACAAAGGCAATAAAAAAACCAAGATCATCATCCCCGATTCGGCCCACGGCACCAACCCCGCCTCGGCCACTCTGGCCGGATTCGAGGTGGTCAACATCCCGTCCAAAGACGGCATTATCGACCCCGACACTCTGGAAGCGGCCCTGACCGACGACGTGGCGGCCCTGATGATGACCTGCCCCAACACCCTGGGCCTGTTTGAAAACAAGTTGCCCGCCCTGGTGGAGAAATTGCGGCGGGTGGACGCCCTGCTCTACTACGACGGCGCCAACATGAACGCCATTATGGGCAAGATGCGCGTGGGTGATGTGGGCTTCGACGTGGTGCACCTCAACCTGCACAAGACCTTCGGCACGCCCCACGGCGGCGGCGGCCCCGGCGCGGGGCCGGTGGGCGTCAGCGCCCGCCTCGAGCCCTTCCTGCCCGTTTCGCGGGTGGCCCGGCAACAGGACGGAACTTTCTACCTGGACTACGACCGGCCCAAAAGCATCGGCTATATCGCGCCCTTTTACGGCAACTTCGGCGTAGTGCTCAAAGCTTACGCCTACATCCTGCGCCTGGGCCGCGAAGGGTTGCGGCGGGCCTCGGAATACGCGGTGCTCAACGCCAATTATCTGCACAAGCGCCTTCGGGACATCCTTGATATGCCCTATGAACGCCTGTGCATGCATGAGTTCGTGGCCTCGGCGCCCGAGGGTCTGCGCGCCCTGGATATCGCCAAGGCCATGCTTGACGGCGGCGTGCACGCTCCAACCGTTTATTTTCCGCTTATCGTGCCCGAATGCCTCATGTTCGAGCCCACCGAAACGGAAAGCAAGGAAACCCTCGACAAGCTCGTCGACCTGCTTGACGACATCGTCAAGCGCGGCCGGGCCGACCCCGACGATCCGGCTCACGCCCCCTACCGCACCCCGGTGCGACGACTCGACGAAACCCTTGCCGCCCGCGGCATGGTGCTGACGGAAGATATGGAATAAAAGACAGGACGGCGCCTAACCGCCGGAGGCGTTCGCGTCTCCGGCGGTTGCCTGTTTTTTCGGAGTATCCATGCTTGCCCTGCGCATCGACTCGCTTGATCCCTGCTTCAATCTGGCGTTGGAGGAAACGCTGTTCAACGCTCTCGAACCCGGCCGCCCCGGCTGGTTCCTTATCTGGCGCAACGGTCCTTCCATCATTGTGGGCAGGCACCAGAACACTCTGGAGGAAATCAACGAGGACTTTGTCCGCGCGGCCGGGTTGTCCGTGGTACGACGACCCACCGGTGGGGGGGCGGTTTACCACGATGAGGGCAATATCAACTTTTCCTTTCTGACCGTAGTGGATAAAAACCGCCCGCCAAGCTTTGCGGATTTTCTCTCCCCCATTGTCGGCGCCCTGGCCGATCTGGGGGTGACGGCCCGTTTTTCCAGCCGCAACGACATCACAGTGGAAGGCCGCAAGATTTCCGGCAGCGCCCAGCGCCGTTCGGGCTCGCGCATGCTGCACCACGGGACTATGATGGTGGACCTCGACGCCGGCATATTGGGCAAGGCGCTGACGGGCAACCCGGACAAGTACCGCTCCAAGGGAGTGGCTTCGCACAAAAGCCGGGTGGCCAACCTGCGGGAATTTTTGCCCCCGGACTGGAGTCGGGATACATGCATGACCCGCGTCATCGACGCCATGGCGCGCCGTTGCGCCACCGGGGAAACCGCGTTGCCCCCCCGGCTGAAGGCCGAGGCCGAGGCTCTGGCCGACGCCAAATACCGATCCTGGGACTGGAACTACGGCAAATCGCCCGAATTCACCGAACGTCGCCGCCGCCGTTTTCCGTGGGGCGCTCTGGAATGCCGGTTCAACGTCAAAAACGGCGTCATCACCCGCTGCTCCCTGTACGGCGATTTTTTCACGTTGGGCGATATCGCCGATCTGGAAAAACAATTTGAAGGCGTGCCCCGCACGCCGGAAGCGCTGACCTCGGCGCTGGCTCATGTGCCTGTGGAGCAATGGTTTGTGGGCGGCGAACGCGGCCCCCTGTTGGACTTTCTATGCCGGGGCGATGACGACGAACGGGATTCGGCCTAAGGACGCCGGGAGAGGCGGGAAAAACGCGCCGGACGCCCTGTCTCGCCGCTCGTCGCCGGTTTGAGAAAAGCGGCCGTCGGCTCAGAGCGCGGCCTTCAATTCGTCCCGAAAGCGCTCCAGATTGTTGGGTTCGCCGGGCTTGGCTTCGTCCGGATACAGCAGAGCCGACATATAGAACACCGAATCAATGGACAGCGCGTTGGCCGCGCCGGACGCGAAATTCCGGAGCCCTGCGCGGGCCCGCTCACGCAGGGCCGCGGGCAATGCGGCCAGATGGACGCCTCCTTCCTTGTCCAGCGAAGCCAGCAGTTCGGCCTTTTTCCGCATGATCGCCCGATATCCCGCAGTGTCGCCGCTTTCGATAAGGGTCTTGCCCTGCTCTTCCTGATCGGCAATCCGGTCGCATACCGTCTGTAACCAGTCGATAAAGCCATTGCTCATGGTGCACCTCACGTACTTTCCGGAACGGTCCGTGGAGCCGCGGCAAGCCATGCTTCCGGCGCGCCAGGGACGGGCCTCGGCCGAAGCTCCTTATTCCGCATATTCGTTGTAAGGATAATCTTCCGACTCACACCGTCAATCCTTGCCGAACAGAGCGGCGATCTTACTCTTTCGGCATGAACCTCTTTTCCGGCGCGCGCGTTCTTATTTTTTTTCTGGTCGCGTTCGGTCCGGGCACGGCATCGGCCGTGTCCGCCGACACGGTTCACGACGCCGCGCCGATTCCCCTCAAGGCGACAATCATGAGCACCACCCCCATGCCCCCCCTGACGCCGGAAGAAAATCGCGTCATCAGGGACAAAGGTACGGAAAGGCCCTTTTCGGGCCGATACTGGAACCTGGACGAAACGGGCACCTATGTATGCCGCCGGTGCGGCGCGCCCCTGTATCGGTCCTCGGACAAATTCGACGCGGGTTGCGGCTGGCCCAGCTTTGACGACGAAATTCCGGGCGCGGTGGAACGTCGTCCCGATCCCGACGGCGCGCGCATCGAAATCGTCTGCGCCTCGTGCGGCGGCCATCTGGGACATGTTTTTGAAGGCGAACATTTTACGCCTAAAAACACGCGGCATTGCGTCAATTCCCTCTCGCTGGCCTTTCGTCCCGGCGAGTCGGCAACCGACGCCGACGTCCCGAATCCGGCGGGTCCGGCCACGCCGGCCGCCGACCGCTGCTCGGGCGTGGCCCTGTTCGCCGGAGGCTGTTTCTGGGGTGTGGAGGATGCCTTCCGCAAAACGCCCGGCGTGTGCGAAGCGGTGTCCGGCTACTCGGGCGGCAGCACTCCGGACCCCGACTACGAACAGGTATGCGGCGGCCGTACCGGCCATGCCGAAACCGTGCGCGTCACATTCGATCCGTCCAGGGTTTCCTATGAACAGCTCGCCCGCCTGTTCTTCGAAATCCATGACCCTACCCAACTGGATCGACAGGGCCCGGATGTGGGCAGCCAATACCGTTCAGCGGTTTTCTACCTGGACGAAACCCAGAAGGCCGTGGCCGAAAAACTTGTGGCCAAGTTGAAAATGCTGGGCTACCCCGTGGTTACCCGCATCGAAAAAGCGGGAGAATTCTACCCGGCCGAAGACTATCATCAGCGCTTCGCCGAGCGCACCGGACGTGGAGCCTGCCATCTGCGCGTGCCGCGCTTTGAGCGGCCCGCCGCCAATCGTTGAGGCGGCGCTCAGCGCGCGAACAGGGCCTGGACGCCCCGTGCGTCCAATCCGTGCTGAAGCCCCAACATGAGGAGCACGCGGGCGTGCTGCGGCGACAGATTGTCGGCGTACGCCGCCCCGGCCTCGGCCAGACTGCGCCCGCCGCCGGGGTAGCCGTACAGGGGGAAAACCCGGCCGTTGGGCACGCGGGTGGCGATGACAATCGCCACGCCCCGCGTTACCAGCTCGCGCAAAGTTTCGTACTGCCCCAGAGGTACGTTGCCGCAGCCCAGAGCCGCCAGCACCACGCCCCGCGCCCCGGCTTCCGCGGCGGCCCGCAGCAGGACGCCGTCGGCCCCGGCATAGGAAGGCACGATATCCACCCTGGGCAGGGGGTCGTCCAGCAGGGGCACATGCTGCCGTCGCGCCGGACTGCGATAAAAGCGTACGGCGTCGGGGTCCACCTGGCCGAGAAATCCGAAGTCGCCCGACTTGAAGGTGGCCACTTCCGAAGTGCTGGTCTTGGAGGCTTCACGCGCGGCATTAATCTGATCGTTCAGACAGATGACCACGCCCTTGCCCGATGCTTCGGGCGAAAGACAAATGCGTACGGCGTTGAACAGGTTGCGCGGACCGTCGAAGTCGACCTCCGAGGCGTTGCGCTGCGCGCCCACCAATACCACGGGCTTGTCCGTATCCAGCGTGAGATCGAGGAACCAGGCCGTTTCCTCCATGGTATCCGTGCCGTGGGACACGATGACCCCGGCCACCTCGGGCCGCGCCACGGCGACGGTCACGGCGGCGTGCAGAGCGCGCCAGCGATCCGGGTCCATATATTCGGACGGAATATTGAACAGATTGATCACGTCCAGCCGGGCCAATCCGGCGATATCGGGCCGCAGAGCCAACAGTTCATCCCCGTCGAACACCGGGCGGGGAGCCTGCAGATCGGGATCCACTTTCATGGCTATGGTGCCTCCGGTGGCCACCAGCACCACGATCGGCCGATTTGCGTCCATCATGTCGCTCATGCCTTCACTCCCGAACCTGGGGTCAACTCCCTCATGACGAATCTCACGCATGTGGAGCCATGTTCCGTACCCGGAAAAGGAGTTTTTCGCCCCGGGCGTCCCCTTTGTCAACAGCGACCGTCTTTTCCGTCCCGGGACTTCTCCGGGCACGGAGACTTCTCATTGCCCGCTCACGCCAAGGGTCGTACATCCTGAAAAGGAGGTACCATCCATGCGTCAACTTACCCTTTGCGCCACCTTGCGCCAGCTATCCGGCAACGCGGCCATGCTCGGCCTGTTGCTGGTTATGCCTTTTGCCGTTCCCCAGGCCCACGCCGCGCCGAATCAGGTGCACATGGGCCGCCAACCCCAGGCCCAGAGCCAGGCACAGAATCCGTCGCAAACCGCTCCTGCGCCCGCCATGTCCGCCATGAATCACGCGGGCATGAGCCACGGCATGAATCAGGCCCGGGACTATTCCGATCGCGCTTTTCTGTCGGGCATGATAGCTCACCACGAAGGCGCCGTGAATATGGCCGATCAGTTGTTGCAATCGCCCCGTGGTTCCGTCGAGCCTCAGGTTGCCCGCTGGGCTCAGGAAATCCGCAAGGCCCAGACCGAGGAGATCATGGACATGCAGGCCCTGCTGCGCACCGAGGGCGGTCTGGACAAGGCCGCTTACCAGGATATGCAGCGGCAGATGGATGAAATGATGGACCAGGGCCAGGGCCTTGACCCCAACGTGCGCTTTGTGGCCCTCATGATTCCGCACCACGCCGGCGCCGTGGAAATGGCTCTGCCCGCTTTGCTGTATTCCGACAGCCGCCGAATCGCCAATCTGGCCCAGGACATCATTGAGGAACAAAGCGAGGAAATCGCCGCTTTTCGCGACTGGCTGAGCCAGCAGCGCCATTCTCTCTAGAACTCATTTCATAATTCAGCCCAAGGGCTGAATTATGAAGATCATTCGCCAAAAAACGCGGTTTTTGGCTCATTCACGGCGCTTTTCGCGCCGCACCGGACTTCCAACCGGCGTTTCCCTTTCCGGTTCCCTTCGCCGCCGCCCGGTTCCGAACCGGACGGCGGCGAGTTGTTCATCTCGGCGGCCCGCCACGACGCTTACGGCCTCGCGCGAACGACTTGAGGTCCGCCGTGCCTTGTACTAGGTTGAACCCTCGCGGCGCGCTTTCGACCGGAAGAGACGGGATAAACGCCGCCGCGCCGGAGGTGGTGTTCGTGTTCGCGTTGTGTTGTCTGTGGTTGCTGCTTCTGTCCGGCGGCTGCGCACCCTCTCCCGTCGCGCCTGCTCCGACCGTTCCGGGCCTTTCCGGTGCGCCCCCGCCCGCGTGCGATCGCGCGGTGCGTCTGGTATTCACCGGCGACATCATGACCCACGCGGAGCAGTTGAACATCGCCCGCCAGGCGGACGGAAGCTACGATTTTTCCGGTCAGTTCGCGCCGGTGCTTCCCCTGTTGCAGGGCGATCTGCTCGTAGGCAACTTCGAAACCGTGCTCGCCGGTCCCCGGCGTCCCTACACCGGCTATCCCAGTTTCAACACCCCCGATTCTCTGGCCGATGCGTTGCGGAAAGCAGGGTTCGACGTTCTGTTGCTGGCCAACAACCATATCCTCGATCTGGGCGCTCAGGCGGCCCTGCGCACAAAACAGGTCCTGACGGACAAGGGGTTCGCCGTCACGGGCCTGGGGCCGGGGCAGGCCGGACACACGCCGCCCCTGTTGTGCGAGGTAAACGGCCTGCGCCTGGGCATCCTCAATTACACCTATGGCAGCAACCGCCCGGTGACCCCGGCGCTGGAACGGGAAATCGCTCTCAACGGCATGGATCTGCTTCTTATAACCTGGGATGTGCTGGCCCTGCGCGCGGCGGGGGCGCAGTATATCGTGGCCGCCATGCACTGGGGCATCGAGTACCGGCCCGAACCTTCACCCGCCCAGCGGGCTGTGGCGGCCCATTGCCTGGCCTTGGGCGTGGACGCGATAATCGGGGCGCATCCCCATATTCTTCAACCTGTGGAACTGCACGCGGGATACGGAAAACCTCAACTCGTCGCATGGTCTCTGGGCAACTTCATCTCCGCGCAGCGGACCGTCCCGCGCGAACGCGCCATGATCCTGGCTTTGGATCTCACCTGTTCGCCCGGCGGCGTGCCGAGACTGCGCCGGGTCTCCCTCAGTCCCACCTGGGTGGAATTGAGCCCCGCCCGCAAGCGGGCGCGCATTCTGCCCACGGCGCCCGGCCTGCTGCCGGACGACGCGAGCGAGGAAATTCGAACCACGGTGCGCCGCGTTCACGCCGACTGCCTGAATTTCCTGGGAGTGCTGCCTGTGCCGGACGCCCGTGGGTTTTACACCATATACGAAGCCCCTCCCCCGGTGACGGACTGGCTTCCCGGACGTTCCGCACGTCTGATGCGTTTTTTTCTGCCGGACGCATGGCTGCGCCAAGCAGTCATGCGCTCGCGGTTGAGACCGCCCTCTGTTGCCGGAAAAATCACGGCTCCGGCTGTGCCCCTGAGCGACAAAAAGCGGCCACGGCCCGACTCGACCGCAAACGCCTCTTGACCGACAAATAAAGGTGCTCTAAGAGAAGTAAGCCGCGCTAGTAGCTCAGTCGGATAGAGCAGCTGCCTTCTAAGCAGCCGGCCGGGGGTTCGAATCCCTCCTGGCGCACCAAAAAATTTAAGGGTTTATGGAATTTTATCCATAAGCCCTTATTTTCAACCCGGCGGGGTTATTTTAATAAATCAGCGCCTAGCATCCGTGCCGTCATTTATCCGAAGAAGCAGCGGCATCGCCGTCACATCAAACGCCGTCGACATGCCATCCCCAGGCGACACGACCGCTTCCTCGGCGCCTATCAAGGAACTCCATGACAAATCCTTACCTGGAGGCGTTTACCACCTCGTGGCACGATGACAACTTCGCGGAACAGATCCGGCAAATCCCCTTCACTCTCTCCTTACTTTTCGGGAAGGGGACTGATATCGCTGTGACAATTGACGCAACCATTCGTAGCAGGTTCGTCGCCGCAGGTCAGATCATGACAATTCTGGCAGCTTGTGGGCAAAGTCGCCCGGATAGGAAGAGACGGAGGCGTTGCGTCGGGTTTTGCGGCATGGCAGGTCGTGCAGGCAAGAGCGGTGTGCCGGTTATGAAAAAAAATAACAGACTTGTCGGCGGGCTGAACATCAAGGGTTATTCGGGCAAACGCAACGGCCGGAACGGTCAAACCCACAGCCAGCAGGGCGGCGGCGCCCAGTTTAAGCACTCGGTTCATCAACAACTCTCCTTTGATGACGCCAACCCGATTGTGAGATTAGGGCTTAGCTTTGATCCGCCTACCTCGATTTAGAAGTTTATGTCAAGAGGGATTGTCCTTTTTTTCCTGAGGGCAATTTTTCACCCGAACTACTCACCGGGCGGCCCAGCCGCCACAGTCCTGCACGACTCGCCTCCGTCCGCCGGACGCGGGACAGACGCATTTTATAACTATAAAATTTAATAAGATAAATTACTCGTAAATAAAGCTTGGAACCGATCCGGCGATACCGCCCGCCCCTTTGTGACTTCGGCTTCAGGTTTTGCCCACAGTTTCGGGCGCTGCTGTCGCAGCGTCGCCAAGGCAGACGTACGGCTGCCCCAGCGGCGTGCGGATGCTCCATCGTTTTTTAAGTCCATTTAAGGAACATTACGCGCAACCAGTTTTTTTTATACGAGATTATATAGAACAACATATTATCGCCGCATACTCTTATTGCCTCTTTTCACAAGTTATTCTAAGTATCGAGAGTCGGGAATAATTCAAGGGCATTCAGGGAAGCCGGGGTTCGCCTCATCAGACCGGAATGCCCGAATACAACGACGCTTGGTTAAAGTTTTTAAGGTTGATTCGAGCCTTGCCGTGACTTTTCACGCCCTGGACGGCGGAGAAACACCGGCAAACTCGAACCGGGGGTTACGGGGCGACGCCGGAGAGCGGGTCCCCGCCCGCGCCGTTGCCCCTCGCCCGTATCCAAGTTCCGCGGATCAACTTCATAAAGGAGAGCGTTATGCGTAAAGTGAGAGCTGTCGTGGCGGCGTTGTGCGTCACCCTGCCCATTGTCGGCGCAGCGGGTGTCGGCAAGGCCCAGGAAGGGCCTAAGGCGAGCGAACTGCCGACCTATACCAACAGCATCGGCATGGAGCTCGTCCGGATTCCCGCCGGTACGGCTCTGGTGGAAACCGGAAAAAATATGTTTGACGAACCCGTGTTTGGCGCGAAAGCTCTTGTCAGCCAGCCTTTTTATCTGGGGAAATATGAGGTGACTCAGGAGCAATGGGCCAAGGTGATGGGAAGCAATCCGGCAAAGTTCAAAGGCCGCAACAATCCGGTGGAAAGCGTTTCCTGGGATGACGTGCAGGAGTTCATCAAGCGCCTGAATGCTCTGGAAGGACACGATCGTTATCGCCTGCCCACGGAAATGGAATGGGGGCTGGCCGCCAGGGGCGGCGCGGATACCGTATATTTCTTTGGCGAAACGGAGGAAGCGCTGAGCGACTATGCATGGTTTGCGGACAACACCACCGATCGTACGAAGCCCGTGGGCCGGAAGCAGCCGAACCCCTATGGCCTGTACGATGTCTACGGCAATGTTCGGGAATGGGTGCAGGATCGGTACGGAGCCTACCCGAAGGACACGGAACTCAAAGATTACAGCGGTCCCGCTTCGGGGTCCGAACGTGTGGTGCTTGGCGGAGCATGGTCAAACAGCGCCGATGATTTCCACTATGCCTTCCGGACCGAGTCCGCTCCCGGCGCCCGCTCCGACAGCCTGGGCTTCCGCCTGGCCCTGTCTCCTTTCGATCTGCCGACCTACACCGACAGCCTCGGCATGGAGTTTGTGCTCATCCCGGCAAATTCATTCATGATCACTCCCGATACAAAAGCCACCGTCAGCAAGCCTTTTTATCTGGGCAAGTACGAGGTGACTCAGGCCCAATGGAAAGAAGTCATGGGGAGCAACCCGTCCTATTATACGGGCGATACGCTTCCGGTGGACAGTGTTTCCTGGGATGACGTGCAGGAATTCATCAAACGTCTGAACGCCAGAGAGGGGCACAACCGCTATCGCCTGCCGACGGAAGTGGAATGGGAACTGGCCGCCAGGGGTGGTACGACGGACCGGTACTTCTTCGGAAAAACGGCGGACCTTCTGGGCGACTACGCCTGGTTCACGGAAAATGCCCGGCTCGTGACGCATCCGGTGGGCTCGAAACTGCCGAATCCCTATGGCCTGTATGATATATACGGCAACGTCTGGGAATGGACGCAGGATTGGTACGCTCCCTATCCGGAAACTCCGGAACTAAAAGACTACAGCGGCCCCGAATCGGGTGTCAGGCGCGTGATCCGCGGCGGCAGCTGGAACAATGCCGCCGTCTTCTGCCGTTCGAACGCCCGCAGTAGTTACCTGGACAGCAACCGGCTCACCGGCGTGGGCTTCCGGCTGGCCCTCAACCCGGAATAATCGTCAAAAGAGTCGTAAAAGCCTTCCGCTTCCCACCGCCTCGGGCGATTGGGGAAAACGATTTTCGGCGAACGAGCCGGATCGGCCGGAAAAAAGCGGAAAAGGCTCATAGATAAAGGCCCCGGAGAGGTGCGCTCCCGGGGCCTTTATCGTTTTCCAAGCGCACGATGTACGTTTGCTTTTTAAGTACGGATTACTCTGTGCCTCGGATGCGGGCATGGTCCCATTCTCTGCCGTTCACAGATTCATCAGGAGATGTCGGCGCAGCGCGTGTCGGCGATTCCCGAAAAAAACTTTTCGACGGGAACGGCCCCACAAGCAAGTGCGCTCTCAGTGCGTATTTCTCTTGTTTTTTCAAGCAAGCGCGCTACGATGAGACCACATCATTAAATTATGGAGCGGCACCTATGACGACCTATTTCCCCAAGCCGGGGCCGAACAATACGGCCCGCACTCTGGAACTGGCGCTGCAAGCGGCCCGCGAGGATCATATTTCCACCCTGGTGGTGGCGAGCACCCGAGGGACCACACCATTACTGCTCAAAAAAGCCGCCCGTGAATTCCATATCGTCGTGGTCACCCACGCCAACGGCTACAAGGAACCCGGAGGGCAAGAAATGCCCGTCGAGGTGCGGCGCGAACTGGAGGCGACCGGCATGACCGTCGTCACCGCCTCCCACGTGCTCAGCGGTGCCGAACGCGGTCTGTCTCACGCGTTCAATGGGGTGTATCCGGTGGAGATTATGGCCAACACACTGCGTATGATGGGACAGGGCACCAAAGTCTGCGTGGAATGCGCCGTGATGGCCTTGGACGGCGGCGCCATACAACCCGGTCCGGTGGTCTGCGTGGGCGGATCGGGGCTGGGGGCGGACACAGCCTGGGTATTGCGCCCGGCCCATGCCATGAATATTTTGGATACTCGGCTCGACAAGCTTATCTGCAAACCAGGTTTACCATCCTGAAATCACGGCAGCCCCTTTACGACGAACGGCTTTAGCATCTCCATAACAGAGAGGCTTTAGCTATTGATATATTCAAACAAAAACATTTCACATGTATCATCAGTTGCAACTTTTTTTTGGAAAGAAGAATAGGTCACAATTTTTTGAAATCCTATTTCTTTTAAGTATTGCTCCATTTCTCCAAATGCATACAGATGTGTTTGAAAATTCATTGCCTCACTTTGCAATAAATCTACGCCGCTATATAACTCATATATTCCAGGTGAAAATTGAGTATGACTTTGAACATCATAATAGTTTTTATTTTTAAGTATTAAATCCAGTCCATTCTTTGTCTTTACAGAAATAGAAACTTTATAATCACTGTCATCGGAACACCTATTAGCGACTGTATCAACAGCAAAAACCAACTTACCTTTTGAAGACAATAGATCTTTTAATTTTTTCAATATTTTTTTTAATAAATTTATATCTGTAAATAAGGAAATTGATCCAGAAGAAATAAAAATATAATCAAATTTTTCCTTGGAAGAATACTCTATGATATCAGAACAAATAACTTTTGCATTTGGTTCTTTTTGCTTTAACTTTTTTAACATTTCCTCTGATAAATCTATTCCACTGATATCAAAGCCCCGTTTCATGAATGGAATGAGAAAACGACCGCTGCCACATAAAGGCTCTAAAATTTTATTTCCTTTTTCAGCATAGGAAAGATAAAAATTCAGTTCGTCTTGGGGAGCCTCTTCGTGCAAAATTTCGTACATTTCAACACATAACTTACCATAATAGTTTTGCTTGGGATCATTCATTCCTTTACCTCAAATTTTTAAGCACGTTTCCTAACGCCAGGCGCAGCCCTCATCAAAGCTCAGACCAAAAAATTTTAGTTTTTTCACATAGCAAAGAGCGTAACAGGAGTTGACCAAAACTATCGGCACCCAGCAAGGCCAATTTCGCTTGGCAACACCATTGTATGGAAAACGGCAGTCTTGCGCCAGGTCCGGCAATGAGGTCTGGGCCCGAGATGCCCTCAAAAAACCTAAGCCGACCTCCCCTGCTTTCCCATTTTTATTGTTTATAAAATTCATTATATAGCTGCATTAAAAAACATATAATAAATGTGGAGTAGTATTTTTATAAACGTATTTTTATTTTGGTCAAAATTTACTTAATACGCTCTGAAGCAATCTATCGTTTTTCAAAATTCTTTATAAGAATACAGCAAGCCAATCTCCTTCATTACACAACCGCAACAGAAATTGCATCTCTCGTAGGGTCGCATGGCTGCCTTCTTGACGCAAGTTGCCTGCGCCCCTTTCAGGTATTAAATGTGGTATCACCCGGCAGGCCGCCACCGGCCAAGCAAAAAAGAGAGCTTTGACAGAGCCCGCTTTTCGCCCTCGGCAACCGGCCGCCATTTCCGGCAGGTCGCCTTGTTACATGCCGGATAGATTACCCGGGGTCGTGCCGCGCCCTATATGCCGGCTCAGTCGGTGAAGGGCCGCCAGCGCGTCGTCCGGAAGTTCCGCCAGATCCCTCAACACCTCGTTTCGCCCCGGCAAATCCCCGCAATCCAGCAAGACGAAAAGCGGTACGCCGAGCGCCTCGGCAATCTTGTCCAGGTTGGCGACGCTGATGTTCACCTTGCCCCGCTCCACCTCGCTCAGGTAACTTTTCGTGAGGCAGGCGGCGCGCGCCAGCTCCCCTTGCGACAGGTTTGCCGCCAACCGAAAACGGCGCATACGCCAGCCGAGCTTTTCCGCCAAATTCTCCATATATCCACGCACCCTCCATCACGGAAATTCTTCCCGGCGCGCCGTCGCCCCTTTCGTTTTTCCAACCGCTCCCGGCAATCCCCGGTTTGAGACGACACATCGGGCAAAGCCAAGGTACCTTTTTTGTTTCTCAATAGAAACATAAAAATTAAATAAAATTTTCGGCGCGAAAATATCCCGTTTACATTTTTCGTTTGACGTAGACCACGGGAACCAGGCGCAGAATATTGCTCACCTCCGTCCTCGCGGTGTACAGGAGTTGCTCTCCTTTTCCGTCGGGCGGCGTCCAAGCTTCCAGGATAACGTCCTCCCCGTCCATCCCCCGGTATATTTTGAGGGAAATGGTATTGTTGTTCCGCTCCACAAAGACCACATCATTAATGTCGAGCCTGCTGTGCGGATCACAATACACAATAAAACCAGGCTCGATCCCGGCCGGGCGCATGCTGTCGCCCACAGCCAATACAGCGAACAAATCCCGGTTGAGGGCATGATCGCCGGGCCGGGGCGCAGTGGCGTTCAGACGTTCACGGGTACACCAGTCATAACCGCAGGCGGCCAGGGCGATGATGGGCACGCCGCCCAGATTGGCCCACGGAGCGTCGCCAAAGTAGCGACGCGGATCAAGCTCCAGGCGCTCCATGAGAAAAAGCATCTTGTCATAGGGCACGCGCTCCCCTTTGAGTGTGCCCTGCATCCAGCGGGTCAGCGTACCCCGCTCCACGCCCAGTTGTCGGGCCAGAGCGGCATGCGTGCCGCGAGCCCCTTTTTCGATGCGGCGCCTGATTTCCGAGATGATGGCGTCCCACGCCTCTGCTTGTTTGCTCATAGGGGAAGCAATGCCCTCAATTGACGTTTCCGTCTCGCTTCATTTGAAGCCTGTTCACCTCGAACCGGCTTTAAACTCGCTTCCCCGTCTCGCCTATGATTTTTCCGAGTTGAACAACCACCAAAGAAACAAGGCTCCGGACGAGGTTTCCCTTCGGCCGGAGCGGCTTGCCCGGCCCCGTTCTCACGCCTCTTCCTCATCGGCGGAAAAAGCGGAAAACGGGGTCCTTGTTGTTAACGACGCCGAGATCGAATGTGATCGTAAATCTGGTACACGTCGTTTACGGCGTCGTCAGGACTGAGGTGAGGGTCGGCCGCCATCAGGATGCAAACGGCGTGCGTCAGCTCCATACACTCACGCGCATTGTCCTTGGCGTCGTCCCGTTCCTCACGAGACTCGCAGAAACTCTTGACATGCTCCATACCGATCCTCCTTTAAATGGTATAATATATTTTAATTTTATCACGATATATCAAATTTTCCAGTCTGTAACTATTTTTGTCCGGATCGATTTATATGGTATTCGTCTCTTTTTCGGAAAAAGAAGAATGTCCCGACCGTGTTTTGCAACGACGCGAGCTTGCGCTTTCTTTTTCCCCCGCTATACTTTGGCGGAGGAGGATATCATGGCAGAAGACAAAACCAAGTGTCCGCACGGCGAACCGGATGGAAAACTGGTGTACTGTTCCAGACCGGCGGAGGAAACCGGCGCGCTGGCTGTATGGAAACGGGCCGTTTGCGGGCGGATCATCGTCACGCCGGGCTGGTGCCGCGACCGTTGCAAACTGCATGGAGGTCCGGGCCACCTGTAAACGCCGGAAGCTTGAGCGAACAAAAACACGTTTGTCATGATCGCTCCGTCTCTTCCGGCGCTGTCGGGAGACGGAGAGAGAAAGATCGGCGCTTTCGCCAAGACTTCATCATCGTCTAAAACGGTTTAACTTTGAAATTATACCGGCTCAGGGCGACGATGTTCCAGTGGCTTAAGTTTCGCGCTTGAAGTCGTCGCGCTTCTTCAGCCGCCGACGTGAAACGCCTTGCGGATGAGAAGAGCATAGCGGAGCTCCACTCCGTTCGACTCCGGAAGCATGTTCAAAGTGAAAATGCTCCAACGTCTGTCGTCCGTCAGGCTGCAATTCCGTCCACCTTTCCGGCAACTCATTGCCGCTGGTCCCTGAAAATAAAACGCATTCCGGCCGGGGCGTCCGTCTCCGGCCGCAATGTCGCCTTTGGAAATGTCTTTCCCGTCCCGCAAAAGATAATGGCATTGAGTCACGGGAGGGGGCTATCCCATATGCAGTTACACGGAGATTGCCTATGGAAGCCCCCTGTTCTTTTTCCCCGCCCGTGGCCCTGATTCCCGCCTACAAGCCTGAACCCGCCGTACTGGACATAGCGCGCGCCCTGCTGGCTTCGGAAGAGATAAGCGACGTAGTGGTGGTCAATGACGGCAGCGGCGCGGAATACGACACCCTGTTTCAGGAACTGGCCGACATGGGCGCAACGGTGCTGCGCCATTATACCAATCTGGGCAAGGGCATGGCCCTGCGCACCGGTCTCAATCATATCGCCTGCGCCTTCCCGCACAGCGTGGGGGTAGTCACTCTGGACGCCGACGGACAGCATCTGGCCAAAGACGTGCTGGCCGTGGCGGCCCGCCTGCTCAAAATCCCGCGCGCCCTGATCATGGGGTGCCGCCGCTTCGGCGTGAATACGCCCCTGCGCAGCCGGGTGGGCAACAATACCACCCGCCGGGTCATGCGTCTTCTGGCCGGGCTGAACGTCAGCGACACGCAGACCGGCTTGCGGGGAATTCCCCTCTTCTTCGTGCCGCGTCTGCTCCGTCTGCGGACCACTGGATATGATTTTGAACTGGACATGCTCATCCAGGCCAAAAAAGATCACGTACCGTTGGTGGAGCTGCCCATCGAGACCGTCTATATCGACGGCAACCGCAGTTCCCATTTTCATCCGCTGCTGGACTCCATGAAAATCTACCTGGTGTTCCTGCGCTATAATCTGTCGTCCCTGCTGACGGCCGGGGTGGATTATGCGGTCTTCATGATCTGCGCAATGCTGGGTCTTTCCCTAGCCTCGGCCATGGCCCTGGGTCGAGTGTGCTCGTGGGTCGTCAATTACGGGATCAACCGCACCTTCGTGTTCAAATCGGAAAAAGGCTACTGGCAATCGCTGGTACCGTATCTGCTGTTTGAAATCAGCATGGCCCTGGTATCGTACATCGCCATCGACTCCCTGTACCGGTCTTTGGCCTTCAACGTGTACGGAGCCAAAGTGCTGGTGGAGACGTCGCTGTACCTGCTCACGTTCACCGTACAGCGGGAAATCGTGTTCGGTCCTTCATCCCGCCCGGATACGGCGTACGACCTGACGGAAGCCCCGGCTCTGAGCCGTGAGAAAGACGAATGATCCGCAACCTGCTTTCCATAGATCTGGAAGACTATTTCCACTTTATCGGCTCGGCCTATTCCTTCCCGCCACCGGCCTGGGACGGATTGGAGTCGCACGTGTGCCGCATGACCGAAAATCTGCTGGAGACGCTGGGCGACCACAAGGCCACTTTCTTCTGCCTGGGCTGGGTAGCCCAAAAATTTCCCCACCTTATCCGCGACGTGGCCGCCGCCGGACACGAAATCGCCAGTCACGGCATGTACCACGAACCGGTGTTCAGGCTCGGTCCTCGCGCCTTCCGCCAGGACGCCGAGCGTTCCCGCAAGCTGCTGGAAGACTGCTGCGGCCTGTCCGTACGGGCCTATCGCGCGCCGGGCTTTTCGGTCCGCCCGCAGGATACCTGGTTTTTCCGCGCCGTGTTGCTGGCCGGGTACGATGTGGATTCCAGCCTGTTCCCCGGAGTGCGCTCTCTGGGCGGCATTCCGAACGCGTCTCCCTATCCCCGCTCTATGGATTTTCCCGAAGGGCGCCTGCACGAAATTCCTGTGTCTACCTCGGCCCCGTTCGGCGTCCGCACGGCCTTCTGCGGGGGCGGCTTTTTCCGTGTGTTCCCCTATTGGTACATACGTCGGGAAATCCGGCGACTTAACGCCCAGGGGCAACCGGCCGTAGTTTATCTGCATCCGCGCGATATCGACGCGGAACAGCCTCGTCTCAAACTCGAACCCGTCAACGGCTTCCTCTACCACTACGGACTGACTGCGGCAGCGGGCAAATGGCGACGATTGATGAGCGAGTTCACGTGGATGCCCTTCGGCGGCTGGCTGGAGGACGCCGCCGCGTAGAAGCTCTGCGACCTTATCCATCCGAACCGGTTGCGACCCTCGCAGCGGATTCTTTCGCCGTAGACAGAAACCGGGCAAAGGACTATATCCTTAGAGCGATAGACCGACCTTTTCGCCGGACAGCCCGCGTGAAACGGAACCGGTCTCCTTCGGCGCGGCCACAGCGGTCCCCGCGTCTTTTATGTCCGATCTCAAACGACTTTTCAGGGAGGATAACGTCATGTCTTCATGCTCCGGCGGAGCCCCGAACGGGTCGGCCTCCATTCCCATGACGATGGCTTTACAGAAAAAGGTCATTGCCGAAACATTAAGCGCCATCAAGCATAAGCTGTTCATCATGAGCGGCAAAGGCGGGGTGGGCAAAAGCTCGGTCACGGTCAACCTGGCCGCCGCCCTGGCCAACCAGGGGTACAAGGTGGGCATTTTGGACGTGGACCTGCACGGCCCCAGCGTGCCGCACCTGCTCGGCATGTCCTCCCGCGCGGACAGCGACGGCGCGGGCAAAATCCTGCCCGTGCCCTGTGGGGACAATCTGTGGGTCATTTCCGTGGAGTCCTTTTTGCCCGACCGCGACGCCGCCGTCATCTGGCGCGGCCCGCTAAAAACCCAGGCCATCATGCAGTTTTTGTCCGAAGTGAAGTGGGGCGCGCTGGATTACCTGCTCATCGACTCCCCTCCCGGCACCGGCGACGAACACATGACCGTGCTTGACGCCATACCCGACGCCCAGTGTCTGGTGGTCACCACCCCGCAAGAAATTTCCCTGGCCGACGTGCGCAAGGCCCTGGACTTCCTGGTCCAGATCAAAGCCCGGGTGCTGGGCGTGGTGGAAAATATGAGCGGCCTCGTCTGTCCGCACTGCGGCGGCGAAATCGACCTGTTCAAAAAGGGCGGCGGCGAAGCATTGGCCAAGGTCCACAATCTCCCCTTCCTGGGAGCCATTCCCCTGGACCCGGCCACAGTGATCGCCGCCGACAGGGGCGAACCCATCGTGCGCATGGTCGAGGACACGGCGGCCAAACGGGCCTTCCTCAAGCTGGCCGAAACCGTGCGCGAAAAAATCGGAGACTGACGCCGGCCCTCCGGCATGGCGTTCCCTTCAGAAAAAACGCTCCTGCCCCACGGACTTCCTGACGAAAACGGGCGTCCTGGGACGCAGGAGCATAAACCCAAAACATTCGCAAGAGTTTAGGCTTAGAATAGCCAAGTCGGTTTTCGCCTTCAAAAAGTCGATTAAAATCATTTCGCCTTTTGATCAAAATCATCTCGGGCGTTACACTGACTCTATCAAACTTTAAGGAAACACTGATTAAAACTGTTTTTCCGCGATTTACCTCTCTCAGATTCACTATTTATGCGGGTTACTCACTGCGAAAGTGGAGCTATTCAGTGTTTCCTTAAGGCTTTCTTCCTTGCGGGGGATTCTCTGCTATATTGTGTTGCGGTTCTGTTTTAAGCTCCAGAAGAATGTCGAGATGACACAGCTCCCTGCTCTGCCACCTGATAGCTCGATTCTAGACACTCCCCCGCACTTGGGGCAAGGCTGCTGACTTTTTTCTACCAGTAATACTGATTTTTTTCTACTAGTGCAAAGTTTTAAGGGCTGCCCGTTGGGTAAAAGAAGCTAAACACTAGCTTTATAGGACAGCCCCGAGAAATATGCTCCCTTGCCCCCTGGAGGCGCGAGCGTCAGTGAGCTTTGAGCCCGCTCTCCACTTGGAAGGCGGCAGGGAGGGGGCGTTTTCCACGCAAAACGCAAGCAAGAGCGCGTATCGACAAGGCTGGTCGAGCCTCATCCGGAGGGCGTAGTCGAATGTCTCGCGAAGCGCAGTTGAGAGCGACGAAGCCGCGCGGGATGAAGCGCAGCCCTTGTCGAAGGGGCCTTTCACCGCACTGAAAGGGCGGTTGCCTTCACGGCAGCGAATGCTGCCGCTGAAACCGGCCAGGTACGACCTTCGATTGCTGTATCAGCAGGAATTTTAACACAGCCATTTTTTGTCCCCCGTTGTTGACGGTTGATTTGATAGTTTTCGGCATTTTCAGGATGTTATATTCGCCCTGTAAAAAGGTTTATTTGTTGTCAGATGGAGACAGCAATGAGAGCACCAGTTCATTCAGTCTGACCTCGTCGGCTTCCGTTGGCGTTTCGCCTTTTTTAAATTTTTTAGCCATGCCCGCCATTTCTTTCATAGTGGGATTTTTGGCGTCATACTTGGGAATATTGAGATAGTCGGTAACACTGGTTCCCAGACTTAAAGCGGCGGCATACGCGCTTATCGCGGTTGAAACCACGCGGGCATTAAGGAAAGCTGTCAGATATGCCGCTTCGTTTTCCGTTTGTAGCGGCACGAAATAAACCTTGTGATCGGGCACGATTACTTTATTTTCGCCACAAAAATCAGCTGATCCGATATAAGCCGCGACAAAGGAACTGCCTGACATTTCCTTCCATACAACTTTGAACGACGCGAAAGTGTATTCTCCTGTTGACCAGATTGACCAGAATGGTTTTCCCTTTTGAAAACGACAGTAGCTGGAGCGCACTTCAAGCACACTTTTGAATGCGCTCAAAAACTGGAACAGGCGCGGGCTGGCCGTAGGAAGATTTGGGTCGCCGAACATGCCGCGCTGGGGGACTATCACGCATTGCGCTTGCTGCGGCGCGGCGTTGAATCGTTTCACATCCCTGCCCCGAAGCAGCGGAAACACATTTTCCTTCTCCACAATGGCAGATTTTGTGGGGATGTTTTGGCGTCCGTTACGCGGATCATTGGCAATCTGAATGAAATCTGGATTTTTTGTTGGCGTTGTCTTGACAAAAAACAATCCGTTTAAGTCAGTAGTAACGCCTTTTCTGGCCTGATACGCAGAGCGTTTGTCGGCGTTGAAAATTTTTGGCCAGAACTGGATTTCTGATTCAGAGCCGATAAGCCAAGGGCCGTCTATGCTTCCGGGAATTGGGATCGCGCACAAATCTTGATATTTCAATCTGGTTGAGTAGCGGCGATACTGAATCGGGTATTCTGTTGCCTGGCCGTTCCGTTTAACAATTAATAGAGCAGGCCAGTTTGAAACTCCTTCAAATGGCTTTATCGCGCCGTAGTCTTCCACAACTTCAACGGTCATTGGCTCTTCTCCTTGCTTGTTATGGAGCTTCCAGCGCCGGAATCCCTGACTGGATTCATTTTTGAAAACTGTCGCAGTTATCAGGAAAGCCAAGGAGCCGCCGCGCTTAACGAATCTCTCCAACGCGTGATAGGCCACAACAGTTGACACGTCAGATTGGATGCCGCCCACCCAGTTGTCTTCGCTGAAAATATCCATGCGGTCACAAATGGGTTTTACGAATTCCGCGTACTGACCCGGCAAGTTGCTCCATTTTACCCAAGGCGGATTGCCTGCCACAAGATCGATGTTTTTGACACAGCCTGCGCGAATGCGGTCAAACAGGATCAAACACCATATTCCGTTCCAATGGTTGTCATGCAGGGCGAGCAGGTCGCGCACGGTTTGCGCCATGATGTCAGAGCTTTCTTTGTCCAATGAGTTGATTAGCGGCGATATTGAACGCAGGGACATTATTATGTCAGTTTCATTCAGATCAGCGTCTATGCAGGTTCTCAAGTGGTTCATAACAGAAAAAAAATCGGGGGATTCAGCCAGCGGCGTAGGTATTGCGAAAGTCTGCGGACCTTTTTCCGTCAGTATGGTATGAGTGAAGATATCGTTTTTGGGTTCGGTGGTGTTGATTGCGTCCGCTAAAAAAATGGGAAGCAGGACGGGATCTGACGGATTGAATTTCCCTGAAAGGAAAACAACTATTGACGCTTTCGCTGTAAGCACAGCCAGCGGATTCAGATCAAAGCCGTACAATCCTTTTAAAAGCTCCTGTGCTGTTTCGCTGGGAGCGTTGCCAAGCCTACGCTTCAATCCTTCTAGAATGAATGTTCCGGACCCGCAGGTGGGGTCAAGCAGAGTTTGATCTGTCGTCCATTTCGCTGTGTCTATGACGTGGGATGCCAGCCAGTCTGGAGTGTAATATTCTCCCAGCGCATGCCGCATGGAAGCTGGGGTGAATCCCATATACAAACCTTTGAACAAGTCGCGGATTGACTGTGGATTTTTCAAGGACACGTTAAAATCAATGGCCCGCAGACGTTCCAGCAACAGGCCAAGCGGATTGGTCAAGTCAATTTCGATGTCGTTTCCTAGGTACCATGAGAAAAAATCGCTGTTCAGCATGTTTTCAATACCGAACATTTGAAAGTATTCGCCGCCTTCAATCTTTGCCAGAGCCTGTTTAGGGTCTGCATCAAAAAATATCGCGTCTGATTGCGAAGCCAGCGCGTAAATAGCGCAGATTTTCGATACGATTGCTATATATGTATTCAACGCGAATACATACGCTTGCGGATTTTTATTATATTCTGTTCCATGAAGATAGCTGATATCTTCCATGTAGCGAACAAGCCTCTCAGTGGCTGTACCGTTGATTTGTCCGAACAGGCGACTCCATTCCGTATAAATGAGCTTTGTTCTCGTTGTCTGCCGTAATTTTTGCGCGTGGCAGACAGCTTTGAACAATTCGGGGAGGAGTTTTTTTCCAATTTCCGTTTGCGGCCCAACGAAGTGCCGAAGCAGCATGGGGCTAACAAGCGGGCGACCGCCGTCGGCTATTTGTGTGAGAAGCCGCGTCAGGCAGAGAGCGTCAAACTGACGCGGAGGTTCCCATTCAAAAAAGTTTTCCGCAAAATGTCCGAATGAGATTGTTTCTCCGTCCCATGCCGCCATTGAATAGCTGCTTAGGTCGCGCCCCTCTTCCAGCGAAAGAAAATTTGCATATTCTTCCGCTTGGGCGCGGGCGTGCCGCAGCTGCGCATTTTCGCTCCGGTTAAATGAGCGTGGGAATTCGTATTCAATAATGGTGGAGCCGTGAATGGCGTCTACCCGCCGTTTTCCCTTACCGGAACGGAAGGCGCGTTCATAGGAGTATGGGTTCCAGAAAATTCCCTGCGCCCTGCAAAGACTTTCCAGAATGCCTTCGGTGCTGATTTTAAACTGCTCTTCATTGGCGGAATGAGCCGCCACTTCCAGCAATTTCGCGGTGTAATGGATAGCTTGTTCTTTAGAAAGCATGGCTTGTCTGGCTGTTTTGGTGATTTTCAGGCGTGGCCTTATCCGGTGCTTGGTCTGCTGTGGTTTTTCTCTTACTTATCGGAAATTTCTAGAAATTGGAAATGGTAACGTTAGACTTGAGCTTTCCACATACGGACTTTTTATCTTCAATATAACATACTGAAATAAATAATAAAAATATTACACCCTTACTCTTGATACCTCTCGGAATACCCATAATTCTGAAAGATTCAGAAAAATTTTGGGGCTGTCCTAGTTATACAGTCCCACCGTGAGGAGGGTTGGATCGGCATGAAACAGCTCGGGTTTTTCAGCCCATGTCCGCACAATAACTCGTAGGGAGTCAGTCCTTGTAATACCTTGAGTCACTTGGCAAAATTGTAGGTATTTACAAATGTACTCAGGGTTCCCCAAGGTGGGCGTGGGTCTGATAAAAATAACGATTGACCGTGACCTCTTTCAATGTCCTGTTCATCCGTTCCACTTGGCCATTCGTCCACAGATGATTCGGCTTGGTCAAGCGATGTTCCATACCTTATCGGCGACATACCCGGTCAAAGGTAGTCCCCAAAACACCGGGAGTTCTTCTTTACAGGATGGTAGCTGTCTGACAACAGCTACTCTCCTGCCAAAGGCTTCACCTCTGGACTCCAAAAGAGCGTTCGGCGCTGCGCTTCTCACGCTTTCAGAAATGCGGAAAAAATGGCATGAAGAAGGCGCGAAGCCACATGCCCCACGCCACCCTATGAAGAAAGCGCCACCCCATCAACACGAGGAGCGTGCAAAAGTTGTCTTTGCGGATGAAAAAGAGGCGGTCAACCCCGCCACGTACCCGCCAGTGCCTCAAGCTGCGAAACGGCCTCCGCACTGGTTTGAACTATTCCGGCCACACTCCCCTCAATCATAGCGTTCACGGAACTGTGACCGGTGTCGCCCGCATTGCGGAAGTTGGTACGGATGCCGATGACGGGGATGTCCCTTGCGTAGGCAAAGCCGATTTCCCATGCCGTGCCGCCTGATGTGTTCCCCGGGCCAGACGACAACAAACCCCGCCTCCTCAAGCCGCTGCTTGCCCCCCTGTACCACACCCTTTCCCCCTCGCTGAAAAGCGGGCCAACCTTGATAGACGTTGTCCCCCTGCTTTCCACCTGCTTCCTGAAAGGTCAGCTGGGGCAATTCCCTGACCAGCCGTAGCGTTTCCAGACTCACCGAGATAATGCTCAACAACAAGTCCAGAATATACCTGGGCTTGCCCTGTTCCGGTGCCCAGTCGTTGGGGTCGTTGGTGATGCCGTTGGGCTTGTCGGTTCTGACCTGATAGCGCTCCATAATCCATTCAATGGCGGGATGTCCGTTGACGACGTACTCGTAGGCTTCCTGCGGAATGCCAGTAAGCCGTATCCACGGGTTGTATTCAATGATGCTTTTATCCACCGTGCCTGCGTCTGTTTTGCCGAAGCGTATTTTCTCCACGCGAAATTTGCCGCTTTCCGCGCCTTCCACCTTCACTTCCAGGCAGGCTGGCCGCATTTCATAGTTCAGATGCAGTTCCGCCAGCGGTTCCCGCCATGCCGGACTCCGCCGCTCCGGCCATGATGCCCATCCCGGAACCAGCCCTGCTGGCACGTGAGGCAAGCGCGGATACGCGGCCCCGCGTGGCGGAAACGGGCGGAACTTCCGGGGGAAATACCACCATCAGCATTACCATCCATGAGCTTTCCCTGCCGGGCGTCACGGACAAGGATACGTTCTTGTCTTCCCTGCGGGGGCTTATGGCTGAAATGGGAGCATAGACGGCATGGAAGTTTTGACCTTTGAACACGGGGAGGTCCGGCTGGACAACGAGCTTGTGCCGGGCATCCTCCAGAATCTGCGGGTATCCGGCAAAGTCCGGTTCGACGAGCAGAAGGTGGACGGCGGCAGCGGCAAAAAGAAAGCCCCGCAGGGCTGGGAAGACTGCGATATCACTTTCTCGCTCATTCTCACCAACGACGAGGATTCCTCGTGCTACGACAAGCTGCGAAAACTGAGCGAGATGTTCAACGCACCGGACGACAAAGCCAACCCCAAGGTCATGGCCGTTACCAACCGTCATCTGCTGGCGCGGGGCGTGAGGCGGGTGGTGTTTTCGCGCTTCGACTCCACCGAGGCGGATCGCACGGACGAGATCACGGTTTCGCTCGGTTTTGCCGAGCATAACCCGCCCATCGTGCGCGCCGAGCAGGCGCAGGCCAAAAGCCGTGGTTTCCCGCGCGGAAATCGACCTACCCGATCCGGACGGAAGCATCCGGGCGGGGCTGGCCGTGGTGTAGGCCGTGCGCGTGAGGTTCGGGCACAGGGGCGAGGACGGAACGTGGCAGGATTGGAGCGGGACGATCAGGGAGATCGAGCAGGCCAGGCCGGATGTCGTGCGCGTCACGGCGCTGGGGCGGGGCTTGATATTCCCGTCGCCCCCCCTGCCGCACATCGTGTTTTTCGGCTGTACCGTGGCGCGGGCCATCAAACAGCTTGCCGTCACGCTGGAGCGGAGCTTCGGGCATGACCTTTCCCGGCATGCCGTGTGGCTCAGCGCGGCTGGTCTATATTGGTCGGACGGGGCCGAGCCGGGCGACGTGTATGTCGTCCAGAGCGCGGACAACCTGCTCACGCACAGCCCCGACCCGGCGGGCATGAGCTATGTGTGGGCCACGCTGCTGCCGGGGCTAACGGCGAGCCGCATGATCCTCATCCGTGACGCCCGGCGGGGGGAGGGCCGCTCTGGTCATGGCCCAGAGCGTCTACCACGAGCTTGGTTCCGGCGGCAACAAGACGATGATCGGCTATGGGAAAGACGAGGGCTGGGGATAACGATGGCTGATGCCAATATCCTTGACGTTCTTCGCAAGGCCATAGAACTGGCCATGCCCGACTTTCGGCATTACTACCGCATGGTTCGCAAGGCTGGCGTGGTCAACGCCTACGCCAACGACGGCAGGTATTACGCCGACGTGCGGCCGCTCCGCAACGACGAGACGGACGACCCCAAAGAGCCGCTCATCCCCCGCGTGGAAATCCCCATTATCTGGGGCGGGCCGCAACGGGGCGTCGTCTGCCCGCCCGCGCCCGGCACGCTCTGCGATCTATCCTACTACGACGGCGATCCGAACTATCCGCGCATCAGCGACTTTCGCTGGCAGGGCAACGTCGCGCCGGAGTGCGGGCTGAACGAGCTTGTCATCCGGCCGGGGGAGAGCCTCAAGATAGAAAAGGACGGCTCGTTTCTGACAGTTTCCCCCAAGGACTGGACGGTGGAAATCGGCGGCACCGCCGCCATCAAGGCAGACGGCGAGTCACGGTGGAAGCAGCGGGTAGCCTGACCCTCAAAGCCCCACAAATCACGGAATAGGGCAATAAAACGTCCACCGGCTATAGCGGGAGGACCGGGGAATCAACCGAAACCGGAAAACGCCGCCAAATCGGAAATCTGACCATAGAGGGGAACCTGTCCGTATCAGGAAACGCCTCCATCTCCGGCAACGTCTACGCGGGGACACGGAACGGAGGAACTTGTCCGCATTAACTTATGATATTTTATCATAAGAAAAAAAGTATTCCAGCCCTTTTTCTGTAAGGATCGGGATTTCCGGCATAGATACTTCTTCCCTTACATAGCCTTGGCGCTCTAATTCTCCAAAAGCTATTTCTGTTTCCCTCTTGACTTGAGCTATATCATATCCTTGTTGGATTAATTGACTCATAAAATCTGTTACAAAAAAATTCAACATTCTTTCACCGGGGGCTAATCTTGGGTCATGGTATAGTTTTTGGCAAATACAAGCTTCATGAAGTTGTGTTATAAGAAGATCAATAAACTTTATGGCCATGATTTTTCTCCTTTTTTATAAATTAATGGATATATTTTTTAAGTCAAGCTTTATTTATGCTAAAAAATTATTCGTATAGCCCGCGCCCTTTCCGGGCACCCCCTCCGCTTTTGGGTCATAGTATCCGGAAAGCGGAGGCTTTTCATGAACAGGATGAACACTGGGGAACGGGCCGCCAGGGAAGGTGGCCAGCCGCGCAGCGGGAACGAAGCGATTGCCGCGCCAACCGCACGCGATAGCCCGTCCCCCACAGGACGTGGGGGTGGGCGGCATGTCGGTTGACTTGTGGGGGCAGGATATCGCCCTTGATTTTTCCGGGCAAGCCCGCGTGGCCGCCAACGACGAACTGACGCTGACCGAGAGCGTGGACACAGTCACAGGGGGCCAGGGTCGCTCCAGCGCTCATGGCGCTCTGGCGATCATGCAGCCACAGATCATACTCACACATGGCCCTCAGCGCCCAGCCGGGATTGTACGGGGCGGGACTTTGCCCCCGCAGGGCCGGAGCTATGTCCGGCAGCCAGCGGGCGGTGGACGGCATGATCTGCGCAATACCCATCGCTCCTGCGGGAGAGACGGCATCGGCCTTCCAGAGGCTCTCGGTATGTACCTGCGCGGCCAGTACCGCCACGGGAGCGTCAAGCCCCCATACGGCATGGACCGCGCGGATCAGTGTGTCGCGGTGCTGATACGCCGCACGGGGTATCCTTTCGGCGGCGTGGACGGAAATGGGGGCCGGCGCGGCGCAGCATGCCAGCAAGATACAGGTCATGAAGGCCCGGATTTTTCCGCCAGACAAGGAAAGCAAGCCCCGCTCAAGGGAGCGCGCTCTTGCTGTACTCGACCGCGGAGCGGGGCGCGGCTTGACGCCGTATGGCGGAAAAAGACGCACCTTCATATATGGCTTTAGCCAATTGAGGAAGCATAGCTTCCGAAACAGAAATCCACCCGCTATGCGGGTGGAGGCAA
>UQJT01000007.1 GCA_900541395.1 uncultured Desulfovibrio sp.
CGCCGTCCGGGTATTCATGAGCAGCCAGAAGTAACAGGTATAGGCCACAATAGCCCCCAGCAGAATAAGGGCGGCAAGGGCCGTCCAACTGACCGGAGTCACCGCCGGCCAGTTTACCCGTTCTCCGAACAGCCAGCCCGCGAGCAGCGCCTGTACGCCGCCTGCAAACATGATCAGGGCGCTGTTGCGCATGACCGAGAGCCGTGTTTCCCCCGCGTGGCGTTTGGAGTAGAACGAGCCCGCCACCCAACCCAGGGCGGAAACGACGAGCAGAAGCAAGCCCCAGGGCGAGGTGACGCCGGATAGCCCCTGCTGTGTGCCGAGGGCCAGCAGACCCAAGGTACCCAGACCGAGCCCCGTGAACTGAAGCCGGGTGGGGCGGGGTTCGCGCAACAGCAGCCAGCCGCCCATTACCATCCATAAAGGCACGGTGCCTGAGATCATGGCCGCCGTGCCCGAGGGCACGCTTTCCTGTCCCTTGCTCAGACAGCCGCTGCTGATGAAGACCATGAACAGGCCCAGTATCATCACCTGCGTCCAGTCGGCTCGGGTGGGGCGGGCGCGTTCGCCCCGCAGACAGGTGACGCCGTAAAGCAGCAACCCCGCGCTGCTCATGCGCAGGCCGCACAGCAAAAAGGGCGGGAAGCTTTCCAGCCCGAATTTGATGCTGATGAAACACGAGCCCCAGGACAGATAGACCAGGAACAGGCAGAGCAGTATTTTAAGCGTGGAAATGCGACGGGGGTTCATGGCGGCGCACTATGCCCCCAAGCCGGGATGAAAGCAAGAGCTTGTCGCGAGCCCTGCTCAGTTCAGGTTGCCCGACAGCCAGGCCACCAGCAACCAGCATACGACCCAGGTGACAAGGTGGGGAACCCAGGGATTGAAAAAACGGCCTTCCAGCAGATGGCGGACGGTAAGGAAAAAGGTGACGGCCCGTCCCACGGCGGCGAAGACCAAAAAGCCTATGGCCGCCAGCAGGCCGAAACGCACGGCCGCGAACAGAGCCAGCGTCAGGGTGATGATGGTGGGCAGACAGGCCGGCGGCATGCCTTGGCCGCCGGGAAAGGTGGTATAGAAAATGCGGGTAAAGCCGCCGGAAGAGTCGTAAGCGTTTCCGCCCTCCGATCGGCCCGGCCGCAGGGGATGGTGATTGGCGTCCACCAGTTCCGGTTCCAGAACTCTGCCGCGGGAATCATCGGCGGGTTTTCCGCAGCGGGGACATGGGGAAGCGCCGTCGGGGATGTCGGCGTGGCAGTGGGGGCAGCGCATGGTGAAACTCCGGAAAAAGGACAAGGGGGGGGGGCGGAGAAGCCTTCGGTTAAGGCATACGCAATCCTTGGAAAAGGCACAAGAGAAGGATTGAAACGGCTTCCTCCATCAACGAAAACGCACGTTCGCGCATGCTTAGGAACGAGAGGCTCATACCTGCAGACAGGCCAGAAAAAGCCTTCCTTCGGCCACAAAGCGTACCGGGCCGTCTACCCAAACCAACCTGGTCTTCCCGATTTGCGGGGGCGTGTCGGTCTCGGGTTCGAAGCTTACGGTCAGAACGTCGCCGCCCGGCTGACGGATGGCAAAGCGGCTGTCGCCGCACCGCGCCCGCAGAGCCAGAGCGCAGGCCAGGGTGCCGGAGCCGCAGGCGCTTTCCGTACACAGGCTTTGCGTGGCGCGCACCCATACCACGGGATACAGGATGGGCGGGTCCGAGCGGGTATCAAGCCACAGACAGCCCACGGCGTCTTCGGCGTCCAGGTCGAAGCGGGCGCGTAGCTCGGCGCAGGCGGCGGGCAGAGCGTCTGTGGGCGGTGGGGAAATATTTTCGAGCAGGATATGGGCAATGCCCGGAACACGGATCAGGCTGGCATTTTCCTTGACGACGGAAGGGCGCGAAGTTTTAAAGCTCAGCCCGGCGCCTGCCGTCCAGCCCGCCGGGGCATGAAAAGCCGGAACCCGACGCACGCGCACGGCCACCGGGCCGTCCGCTCCGGAAACTTCCACCGAGCCGCTCCACCTATCCGGCCCCGAAGCGTTCAGGCAGCCTTCCCGGGCCAGCAGGGCGGCAAACGCCCGGGTGGCGTTCAGGCAAAATTCCCCCCCCATCATATCCAGGCGCGGCGTCGGCTCAGAGGGTGAAGCGAAGCGTACAAACCCCACTTGCTCGCCGCTCAGGTGCAGGGGGTCCATGATTTCGGCCGCGGCGCGGGCGCGCAGAGCGCGCGGCACGGCTCCCGTTTCCAATAATATGGTCGGATTGCCGCCGGGCGTGATTTTCCAGAAGTCGGGCATAATGAAAAGCGGATCCCCGTCTCCGGCAACGCAGGGGCGAGAGACGGGGCGTATGAACGCTAGTGACCGCAGCTGCCGCAACTGCCGCAGCAACTGCCGCAGGAGGAGCCGCCTTCGGGAGCGGGCAGAGGGTTGGTCGGCTCTACGGTAAAGCCCATATACGACAGATCGATGGTCACGCCGCCAATCTGCGTCCACAGGTTTTTCTCCGCGCAGAAGGTGAAACCGTCCTGCTCCATCACTTCATCCTCGTCGCGGGGCTCGTCCAGGGCCAGGCCGAGACGGGGGCCGCTGCATCCGCCCGGCGCCAGATAAATGCGGATCGGAGATTGGGGTTTGTCGGTGAAAAAGGCTTTCAGCTCTTTGCCGGCGTTTTCCGTAAGTGTAAGCATGCTTCCTCCGGAACGGAAAATTGAGGTGTGGGAATACAAAGCGGACAAGGACGATGGAGGAAAAAGGCCGCCGAAAAGGTAAATACTTCGACGGGTGCCGGATGGGAAACGGAAATACCGGGAAAGAACGCAAGCTCCGTTGCGGCATGGATGAAGTTTGTTCGTCCGATAAACCGTCCCAACACCGGAAAAATAGCTTGTTTCCGGTGTTGGGGGGCGGCGATTTGCGCCGCCGGTACGGTCCGCCTTTGGGGCCGAAACTGCTTTATATGCTGCAACTGCCTCCGCTGCCGCAACTGCCGCACGAGGAACTTTCTCCCTGTGCGGTAAGAGGAATCTGCGGCTCGACCACGAAGCCCATGTAGGACAGGTCGATATTCACGCCGCCGATGGTAGCGAGCAGATCTTTGCTGACGCAGAAGGTAAAACCGTCTTTTTCCTCGACGTTGTCGTCGTCCGTAGGCTCGTCCAGAGCCAGTGCCAGACGCGGGCCGCGTCAGCCGCCGGGAGCCAGATAAACGCGAATGCCCGCTTTGGGCTTGTCCGCAAAGAACGCTTCCAGTTCCTTGCGCGCGTTTTCGGTGAGATTGATCATGATGCCTCCGAATAAAGTGCGGATGTTAAAAATCCTGAACTGTGGAAGGCAAAAGTACGGACGGCCATTCTCTTTGTCAATGGCGTCGCCGGAAAAACGCCTGTCTGCGGCGTTGGTCTCTCACTAAGACGCGGATGCGGGGAATGAGAGAACGGCCGGGCGCCGTTTACGGGAATGGGAAGAATATCGCCGCGGCGGCAGCGCCGCGGGGCGAGAGGAAAGCTCTTTGCGGACAGATGGAAAACGCGTATCGTGGTCACTGTTCGGAAAACGGCGACAGTTTTTTGCTGAAGGAGGTTGGCATGGAAGTGACGCTGTTGACCCGCGAGGATATGGCCCGCACCTTGGAACGTCTGGCGTACGAAGTGCTGGAGCGGCATCATGGCGCCGACGAGTTGCTGTTGGTGGGCATCCAGCGCCGCGGGGTCGATTTGGCCCGGCGTTTGGCCCGTATTTTGGGCGAACGGGTGGGACGAGACATTCCTTTGGGCACCCTGGACATCAATCTGTATCGGGATGATTGGACATCACTGTCCGCCATGCCCGCCCTGGGCGCTTCGTCCATCCCCCTTCCTCTGGAAGGGCGACAGGTCATTCTGGTGGACGATGTGCTGTACACCGGGCGCACCGTACGGGCCGCCCTGGAGGGCATCCTTGATTACGGCCGCCCCAACCGGGTGGAGCTTTTGGTGCTGGTGGACAGAGGTCACCGCGAATTGCCCATTCATGCCGATTATGTGGGGCGCAGCGTCAATACCTCGCGCGCCGAACAGGTCAACGTGCTTCTGGAAGAACGCGACGGCGTGGACGAAGTGCGGTTGACCGCGCTTCCGTAAACTTTTGGCGTCAGCGCCCGGCGCGCCGCCGGGCATAGATGCCGATCAAAATCAGCAGAAAAACGATCTCGGCGGTCAGCGTGCGCAGAATGCGCGGTTCATTGGCCAGGTAGGATGTGCGCAGCAGAAATCCGCTGTCCGAGGGCAGGCCGATCAACGCCACGCCGAGCAGAATGGCGCATCCCAGCACCAGGCCCACGGCCGCTCCCCACTGGAGGGGGTATTCGCCCCGGCCGACGGGCGCGATGCGGCCGAAACTGCGGCGCGAGGCCAGCAGCGGAAACAGCACGGCCAGAAGCAGCAACGCTTCGGGCCAATCGCCGCCTTTGCACAAATTCCCCACAATGCCCACACACAAGGCTCCCACCACCATACGCCACGCCGCGCGCTTGCGCAGTTCCAGGGCGTAGGCCAACGCCAGCAGCAGCACGCCCACCAGACCGGTCAGCATATGGGCGCCCTCCAGCAGCCAGAGCGGAATATGGTTTTTGACCAAGAACAAATACCGGGGACTGAGGGGAATAACCACCGACAGACACAGCACGGCTCCGGCCAGAAATACGGCATAGGCCAGCAAAGTGGGCAACCAGGCCCGGAACCACCGCGAAGCGTCGTGGAAAGAGTCGGTGTCGTGACGGCGCAGATAGATTTCGTAGCAGCCCAGCAGGACGGCCGTCAGCATGAGCGGCAGCAGATAATAAATGACCCGGAACGCCAGGATGGCGGCAAACACGCTTTGCGACGGAATGCCGTGGGTCAGGTTCATGATGATGACTTCCAACACGCCCATGCCGCCGGGCACATGGGTCAGCACCACCGTCACCTGGGCCAACAGATAGTTGGGCAGAAACTCCAGAAAGCTTACGCCGCTGTCGACGGGCAGCAGGGAGTACAGGCAGGAGGCCGCCACGACGAGATCGAGCCCCGCCACTACGGTTTGGGCCAGAGCGATGGGCAGAGTGGGCAGGGCGAATTCTTTGCCGAAGACGTGAAAAGCGCGGCCCCGCGCCCGCCAGCAGATCATAAGATAGACGAGACACAGGCCGAGGAGGACGGCCCCCAGGGGGCGGATGTGGGACGCCCCGATACCGAGCTCGACAGGTACGTCCAGGGGAACGAACAGGAAAATGGCGCCGGCCAGCCCCATGGCTCCTACCCAGAAGGTGACGGCCAGCATAAGCACCAGACGTACGATATCCAGGGCGCTGAAGCCCCAGGCCGAGTACAGACGGTACCGCACCGTGCTGCCTCCGAGCAGGGCTCCGAAATTATAACTGATCACGCAGCCGACAAAGGACACCATGCACACCCGGGCCATGCCGAGTTTTTTGTGAATGGCCTTGAGCGCCAGCCAGTCGTAGCCCACCAAGACCGTATAATTAAGGATCATGAGCCCGAAGGAAAGCGCAAGGTGCGCGGCGGGTATCTGGCGTAGGCTCAGTTTGATTTCATGCAGGCTGTAGCTGCGCAATTTCTGATATAAAAGCCAGATGGCCAGCGCGAATATGGCCAGCACCAGAAGCTTTCCCAAGATTCCAAGATATTTTTTCATCGAGCGGCATTATTCCCGGCTGGGCCGTCATCAACACTAATCCGGAGCGGTTTGGGGCCGAAGCGGAACGGGGAAGCTCTGAAGGACACCCTGGTTCCCGTACGGTGGATTGTTCTTCAAGTCTTATCGCGTCGTCCGTGGAGTTGCAAGGTGAGACTGGCAGGCCGGACATTATAGACGGGATTTCGGGGAACGGGCGCGACAGACGGACAATTGACAGGCCCCGGTTCCCCCGGCTACTTTTTCTTAGGAGTCCGTCTTGTCCCCCACCCGACCGTCTTTTTCCTCTTCTTCGCCTTCCACCCGGATTCCGGCCGCGCCCTCTCCGGGCGAAGCGCTCGCGGATCTGGGGCGGGTCTGGCTGGACGCGCTGTTGGCCGAACGGGGCCTCTCAGCGCATACGGTGGCCGCCTATCGTCAGGATTTGGAGGCCCTGGGCGCTTTTCTGAATGAATGGAACCCTTCTTTCCCGGCCGGAGGCCGTTCCGCTTCCCCCCTGGCCGGATTGGACGACGAGGCTCTGCTGCTGTTCGTAGTCTGGTTGCGTCGTCGGGGCGACGGTCGCCGCACGTTGGCTCGTCGCCTGTCCTGCCTGCGCGGTTTTTTCACCTGGGCCGTCGAACAGGGCTTGGCCGACGGCAATCCGGCCACGCTGCTGGATGGTCCCAAGTTGCCCTCGCTGCTGCCCGACGTGCTGACCCGGGAAGAAGCGGCCGCTCTCTTGGACGCCCCGGACCCGGGCGACAAACTGGGCCGCCGTGACCGCGCCATGTTGGAACTGTTGTACGCGGCCGGGCTGCGCGTGTCCGAACTCATCCGGCTGCGTCCCCTGGACCTTGATTTGCAACGCGGGGTGGTGCGGGTATTCGGCAAGGGCCGGAAGGAACGGCTGGTGCCTCTGCACGACCGGGCCGTGGCCGTGCTCGACGCATATCTTGTGGAATGCCGCCCCCTGTTCAACCCCGCCCCCGGCCCGGAGGGCGACACGTTGTTTCTGAATCGATCCGGCCGGGGGCTTACCCGGCAGGGAGTGTGGAAACTTATCAAGCGGTACGCGCTGCACATCGGGCTCAAGACCGGGGGAGGGCGCCGCCTTTCTCCTCATACTCTGCGGCACAGTTTCGCCACCCATCTGCTGGAGGGGGGGGCCGATCTGCGCACCGTACAGCTTCTGCTGGGGCACAGCGATCTGGCGGCCACCGAACTGTATACGCATGTGCGCTCCGACCGCCTGGCCGACGTCCACGCCCGCTTTCACCCCCGCAACCGGAGCTCTTGCCGCGAGCCCGTCGCCTCTTCCGCATCCGGGGCGCACGATGATGAGGCAAACCGGGAGGCAGACGGGCGCGCGATCGAAGATACGGCCGAAGAGCGTGTGAAAAACAGGTCGGGAGAACGCGTATGATTCATCCGGATACAGTCGTTACCTGTCACCGTAACGCGGACTTTGACGCGGTGGCGGCTCTGATCGGCGCCGGGCTTCTGTATCCCGGCGCGGCCCTGGTGTTTCCCGGCACGCAAGAAAAGCCGCTTCAGGCTCTGTACGACGAAGCTCTTCAGTACCTGTACGCGTTTACTCCGGCCCGGGACATCGACCCCTCCGCCGTGCGCCGTCTGGTGGTGGTGGACACCCGGCAGGCGGATCGACTTCCCCATGTCCGGCTTCTGCTGGACAAGCCGGACATGGAAATCCATGTATGGGATCACCACCCCGACGGTGAGGGCATGGTACGCGCGGATTTTGCCCGTGTGGACGCCCGGGGCGTGGGGTCTACGTCCACCTTGCTGGTCGAGGAATTCGAACGGCGGGGGCTGCGGCCGCGCTGCGAGGAAGCCACGCTGCTGGGACTGGGCATTTACGGCGACACCGGCTCTTTTACCTTTACCTCCACTACGGCCCGCGATTATCGGGCGGCCGCATGGCTGAAGGAGCGGGGCATGGATCTGGGCGTCGTCGCCGGGCTGGTGCGCCAGGAGCTGAGCAAGGAGCAACTGCTGGCGCTGAACGATCTGCTTGAATCGGCCGAAATTCACCAGTTGGGCGGCAGCATCCTGGCCGTCGCAAGCGCCCGACTCGACGGCTATCTCAACGATTTCGCCAGGCTGGCTCCTCGTTTTATGGAATTGCAGCCCTGTCAGGTCTTTTTCGGGCTGGGCGCTATGGGGGACAAAATTCAGGTGGTGGCCCGTTCCCGCGTGGAAAACGTGGATGTAGGGGCCATCTGCGCCAGGCTTGGCGGCGGCGGGCACCGTTACGCGGCGGCCGCCGCCGTGCGCGACCGTGCCATGCCGGAACTCAGGGATTTCATTCTCGGCCAGGTATCCATTCAGGCCAACCCGGACAAGACGGCCGGACAACTTATGTCCTCGCCGGTGGTGGGCGTGGAGGAGGGCGTCAGCCTGCGCGAGGCCGAGGCCGTCATGGGGCGTTACGGACTGAAGGCCGTGCCCGTGTTCCGGCCGGGCACAAAGCTGTGCGCGGGGTGGTTGGAACATCAGTTGGCCGTGCGGGCCGTCAGCCATGGATTGGGGGCTCAGGCGGCCTCGGACTACATGCAGCGCAATTTTCAGGTAGTGGACATGGGGGCGGGCCTGCAGATACTGATGGACGTCATCGTAGGAGCGCGGCAGCGTCTGGTGCCCGTGGTGGGCGGCCCGGAACTGCCGGAACAACTTGAGCCCGAGGCCGAAGCCTCCCGCCGGGAGATCCTGAAAGAGCGTCCCGTGGTGGGGGTGGTCACCCGCACCGATCTGATCCGTCTGTTTATGGACGACGACGCGGCCCATCTGCCGCAACCCCGCCAGCGCGCCCGGCGTGAGCGCAACCTGGCCCGGGCTTTGCGCTCGCGTGTGCCCGCGCCCTGTGTGGAGTTGCTGGAACGGGCCGGACGCATGGGCACGAAGTTGGGCGTCAACGTTTATGTGGTAGGCGGTTTTGTGCGCGATCTCATCATGGATCGCAAGGATCGGTGCTGGCCGGACATGGATATCGATCTGGTGGTGGAGGGCGACGCCATCGCCTTTGCCCATGCCCTGGCCGCCGAATTGTCCGGCCGAGTGCGCGAACATCGCGAATTTCTGACCGCTCTGGTGCTGTTTCCCGAAAGCGGGTTGGCTCGCCGTCCGACCCGGCGCAACGCGACGTGCGCGCCGTTCGGCGCGGCGGTATCCGGACGCGAAGTACGGGTGGATGTGGCCACGGCCCGCCTGGAATACTATACCAGCCCGGCCGCCTTGCCCACGGTGGAACTTTCATCCATCAAAATGGATCTGTACCGCCGCGATTTTACCATCAACGCTATGGCCATGCATCTCAACGAAGGGGCCTTCGGCCTGTTGGTGGATTTTTTCGACGGACAGAACGATATACGCCGAAAACGCATCCGCATGCTCCATGCCCTGAGCTTTGTGGAGGACCCTACCCGCGCCCTGCGGGCGGTACGTTTTGAGCAGCGCTACGGTTTCCGCATCGGCCCTCAGTGCGATCGTCTGATCCGCAACGCGCTGGAGCTGGGCCTTATGGACAAATTGTCGGGCGGGCGCATTTTGAATGAACTGGAATTGATGCTGGAGGAACGCGAACCCCTGGCCTGTTTCACGCGCATGCAGGAATTCGGGATGTTGGCGGCCATCCATCCGCAACTGGAGCTGCCGCCCTGGAAGGCCGGGATGTTGGAAAAGGCGCTCGATGTGCTCGAGTGGTATCGCCGCCTGTACCAACCCGAGCAGCCCGATCTGCTGTTGCTTTTTCTGTTGGCTTTGTGTCGGAGCGCGTCTGTTTCCGAAGTACGCGCCGTGCTGGAACGTCTGGACCTGCCCGCCAACCGGGGCGAGGCGCTGCTGGCCGTACGGGCCGCCCTGATGGACGCCTTGCCCCGCGTACAGGCATGGCAGGCGGAAAACGGGCCGCCCAGCCGCCTGCACGACATCCTGACCCGCCTGCCTCTGGAGGGGCTTTTGTATCTGATCGCCCGGGCGGACTGTGAAGAACTGCGGAAAAAACTCACGCTGTACGTATATCAGGGACGGCAGGAAAAACCCGACGTGAGCGGAGCGGATCTGCGCGCTCTGGGCCTGGAGCCGGGCCCCGCGTACGGGCGCATTCTCAAAAGGATATTGGATGCCAAGCTGGACGGTGAGGCCGCCACCCGCGAAGCCCAGCTTGAACTGGCCAGAGACATGGCGAAACGGACTCTGCGGAAAAAAGCCGAACCGGGACGAAACGGCGGCGGGGCGTGAGCGCGCTTGCTGCGGAGGCGCGGGCGTGGTAAAGCCTGCCGAGGAGAATCGACATGAAGGATTTGTGGGCGCCGTGGCGTATGGAGTATATTATGGGACCCAAGCCCGATCGGTGCGTCTTGTGTGTGCCGGAAACGGCCGATCCCGCCCGCCCCGAGCAGGATGAAGAACGCCTGGTGGTGTACCGGGGGCGTTTCGTGTTCGTGATGTTGAACCGTTATCCTTATGCCTCGGGGCATCTGATGGTCATTCCCTATCGTCATGTTACCGACATTACGGAACTGACGCCCGACGAATCCGCCGAACTTATGAGCGTGACGCAGCTTGCCTGCCGCGTATTGCGTGAGGCGTCGCATCCCCAGGGCATCAATATCGGCATCAATCTGGGCGAGGCCGCCGGAGCGGGCATACGCGACCATATGCACCTGCACGTAGTGCCCCGTTGGAACGGGGATTCGTCGTTTATGGCCGTGCTGGACGACGTGCGGGTCATTCCCGAGCACCTTAAGGTAACGCAAAAACGGCTGGCTCCCCTGTTCGCAACTTTTGGCGCCCGGGCGGTCGCGCCGTCGGGCGCATGATGTTTGTGCCTTATTGTTGCAGTCCGCGTCCGCACCCCCTGCGGGCGCAGGACGGGGCCGCGGGCAAGCCGCCCGGAGGACGGCCCGCTGGCCCGCGTCGACGGCTCGGACGGCGCAAACCTTGTGAAACGGGGATTGTCGACAAGGTAAAGGAGGCATAATGCGCTATATCAAGGTATTTCTGTTGGTTCTGGTGTTTTTTGTGGTGATGATGTTTTTCGTGCAGAACCAGGCTTCATTTTCGGACCCCGTCACGTTGCGGCTTGACGTATTGTTTTTGCCGTCCATGGAATCCATGCCCATTCCTCTATACGCCATCATGCTGGCCTGTTTCGCCGTGGGCGCGGTTTTGGTGCTGCTTATGCTGATCTGGGACCGCATTGTCGTGATGGGACGCCTGTCGGCGGCCCATCGCAAAATAACGGCCCTGGAAAAAAAGTTGGCTGTGGCGACCGATGCGCAGGTCCGCCTGGAAAAAGAACGCACCGAGGTCGAAACAAAATTGCAACAGCAGCTTGAAGATGCCGAACAGCGGGTCAATACGGCGTTGCGCGCCGCCGGAGGACAGCGCGTCGGGTTTGATTCCGGGGAGTAGAATATTTCGCTTTGAAATAGGCTGCAACCGCTCTGGCGGCCGCGGGAGCGGACGCCCGCGCCGAATGAGCCTGAAAACCACGACGCTTTTCAGGCGAAATGACGGCAGCGCCGCTTTTGGAATTGGACAAGTTCAAAAGCAAAATGCTCTAGACACGCCGACACAACGTTTGTCGCGGCGCGCGGGCGGCTTCGGCTTCCCGCGCGCCGCTTGGTTCCGGACGGGGAAAAATCGTATATTTAAACAAAAGTTATGGATATAATATAAGAAGCCCCCGGAGATACGCCGAAGGCAAGGTGCGCGGGTTATGGCTTTTTTCTGAAATTATCAGTATTATATCCGAATGAGCCAAACCATTATGCCCCCCAAAATAACACCGATGTACGAACAGTATATGCGCATCAAGGAAGATTATCCCGATGCGCTGCTGTTTTATCGCATGGGCGATTTCTATGAATTGTTTTTCGGCGATGCCGAAATTGCGGCCCGCGAACTTCAACTGGCCTTGACCAGCCGCAGCAAGAGCGAGGCCGGAGTTCCCATGTGCGGAGTGCCCTGGCACGCGGCCGAGGCCTATATCAGCCAACTGGTGGAAAAGGGCTACAAAATCGCGGTGTGCGACCAGGTGGAAGACCCCCGCACGGCCAAAGGCCTGGTCAAGCGGGCCGTCACCCGGGTGGTGACGGCGGGCACGGCCCTTGAGGATGCCAATCTGGAGGCCAAGGCCCACAATTATCTGGGCGCATTGTTCTGGAGCGAGACTTCCGGCGCGGGCGGCTTTGCCTGGATGGATGTATCCACCGGCGCATGGTCGGGTCTGCAGTCGACCAAAGCGGCGGAGTTGTGGCAGTGGGTGCTCAAGCTCGGCCCGCGTGAGCTGCTGTTCCCCGATCAGGCCGAAGCCCCCGCTTCGCTCAAACTCCAAAGCGGTATTCAACTGGTGCGGGTGCCCTTCCGCAGTCACTTCGAGCCCAAGCAGGCTCTGGCGCGGGTGTTGGCCGCGCAGGGTGTGGCCGAGGCGGGGGCGCTGGGGCTCGATAGACGGCCCGAGCTGGCCCAGGCTTGCGGCGCTCTTATCGCCTATCTGGAGCAGACCCAGAAGCAGGACCCCGCCCACCTGGCCCCGTTCCATCCCTTGGATGTGGGCCGTTATCTTATCCTGGATGAGATAACTGAACGCAATCTTGAACTTTTTCGCCGCCTGGACGGGCGCAAAGGCATGGGGACGCTGTGGGGCGTGCTCGACCAGACCTGCACCCCTATGGGCGGACGCCTGCTGGAAGAGAGATTGCGTTACCCTTGGCGCGAGCTGGGGCCCATTACGGAAACTCAGGAAGTGGTGTCCCTGATGGTCGAAGCCCCGCGACTGCGTCTGGAACTGCGCAACGCGCTGGATTCGGTATACGATATAGAGCGTCTGTCCACCCGTGTTTCCCTTAACCGCTGCCAGCCGCGCGATTTGGCGGCCCTGCGCGAAAGCCTGTCGTCCCTGCCCGCCGTGCGCGACGCTCTGCTGCTGCACGAAGACGGCCTGCCCACTGCGGAAGAGGCGCGGGGCGATTGCCTGCCCCCGGCCTTGTTCCGGCTGGTGCGCCGCTGGGACGATATGAGCGACCTGGCCGATCTCTTGAACCGGGCCCTGGTGGACGAACTGCCGGTGCAGGTCACGGACGGCGGTCTGTTCCGTCAAGGCTACAACGCCGAACTCGACGAACTGCTCGATTTGGTGGAGCACGGCGAAAGCAGGTTGCAGGCCCTGTTGCGAGAGGAACAGGTCGCCTGCAATATGCCTAAACTCAAATTGGGCTTCAACCGGGTGTTCGGCTACTATTTCGAATTGACCAAAGCTCAGCAGACCGGCCCGGTGCCCGAACATTTTCAGCGGCGTCAGACCCTGGCCAACGCCGAGCGTTTTACCACCGAACGCCTCAAGGAACTGGAGGAACGCCTGCTGTCGGCGGCGGAATCCCGCAAGAGCCTGGAATATAAACTGTATCAGGAATTGCGTCTGCAATTGGCCGAAGCCAGGCCCCGACTGTTGTTCATGGCCGATATGCTGGCCCAGATCGACTATTGGCAGTCGCTGGCCGAGGTGGCTGCTCGCCAGAACTGGTGCCGCCCCACCCTGCATGAGGGGCCGGAGATCAGCATCCGCGAGGGGCGTCATCCCGTGGTGGAAGCTGTCATCGGGCGGGCCTCTTTTATACCCAACGATCTGCACATGGACCCCGAGCGCCGTCTGGTGCTCATTACCGGCCCCAACATGGCGGGTAAATCCACCGTGCTGCGCCAGACCGCCATTTTATGCATCCTGGCTCAGATGGGCTCATTCGTTCCCGCCGCCGAGGCGAAAATGGGCCTGGTGGACCGCGTGTTTTCGCGGGTGGGGGCGTCGGACAACCTGGCCCAGGGGCAGAGCACCTTTATGGTGGAAATGATGGAAACCGCCCGCATCCTGCGCCAAGCCACCAAGCGCAGCCTGGTCATTTTGGACGAAATAGGGCGGGGCACCAGCACCTTCGACGGCCTGGCCCTGGCCTGGGCCGTAGTGGAAGAACTGGCGCGCCGGGCCGGAGGCGGCATACGAACTCTGTTCGCCACTCACTATCATGAATTGACTTCTCTGGACGGCCTCATCCCCGGGGTGTACAACATGAATATCGGCGTTCGGGAGTGGAACGGAGACATTGTGTTTCTGCGTCGCTTGCTGCCCGGACCGGCGGATCGCAGCTACGGTATCGAGGTAGCCCGATTGGCCGGAGTGCCTACGCCTGTGGTGCAGCGCGCTCGGGAAATTCTGGCCCGGCTGGAGCAATCACGGGGCAAGGCCAACGTCGTGCGGCTGGAGGCCATGTCTCTGCCGGGCTTGACCAAGGTTGTGCCTCCGGCTCCGGAGCCCAGACCTGAAGCTCCCGCGCCCGTTCATCCGCTGCTTTTGGCTCTGCGCGATCTTAATCCCGACACCCTGTCTCCGATGGCCGCTCTGAAGTTGCTGTCGGATTGGAAGACCGCTTGGGGAGACCCCCGTGATAAAAGTTGAACAAAGGGCCAAGGCCCGCTCAAACCCGTACCGCCGCCGTCGGCTCGATTTTCCCGCGGCGTGGAGAATGGCGCTTGTACTCCTGGTTCTGCTGCTTGTCATGGCGGGTTGCGGCAAAAAAGGCGCGCCTATGCCCGACTATTCGCGCCAGCTTTTTTCGTGGCGTAATGTATTCGCCACGCTGTCCGACGAGGGCTGCGTCAGCGTTTCCGGTTCGGTGGGCGGCGAAGCTCAAAATCTGGCTTTCATGGTGCTGGAACTGGAGCCTCTGGATGCCTCGTGCGCAGGGTGTCCCTTTGTTCCGCAGGAAACGTACCGCGTGAATTCGGCGGACGCCTGGGAAAGCCCCGACGGCCAGACCTTCCGTTTTGCCTATTGTCCGGCGACGCGGAGCGAGACATACCGCTGGCGTCTGGTGGGGCGCAACGTGTTCAGCAGTTTGCCCGCCGTGCCCACGCCGGTGCGCACGGTGGGAGCCGGGGAATCCGCGGCCGTCACTCCCTTGCCGTCCGCCGACGCTCTTTCGGGCGGGGACGCATTCGTAAGGAACGCCGCCGACGAATCGTTCTGAGGGGCTCATGCGACAAAGCCTGGACACGAGAGCCGTTTTTTTTCGGTGGTGGATCGCGCTGCTGATGCTGGCGGCCGTGTATCTGGCATCCGCCATCCCGGTCCGGGCGAGCTCTCCGGAGGAAGGCCCGAATGTTTACAGCGCCCGCGTGTTGCTGCGGGAAGGGCAAGACCCGGCCCGGCCTGTGGGCGGCGTATCCGCGGCGGAAGGTTGGCTGCGGTTGGATATGGACCTCGGTGAGCCCGGCGTGTTCCATGTGATTCTGCGGCCGGACCGCAACGTTCTCTACGTTGTGTCGGATAATCTCGAAGCTTATGTAAGCGTTCCCCTGCGCGAAGGCGGGCATGGTCTGGACGACTTGGCCGAGGACCTGGCCGCGTCGGTCATGCCGTTCGGCGTGCCGGTCCTTTCCCTGCATGTGGATCGGGGCGAAAACCTGGGGGAAGCCGCATGGCAGGGCTATGCGGCTCGGCGGACCGAAGTGCGTTTTACGGCCGAATTCATGGGCAACGCCGCCGGGTTGGACGCCGTACTCTGGGAAAACCCGGCTTTTGCTCCTCTTCCCCTGCGGGTGGAGGAGCTGCAACGGGACAAGGATGGCGCTGTCCGTACCGGAGATGTGGTGGAACTGGCCGACATCGTTCCCGCTGTCTTTTCCGAGCCTGAACGCGCGGCGTTGTTCGAGCCCCCGTCCGGTTTTACCCGTTATGCGTCGATTCTGGATTTGTTGCTGTACGCCCTGGCGGTCTGAGCCGTTTCAGTCCAACAAACCCCGGCTCTGGAGTTTGCCCAGCAGGGCTTCGAACTGATCGGCGCTGATGGCCTCGCCCGCGGTATGCCGCCAGAAGTCGCCGCCGTTGACCTGAATGGCCGGAGTATTGCCCGTGAGGCCGTGCCGTGCCAGCAGGGGCGGTTCGCAATTGGTCTGAATGCGGGCGTCGAGGCCGCGCTTGCGCAACGCTACCCGCAGATTGGGCTCCATGATGTGGATACGCCCGGCGTCGTCGTCCCAGATGATGATTTCAATGTCGTTCATGGCGACTTTCCCTTGGTGGTAGGAAGCAGGGTGAGGGAATGCGTGATGCACAACATGCCGCTGCCGCCCGGTTTTGTCCATCCCCGTTTATTTTTCGGCGGTGCGCTTCCAGACGGTTGACGACGGGCTCTCAGGGTGTTGAACTAAAAACTTCCGACATACCAAGCCGGACAAACCATAAGGAGTCACCGATATGGAATTTCCCGCCCCTGACGCATGGTTGGCCCACCGTGTTTCCTATGGAGAAACGGATGCGATGGGTGTTTTATATTATGCTGAATATATTCATATTTTTGAACGGGCACGGGGAGAGTTCAGCCGTGTGTGCGGCTGCAGCTATAAGGAAATTGAAGACCGGGGCATTATTTTGCCCGTGCGTGAGGCGCAGTGCCGGTATCGTTCGCCCGCGCGTTACGATGATCTTATCCAGGTGCATGTGGCCATTTCCGAATGGGGGCGGGCTTCGGTGCGCTTCGTGTATGCCTTGTATGACGAGGCGCGGCAAAAACTGTTGGCCGAGGGCATGACCCAGCACGCCATCGTCAATCGCGCGGGCAAGCCCGCGCCCGTGCCCGACTGGCTTAAACAGGCGTTTTCCATCCGCTGAAGAAGTGACGGGAGCACAGCCGCCGTGTATTCGTCAATCCAAGGGAGATCGTCGCCATAGAGTAACGGCGCGGCACACGTCTTCGCCGTCTTCTCCGGTTTTGACGCGGCGGATGGCCTGGACCAGACGCACGGGCGCAGGCTCGCCGAATACGTCCAGGATTTCGCCGTCCGCCGTCCCGCCCAGACTAATCAATTCCTCGCCGGGGAAGCATTCGGCCCGGAAGCCGAGATCGACAAGAGCGGGAGCCAGGGCCTGGCCCGGGCGGGGCGCAAAAGGCTCCAACAGCCAGGAAAGGTAGTGGGCGTTATTGACGTGGCCGTTGATGTCGAGGTCGTCGCGGCGCACGCGCAGATGGGCGCGTTTGTCGCCGTCACCGGCGAGGCGGGGCAGGACGCGGCAGGTAAAGGCGTCGCAGGGGCGGGGATTTTTAGGGTAAACGGCGGCCAGCTCAGGCGGCACCGGTGCCAGGCGGCGGGCGTTCAAATCCATGATGGACCAAGCGCTGCCGCCGCTGACAATAAGCTGATTCGACGCGTCGAACACCTCATAACCTCGATAGCCGAAGCGATCCAGCAACGAGGGCCAGGTATGCACCCGGATGGCCTCGCAAGAGGTGGGCAGACGGCGGATGCGCAGTACCAGACGGGTCAGTATCCAGGTCAGCCCCATGTCGGTCAGGGTTTCCTCACCGAAGCCCAGACTGGAGGCGCTTTGCCCGGCGGCCTCCTGCAGCCAGTTGGCCAATGAGGACAGAGTGGCCACGCCGTCGGCACCCACCTCGCCATAGCGTACGTTGAGTGTCAGATCATAGGCGCGTTCCACCGAAGTCGTCGAAAAATCGTTCATGCTGCCCGTCCCTTTGAGCGGGGACGTTATGACCGGCCGTAATGCCCGGTTCGGAACGCCGCCCGCGCTGTCAGGCGATTAATTTAGCATAAGGGGTTCGGCCCCGGCAAGCCGTGTCCGGCGGCAGGGCTATGAAGGGGACGGCTGTTCAGTAGTCGTAGGACCACTCCACGCCCACTTCCGACTTGGTGCTGCCGGTGCGGGCCTCCAGAGTGATGTGGCGGGTCAGGTCCACATCCACCACGGCGCCGGTGCTGTCTGCGTCAAGCCCCTGGCTGATGCCCACATAAACCTTGTCGCTGACGTATTTGCCCACTTCCAGGGTGGAGCCGCCCAGAGTTCCGTCGTCGTTATCGGACGAGCCCAGACGCAAGACGTCCACTCCCAGGGATTTACGGGCCAGATCGAACACCCCGCCACCGCCGTCGCCGAACCCGGCCAACGCGGCGGCCGCTCCGGCCAGTTGCAGAGTTTCCAACCTGCCCAGTTTGCCCGCCGACCGGCCGAACATGACTTGGGCGATGATTTCGTCCTGAGGCATGGCGGGTTTGCTGGACAGGTTCACCTGGGGATGGGAGGCCGTGCCGCCGATGTTTACGTCAGCCTGGAAATTGGCGGCCGTATAGGTCATGACTATGTCGAGCCGTGGATTGATGGTTTGACCGCCGTCAAAGGTGATGATCCCCTTGCTCAGGGTAAAGGTGCGATTCAGCAGATCGAGAGTGCCGCGCGCCGCGGTCAGGTTGCCCACCACCGCGGGAGCGTTGAGCGAACCTTGGGCGCGGACCTGGCCTTTCCAGTCGCTGTCCAAGCCGTGGCCGCGCACAAAAAAGCGGTTGGGCACGGTGACTTCCACATTCAGAGTGCCTACCGGCGCCTGGGACGGGGCGGGGGCGACGGGTTTTTCCTTGGCGTCGCTGATGGGCAGCACGGCGATGGAGCCGCCGGGCAGCTCCTTGAGCGCCAATTCACCCTGATTGACCGTGATGGATGCTTTGACGTCGGGCGCGGCGACCGTGCCGGTCACCGTCGCGTCGCCGGATAGGTTGATACGTAAATCCTGGCGGCGCAGGGGCTTGAGGTTGTCCATGCCTCCCCTGGCTTCAACGGCCAGGGTGACGGGGTCCAGCGTGCCGTTCAAGGTCAGAGTGCCGCCCATGCCGTCTCCGGCTTTGAGGGCGAGACTGGCCCGGCCGAGGGAGCCCAGCAGTCCGGCCGCCCCGTGCCGGTCGGATTTGTCCAGATTCACTTCGGCGTCGATGCCGGTGAGCAGCAGGCCCAGGTTTAAATCCTCATAAGCGGCCCGACTGATTTGTACTCGGCCGGTCAGTTCCGGTCGTTCCAGGCTGCCCGTCGCATTCAGGCTCAGGTCGCCTTGCCCCGTCAGGCGGCGATCCGCCAACGGCACGAAGTTCCAAAGGGGGGCAATGTCTCCCTCCCATACCGCTTCGCCCCGCAACGCTCCTTTCATCGCGGGGCGGGGCAGCCCGTCAGCCGTGAAAGTCAGCGGCAGGCTCAGCGTGGCTCCGGCCCGTTTTGCCCCCAGGACGCGAAGGGCATCGGGCGGAAAGGAGAGGGCGGCGTCAAAGGTTCCGCCGCCCCTGGCGGCGCGCTTCAAAGTTCCTTCCAGGGTGCAGGATACGGGCGGCATGAGGCTGCCTGGCGCCTGCAGACGGTCCAGGTGGACGACAAGACCGCCCCCCGGCCGATCCGGCGTGCCGGTCAGACTGACCTGAGCCTGCACCAGGCCTTCGGGCAGGGCCGGCAGCAGGGGGCGGAACAGGCCGAGATCGAGCTTGTCCACGCTGAAGGTCAATTTGAGCGATTGGGCGTTGAGAGCGCCGTTGAGGTGCACTGTGCCCGAGGGGTCGAGGGCCAGGTCGAGCCCTGGCGTGGAAAATCCGTCCGCACCGTAACGAATAAGAGCGGGGTTGAGCAGGCGTGCCCCCCAAGGGCCGACTGGAGCGGCCGTCTTTGGCGTTTTTCCGGCGGGGCAGGGTGGTGGACAGCCTCCGTCTCCGGGCTTGTCGTCAACGGCGGGTTGCACGGTCCGGACGAAGCGTTCCGACAGTCGGACCCGCAAGGTTTGCACCGTCACTTCGCCCGGTTTCCAGGAGGCGTCGACTTCGGCCTCCACATCACCCTTGCTGCGCGCGTTCATAACCAGAGGACCTTTCATCGGGCCCTTGGCGTTTAAACGGACGGCCGACAGGTCCACAGCCCCCGCTCGTATTTCGCCGCCGCCGACGTCGGCGTCCACGCGTGGGGCGCGGAAGGCGTCCGCCACCCGGGCTGTGCCGCGCAGTTTGGTGATGGAAATTCGTTCGCTTCCGTCCGGCGCGTCCACACGCAAGCTGTCCAAGTCAAGGGCGGCGTCAGCCCTCTGGCCGTCGGCCTCGGGGGCAAGAGTCAGGGTCAGGGAAGCTTTGCCGCCGCGCAGAGGCACGCCGGTCAGACCGCTCAGCACATTCCAGTTCGTCACTTCGGCCCGCAGCGCCCCGCTCAGAGCGGGGGGCGCGGAGGCCGCCGCGCCGTCCTCCCCTCCGCCGGACGAACCGGGGGAGGGAGGCACGGGAAGAACGGCGCTGACATCGCCATCCACATGCAGGCCGGCTGCCCGGATACTCAATTCGCGCACGGCGGCCGTAAGAGAATCCCGGCCCGGCGTCACTTCCCAGCGCGAGTTCAGGTTCACATCCTGGCCACGGGCGCGCACACTCGCCTCCACCACGCCCCTACCCGTGGCGCTTGCTCCCGTGGCGGCGGGATCGGCGGGGGGCTTTCCGCTCAATTGGGTCGTCAGGGCGCTTACATCCAGGTCGACGGCGCTCAGGTGGACGTGGGGTTTTTCCAACACTTCTTCGCGCAGAGCGAGAGTCCCGCCGTCCAGCGTAAGATCCGCGTTCAGCCCGGACATGGGCCCCAGGACCCGCAGACGGAGTTCCAGCGGGCCTTGTGGGGAGACGTCGGGGAGAGCCAGGCCCGAAGTGTCGGTTACATCGGCCTCCAGAGTGATGGCCAGCGCAGACGCGGGGGACAAGGGATTCAGGTCGGCCAGATGCCATGAAGCGTCGCCCCGGGCGGACAAGGCCTGTCCTTTTAGGGCAAGGCCGCGCAGGGAAGCGTCCAGACCGGGCGAGGCAAGGCTCGCGTCGGTCGCCCGCCCTGAAGCTCCGGAAGAAGTAGCACGCCATTCCAAAGCATAGTCGGTTCCCAGAGTAGCATCGGGTCCGGCCAGGGCGGTCAGGCGCGGGGTTGCCCATTCCATATCGCTCAGGTCCAGATTCAGGTGGCCTTGGACTTTAAGCGTTGCGCCTTTGTCGCCTTCGGCCGATATTTTCGTGTCGTCCGGCGCGATGATCGGCCGCTCCAAAACGGCCTGGCCCGACAGATGGGTGACGGCCCGGCCGTTTTTCTGGCCCGCCATGCGCCACAATCCGATGGACGCCTTGCCGGTGGAAACCGTCAAATTCCAGTTCAGACGGGGAGCGGTTTCCAACGGCGAGGCCCCCAGACCGCCTTTCAGGGCCAGGATCACCCGGTCGTTGACCGAAGTTCCGCTCATTTCCGTGGTGTCGGTTTCCAAAAGATCCAGGTGAACATCGCCCCGCCAGTCCGCCAGAGGCGCCGCCCCCTGGAGCAGAAGGCGCAGGGCCGGGGCTTTGGCGATCTCGGGCGGTACGGCGCGGACGAGCAGTCCGTCGGACGTTTCGGCCAGGGCCAGACTCAGGGTAAGGTAGGCGTCCGGTCGCAGCGAGACGCGGACTTCGGCCTGTTCGGCTCCGGGCTTGTCGTCGCGCCGCAACGAAAGGGCTGCCTGCAGGTTTTGGGCTGAGGCCGAGGCCGCCCCGTGCAGGCTGAGAGTCATGGCCTCGCCCGCCACGTCCGGGCCCAGGGCCAGACCGTTGATGTCCATGTTTTCCACAGCCAGGGACGGCAGCCAGTCCGGCCAGTCGGCCAGTTTGGCCAGCAGTGCCGGCGGGTCGAAGGGGGGAGCGGGGTCGGTCTGCGGGCGTTCGGTCAGGTGGGGCAGGCGCGTCAGCGCGGGATGATCGACACGGATCGAGCGTACTACGAATTGGCGTTTGCGCAGGGCCGACCAGCCCATATTCAACTGAGCCTGGTCCACGATCAGCCAGGGCCCGTCCGCGTCCGCGACGATCAGGCCCTGAAAACCCAGGCGCGAGGGCAGGGAACCGGTCAAAGCGTCGATGTGCGCGGTCAGGCCCGAGGGGGCTAAAGCACTTGTCAGCACCTCATTGACTTTGCTCGTTATCCAGCGCTGCCCCGGGTCGGTATGGGCAAACAGCAACAGAGCGCCGACCAGCAGCGTCGGCAGCAGAATCAAGCATAAAAGAAACAGGCCTATGGCGCGCAGAACGCGCAACGCGCGGCGGCCCCGGCGGCGGGGGGGCTGTTTGGGGGTGTCGTCCGCCATCAGAAGGCCTGCCCTATGCTGATATACAGTTGAAAACGTCGGTCGTCGCGGATGTGAGTAAGAGGAAAAGCCACGTCGAACCGTACCGGTCCGATGGGTGTGAAATAGCGCAAGCCTATGCCCAGCGCCCAGTCCAGATCGCGGCCCCAGCGCGGAAATTCGCTTTCGTACACCATGCCCGCGTCCACGAAGGGGACCACTCCGATACTGTCCGTTACTTTGAAACGGGCTTCAAGGTTGATTTCCTGAAAAGAGCGGCCGCCCAGAGGATCGCCCGCCTCGTCGCGCGGCCCCAGGGCTTGGTAGGCGTAACCGCGCACCGAGCCGCCGCCCCCGGCATAGTAGCGCAGGGTGGCGGGAATGGCCCGGGTGGATGAGCCGGCCATAGCGCCCAGGGCCAGTCTGCCTGCCAGAACCAGGCTGTCGTTTTCGTAAGGGGCGTAATATCCCGTGGCGTCCACTTTGGCGGCCAGAGCGCTGAAGGCGCCGTGGTAAAAGCCGCTGATAGGAGCCACGGTTAAGGCCAACCGGGTACCCGAAGTGGGGTTGAGGGCGTTGTTGCGCGTATCCCGTCTCAGTCCCAGGTTGAAGCTCAGGAAACGGTAGCGGTTGTTTTGGCGGTTTTCGCGGAGAGTGCCGTCCTCCGCGTATATTCGGCTCTCGGCCCACCAGTAGGGGCTCAGGCGGCGGTCCAGACCGGCGTAGGCGCTGGCCGCCCGTTTGGTATAGGCGTCGGTTTTTTCACGCTCCAGAGCGGTCCCGAGCAGCAGTTTCTGATCGGCCCGTCCAAAGGCGGGCTTGATAAAGTCCGCCCGTATGCCCTGCAAATCCTGAGCAATGGGCAACTTGATCTTGAGGTTTTCGCCGTTGCCGAACAGGTTGCGGTGTTCCCAACTGCCCTGGACGCCGAACCCCACGTCCGTAGCGTAGCGCATGCTGGCGCCCACGGTGCGGAAGGCCGCTTCACGTACCGCTACATCCACGGGCAGGGTCACAGGCTGGCGATCCGCAGGAATCTCGACGACCGTGTCCGCAGCGGTGTCGTCGGGTTTTGCCGCGGCCGCGGCTTTGCCTTCGGTTCCCGACGGGGCGCTCATCGAGCCCACGGGTTCGGAGCGCAGGACTGTGTCGTCGTCCGGAGCCGCGTTGTTGCCGGGGCCGGCGGGAGATGGCGGCAGAACAGGCAGAGGGCGGCCCGTCGCGTCCTCGGCCACAGCCAGGGGCACGGCGGATTTCAGACCCGCCGCTTTGACGTCCACGGTATTGAACAGCCCCAGTTGCTGAAGAATTTCACGGTAACGGGCCACTAATTTGTCGTCCCAGGGCTGACCTTCCCGCCACGGGATCAGGCGCCGCAGGTAGCTGTCGTGCACATGGGGCGCGCCGCTGACGGCAATGCCGTCCATAACCGCGGCCGGGCCGGGATCGACCACGATGTCGGCGTTCAAGCGTCGTTCCCGGCAATCCAGGGTATAGCGGGCCGAGGCCACGCGGGCCAGAGGATAGCCTTCTCCCCTCAGGGTCAGCGGCAATGCGGCCACGGCGTCCAGAATGGGGGCGGCCGTCGCCGGATCGCCGGGGCGCACTTTGTCCAAAGCGTGGGGAAAAACCGGATCGGGCAGGGCTTCACGGCGTTTGAAGAAAAGTCCCACTTCCCGCGTGCGATGGAGAAATGAGGGAGGTACCACGGGTCGGGGCCTGTAGAGAATGGTGACGCGTCCCACCAGATAACGGCGGCCGGGGATCAGGGTTAAAGTAACCGTGACGGGACGGGTGGTGTCGTCCACGGTAAAAGTGGCCTGGCCTTCGTAATAGCCCAGGGAATGCAGTAGGGAAACGCCTGTTTTCTGATCCAGGCGGGCCCGCCGTTCCAGGCCGAGCAGGCTGTCCGGCGCCTGTTTTTCCAACTGGATAAGCTGACTGTTTTGGGACATGCGTGTCCGTAGGTCGGCCTCCGTGGGCGTGCGTCCGTCTTCGAAGCCGGGGATGGGTTCTTCCACCCGGATGTGGGTGACATAGGGCACGGGTTCCCCCTGGAGGGCGGGGGCAAGGCCCGCGTCGAGGTCGTCCCGGCCGCCCTGAAACAGGGAACAGCCCGGCGTCAGCCCCATCAGGCACAGAGAGAGCGCCGCCGCCAGCGGGCGAAGTATGGCGACCAGCGGCGCGGCGGCCGGATGGCAGGAAAAAAGAAGACGGCGCATACCTCGTGTCCTAGCCCACAACCAGAGCGTTTGACAAGGTGCCTGGACGCCTGAGCGACGTGAGAAATATACGGCGGTATCGTTGTGTTCTTTTGATTGCCGGCAGCGTTCCGCGGGCAGTTCGCCCCAACGCGTGGTGAACGCGGAGGAACAACATTGACGCCGCATGCGTCAAGGCGCTTCGGCCGGTCCCCTGGCCGCGCAGCGCACGGTGTCGCGTCCGTCGCCGGTGGAAGTCAGGCTCCCCGCCACGCGCGGATGACACGGCGGCTCAGGCTGAGCGCCAGGCGATGGGGGCGAAAGGAAATATCGTCAAGCGTCGCGGGAAGTTCAAAGCCGCCGACAGCGAAATTTTCGGGGCGTTCCAAGGGATAGCGCAAAACCGCGGGGTCCGTGCCCGGCAGCCCTCGACGAATCGCCTCGGCCCATAGAGGAACGTCGACGGGGCGGGCTCCCAGCAATGCGCTCAACACAGCGTCCAAGGCCGCGGCGACGGTCGAGGCTCCCACCAACCCGAGGGGGAAGGGCTGACCGTCGGAAGGTCCGGTAACGTGCATGGCTTCCACTCCGTCCGCCAGGGCCGTCACCGGGGGCAGAGCGGCGTACAGATCGAGCAGACCGCTCACGAAATCATCCGATCGTCCGCCCTGACGAGTATGGGCCCAGGCTTTGCGCAGGCCGCACACGCAACCGAACAGGTTTTTGAGCGACAGCGATAGACGCATCATGGCATGGACCTTGACCTTGGGCACCGACAACAGGGCGTCGCTTTCCAGGGCCAGGCGTGAGACGCCCCAGCGACCGCCGCGGCCGAGAGATATGGGGACGGGACGGTCCAGGGGCGACACGTTCAGGCCCAGGGGGCGCAAGGCTTCCGTAAGGCCCACGGCCCGGGCCACGCCGACGGCCGTGCCGAATCCCGGTGAGTCCGCCACCCGTACCCGCGCGCCCTGGTCCAGCAGCCAGGAGCAGGCTGCGGCCACTACCCGTGGATGCGTGCAGGCCAGAGGAACGGACCGCAACAGATTGGGCTTGACCAGAACTACGGCGCCCCGACCGGGGGTCCAGCCGGAAGCTTCCAGCGCGGCGCATACGGCCGGAGCCGCCGCGTCATAACCGGAGCAGGCGGCCAGGGCCACGGACGGGGCGTTTACTTTCACATCCTGCTCATGATTTTTTCTACGTAGCGCGAGCGTAGTTGCTTGCGGGCCAGATTGCGGGCCACTGGCGGCAGCTTCAGTACCGCCCCCAGCACTCCCGCCATGAGGCGGTGGCTGTACAAGACCTGGTTGTCGAAAATAAGATCCTGCAGGTTGCCTCGTTCGGCGGCCATCAACACCACCCGATGCGTGGTATTCAGCGGAGTTATGGTACGGTCGGGACGGGGAGTCAGTTTCAGACTGTGGGTGGGGCAGCGACTGACGCACACTCCACATCCAAGACAAATGTCGGCGTTAAGCGCGGGCGGGCGCCCGCTCCGGCGGCGTTCGCCCTCGACCGCGCCGTCATCGCCGGGAGCCGGCGTCGTTTCGTCTTTTTGCAGAGCCTTGACGGGGCAGGCCGCCAGGCATTTACCGCAACCGATGCATGTTTCCGTATTCAATTCAATAATGAAATTGGAATGAATGGTCTGAGTGATGCCGAAACGTTGTACGGCCAGAAGAGCTTCGCAACAGCAACCACAGCAGTTGCAAATAAAATTGACGCCTTCTCGGTTGTTTTCCCCGAATTGCACCAGGCCGTGCCGGTAGGCTTCTTGCAGCAGTTCGTGACATTCGGCCTTGTCCACTCGGCGGGCGTGCCCGTATTTGATGAGCGAATGGGCCGCAGTATTAAAAGTCATGCAAATATCCATGGGCGCGTCGCAGTTTGTGCCCAAATGAGACTTCTTATGGCGGCAGTAGCACATGCTGATGCCGATGTCGCGGGCGCTGTCGATGACGTGAGTGGCCCGCTCGTAATCCAGGATCTCCAGCCGGTACGGATCGTCCAGCGCGGGTTCCTGCACGAAGACTCGGCCCAGGCCGGTTTCGCCCTGCACGAACAGATCGCGCATGAAATCTTCTTCGACATTGATGTATTGATGGAAAAGTTCACTGAGGGCTTTTTGGTCGATGTCTGTGCGCACTCGCATAAGAGCGAATTCGAAGAATCCGGCCATGGGGGGAGGCAGACAGTACACCTGTTCGCCGTTTTTCTGTTCCAGGTCCAGCAGAACAGCTCGGCCGGCCAACTCGTCCAGAATTTTGCGGGCCTCGGCCGGAGAGCGTTGCCAGGCGCGGGCGGCGGTGTTTACCGTGAAGGGTTTGATGGGCAGTTCGGCCACCAGCCCCGCCTCTTCCTCGGAGAACAGGATTTTCAGGATGCCGAACAACAGTTTCGAGGGCGGCGCCCCCTGAGGAAAGCGATTCAAACGTTCTACCAGGCGGCCGTAAGCCGAATTATTGTGATGGTGAGCCATGCGCGTATCCTTATGGATAGGGGGGCGGAAGAGCGATGTGAAAAAGGTGGCGCGTCTCCTCGGTTGGCCGGACATGGCGTCCGCTATATAAAAGTATACTATCCCCCCCGCTCTGATGCAAGAAGCGGGGGAACGTGTCCGTCACTCTGCGGTCGACCGGCATGACCGTTGCGTGGCCGTCCGGCGATTGAATCGGAAATTTGCAAGCGAGGCTGCCGACAACGTCGACAGCCTCGAAAATCAGGAGCAGGTCGCGGCTTATCTATGTTTTCTTTACCCATAAGGCGCTTCGCGCCGACGGTTGAGGGAACCGCGCCGTCATTGCTTTGAAGCGGCCCCGGATATACCGGGGCCGATCTGATGCGGGGATGCGCCGCTTACAGTATTTGTTTCAGGAACTGCTGCAGGCGCGGATTTTGAGGTCTGGTGAAGATGTCGGTGGGCGTCCCCTGTTCCAGAATGGAACCCTGGTCCATAAAGATGACCCTGTCCGCCACTTCGCGGGCAAAGCCCATTTCGTGGGTGACCACCACCATGGTCATGCCTTCCTTGGCCAGAGACACCATAACGTCGAGCACTTCGCCGATCATTTCCGGGTCCAGGGCCGAAGTGGGTTCGTCAAACAACATGATGTGCGGCTGCATGGCCAAAGCGCGGGCGATGGCCACTCGCTGCTGCTGGCCGCCGGACAGGGTGTTGGGGTAGACGTTGACCTTGTCGGCCAGTCCCACCTTTTGCAACAGGAACAAGGCCCGCCCTTCGGCGTCGGTACGGGACATCTTGCGCAGTTTCATGGGGGCAACGGTCAGGTTGCGCAGCACGGTCATGTGCGGGAACAGGTTGAAGTTCTGGAACACCATGCCCAGGTTCTGGCGCATAAGGTTGATGTCGTGCTCGCTGTCCTTGATGTTGCGGCCTTCTACCAGAATGCTGCCTCGGTCTATGGTTTCCAGGCGGTTGATGGTGCGCAGGCAGGTGGATTTGCCGGACCCCGACGGGCCGATGATAACCACCTTTTCCCCAGGCATAATATCCAGATTAATGTCCTTGAGAGCGGCCAACTGGCCAAAGAACTTCCACACCCCGCGCATGGAGATGATGGGGGCGTCGGTTCCATTCGCGGGCGCGGCGGCCGTATCAACGGTGACGGTCATAGCGCGACAGCCTCCCTTCCGCCTGACTGAGCCCTTTGGAGAGCAGCAGGGTGATAATGAGGTATACCAGGGCGATGACGGTGTAGGTCTCGAAGTATTCAAAGGTCTGTGAGGCGTATTCCCGGCCGCGGCGCAGAAGGTCGGCCACGGCGATGATGGACACCAGCGAGGTATCTTTGAGCAGGGCGATACATTCGTTGCCCACGGGCGGTACGATGGTGCGCATGGCCTGGGGCAAGACCACGGTGAACATGGTCTGGAAGCGGTCGAAACCCAGCGAGCGGGCCGCTTCGGTCTGACCTTTGGGCACGGCCAGGATGCCCGCGCGGAACACCTCGCCCATATAGGCGCCGTAACACACGCTGAGAGAGGCTACGGCGGCTACCATGGGCGATACTTTGAGCAGACTCCCCAACGCGTAATAAATGTAGAAGAGCTGCATGAGCAACGGAATGCCGCGTATAATTTCCACATACATGGAGGCGATCAGATTGACCACCGGGTTGCGGGCCAGCTTGCCCAGACCGGTGAGCAGACCCAAGGGCACCGCGATGCAGATGGAAATGATGGTGATTCCGAACGTGACGAGCAGCCCGTCGGGAACGAACTGCATGATTTTCCAGTATGGATCGGGACGCCACAGACACAGGGCGATCAGGATGAGCACGGACGCGACGAAGACGATGAGCCACGCGTTGAGGCTGCCTTTGTCCTTGGATACGGCAGGGCCTTCGGTGACGATGATCGTCGGAGCGTTTTGAACGGCAAGGGGATCTTTTTCATCGGGCATGACGAACCTCCGGGGATCGAATCAGCCCTGTCCCCACGGAGGGGGACAGGCGAAGGTTAGTTGCCCAGCCATTTGGCCTGAAGCTGCTCTTCAATGCCTTTGGCCTTGACCGCGTCGATGCCCTGATTGAGCTTTTCCAGAAGCGCGGTGTCCTGTTTGCGCAGGGCGAAGCCGAAATATTCCACTTCGTCGGTGATGAAGGCCACGCGCATGTTTTCGGCATAGCCCGCTTTGCGTTCAGCGTAAAACTTGGCCACCCGATCGTCGCACATAACGGCGTCGATGCGGCCGTTTTTAAGGTCTTCCATGGCCAGACCCACTTCGTCGTAGGTCTTCACCTTGGCGCCCAGGTCCTGGGTGTCGTTGAGGCGCTGGGTATACAGGATGCCCGTGGTGCCGATCTGGCCGCCCACAGTCTTCCCCTTGAGGTCGCTCAGCTTTTGCACCGGAGAATCTTTAAGCACGACCAGGGCCTGGTAATTTTCAAAATAGGGTTTGGTAAAAGCCATGGTGGCCTGGCGTTCGGGCGTGATGGTCACCGATGAGGCGATGGCGTCGCATTGGTTGGAACCGAGGGCGGCAAAAATCCCGTCCCAGGCCACATTGCGGACATCGGCCTCCAAGCCGGCTTCCTTGGCGGCGGCGCGGATGTAATCCGGGCCGTAGCCGGTTACCTGCTTGTTCTCGTCCAGCATTTCAAAGGGGGGCCAGGTGGCGTCGGCCGCCACGACGATGGTTTCGGCCCGTGCGGGCAGAACGCTGAACAGGACCGCCAGAAGGGCGAACAGAAAATGTTTGGACATGGCTTCTCCTCACCGGAAAAAATAAAGGAACACAAAAGTGTGAATGTTGTTCATGAAACATGCGTCGCTTTCTGTCAAGTCGCTGTTTTTCTTTGGGGCTTAGGTCACATGACCGGCGGAGAAAAGCGGGGAGGTTGACGCTGCGGCATGTGCCCGCTATTCTTGTTCATTGATTTTTCAACGAAGCCGGGACGGAGTGTGCCGTCGATGCGGCACGGCGATTACGGAATAAAAAGACGCGGAGAGGAGGCCCGGTGCGCGCGTATATCAGCCTGGGGTCCAATATGGGGGATGGCCCGGTCCACCTGGCCGAGGCCCGGGCCGCCGTGACGGCTCTGCCCGGCGTCGGCGTGGCCGCCATGTCCTCAGTGTACCGTACCGAACCGCAGGGCCGCAAGGATCAACCCTGGTTCGCCAACCAGGTGCTCGCTCTGGACTGTGACGGCATGACGGCCGACGCTTTGTTGGGCGCTCTGTTGCGTATCGAAACCGAACTGGGCCGGGTTCGCGATCCGGCGGACCGTTTCGGTCCGCGTGTCATTGATCTCGATCTGCTGCTGTTCGGCGACGAGGTGCGGACCGCCCCTTGTCTGACGCTGCCCCATCCCCGTATGATCGAAAGGGCGTTTGTTCTGGTCCCCTTGTGCGAAATCGCGCCCGATCTTATTTTACCTTCGGGCCGAAGTGTGAAAGACTTGGCGCGTGCGCTGCCCCACTCCGTGGAAGGCGACCGCATTTTTCAGTAAACGTCAAAGGAGCCTCCCTATGATTGTCAAAGTGCTCATTTTTGTTTTGGTGGCTTACGCGCTGTATCGCTTGTTCATGAACGACCGCAAGAAAAAAGAGGACGATTCCTCTCGCGAGAAGGAACATCTGGTGGCCACCGGCGAAATGGTCAAGGACCCCGTATGCGGCGCGTATGTGGAGGCCGAGGGAGGCATCACCGTGCGCAACGGCGAAAAGGTTATCCATTTTTGCAGCTATGAGTGTCGCGAGAAGTACATTAAGCGTCTGCAGGAGCAGGGCAAGATAGACAGCTGAAGGTCGCGCCGGAATGCGGCGTAATACTTCGAAAAGGCCGCCGTCCTTATAAGGACGGCGGCCTTTTCATACCCTGATGAGGGACGACGGAGAACGGCTGCGGGCGGGCTTAGTCGTTTTTGCCCATCGCATGCACGAATCCCATTTCCGACTCGCCGATGCTGCCGTTGGTGCCTGCGATTTTGGCCAGAAAAGCGGAGCCGAGTTCACTGAGGTGTTTGTCGGTGTTGGTAAAATAGTCGTAATGTTTCTGTTCGTCTGCCAGAGTGTCCTCGAACAGCTTGGCGCTGACGTTGTCGTTGTTGTCCCGGCATACACGGGCGAACTGGTTGTAGACATCGAGCACGGTGCCTTCAAGATCGATGTTGTAGGGATAGATGCCCTTCAGTTCCTGCCCTTTTTCCACTTTGGCGGCCAGTTCGCTGGTAGGTTCGCCGTCCAGTTCTTTAATGCGTTCGGCGAAATTTTCGGCATGGGTCATTTCGTCGATGGCGATGCGTTTGATGGAAGCGGCGAATTTGCCGTAGTCCAGGTTGTCGAGGTTATAGTGTTGGTTCATGTATTGTTGGATGGAGTGCAACTCCATGCTTCTGGCCTTGTTCAGTACTTCCACCACTTTTTGCACATTTTCCGGGTTCATCGCGCTCATGAATTCCTCCGAGTTTTGTTGCGCCGGGCCATCCTTGCCCCTGCGGGTCGATACCGGAGCGGACCTGACGTTCTTAAGCCCGCAATGTAGCGTGGCTTCGTCGCCGAGAGCAATGATTACCGCGTGAGAGCGAGTGTTTCCGGCCATCACGCATTTGACTTATTACGTGACGTGCTTGCCCCTGCTCCCGCAAACGCCTACATCCTGAAAAATAAAGGCGTTCCGGCCCGCACGCACATGGGGAGGAAGACGCCATAAGGGAGACGGCATGGCCGAAAACGCCGCGGCGGATATCATGGTTCCTCTGTTGCTGTCCTTGCGGGTGGCGGGATTGGCGACGTTTTTTTCCTTTGTATTCGGGGTGGGGTTGGCCTGGGTAATGTCCCGGCGGCGCGGCCCCGTGCGCTCGGTTATCGACGCGTTATGCACCCTGCCCATGGTGTTGCCGCCCACTGTGCTCGGCTATTATCTCATCCTGTTTGTGGGGCGGCGCGGCGTGTTGGGGCCGTGGCTGGCCGAGTTCGGCATCAGTCTTATGTTTTCCTGGCAGGGGGCCGTGGCGGCGGCCACGGTGGTTGTGTTCCCTCTTATCTATAAATCGGCCCGGGCCGCGCTGGAGTCGGTGGATCATACGCTGGAGGACGCGGCCCGCACCTTGGGCGTATCGGAGTGGGCGGTGTTTATGCGTGTTTCCCTGCCGTTGGCCTGGCGGGGGTTGTTCGCGGGAACCATGCTGGCTTTCGCGCGGGGTATGGGGGAATTCGGGGCCACGTTGATGATCGCGGGCAACATACCCGGCAAGACGCAAACCCTGGCCCTGGCCATTTACGCCGCGTTTCAGGCGGGCAACGACGCGCAGGCGACCCTGCTGGTGCTCGTCACCTCGGCCCTCTGCATGGCGGTGCTGGTGGGCGCGGAATGGCTGCTGGGCGGAAGGGGACAACGAATATGATCGATATGTCGGTGCGTAAACGTATGGGGAACGCGGGTTCCGATTTTGAACTCGCCGTGGAATTGCATCTGCCTGAAGATAGTCGGTGCGCTGTGCTGTTCGGACCGTCGGGATCGGGCAAGACGCTTACCCTGCGTGTGCTGGTCGGGTTGCTTCGGCCCGATGCGGGCTTCATCCGGCTGGCCGGGGAAACGCTGTTCGACGCTGTCGCCGGGGTGGATGTGCCCGTGCGCGAACGGCGTATAGGCTACATGTTTCAGGACTACGCTCTGTTTCCGCACCTCAGTGTGGCCGACAACGTGGCTTTCGGGCTGGCGGGTCGATTTGGGCGTCGCTCACCCCAGGCGCGGGAGCAGGTGGCGCGCTGGTTGGAGTTTTTCGGTATCGGCGAACTGGCCGAAAGGCGTCCCTCCGCCTTGTCCGGCGGCCAGCGCCAACGCGTGGCCTTGGCCAGAGCCATGGCTATCCGGCCCCGGCTCCTGTTGCTCGACGAGCCCTTCAGCGCTCTGGACCCGCTGCTGAGGGGGCGTTTGCGCCAGGAATTGCGCGATATGCTGGGCCAGGTGGGGCTGCCCGCCCTGCTTATTACCCACGATCCGGCCGATGTCGAGGTCTTTGGGGATCAGCTGGCCCTGTACGACGGGGGGAGCATCCGGGCTGTTTTGCCTTTCCGCCGGGAATTCGGGGGCCGGGCGGCCGCGCCGGTACTGGAGCAACTGTTGGCGGGCGGCCTGACGCAACGGGCAAAAGGGCTCGCGGCCTCGGCCTGAAGCAGGTTCAGTTTGTTTGGGATGCGCGCAGGCGTTCGAGGTATCGAGGCTGAAAAATACACATGCGCGTCACGTCGTGGTACGCGCCGTTGCTGAAGAATTCGTGTTTAAGCACGCCCTCGACCTCGAACCCCAGCTTGGTGTAGATATGGATGGCGCGGGCGTTTTCAGTGTCCACAATCAGATACAGCTTGTAAAGATTGAGTGCCATGAAAGCGTAATCCATGGCCAGACGCGTGGCGGTCGTGGCATAACCCTTGTTCTGATGGGCCGGGTCCACGATAATTTGGAATTCCGCCCGACGATGGATGTGATCGATTTCAATCAGTTCCACCAGGCCCAGATTGACGCCGTCCTGCTCAATGACGAAACGGCGTTCCGTCTGGTCGTGGATGTGCTTGTCGTACAATTCCTGGAGTTCTACAAACGCCTCATAGGGTTCTTCAAACCAATAGCGCATGATGTTGGCGTCGTTGTCCAGATTATGTACAAATTTCAAATCATCGCGTTCCAGGGGACGAAGACGTATGCCTGACATAAGAACCTCGCCGAATGAAGGAATGAGGGGGGGAGACAAACGTATTCCCACGGGCGGAAAAATACCATGCTTATCATAGCATCCGGCGGGGCGGACACATCTTATGTGTCTGCCCCGTATTCGGTTGATTGAAGCATTGTAAGGCGAAGTTTAACTTCTCCACAAAGAGAAATGCCTCATCAGACGACCCGTATCGGAAGGAGCTTGCCCCTTTGGGCTCAGGGCAGATCCAGCACTACGGAGAAGGCTTCAAACTGGATGGTCACGGGCATGTCCGGGGCCAGTTCCAACTCGTCCGCCCGTTCCGTGGTGATCAGGGCGCATACCCGGCTGCCTTCGTCCAGGCGGGCCACCACGGCGCAGATCAGTTCCGAGCGGTTGATGCGCAGTACCGTGCCCGAAAAGCGGTTGCTGGCGCTGGTGGGACGCCCCTGGTCGCGGCACAGCGTGACCAACGGGGCCTTGACCGTGGCGATTACGGTTTTTTCCGGCGTCAGTTCCATACGTTCCATACTTTCCTGAGTGATGAGAGCCGTTACCGCCAGGCCGCCGAAGCTTCGAAGTCGCACTTCGACCAGAAAACCGCTTTGCCGCAGGCTTTCCACCTGGCCCGGAAATACGTTGCGCGCGCTGGTTTTCAATTTGGCTTCGCGTTGCAGGTAGTGTCGGGTCATGTCTTTGATATCGGCGTCGGTATAGGCCAAAAATTCGCCGGTACTTTCCAGACTGGGCTGCCCGAGCAATTTTTGGACGGCGGGCAGAGGCATGCCGCTTCGGATAAGTTCCACGGCGCGTGACTGGCGCAGCGCGCGCGGCGAGGCCAGTTCGGGGGGCAGATTGCATTCTCGCGCGCGAGCGTAGAAGTTGCGCCGCACATAACCGGGGTCCAGATGAGTCAATTCGCCGCGTCGGGCCGCCACGGACGGCAGGGCGAAAAAGCGCCGCAATTCAGGGATAAGGTGCCGAGGGAGGGGAACGTCGCGGCTGTGAGGCCCAGGGACGTGTAATATGCCTTCCTCCAGATTGACGGCTTTTTCATCGTCCAGGCCCAGCACTTCGCCCAAGCGCAGAGCGCCGTGGCGCAGCAGAAGGAAGATAAGCCACAGGCGTTGACGGGACAAACGGTGGGAGGCGTGGCGCGATTCCTCCACGCGGGCGCGGAAGGTGCGGTCCAGTTCGTCCATTTCGCGGGTGGATAAATGGGGAGCGTTGATTGAGGGCGGCATGTAGGAGTCGTCGGACACCGTGGTCGGACGGGAGGAAGCCGGGCCCCCGGACAGAGGGGAGGAAGTAACATTGTTCATAGGCGAGGTTTATCATAGCGCTCCGGCCAGGAAAAGCCGTCACGATTGCCCGCAAACGGGTGACGGCGTTGCGCCGCTCCGTGTCGGGCGTATACAGGAATCTTCTCAATCCTCATTCGGGAGTTCGTCATGAAAGCAATGTCCGTTTTTGTTTTGTCTGTGTTTCTCGCCTTGCCTGCCGGAATCGCCTCGGCGTCCGACATCACCGTATCGGGCGCGGCCAGCCTGACCAATGCCTTCACGGAAGTGAAGGGCGCGTTTGAAAAAGTCCACCCCGATATCCATGTGGCGACCAACTTCGCGGCGTCCAATCCTTTGCTGCAGCAGATGCGCGAAGGCGCGCCGGTGGACGTGTTCGCCTCGGCCGACCAGGATACCATGAACAAGGCCGAGCAGGAAAAGCTTATCGACCCGGCCACGCGTCGTAATTTTGTGGCCAACAGCCTGGTGCTGATTGTGCCTCTGTCCGCCAAGGACAACGGCCCGGTCAAAAACGCGGCCGATCTGAGCAAGGCCAAACGGATCGCTGTGGGCAATCCCGATTCCGTGCCCGCCGGTCGTTATGCCCGGGCATCGTTGCAGTCCCTGGGACAGTGGGACGCCCTCCAGCCGCAAATGGTACAGGGCGAAAGCGTGCGCCAGGTGCTCGACTACGTGTCGCGCGGGGAGGCGGACGCGGGCTTTGTCTACGCCACCGACGCCTTCATCGCCAAGGACAAGGTGGCTATCGTCGATACCATGAGCGGGCATGAACCTATCCTTTATCCCGTGGCCGTGACCAGTTCGGCCAAGGATAAGGCCGCCGCGCAAGCTTTTGTGGATTATCTGTTCGCTCCCGAAGGCCGGGCTATTCTCGCCAACTACGGCTTCAGCGAAGCCAAGTAAAGAAAAGAGCGCCGATTGTATTGCAAGGGGCTCCTGTCTCTCGGGGCCCCTTTTTTTGGCTATGAGCACAGTTTTTGGGGCAACGTCGCAATTGAATTGCGCTGCTCAGGCGTCGCGACAAAGTCTTGTTCCTTTCGATTCCGAGAGTATTTTCAAAGTAAAATATTCTAAAAAGCAAAGATGATTGCCGCGTGTCCTCCGGCATGAGCTTAGGCGGTCCGCGTTGACTTTTAGCAGGAAAAGGTCAAGGTTCTTTACCTTTCCATACTCATTTTTACACAACTCATTTTTTGTTAAGGAGTACGTTATGAGCGACAAGCAAACTGTATTCACCGATCAGGCTCCGGCGGCCATAGGCCCGTATTCCCAGGCTGTGTTGACCGGCAAGCTGGTGTTTGTATCGGGGCAAACACCGCTGGACCCCGCCACGGGAGGGCTGGTGGGCGAAAACGCTGCCGACCAAGCCGAACAGTGCTTGAAAAATCTTAAAGCTATACTTGAAAAGTCGGGGGCGTCTCTGGACAGTGTGGTCAAAACCACGGTGTTTCTGGTGGATATGGCCGACTTCGCGGCTATGAACGAAGTGTATGCTCGTTGGTTTCAAGGGGATTATCCGGCCCGCTCCTGCGTGGCGGTCCGCGCTCTGCCCAAAGGGGCTCGAGTGGAAATCGAAGCCGTGGCCGTGACTCATTAGGAGTTTTTTACGGTAAACTCGTGGAACCCCGTATAGCGCGACCTCGCCGTGTCGCCGTTCCGGTCTTTGGAGCGCGCTTGCGCCACATCTGAGGCCGTGCCCCAAGGGACGCGGCCTCAGTGTTACAAAACAATTAATCCCGTATAGGCCTTCCGAGAGCGCCGACAGATGGCGTCAAATGCGCTCGAACGAGGAAAATTCGGGGTTGAGGCCGCTGACGTGAAGCCCGGCAGGCGGAAGCGCGGTCTGTCTTTGACCGCCTCGACGGCCTGGAGCATGGCGGAATGGAAAAAGAATCAGAGGGGAAGGGTGGCCGGCTTGCCCATGCGCGAGCGCACGCCGTCCCAAGCAGCCCGTATGACCAGACGCAGACGGTCCTTTTGGCCGCGGAACATACGTCGAGATAAAGGCAGAGGCAGCGCTACCAAGGCGAAGGGCAGGGCGCGGGCACGCTCGCGACGCAGCAGGAAAAAGCGGTTGCGCACATATAGGTAGTCCGCCACCGGGGGCAGATCGGGTTCCTCGGTCACGGCCAGCATGGGGGTGAGGGCTCCGGTATTGGGAGCCCTGTGCCGCACCAGAGCCCCCGGCGCCCAGTTGAGCCGAAATCCGGCCTTGCGGGCGCGCAATCCGTATTCCACATCTTCGTAAAAACGGAAAAAGCGTTCGTCGTACAGGCCGATGCTTTCAACCAGCGGACGCAGTACCAGGCACGAGGCGCCGTCCACATAATCGAGCTTGGCCACAATGTCTTTGCGGTCGGTAAGGGCGTAACGTTCCACTCCTTCGTCCAATAGCCTTGCCGTGCCTGTGCGGCGGCTCCAGGTGCCGCCCGCCGCGCATTCCAGCAGGTCCTTGTCGTGAAAAAGCAGCGTGGATCCCACCATACCGATATTCTTTTCGTCCTGAGTATGGCGAAGCAGGGCGGCCAGAGCGTAAGGTTCGGGCAGCGTATCGTTGTGCAGAAGCCAGAAGGCGGTACAGTCAGGATCATAGAGCAACAGACGCAAACCCGCGTTCATGCCTCCTGCCGCACCCTCGTTTTCCTCACGACGCAGCAGAGTCAGCGGGGCCTGGGCGTTGTCGTCTCCGAACACTTCGACCGGCTCCGGATGGCCTGTGCGAATCGCCAAACTTCGCCAGCCCGCCAGAATACGGTCCGCCACCTCATTGCCCGAACCATTGTCGCACACCACGATGCGGCGGGGAAAATCGGATTGCGCGTGCACACGTTCCAGACAGGCCAGGGTGTCTTCCCAGTCGTTGTAGGTGAGAATAATGACGCCTACGTTCGTGTGGTCCATGCGGGCAAGCTCCTTGAGCGCGGCGGAAGAGAGGCGCGCGCGTCCTGAAACTATTGCGTACTCACCGGGATTTCGTCAAGCTGCCTTGCCTCTTCGAAATGCGCGGCTCTGATGACGGAGATGAGGCGGCCGAGATGTAAAACGGCCCGGATGGCTCCGGGCCGTCAACCCCGTGACGGGACGGGCTATTCAAAGCGGCTGACGTTGGTGATGACCACCATGTCCAGGGGGACGGCCTCGTGTTCGCCCTGGGCCTTGGTTTTGAGTTTGCGGATTTTGTCCACCACGTCCATGCCGTCTTCCACCTTGCCGAACACACAGTAGCCGAAACCTTCCGCGCTGTCGTCTCTATGATCCAGTTCGGGGTTGTCCTCCACATTGATGAAGAACTGGGCCGTGGCGGAATGGGGTTCGGAAGTGCGGGCCATGGCGATGGTGCCCCTCAAGTTCTGAAGACCGTTGCCCGCTTCGTTGGCGATGGGCTCATGGGTGGCTTTTTCTTCCATGCGGACGGACAGGCCGCCGCCTTGAATCATGAAGTCGTTGATGACGCGGTGAAAGATGGTGTTGGTGTAGAAATCCTCGTCCACGTAGCGCAGAAAGTTGGCCACCGTGGCCGGAGCCCTGTCTTCGAACAGCTCCAGCAGAATGTCGCCCGACGAAGTCTCCATAAGAACCAGCGGATTGCTCATAATGTGTTCCTTCCCGAAAAATTTTGCCTGTTGTGGCCGGAACGGCGGCAAAAGGCAAGTCTTCACCGCCGGGCTGCCGCCTTCCCCCCGGCGCGGGCGACGCGGGAGGCTTGTGGGATGAGCCGGAGCGGGGTATATACGGCCCATGAAACATATGAGCCCGGCCGACGAAAAGGCCATCGCCCGCGCGCTGCTGGAGTGGTTCCGCAGGTTCATGCGGCCGCTGCCCTGGCGGCGGACGTATGCCCCATACGAAGTATGGATATCCGAAGTTATGCTTCAACAGACCCAGATGGAACGGGGAGTGGGATATTTTCTGCGTTGGATGGAGCGTTTTCCCGACGTGTCGGCTGTGGCGGCCGCTTCGGATGAAGATATTCTGAACGCCTGGGAAGGGTTGGGATATTATCGCCGCGCCCGTTTTCTGCATGCCGCGGCCAAAGTCATGTGCGAGCGGCACGGCGGCCGGGTGCCGTCCGAACCTGAGGCTTTAGCGGCTCTGCCGGGGCTGGGGGCCTATACTGTGGCCGCCATACGCGGCATAGCCTTCAACCAGGATGTCGTCGTTGTGGACGCCAACGTGGAGCGGGTATTTACCCGTCTGCTGAATATCGACGTTCCTCCAAAAAAGCGCGCGGCCGCCGTTCTGATTGGCGAAGCGGCCCGGTGCTTGCTGCCGACCGGCCATGCCCGGGAGTATAATCAGGCACTCATGGAATTCGGGGCGCTGGTGTGCAGAAAGGTCCCGCTGTGCATCGACTGTCCTCTGGCCGCGTGGTGCGAAAGTCGCCGCTTGGGCGTGGAGCGGGAGCGGCCCGTACTGGCGCCCAAGCCTGCCGTGATTCCTGTATTTACCGGACACGGAGTTTTGGTGCACGGTGGACGAACCCTGCTTGCTAAGCGGCCGGAAGGCGGCGTGTGGGGCGGTTTGTGGGAGTTTCCCGGCGGCGAACAAGTCGGGGACGAGCCGCCCGCCCGGGCGGCGGAACGCGCGTTCGCCACGCTGGGTTTGGCTGTGCGGGCGAAAGACGATTTAGGCAGTGTGCGTCATGGGTATACCAATCACCGACTGACGGCCCGTTTTTTCCGCATGGAGGCCAGTCCCGGTGTAAATTTGGACAATGTATTGCGGATATTGGAAAAGCGGGCGGACGTGCGGCTTGTGCCTTGCCGCGGAACCGGAGCGCTGGCCATGCCCGCCCATCATCGTAAACTGGCGGATCGCTTTTTTTCCGGCGTGCGGCGGCGGGGCGACGCGCAGGAACAGGGGACTCTGGTTTAAGGGATACGGACAACATTTCTGATATTTTTTTAAGGAAGCGAAAAGTATGCGCAAGACCGTATATTGGATGGAGGGAGACGGCATAGGGCCGGAAATCTGGCGAGCTACCCGGCCTGTACTGGACGCCGCCGTGCGGCGGGCCTACGGCGATGGACGCGGCCTGGATTGGGTGGAGCTGGCGGCCGGGGAAAAAGCTATGACGGCTACGGGCAATCCCCTGCCGCAGGAAACGCTGGACGCCTTGTCCAAAGCCGACGTGGCCATCAAAGGTCCGCTGGGTACGCCGGTGGGCGGCGGCTTTCGCAGTCTGAACGTGACGCTGCGCCAGACTTTCGATTTATACGCCTGCATCCGGCCCGTGCGTTGGTTCGAAGGAGTCTGTGCCCCGGTCAGGCATCCTGAGCGCGTGAATATGGTTATCTTCCGCGAGAATACGGAAGATGTGTACGCGGGTATCGAGTATGCGGCGGGTACCCCCGAGGCCGAGCGATTGGGCGCGGTGTTGCGGGACGAATTGGGCGCCAGAGTGGCGAAAGACGCGGCTTTGGGCGTCAAACCCATGACCGAGCGGGGATCCAAGCGCCTGGTGCGTCGGGCTGTGCGTTATGCTCTGGACCACGGGTTGCCCAGTGTGACCCTGGTTCACAAGGGCAATATCATGAAGTACACCGAAGGCGCGTTCCGGGCTTGGGGGTATGAGGCCGCCGCCGAGTTCGGGGACTCCGTAATTCTGGAAAAGGACGCCACGCCGGACAACAGCGCGGACAGGGTCGTCATCAAGGATCGTATCGCCGACGCCATGTTCCAGGAAGCTCTGTTGCATCCCGAGCAATACAGCGTGCTGGCCTCGCCCAATCTGAACGGAGATTATCTGTCCGACGCTCTGGCAGCCCAGGTGGGCGGACTGGGGATGGCCCCCGGCGTCAATATGTCGGATTCCCTGGCGCTGTTCGAGGCCACGCACGGTACGGCCCCCAAAGCGGCGGGCAAAGATATCGCCAACCCCGGCAGCCTGCTCTTGTCCGGCGCGCTGATGCTGGAACACCTTGGTTGGGGCGAGGCGGCAACCCTGGTGGAGCGAGCTTTGCGCGGCGTTATCGCCGACAGGACGGTTACCCCGGATCTGGCGGCGGATATGCCTGGCGCGCGCGCTGTTTCGTGCTCGGAATTCGGCTGCCTGCTGGTGGATAAGATTGCCGTGAGCGCGTCGTAATTTTTGCTTGCCATCCGGTCAATCATACGCTAAAGATGTCTGTCTGCGGAGAGGTTTCCGAGCTGGCCTAAGGAGCACGATTGGAAATCGTGTGTGGGTAACACCACCGGGAGTTCGAATCTCCCCCTCTCCGCCAGATATTTATCCACCTTGGTTCGGTACAGTCAAAAAAGTCATTTCTGGCAAGGGATTATGCGAAACGGACTGTCCGACCAAGGGGATTAACCGCCATAGACATCCACCATTTTTAGGGGTATTTCAAGGGGTACATTAATCCCTTGCCAGGAGAATACCCCTATGCCCCTCACCGATACCGCCATTCGTGCGGTTAGGCCCCTCGATAAGCCGCAAAAACTCTTTGACGGCAACGGTCTTTTTCTTTTTGTTGCGCCAAGCGGCACCAAAAGCTGGCGTGTCAAATATCATTTTCAGGGCCGTGAAAAACTCCTCACCCTCGGCACATACCCCCAGCTTTCATTGAAAGAGGCGCGGGAAGCCTGTATTGCCGCCAAAAAGCAATTGAGTGGCGGCGTGGATCCGTCTGCCGAAAAAAAGCTCCGGGCGAAAAGCCTCCAAACGACCTTTGAGGCTGTAGCGCGGGAGTGGCACAGCAACCAGACCGCCATCTGGACGGAAAATTACGCCAAAGACGTGATGGAACGGATTGCCAAAAACATTTTCCCTTATCTCGGCAATCGGCCCATTGCGGAAATCACCCCGCCTGAATTGCTGGCAGTCCTTCGCAAAATTGAAATTCGTGGCGCTGTTGATCAAGCCCATCGGGTACGGGGCATCTGTTCTCTGATTTTTCGTTACGCCATTGCTACCGGCCGCGCCGAACGCGACACAGCTGCCGACCTGCGCGGAGCCTTGAAAAGCCGTAGTGTTACGCCGCGTGCGGCTATAACCGATCCAGAGGCTATCGGCGGCCTCTTGCGAGCGATAGACGATTTCACCGGCACCTATACCGTCAAGGCTGGTCTGCAACTCTTGGCGTTGACGTTCTTGCGCCCCAGTGAAGTTCGCCTCGGAGAGTGGACGGAAATCGACTTTGCGGAAAAGCTTTGGCGCATTCCGGCCAGACGCATGAAGATGCGGCATGACCATCTGGTGCCCCTTTCCTCGCAATCGCTGGAAATCCTGCATACGCTTCACGGTATGAGCGGGGACGGCCGCCTGATGTTTCCGGGGCTGCGCTCTCCAGATAAAGCTCTCAGTGATGCCGCCTTTATCGCGGCCTTGCGGCGTATGGGCTACCCCAAGGAAGAAATGTGCGCTCATGGGTTCCGGGCTATGGCTTCTACCCTGCTCAATGAGCAAGGATATTCCGCTGATGTGATCGAAAAACAGCTTGCCCATAACCCACGGGAAAAGATACGCGGCATCTATAACCGGGCGGAATACCTGCCAGAGAGGCGAAAAATGATGCAGGAATGGGCTGACTATCTGGCAAGATTACGTGATGCGGGCAATCAAAGAAGTTATGGAGGGGAGGAAGCATGAAAACGGAGGCCATGAATGACCGTGAGGTTTCTGTCTCCATTGGAAAAATGGAAGAAGAATCCCAAATAACAACCGGGGATACCGGCTGGAGCGAGGAGGAAAAAGAGCGCATGCGTCAGGCCGGTTATGATGATATGGATATGATCCGGGCGTGGTATAGCTGAAGAACTGCTGTTTTTTGATCGGAAAATAAAACCCCATCCTGCGGCGTGGTCGGAACAAATTCTGACCACGCCGCCATTCTATTACCCCGTATCGTTGAATGCCATCGTGGGAGGAGATGCCTCCGGGACGGAGGCGAGTGTATCCTTGGCGGGACAGCATGTTATGTCTGCTTCCGTTTTTTTCGGCAGGGATGACTCTCCCACTACGTCAGATTTTGCCAGCACTTCCTGCATCTTGGCGAGAGAAACCGAAATCCCTGATTGCGCCAATACGTCTTTGATTTCTTGCAGACTGTAGCCCTGTCGCATGGCCTTTTTGATGTCGTTGACCAGAAATTCCGCGACTTCACCGCGTGTCTTTCCAGCCTCTTTCATCGGCAGACTGCGGAGCTTTTTCCGGGCGGCCTCTATCTGTTCCATCGTGTAACGCCGAGCCGTTGCCACAAGCATCACCCTCCTTGTCAAAAATTCCTTTTTTTCCCATACCACGGTGAAAACTTTATTGGCAACTTTTCTTGGCGGACAAATATATTCTATTCTGGATAAATATGGACGCTATTTCACAAATAAGTACAATTCATTTTTTGCAATATTTCATTTTCAAATTCATATTGATGCAGAAACGTATTGTTCAAGGAAAAACAATACAGTCTTTTTGCTTTTTTCTCTGGCCTTCAAGCTCATTCTTCATCTATGCTTGCGCCAAAAGCAGAAGCACGGTGCGGTCAACGCGCCATCCGAAATGAAGTGAAGCTGCTTCAAAGTCCGAAGCGTGTTCTTCTTTACAGGATGGTAGCTGTCTGACAAACAGCTGACATCCTGCCAAAGGCTGCGCCTCTGGACTCCCCCGGAGCGTTCGGCGCTTCGCTTCTCACGCTCTCAAAAAAGACGGAAAGAGTATGAAGAAAAACAGCGGACGAGGCACAAGATTTCAGCACAGACGCACGGTGCGCCTCACGGCGGCGGAAGACAAAAAACTGACCCGGCAAGCCGCGACTGCCAGCATCTCGGTTTCCGAATACATGCGGCGTCTGTTCTTCGGCGGCAGGCCCATCATCGCCAGAACGGACGACCAGACCATCCGGGAACTCCGGCGGCTTGGGGGCCTGCTCAAGCACCATTTTGACGTGGTGAAACGGACGGGAAACGCGGGCACTCTTGCGGAACTGGATGCGGCTCTGTCGGCAATCCGGCGGAGCATTGAAGCCCTGAGCGAGAAATAATGATCATCAAGAAGCTCAAACGCACCAGCTTCAAAAAATCCAAGTCCGTCATGATCGGCGGTCTGGTGGACTACATCCTCGCTGCTTATGATGAAGAGGGAAGGGATAAACTCGCTTTTGCCGGAAGCAGAAATTTTCTGACCACGACTGTTGCCGCACAGAAGAGGGAGATGATTTCTCTGGCCGAAGAATCCATCCAGAGCCGGATGCCGGTCACACACTGGATTCTGTCATGGCAGGAAAACGAACAGCCCACCCGTGAACAGGTGGACGAGGCGGTCAGCCTTTTTCTTCGGGGAATGGGACTTGCCGAGCGTCAGACGCTCTACGCCCTGCACAAGAACACGGGCAACTACCATATGCATATTGTCGTGAATCGGACGCATCCCTACACACAGAAAGTCATCCAGCCGCATCGAGGTTTCGACATCAACGAGGCACACAAAATAATTGCTGAAATCGAACACAGGCAGGGGTGGGCATCACAAATGAACGCCCGCTATTGCGTCAACGAACAGGGGCATGTGGTCAGGAACATCCAGCACCGGGCACAGGCAAAGCCCAAGCCCAGGGCCGAGGATTTTGAAAGCGCCACGGGCGAAAAGTCCGCACAGCGTATTGCTCAGGAACGCGGCCATGCCGTCATTCGGAACGCCTTATGCTGGGAAGAGCTTCACGCCGGACTGGATGCCGTTGGTCTGCGTTTCGTCCGCAAAGGTTCCGGCGCTGTGATTTTCGTGGGCGACACGGCGGTCAAAGCGTCCAGCGTGGACAGAAATTTCGGCATGTCTAGGCTGTGCAAGCGGCTCGGCGAGTTCAAGCCCGGCTCCTACTCCGAGCGGACATTCAAGAAGCCTGCCCCGGAACCGGTCAGTCATGTATGCCGGGAAGAATGGCAGGAGTATCAGAAAGAACGGCAGAGGCTGGCCGAAGAAAGACGCCTCGCCAGGGCGAAGCGGGAGGAAGAACGGGAAGAGCTGGAGCAGCGGCAGAAAGATCGCCGGGAGGCGGCCACGGCACGTCTTGCTCAGCATGGGCTTTCCGTGCTGAACATTGCCCGTCACTTCCTGAAGGAACAGGAGCGGGAAGAAAAAGCGGCGTTACGGGACAGGCAGGCTCAATCCGAAAAGCCGGAGCGGCTCCGGCGCTTCAAGCCCTGGCTGGGCAAGCGCAGTCCGCGCCTTGGCAATCTGTGGCGTTTCCGCAAACGGATCGCTCCCGGTGTGGAGGTCAGAAAGCGCGAATTTCCCAAAGTCGGCAAACTGACCTCGCCGTATGCCGCCTATCGGGAAATGGTCAAAAAGCGTTTCCCCGAAAAGATGGATGAATCACGGCTGGATGCGACCATTGTCCTGTACATGCGCTGCGCGGGATACACGCCGCAAGAGGTAGCCAACGAATTATTCAGACACACCCCCGCCCGCCCCAAAGGCCAGAACCGTGATGAAAGGATAGACTACGGGCGCAGGGTGGTCTGGTATGCCTTTGGCACAGCGGGGGATATTGATATTGCTAATGTGCAGCCTACGGAGAAGCAAATTAACAATTTTGTTTATGAAAAAAAACAGAACAGAGAAAAATTACAACAACATTTAAGATTGCGTATAAAATAAGTAACCCCACATCTTTGCTCTGGCCCTGTCAATGAGACAAATAAAAAGACCCGGAAGGTGGTTATGCGCGATCAGCTTTTCCCGATACGTCACCGATTTTAAACGGTGGAGCGTTCAATTAACGGAAAAAGTAAATTGACGAGACTATCCTAATGAAAATATATATACTTCCAAGGGGAAGCAGTATGGCAAAGCAACTTAAGATAAAAGAATGGTTGAGTGATTTTCTGGCCCGCAGGGAACTTGATGCCCCTGACGGCCGCCACCTGTTTTCCTATCGCGCCACACCGGAAGAATTTTTGATTCTGGAAGAAGGTCTGAAACAAAACATGGCATTGGCCTCCATGAAGGACAGCCAAAACCCTCTCAACCTGTGGAAAAATGCTCCTGGATTCAATGCGGTTTTCGTGCTTTATGCTGCGTTGTGCTGGCAGCAGAAGTACGAAGGAACGACATGGACGTATGATGTCATTCTGAAAGGTCTGGACATTTTTCTGGCCAAGCCCAGTCTGGAGTTGAGGGATATTATTGTAAGCGGGCTGGAGTTCTGGGGCCTTGCCAAAAACACGCAGGGCCTTGCCTATCTTGGATCCATCGCTCGCGAAGCCGGGCTGCCGCAGAAGTTGCTCGCCGAAAACAGAGGCCCCGTAGGACACCTTCTTCATTCTGTTCTGAGAGAAGCGCTGCGCTCTGGCCAGTCCGGCAGCATCATCACAAGCTGGCTTGCGAGCTATATTTCCTCCCTGCCCCAATCCTGCCGAAGCCCGGAGATCATCGCCCTGCTGGCCGACTCCATCAACGCTATTCTCGACATCAAAAACAGTCTTCACGCGAGTACGCTCGGAGAGGCGCTGACCGAACTCAATGAAAAGGATCCCGACTGGCGCTCACGCTTTCCTCTACCCCTCTATGACGATACCGCACGTGATCTTCTGAACCGCCTTCTGGAAGATGCAACGTCTTCCCCTCAGGCATCGACCGGAAGCCCCATTTCCGCCAGTCGCTGCATTATTCGGGGGTACGGGCAGCAGTGGGAACTTCAGGCCCGTCTGGATATGCCTCCACGCATGGCAACCGGGCTTGGAGAGGACAAACCGCGGCTGCTTTCCATGAGAATCATGTCGGGAGAAAAATCTTTTGAGGCCGTTCTGAAGAAACATGCGGAAAGCGACTTTTATTTTTTTCAGCAGAAGCAGAGTATTGTTTTTTCCGGTTTGGAAGCGATGCAGGAAATACTCATTCGGTACACGGCTCCCTCGGGCTTTTGCCAGATGCACGCCTGCCCCGGCGGTATGGAGCTTGACCCGGAACTCCCCTGGATTTTTGAAGGAGAGCAGTACGACTATCGGTTTCGGCAGCAGGGCGGCGGCAGTGTGCGCGGGGCCGTCTGCTATGTTGCGCTGTCTCCGGGATGGGAAGTTGAAAATGCGGAAGACACAGGCCCTCTGCAGGACACAAACAGACATGTGTACCGCATGACAAAATCCGGACACCTGAGAAAGGGCGAGCTTGCGTTTTTTGTACGAACCTCTTCCTTGAACGGAGAAGAATGCGATTGGAGTCTGGATAACCGCTTCTGGGACGTGGAAATGCTCCAACCATCTCTGGCCTTCCGCGGCCTTCCCCAACCTGTCGTTTCTACTGGTGAAACCAGAAAATCTCCGCGCGGTGAATTACTGGGAAAAACCTCAGGTATGGAGAAATTTGCTCCACTTTCCACATCGAACGCTGCCACAGGTATCACTCAAGTCTGGTTCAAGTCGGCTGGCGGCGCCAGTCTGCGCAGTCGCATGCTTCTTCTGCCCGCAAAGGCCTCAGTTTCCCTATCCACCAATGAAGAGGGAAAAGACTGTCTGAACCTTGAAGGGTGGTGCGCGGCAGCGGCCTCTCTCGCTGAGTCGCAAAAAGGGCTGGAGCTTGCCTGTCGTCCTCTGAGAGACAGCCTTGAACTCACCTTTAAAACGCGGCCCGGTCATGTGCCCCCGGTCACGGTAGATCTTCAGGTTTACTGGAAAGACAGCACCCAGCCCGCCTGTATTCGCGTTCCCTTTCCTCAGACAGGCGCTCGCCTCTTCAACGCCGAAGGTCAGGAAATTCTTTCAAACAGACAAATCTGCGCGCAGCATCTTCACGGCCTGCGTCTGCACTGTTTCAGTACGGGAGTACGTCACACAGCACTTCGCCTTTCCCTGCCCGGCAAGACTCTGTATTATCCGCTGGAAACCCATGAAAACGGCACTGTTATCCGTCTTATGGACTGGCAGGATGCCTTTCTGGAAATGCTGGCCATGACAGACGGTCTGGATTCCCGCGTGTCACTCGACATTCTTTTTGACGACCGGAAAGTCGCAGGCTGGAGCGTGGCCCGATATGAGTCCTGTCTCATACCGGAGGGAACAAAGGCTGTTCTTGCTTTACCTGAATATGGAGAAAGACCTTTGCAGGGCTATGACATGAAGGCTCTGCTGCTCAACCATCCGGAGTGCGCTCCAAAGAGTTTGGCGGAAACTCTGCGCCAGGATGGCTCTGCTTCGGGTGAGTGGGAGCTTTCAGAGGCCCTGGACAGGCCCGGCCCTTGGCTCATCTTTGACGATACGGAGGGCACATCCCTGCGCCCCATGCTCTGGACTGTGGACGGCAGCGAGGATGAAACACCTCTCAACAGCCTTCAGGCTGCCATAGCCGAGAAAAACAGCGAATCTCGCCTGCAGGCGTTTTTATCCTGCATTGCTGTCATGGAACATAATCTTGATGTGCCGGAGTGGAAGACTCTTCTTGAGATTTTTCAGCATGTGAAGAACCTGCCGCTCTCTACGCTGAACGTCTGGTCTGCTCTCCTTCACTCCCCGCGCATCATGGCCATGATAGCGCTGCATCCGGGCATTTCTTTCGAGAACGTCACCTCCAGAATCTGCACAGAACTCCCCTTCCTGTGGAATTTTGTTTCCCTGCAGGACTGGAGCGCCGCCAGCCAGTGTATCAGGTACTCTTTTGAAGGGCTCTTTCCCGGCGATACAGCCTTTGGCTTTTGGCAGAGTCATATGCAGAAGGCTATGGAAAATATTGGTTCATGCTGTCCGTCTGTCAATACGCTTATGCATGTTGCCATTTCTCTGCCCGAAGACGTACCGATTTTGACAAGGGCGTGCCCCCATTTCCATGCACATCACGCGTCCCTTCTGTTCGAGGGCGACAATTCCGAAATGCAGAAACTGCTTCGGCGACACGCTGATGACGAATGGCCGATGGCGTTTGCGTCCCTCAGCAACCGGGAACGGCGCAGTGACGGCCTCAAACCGCTCCTGCCGTCCCCGCAGGGGGCGAGAGACAGCGTACTCGGTCTGCCCATTCTGCTTATGTTTCAGGCCTTTGACCCACAGGCGGCTTTCATCCATTTTCCGCCTGATCAGGATACGGTGTTCCACATTCGTGAACACCTTCATTTCGATGCTGACTGGTTCGAGCAGGCTTCCTCTCTCACAGCCTATTACTGCGCATCGGAACACTTCAGCATAAAGGACGCATGATCATGCCCCTGTCGTATTTTTCCAGAATTTTCCCCCGTCTTCAGGAGTGCATCCGGCAGGATGTTCCCTCCGCTCTGCCGCTGAATAATGATTCCCTGCGCCGCTGTCTGGACGGCATACTTTCCTGCGAGCCGGGCGAGAAAGGGAGTCTCACAGGTGACCCGACCTTTGAAGCCTCCTTCGGCTGGGAACAGGCGGACATCAGCATGGCCGCCCTGAAAGGAAAATTACTGGATGAACATCTGGTTCGCTGCCTGAGCAACCCTCCCGAGGAACTGCGGCAGGACTACGAGTTTCCCCTTTCCCGCAGGCCTTATACCCACCAGCTTGACGCATGGAAAACCCTCTGCCGCAAAGAACCTTCTTCTGCCGTCATTAGCAGTGGCACGGGATCGGGAAAAACGGAATGCTTCATGATTCCCATTCTCGACAGGCTGGCCAGGCAGAGCGCGAACGAAGGCGCCCCCCTAGAAGGCGTGCGGGCGCTTTTTCTTTACCCGCTCAACGCGCTTATCAACAGCCAGAGAGACCGGCTCGATGCCTGGACGCGGGGCTTTGAGGGCAAGGTGCGTTTTTGCCTCTACAATGGCAAAACCCCTCAAAGTCTTCCCGCCCATGAAAAGAAATACGCCAATGAAGTAGCCTCGCGCGAAGAGCTGCGTGCCAGTCCTCCCCCCATTCTTTTCACCAACGCCACCATGCTCGAGTACATGCTGGTGCGTACGGAAGATGCCCCCATTCTGCAGAAGTCTCAGGGTGCCCTGGAATGGATAGTGCTTGATGAAGCGCACTGCTACATGGGTTCTCAGGCCGCGGAGCTTTCACTCCTGCTGCGCCGTGTGCAGATGGCCTTCGGCGTGAAGCCGGACACCGTGCGCTTCGTGGCTACATCGGCCACCATAGGCGATCCTGATGGCCCGGCCGGCCTGGAGCTGAGAAGCTTCCTTGCGGATGTGGCAGGCGTTCCCCTCTCTCAGGTTTCGCTCATTGCTGGCGAGAGAGTGATTCCCGTCCTGCCTTCCATGAAAGAAAAGCCCGTCACGCTGCACGATCTGGAAGCCATAACACCTGAAGAAGCCCAAAGCGCCGTCCGTTATGAGGCTCTCTGCCGTTCAAAAACAGCAAAAGCCGTACGGGAGCTGTTCACCCGGGACAAAAATGTGGCACGTCTCTCTGAAGTTCGGGCTCTGCTGGCAAAAGAGAATCTTCCTGCCGACACCAATGCCGCCCTGCGCTGGCTCGATGTTCTGTCGTGGACAAGGGACAGTGATGGCACCCCGTTTCTTCCCCTGCGCGCCCATATATTCGGTCGTGGCTTTTCCGGGATCTGGGCCTGCGCGGATCCAAACTGTTCAAGCCGGCAGAAGGAGCTGCAGGACGACTGGCCCTACGGCGCAATATGGACTGAGTCGCGCGAACACTGCTCATGCGGAAGCCCTGTGTTTGAAGTTGTGACGTGCAAAAGTTGCCGCACGCCTTTTCTTCTGGCGCAAAAAAACGACAGAGCCGATGAAGACGGTCGGCCCGCGGAATTTCTTGTACAGAAAAAGCACGGCTTGGAGTTGGAAGACGAGGATGACAGCCTCATCGATGAAGAAACGACCACCAGCCGTATTACGGACTCTTACGCTGTTCTGCTGCTGCAGCCCGGCGCATCATCGACTTCCTTCTTTCTCGATAAAAAGAGCTTGCGGCTCATGGACACGGACAATGGCCATGCCGCCCGCGTTTTCCTGAAGGAACCGAATCCTGACATAGGCAGTCTTGACTGCCCTCACTGTCTGGAAACGTATCGGGGGCGGGGGCATCAGGAGTTCTATTCTTACAATATAATCAGTACATCCTATTTGCAGAACACCATAGCTCCGATACTTCTAGAGTTCGCTCCTGACGGCAGGGATCCCATGCAGCACCCCTTTCGGGGGCGCAAGATGCTCACCTTCAACGACAGTCGACAGGGCACGGCGCGTTCGGCCATGCGTATGCAGCTTTTTTCTGAACTCACGCGCATACGCGGGCTTCTTTACCATATCGGTTTGCGTGACTGCCGGGGTGGCAACGGTGACCAACGCGCCACACTGGAAAAGGAGATAGCCACGCTGGAATCTGTACCCGAATCTGCCCGTATTGCGGTACAGAGTCTGCTGGACGGCAAAAAAAGAGAACTTGCGGGCCTCAAAGACCTAACGCCAGTCGCTTTCACTGATATGGTTCAGCAGCTTCAAAATGAGCGTTCCAGTTTTGAGGCGCTGTTCCGGCTTTATCAGGACAAAGCCCCCACGCTGGCTTCTGCAGACTCCGGCGCATCGGACTTTGCCAGAATGCTTATCTTTCGTGAATTCGGAAGACGACCGGCAAAAGCCACCAACCTTGAAACACTGGGACTCATGGCTGTGTGTTACCCGGCTCTGGAACAGGTGTCCGGTCTTCCCAAGGAATTAAGCTGCGAAAAACTCTCGCTGCAGGACTGGAAGGATTTTCTGAAAATCTGCCTCGACTTTATGTTCAGGGCCAATGGCGCCACTGATTTTTCCAAAGACTGGAGAAAGTGGCTGGGCATGAGTTATAACCAGAATTTTATGCTGTCTCCCGACAGAAAAGACCATAACCGCTTTCAGCTCATCTGGCCCCAGTGCCGCCGTAACCGACAGAACCGACTTGTGCGCCTTCTCGAACGTGCCCTTCACCTTAATGCCGACCACGGGGAGCATGCTGATATCATTGACAGCATTCTTCAGCAGGCATGGAGTCAGCTTATAAGCCTCCCCGGTCTTTGCTCAAGCCACGAAGACGGTATTCTTCTCAAGCACACGGCCATGGGCTTCGCGCCGCTGAAAAAAGCTCGTCTCTGCCCCTTTACGCGGCGATTTCTCGATACGGCATTTCTTGGCATTTCTCCTTATCTTCCCCGCAAGGGCGAGCAGCCCGAACCCTGCCGGGAATACGACATGCCGCTCTACCCCTCTCCGTTCGAACCCGCCACAGATGAGGGCGTTTCCCAAGCCCGCATGTGGCTTGCGGAAAACAGTGACGTTCAATCACTCCGGCAGGCAGGCCTCTGGTTTGCTGATCACGACAAGGTTGTGGAACTCACCCCCTACTTCAGGGCGCAGGAACATTCCGCGCAGCTCTCGTCCGCTGAACTGGATCTGTATACAAAGAAATTCCGGGAAGGCGACATAAACGTGCTTTCCTGTTCCACTACCATGGAAATGGGCATCGACATAGGCGGCATTTCCGTTGTAGGCATGAACAATGTTCCTCCCCATCCGGCCAATTATCTTCAGCGTTCCGGTCGTTCTGGCCGCCGCGGGGAAACGCGTGCCCTCACCTTTACCATGTGCAAGGATAACCCCCACGAAATGGCAGCCTTTGCCAACAGCCGGTGGGCCTTCGATACCGCCCTTCCCGTCCCCCGGGTATCGTTGAACAGCCCCGTCATACTGCAAAGGCATGTCAACGCCCTTCTACTCACGACCTTTCTCAAGGAGCATCAGCAGAAGGACGACAAGGATCTGGCCAAACTCTCGTGCGACACTTTTTTCACAGGCAAAAATCCGCCGGCTCGACTTTTCTCCCTGCGTTTCAGAACGCTGGGAAAAGACTCGCCCCTTCTGGATGGCATACGGCTTCTGTGCCGTAACAGCGTCTTTCAGAACGAACGTCCGGAGAGTATGGCTGAGAAATCTGCCGAAGCCATGGACAGGGCATACGAACGCTGGCACAGCGATTATGACGCCCTGTGCCAGGCGGAAAAGGATATGCAAAACGATGGCGATGAGAAGAACGTTGCCGCTAAAAAGGCCGTTACTCTCCGCAAAGAGCGCATGTCCAGGGAGTACCTGCTCAAGGAACTTATCTCGCAGGAATTTCTGCCCGCCCATGGCTTTCCTCTTCATGTGGCCACCTTCGATACCATGCATCTTGCTCTTTTTCTGGCGCAGCATCGAAAAAAAGAACGCAGGGAAGAGATGGCCAACCTGTTTCTGCGGCGAGAGCTGCCCAGTCGTTCCCTTTCCTCGGCGCTCACCGAATACGCTCCCGGCAATAGCGTTGCCATTAACGGTCTTGTGTACGAGTCAAGGGGCATAACCCTGAACTGGCATATTCCCGCTTCCGAAGAGGCCGCCGCGGAACTACAGAACATACGAAACCGCTGGAGGTGCCGGAACTGCGGCAGTTTCGGCACGGCGGCCAGCCGTTCCCTGACCACATGCAGCAACTGCGGCGCGGCCCTGACACAGGAGAACTGGCATGAATATCTTGAACCTGCGGGCTTTGCTGTCGATTTCTTCAGAGAACCTTCCAATAACATTACTCTCGGCATGACAGGGCTGAGTCACGCCGAAGCCGATGTGTGCGCCTGCGGCCCGTGGGTATCTTTGGGGCTTCCCGAAATGGTTCGCTTTCGCTGCACCACGTCCGGCACGGTATTTCATCTCTCCCGTGGTCTTTACGGCAAAGGATACGCGGTATGCCTGGCCTGCGGCAGGGTGGAATCCATCTCTGAAGCAGGAGAAATACCCGCTGCCATAAGGTCACATAAAAAACTTCGCGGAGGAAAAAACGAAGACGATCCCGCCAACCATGTCTGCCCCGCCTGCCGGGAAGGCATGGCATGGAAAATAAAAGCGCCTCTCTGGCTTGCCTGCGAAAGCAAGACGGACGTTCTTGAGGTGCAGATACGAAAGGAAGACCAATCCTGGCTTAACGATGAAACGCAGGCCTTTCCCATAGCCGTTGCCCTGCGTGATGCTCTTGCCGCGCGGCTCGGCATTCAGACAGAAGAGCTGGAATGCACGGCGGGCCGCCGCCGAAGAGAAGATGGCACCCTCTGCACCTCCATCTTCGTTTTCGACAAAAATGCCGCGGGCTATGCCTCCGCCGCCGGAGAATTCATGGCGGATCTTCTGCGTGATGCGTACGAGCGTCTGCTCTGCAAAGGTCATGGCTGTGAAACGGCCTGTCCCCACTGCATCCTCAGTTTTGATCTGCGCTACCAGAGCCGGGAACTCAACAGAAATAACGGACTGAACGTTCTCACGCCTGCTTGGTTTACCTTGCTCGATCTTCCCCCACAGGTACGGATCTTCGGCTCTTCAACCGTAGCGGAAACCATGCGTCTTGAAGAATCCGTGCTGTCCGCATCGCTGTTGCATCCGGAGGCAATCATCCACCTGCACCTCGGCCCGCATTCTTTGTGGCTCCCAGGCGATGGTGACATGCTGCATCTCTTGGACATTCTGAGACTGCGACAGGGACGTGTCGAGCTGACACTGGAGAAAGAACTTTATGACAGCTTCGGTGAGGAAGAGCGCCTGCTGCTTGCTCCCCTTATCCATGATAATGTTACCTGTTCCGTTATGGAAGGGGGATTTTCTCACCCCCAAGCCCGTCTTGCCGTCACTGTGGAGGAAGGGACGCTGTATCGCTGGGCCGTGTATGAAGAAGGGGAAAACAGCCTTCTACTCAAAGGCTGCACAGAAGGTAACAGAGGTACGCACAGGCCGATTCTGCAAAAGGATCTTCAGGCAAAATCCGGCAGCAGTGTCATTGTACAGATAGGAGATCGTGACAGAACTTCCGTCACGGGTTTCGGCTCATGGCTGTGGCACAAACTGCACCAGTCTCTTGAAAAGGATCTGGGGGTTGAGCCCGTTGCCGAGCATCGACCCATCGCGCGCATTCTTTTTTCCGACAGGTACTGCAATTCTCCCCTTACCGCGGCCCTTCTTTACAGGTTGCTGAGCCACCTGGAGGATGTCTATGGCGAGGCATGGAGCGCCCCCTCCTTCTTTGTCATGCTCGCAGACCGGATTTCCGGAGAGTATTCACAGGTGTGGGACAACTGGAGTCGTGCCTCAGAGCGTGACGAAGCCGTCAGAAGGCTGTTGAGTGAGTTGGGAACGGTCAAGGTCGTCCCCATGGATAAAAAAATGATGGCTCATGCCCGTTCCCTCCGGCTGGATTTCCAAGATGGTACGGCGCTGACTATCTGGTTTGATCAGGGGCTGGGATTTCTCAAAGTGGATCGCAAATGCCCCGATCGGCTGTTTCCCTTCCATGGAACCTGCGAAGAACAGATTATTGCGCTAAAGAATATGGGGCAGGCTCTCGAAGTAGTTCCAGGAGGAACGGTCATCAGCCTGCAGCTGAGCAAGGTCTAAAATTTGTCCGACATTGCGCCACGAAAAGCGTTATTCATGTGATTATCTGGAACTACATGAACATATTGCCACTTTGGCTAAAATCAATGAACGATACTATTCAGGAGCGCTTTATGGGAAGCGTTTCTGATTGTCTAGTAAGAGTCAACAAAGGCCAAGATCATCGCAAGTATTTGGGGGTATCCTCAGGGGTATCAATAGAGATATTTCCCAATAAATTATTATATATTAGTATGATATGTTACAGACTCTCATTCCACCCTCTCCGCCAGGATATTTCAAAGGACATACTGCTAAGTATGTCCTTTTCTTTTTTATTATCCCCTTCTTTCGCGATTTTTTCGGCGGCTTTCGATGCTGTCTTCTCTAGACTGACCACGCTTTTCTTCATGGGCATAGTGTCTTGTCTTGGCGGGGTGCTGGCGAGGGAATGGCATGCTTCATTTTGTGCTTATGATAACGTCTGCAAGATATTCACTCTTTTTTTTGAAAATACAATCATGTGAGGGGCAGAATGTCCGACATATAAGGAGAAAATATGAGAAGGGGGCGCAAGTTCAATAACCCCGCTCTGGAAGAAGAGCACACGATTGTGGAGCAGATTGAAGATAAACTTTTTTCTGCCATAGCCTTTGATTTTTGGGAAGTCGCTTTTATGGTTGCGGCTCAGTTCTGTTTCTACGAGATTTTTTAATGGGTGAAAAAGAATTCACATAAAGCAAAAAATTGCTCTCGGTCAAAAGAAGTATTCATCCAGTGGCCCGAGAACAGAGAAAGGTGGACCGGTAAGGGAAACATGGAACCAGGGGCAGGAAAAAGAAAAATTTTTCAGACGAGCTCCGCTTCCAATTCCAAGGGGTCGCGCTCCAAGAAGCGGCTCGCTTTTTCGCCGTTCAGCCAGGCTTCCCGATCCTCGGACAGCAAGAGGATAGGCATACGAGCATGGTAATCCATCATATACGGATTGGCGTCGGTGGTCAGGATGACGAAACATTCCGAAACGCCGTCGGCTTTCCATGCACCCTCGTCCAAGGACTTGGCAAACCCCGCCAGGTATACCAAATCCGCGCCGGGGAGGCGGAACAGATACTTATCCTTTTTGCGGCGCCCAGGTATCGCTTTCCATTCATAAAACCCGGTGGCGGGTACTACTACCGGATTTTCCCGCAGAGCTTTACGGAACAGGGGTTTGACCGGCGCCGTTTCGACTCTGGCGTTAAACACCACGCCTTTGCCGTCCCGGCGGGGAAACCCCCAAGTCATGGCCCGGGCCTGAAGACGGCCGTCCTGTCGGCGCAGCACGGGGACAATGTTGGTGGGGAAGATTTCTCCGGTTTTTACCGGCGGGTTGTTTTGAATCCGAGCTGTCTCTTCAAGCATTGCTTGAATTTTTGGTGATTGAGGAGCAAGGCTGAAGCGGCCGCACATAGTGTACTCTCTCGAAAATCAGATTCGGTTCGAAGCCCTCTCCCGCAGAAAGGGAATTTTCGCCAGAAGCATGTTGTTGAGCGGACAAACGGCGCATGGCGCCCCGGTGGACACCGCCTTTTTGTTTTCATAGGCGCGTCGGCCGATGGCCGCAAGACTCATATTGCCGCAATCCTTCGAGCGGACATGCTCTCCCCTTGGTCGGGCGGGTATCAGCCCGGGAGTGAAATTACTCATGCCTAGTCCGGGTGCAGAGAAATCTGTTCGGCAGGCTATCATGGCGCGGTGCGGCATTGTTTACTAAAGTGGCTTGACTTTTTGAAAACGCCGGGGAGGATGGTATGCGCATTACTATACAGATGACGCAGGAAAGCGATTTGGTTTGGCGGGCGAGCGCCCTGGAGTTGCCGGAGGTGGAGGCCCGGGGGGAAAGTCCGCAGCGGGCGGCGCAAAAGGTGCAGGCTCTGGCCCTGCGCCGCTTGGCCGAACGCCTGGAAGGCGACGACTTCGTGCCCGTTTTGGAGGATATCGCTTTCGATATGCCCTACTTCGAACCCGTGGCCGAACGCTGAGCGCTGTCGTTCAAAGCAGGATCAGCGTGGCCAGTCCCAGAAAGATAAAAAAACCCGCTCCATCGGTCAGGGCGGTGAGAAAAATGCTTGACGCCTGGGCCGGATCACGGCCCAAAGCGCGCAGAATAAGAGGAATGGAGCCTCCTGCCACCGCGCCCAGCACCATATCCATGAGCAACGCGCCGCCCATGACCCCTGCCAGATGAAGGTTACGGGTGAGCCCCCCCACTCCGCAGACGGCGCACAAGGCTACAATAATCCCGGTCAACAATCCGATTTTTCCCTCACGCAGCACGGCCGTCCAGGCTTTACGGCTGTCGAAACGCTCCGTCGCCAGTTGGCGGATCATGACGGCCAGGGCCTGTTGACCGGTGTTGCCTGCCTGATTGGCCACCATAGGCATAAGCACGGCCAAAAAGGCCATCTGAGCTATGGTCCCTTCGAACATGTAGACGATGAGCGCCGACACAGTGGAATTGAGCATGTTGATGACCAGCCACGGCAGACGCAGCTTCACGGACTGGAGCCAGGGGGTGTCCACGTCTTCGTCCTGGCCGGCGCCCACCATGCCCAGCATGTCGGCGCTGGCTTCGTCTTGAAGAATATCGATGACGTCGTCATGAGTGACCACGCCCATCAGATGTCCTTCGCGGTCTACCACGGGCAGGGAAAGAAAATTGTAATGCCCGAGTTGGCGGGCCACTTCGGCCTTGTCGGTATCGTAGGCAACCGTGATCAGTTCCTGCTTGCCCAGTATATCCCGAATGCGGGTGCCGGGCCGGGTGAGCATGAGATCGCGCAGAGAAAGCACGCCCGCCAGTTTGTCCATGTCGTCCACCACATAGACGTAATAGGGCATTTCTTTGTCTTCCATGTCGGACCGTATTTGTCGGATGGCGTCGTCCACGGTCATATCGGCCTGGATGAGGATAATCTCGGTATTCATCACCCCGGCGGCAGTGTCGGGATCGAAGGTCAGCAGGGCCCGCAGTTCCAGCGCGTCTTCGGGCGTCAGGTTGTTGAGGAGCACATCGCGGTGCCCTTCATCCACTTCGTCCAGCACATCCACGGCATCGTCCGGCCACATTTCGGCCAGGATGCGGGCGGCATCGTCGGCGTCCAGATTTTCCAGCACATCGCGGGCCACCGGACTGTCAAGCTCGGCCAGAGCTTCGGCCGCTTCTTCGACGGGCATATGTTTGAGCACGCACATCTGCTGCTCAAGGCTGAGTTGCTCCAGACGTTCGGCCCGGTCCGCCGGGTGGGAAAAATCGGTGTTGGCCAACTCTTCGCCACAGGCCGCAAAGCGGCCGGTGGGGTCCGTCTGGGTCCCCTGAGCGGAAGAAACGGTCCGCGGGACGGGGGAAGAATCGGCGACCGGCATTGTTTTTTTGCTCACGAAAGACGCTCCCGGGGATACTTGACGAAGGCAAAGGGGATACCTAACCTGTGCGGCACGTTTCGGGGCTCCCCGGCCGGGACAGCCTCGAGGGCGGTTCCCACCCAATGAACATCCTCAGCCGAAAGGACAAGCTCTGCATGGCAAAAGGCGAAATAACGTACCATTCTCCCGCTTCCGGAGCAAGCGGGACTGTCGTGTGCGCCGCGCCGGAAGCGTTCGTTCCGACCGACGTGGCGGCCATGTTGCCCGGCGAAGGAGCCGAGTATGCCAAGCGGTTGGTGCGTCTGGCCCTGGACGAAGACGGCCCCGATCTGACGGCCTTGGGAATTTTTCCGCCCGATGATGAGGCCCGGGCCCGCATCGTGGCCAAGCAGCCGACAGTAGTGGTGGGGCTGCCGCTTATTAGTCTGGTGTTTGCCGAACTGGGTGTGGAACATCCCCATAGGCGCTGGGAAGCCCTGAAATCCGAAGGGAGCCATGTCGAATCCGGCGAAACCGTGGCCCGCCTGTGGGGAAAGACGGCAATGCTGCTCAAGGCCGAGCGGATCATTCTCAACCTGATCACGCATCTTTCCGGCGTGGCCAACCTCACCCGGCGTTACGTCGATGAACTGGAAGGAACGGGCGTGCGCCTGCTCGACACGCGTAAAACCCTGCCGGGGCAGCGCCACCTGGAAAAATATGCCGTGCGCATGGGCGGCGGTTGCAATCATCGCATGAATCTGGCCGAAATGCTGATGGTGAAGGATAATCATATCGATGCGGCCGGGTCCATTACGGCGGCGGTATCCGCTTTGCGAGGCCGCTATTCGCCCTGTCCGCCCATTGAGGTGGAGTGCCGCGACGCGGCTGAAGTGCGCGAAGCAGTGGTTTGTCGGCCCGAGCGGATTTTGTTGGACAACATGACGCCCGCTCAGTTGGCCGAGGTGTTGCCCCTTATTCCCACAGGTATTGAAGCTGAAATCAGCGGCGGAGTCGACCTATCTACCATACGCAATTTGGCCTTGTCGTCCTCCGTGCGCCCGCCGGACTTTATCTCGGTGGGGCGCATCACCCATTCCGCGCCGGTGGCGGATTTCAGCATGCGTATGGAGCGCAACTCCGCCCCCGCCGTAAGGAGCGAACATGACTGTTGATCTGAACGAAGCCCGCGCCTCGGGTTTCGCCCCCGCCATTGACGCTCTGCGCGCCGAGATGGGGCAGGAACTGGTCATCATGGGGCACCACTATCAGAGTGACGATGTGGTGGCCCACGTGGATCGCGTAGGCGATTCCCTGGAATTGGCCCGCATGATCGAAGATATCCAGGCTCGTCATATCGTGTTCTGCGGCGTGCATTTCATGGCCGAATCGGCCCGTCTGCTGGCTGCTCCCGGCCAGGCCGTGTACCTGCCCGCCCCGGACGCCCGCTGCGTGATGTCCGACACGACTCCGGCCCCGCTGCTGGAAGCCGTGCTGGCGCGGCTGGGCCGAACCGGGCGGCGCATTGTGCCTCTGGCCTATGTCAATACCTCGCTGGCGGTCAAAGCCGTGGTGGGACGGCACGGCGGAGCGGTGTGCACCTCGGCCAACGCTCGCGCCATGCTGGAATGGGCCCTGGGGCAGGGTGACGGCGTACTTTTTCTGCCCGACCGCAATCTGGGCAACAATACGGCGGATCAAATCGGGCTGCCGGAAACGGAACGCCACGTTTTGAACATCCGGCAAGGCGGCGGGCAGGTGGACCCGGACGCTGCCCGCCGCGCCACGCTGCTGCTGTGGCCGGGCTGTTGCGCCGTCCATGCGGTGTTCAAACCCCGGATGGCCGACGAGGCGCGTCTCCTTCATCCCGGCGCGCGCGTCATGGTGCATCCCGAATGCGCGCCGGACATGGTGCGCGCGGCGGACGCCGCCGGCTCCACCTCGTTTATTATCCGGCAGGCGGCGGAAGCTCCGCAGGGGGCGACCCTGGTGGTGGGTACGGAAATCAACCTGGTTCGCCGCCTGGCCGCACGCCATGCCGGACGGCTCCAGGTGCTGCCTCTGGCCGTCAGCGCCTGCTCCAACATGGGTAAAGTGACGGCGGCGTCTTTGCTGAGTACGTTGCAGGCCATCAAAGAAGGCACGGCACGGGCGGTGGAGGTGGCTTCGGACCATACGGCTCCGGCCCGCGACGCCTTGACCCGTATGTTGCAACACTGCGCATAACCGATTGCGCGCAGGGCGGCGACGCTTCCGAGGGGAGCGGGCGGCCGCCCGAGGAGCAGAAGTATGGAATCCATCCGATATCGTTCCCGGGTGTTGATCATAGGCTCCGGTCTGGCGGGGTGCACGGCGGCCCTGGTGCTGGCCAACCAAGGCCATGAGGTGAGTTTGCTGACGCCGGCGGATGAGCTGGACGGCGGCAATTCCACCATGGCCCAGGGCGGCATCGTGTTCGTCAAGGATAAGGAAGAAGCGCGGGCGCTGGAAAGCGACATGTACGTGGCCGGACACCGTTACAACTTCGGCAAGGCGGTGCGTTTTCTGGCTACCCAGGGCGGGGAGGCCGTGCAGCGTATCCTTGTGGAGCAGTTGCGCGTGCCGTTCAACCATCGTTCGGCCGACAGCAGCGACTGGGATCTGACGCTGGAGGGCGGTCATTCCGCGCCCCGTATTCTGCATTGCGCGGACTATACGGGCCGGGCCATCATGGAGGCCCTGCACGCGGCCATCGCCGCCAATCCCCGAGTACGGGTATTGAATCACCGGTCGGCCGTGGACCTGATCACCACCGAACATCATGCCGTCGCGCCCGCCTATCGCTATCAGTTGCGCAACCAGTGCGTGGGCGCGTATGTGTTCAACGATTTGACCTCACAGGTGGAACCGCATCTGGCCGACTATACGGTGTTGGCCACGGGCGGAGTGGGACAGGTGTATCTGCACTCCACCAACAGCCCCTGGGCCATAGGCGCGGGAATTTCCATGGCGCAGCGGGCCGGGGTGCGCGTCGCCAATATGGAATTTGTGCAGTTCCATCCTACGGCCTTGTATCGCGGCGATCAACAGCGCTCGCTGATCACCGAGGCCATGCGCGGGGAGGGCGCGCGACTGATCAACGCTCGGGGCGAAGCCTTTATGAAGCGCTACGACGGCCGGGGCGATCTGGCGCCGCGTGATGTCGTGTCACAGGCTATCGTCAGTGAAATGCTGTCTTCCGGGGACACGAATGTTTTTCTGGACGCTACCCATATGGATTGCGACGTCACCGAGCGCTTCCCCACTATTTTGGAAAATTGTCTGAAAATCGGCATTGATATTCGGACCGAGCCCATCCCCGTGGTGCCCGCCGCCCATTATTTCTGCGGAGGGATTCTGGTGGATCTGCGAGGGCGCACCACGCTCGACCGCCTGTACGCGGTGGGCGAGTGCAGTTGTACGGGTATCCACGGAGCCAATCGCCTGGCCAGCACTTCGTTGCTCGAAGCTCTGTTGTGGGGGGCGTCGGCCGGAGAGGACATTGCCACGATGCTGAGCGGCAAGGACCGGATCAGTCCCCGCGTGCTGGAATCCATCCCCGATTGGGAAAGTCCCGGCGACGAGCATAACGACGATCCGGCTCTGGTGGCTCAAGACTGGACCACCATTCGCAACATCATGTGGAACTATGTGGGCATCATGCGTACCGAAAGCCGCTTGCGTCGGGCATTCGCCGATTTGCGCGACCTGTCCAGCCACCTGCACGACTTCTACCGGCGTACGCCCCTGTCCCAGCCTCTGGTGCGCCTGTTCCACGGCTGCCAGACGGCCTACCTCATCACTCAGGCTGCTCTGCGCAACAAGCGCAGTTTGGGCTGTCATCATCGTGAGGATTGAGGAGCAAAGCCTTCATACGGGAAACAAGCCCCGGAGCGGGAGAGCACTGCTTCTGCAATGCGGCGTTTTCCCTGAAGCAAGGCGCATGTCCGGCGGGGAGAACCGGAGCAGATTGTGAGCGAAGCGTCAGCTTTCGGCCAAGGCCGCCAGTTCCATACGGCCCCACAGGCCGATGGCGCCGTCGCATTGCGCGTATACGCCGTCCACGCCGTGGACGGCGTCACGCTCGGCCTGGCGCAGCACTCGGTGTACGTCATGGGCATTCTTGAGCATATTGCCATAGGCCGTGGCCGCCGCATCGGCCAGGCTGCCGCTCGCGGCGCGAACGACGGCCAGGTCGCCTCGACCGAAACTTAAAGAATGCCCTATGGTTGCGGACGAGGCGCACAAGGATAAAGGAAAATCCTTTGGTCCGAGCTTCAGACCGATACAGTCTCCGCCTTCCGGGGCCGTCAGCAGAGCCACCACGCGTTCCCGCCGGGAATACAGATAGGTGTCGCCGCCGTTTTCAACCATAACTTCGGGGGGCAGGCCCGCCGCCGTAAGCGCGGCGACCAATTCGGCGGCTACTTCCTGGGCCACGGCTCCGGCCACGGCGGCAAAAGGCCCCACGCCCATGCGGGCGGCCGCGTCCGCCATGGCCCGGACCAGGGCCGGGGCGCGGTCCGGCAGTGTTCCGGCGGGCAGCGGGCTCAGGCTGTGCCGAAACGGCGGGCATAACTCGCTCCACAGGCGTATGTCTCCCCGTGCCCGACGTATCGCGGCCAGTGCCGTATCTCGAGCTGTTTGGCCATCAAAACGGCGGGGAACAGTTATCCACAAGTCTGTTTCTTCAACGACAACTTGAAATTTTTGCTCGTCGGGACGCCATGTCTCGGCGGCGCGGTAACGGCGTTCCGGGTTGCGGTACGGGGTATTCATGGATAGGATGAGTGCTTTACAAAGCGGCTTGATCTTTTTAATACTGTCCACCCGCGAACATGACGGCGTCCGGCGGAAAAGGAATTTTCCGACAGCGCACGACGCGCGGAGGCGTTTTCCCAGCGGGACAAAAGTATCCTATGGACCAACATTTTTTGCAATTGCGGAGCCGAGGCTGCCAGGGCGCCTGGGAAGTGTTTCAGCGGGCGCGCGAAATGCGTCTGAAGGCCATATCCGATCGGACCGGGGCGAATAACGCCCCGACGCCGCGTCCCGATCTGCGCTTGGCCTTGTACTTCGCCCCCGGCGAAGAGAGCATGGAGGCGGCCTGGCGGGAGACCGCCCGCCGACTGAGCGCGACGACTCTGTTCCTGACAGGGGAGGGAGACTCGTTGGCCGGGGCCTTGGGAGCCGGGGCGTCAGGAGCCGATTTACTGGTTGTTGGCGGCCTTGCCCCGGACATGGTGACCGAACTGGCCCGCCTCGCCCCGGCGCCGCTCATCAATGCGGGCAATGAAACGGCTCGACCCTGCCGTGTGTTGGCCGATTTACTCGCCGCCAGCCTGTACCGCGATCCGGCAGCAACCTCGCTGGAGACGTTGCGCATGGGCTGGCTGGGGGACGCGGACGGCGTCAACGCCGGGTTGGTACGTTCCTGGCTGGACGCGGCCCTGTGCTTCCACCTGGAATTGTTTTTGGCCTTTCCTCAAGGGCACGAGCCCGACGCCGACCATCTTGATTTTGCCATGAGCGCCGGAGCCAAAATCTTTCTCAGTTACGATCCGCTGCCCGCTGTGGACGGTTGCCATGCTTTGGCCGTCGCGCCCTGGAACTCGTCTGCCCGTGGCCTTCGCCCGCGCCATCCGTTGGTGTCGGATACGGAATTGGTACGGGCTGTGGCGGGCATTCCCGTTTGTTCTTTCGATGCCGATGTTTCTCCGGAGGCGGACGCCCGTTGGGTCGCCGACCGCGAGGCCTGTCTTCAGGCCTGTCAGACGGCGGTGGTGGAACTGATGCGCCCCTCGACAGGGGATTCCGTGAACGTTCAGCAAGGCGACGCGCGGAGCGCCGCGACGAGGTAGCGATGGGCAAGATCAACAAAGTGGTGCTGGCATATTCCGGGGGCTTGGACACCTCGGTCATTCTCAAGTGGCTTATGGTTCACCACGGTTGCGAAGTGGTCACCGTGACCGCCGACCTGGGCCAGGAAGACGACCTTGACGGCGTGGAGCCGAAGGCCCTCAAGACCGGGGCCAGCAAGGCCTATATTGAGGATCTGCGCGAGGAATTCGCCCGCGATTATATTTATCCCATGATGCGCGCCGGTGCTCTGTATGAGGGGTGTTATCTGCTCGGCACCTCCATCGCCCGGCCCCTTATCGCCAAGCGCCTGGTGGAAATCGCCAAGGCCGAGGGCGCTCAGGCCATCGCCCACGGAGCCACGGGCAAGGGCAACGACCAAGTGCGCTTTGAACTGGCTATCAACGCTCTGGCTCCCGATATCCGGGTCATCGCGCCCTGGCGTGAATGGGATCTTATGTCCCGTACCGCCCTGACCGACTTCGCCGAACAGCATGGCATTCCCGTCAACGCCTCCAACAAGCACTACAGCATGGACCGCAACATGCTCCATTGCAGTTTTGAAGGGGGCGAGCTGGAAGACCCCTGGGAAGAGCCCGGTCCGGAAAGTTACATCATGGCCGTGCCCGTGGAGCAGGCTCCCGACGAGCCCGAATACATCACGCTGGATTACGAAAAGGGCGATGCCGTGGCCCTTAACGGCGAGCGACTCAACCCGGCCCAGATGGTTGTGGCTCTGAACAAAATCGCCGGCAGGCATGGCATCGGCCGTCTGGATATGGTGGAGAACCGCTTTGTCGGCATGAAGTCGCGCGGCGTATACGAAACCCCCGGCGGCACCGTGCTGCACATCGCCCACCAGGATCTGGAAGGCATCTGCCTGGATCGTGAAGCCCTGGCGGTGCGCAACGCCATGATGCCTCGCTACGCCACCGCCGTCTACAACGGCTTTTGGTTTTCGCCGGAGCGCGAGGCCATGCAGGCCCTTATCGATAAGACTCAGGAAGGCGTGACCGGCAGCGTGCGCCTCAAACTGTACAAGGGCAACGCCTGGCCCGTGGGCCGCTATTCTCCCCACAGCCTGTACTGCCATGATCTCGCCACGTTTGAGGAGTGCGCCACCTACGATCACAAGGATGCCGCCGGTTTTATCCGGCTCCAGGGCCTGCGTATCCGTGGGTACGCCGATCGCGTTAAATTGTACAACAAGTAAAAGCGCATACACGGGGAGAAGAAAACTTTGGAAAAAGATTGTGTGGAGAATAAGGCTGTTTTCCCGGGAGCAAACGATTCCGAAAGGGCAGCCCGTGTTCCACACGGTCCAAAAGCAGGCTTCGGCCGCCACCGGAGGAAGTACGCCGGAACAAACTTTTAGAACATTTTCAGCTTGAAAATGCTCCCGGAGTTGAGCGAAGCGAGACTCATCTCTGTTCTCCTTATCCGTAACGCGCTTCGCGCTGACGGCTAAGGGCGCCGCGACATAGGAGCAGCCGCAATTCATGGGCGGCGTATAGCTTCGATGGAGGTGGGAAACCTGCGGGCCGGAACACAGGCTCCTGGCCCGCAGATATTTTCAAGGGCAAAACGCTCTGATTTGTTCCGGCTCCGCTTCGCGCAGCCTTGGTCCGCTTTTCATCTCCGCTCTTGATGCCCGCAAGGGGGAGCCCTTCGGGCAGCTGCGCTCGTTGCGCCGCAGGGGAAAGAGCGGTCTGAAATATGCGTCTTTTCCGAAGGTTCCCTTGCCAACTTATTCCCGACCGGGAGGCACAATGTCCGACAAGCCGTGGGGCGGCCGCTTCAAGGAGCGGACCAGCGGGGCCGTGGAGGCCTACACCGAATCCATTTCCTTTGACCGTGAACTATACGCTCAGGACATCGCGGGGTCGCAGGCCCATGCGGCCATGCTGGGCAGGCAGGGCGTGATTACGCCCGAGGAGGCGGACGCCCTGGTTCGGGGGTTGGACGCGGTGCGCGCGGAAATCGAGGCGGGCAGCTTCCCCTGGAGGCAGGACCTGGAAGACGTGCACATGAATGTGGAAACCCGGCTGACCGAACTGGTGGGCGAGGTGGGTAAAAAACTGCATACCGGCCGCAGCCGTAATGATCAGGTTTGCCTGGACTTCCGGCTTTATGTTTCGGACAGTCTGCGCGACTGGTCGCGACTGGCGCGCGCCCTGGTGACCGCATTTGTCCGGAGGGCTTCCGAACATCGGGACGCGTTGCTGCCCGGCTGCACCCACATGCAGCCCGCTCAGCCTGTGAGCCTGGCCCACCATTTGCTGGCCTATGCCTGGATGTTCCGGCGCGACGTGGAGCGTATGGCGGACTGTGAACGTCGGGTCCGGGTCAGCCCCCTTGGCGCGGCCGCTCTGGCGGGTACCACCTATCCTCTGGACCCGGATGGCGTGGCGAAAAGCTTGGGCATGTACGGTGCTTTCAAAAACAGCATGGATGCCGTGGCCGACCGTGATTTTGCTCTGGAAGCCCTGTTTTGCGGCTCCGTGGTCATGGCTCACTTGTCTCGTTTTTGTGAGGAAATCATCTGGTGGGCCAACCCTCAGTTCGGCTTTGTCACCCTATCCGACGCCCATTCCACGGGCTCGTCCATTATGCCCCAAAAGAAGAATCCCGATGTGGCTGAGATCATGCGGGGCAAGACAGGCCGGGCCTACGGCAACCTTATGAATCTGTTGACCACGGTCAAAGGGCTGCCCCTGACCTATAACCGCGATTTGCAGGAAGACAAAATTCCCTTTTTGGACACGGACAAGACCGTACGCTCGTCCCTGGAACTCATGGCCGACATGCTGAACGGCATTCGCTTCAATACGGCGCGTATGCGCAAGGCCCTAAGCGCGGGCTTTCTCAACGCTACGGAACTGGCCGACTATCTGACCACCCGAGGCATGCCCTTCCGCGAGGCGCACCACGTCACCGGCCGGGCCGTGGCCATGGCCGAGGAAAAAGGAGTGGGCCTGGAGGAACTGACCTTGGAGGAACTGCGCGGCCTGTGTTCGGATATCGGACCCGACGTTTATACTGTGCTGGACTACGACACGGCGGTCAAACGTCGCAATATCCCCGGCGGCACGGGACCGGGCCCGGTGGATGCGCAGTTGAAGGAGCTGGAAGCGTGGCTGACGGACACTCCGGCCTGAAGGTCTATATAGCGGCCTCCTTTCGTCACCTGCACGCCGCGCGCCTGCTCGGCCGGGCTATACGGGCAATGGGGTACGGGCTGCTTGATTGGACGGAACTGGCCAAGCCGCCGGAAGGCCTGACTCCCGCCGAACGCCGGGCCTGGATGGACACGGATCACGGCGGAGAGGTGTTTGCGTTTTGTGAAAGGGCTTGCCGCGAGGCCGATTTTGTCGTGTACCTGGGCGCTTCGGGCCAGGATGCCGGGGTGGAAGTGGGGCTGGCCCGGGCTTGGGGCGTGCCCGTGTTGGGCATACGCGGCCCCTTGGAAGCGCCGGGTCTGATGCTGTACGGCGCGGCCAGCGTGTGGGTGGAAAGCGTGGAAGCCGCTCTGAACCTGCTGGAGCAGACGACGGAGTGGGCCGGGAGGCGGAGCGGCGCGCCGCAGGGGGCGTCCGGAGCGGGTGCGCCCGAACCTGTGCGGCGCTTATTGGCGAAATGGGAGAAAGGACATGGCGCGTAAAAAACGGGTAATTCCGGCTACACGGGAGGAAACCCGCGACTGGCTGTACAAGAGCGTGCGGAGCGCCCCCAGACCGCTGCCCGCCGGGCGCTTTCCGCTGCTTATGAGGCAGGCGGAGGCCGAGGGCTGCCCCCATGACTTTGTGATGGACGTTCTGGATGAATGGCTGAATTACGGTTATTGCCGCCTGATCGATCCTATCACCCAGGATATAGAAATTACGCCCGAAGGTCGCTTGTTTTTTTATTGAACTTCCTTATCGGACTTCCGTCCACCACGGACCGGTGCTCATTCCCGGCGACCAAGCTTCTCCCATGCGCGGGGTGGCCAGGGGCACGCCCTGTTCGCGGGCGGCGGCGCTGGCCCGCAGAATGGGCTCATCCCAGGGATGGAAGGACAGATCGTAGGCCGCCCAGTGGATGGGCAGCATAACGCGGCCGCCCACCTCGCGGCAGGCCCGTACCGATTCCTCCGGTTGCTGATGGGCGTGGGGCCAGCGTTTGTCCCAGGCTCCGGTTTCCATGCAGGCCAGGTCAAAGGGGCCATACTGTTTGCCGATGGCCGCAAAATGGCGCCCATACCCTCCGTCCGCGCTGAAAAACACGCCATGTTCCGGCCCGCGCAGTACCCACGAAGCCCACAGAGTGCCGTCGCGACTGTTCAAGCTCCGTCCTGAAAAATGCCGGGCGGGAGTAGCCGTCACGCGCACCGTGCCGACATCGGTCGACTGGTGCCAGTCCAGTTCCGTCACGGAATCGGCGGGACAGCCCCAGCCGCGCAGGCGGGCTCCCACGCCCAGGGGCGTGATGATTCGCAGGCCCTTCCTGGCCAGATGACACAGCGTGCTGCGTTCCAGGTGATCGTAATGATCGTGGGTGACGATCACGGCGTCTATGCCGGCGTCCGGCAATTGTTCGCGCGGCAGGGGAGGGGCTTGGAAGCGAAACATGTTGACGGGCAGCGGCGTAGCCGGTCCGTAGACCGGGTCGAACAGAAAACGCGCTCCGTCCACGTCCACCAACACGAAGGAATGTCCCATCCACACCGCTCGCAATGGAGCCGGCGGCCGGGGCAGCTCGGACGCGGCCACGGGCGTTACGGGCAAAGGGCGGGGCGGCCGGTGTCGACTCAGAAAAAATTTCACGTAAAAACGGGGGCCCATATTGGAAACGGGCACGGGTTCTTCGTTTTCGAAGCGTCCGTTCCGATAGCGCGGACACATCGCCAGATGAGCCGGGTCGGGTTCACGCCCGCGTTCCCGGTGCAGACGCAGGGTCAGCAGTCCACCTCCCGCTGCCAGGCCCGTTGCAAGAAGAGCCAGTAATGTCGCCGTCATGACCATGCTCCTGAAACCGGAAAATACGCTCCCGTTTATGTCGGGGCTCGCTTTTCCATAGCTCTTCCAAGCCTTGAGATAAAGTAGGGGCATGCCTGTGTGGGAGCTGCGCAGTATTGCCGAATCCGTAGGCGGCCCCGAGTCCGGAGTCGCGAAGTGCAGCTGTGCCGCCGGAGCATCCCCGAACATCGCTTATAATAATTAATTTGTATTATTGGATTTAATATTTGGAAGTCATTCCATGATTCGTATGAAATGACTTCTAGAGATGCGTCTGCCCGGCCGAGCCGATTCTCTGAGAGCGTTTTCGAGATTGAAGATTAAAATTTCGAGCAATCATTGAAGCAAAACGGGGAGGGCGCGTAAGAGAAAAGCTCGAGGTGCGATATGCGAATTTTACTTCTGGGCGGCACGGGTTTCATTGGCGCGCCGCTGGCAAAGAGATTGGCGGAACACGGCCATCAGGTGTTGGTGAGCACCCGGCGTGAGGTGCCTCAGCATAACGTCGATTGGGGGAGCTCCATCCGGGAAGCGACCTGGAACGGCCGAGACGCGACGACCCTGATACCTCTATTGGAGGGAGCTGATGCCGTGGTCAATTTGCTGGGGGAAAGTCTGGCGGCGGGGAAATGGACGCCGGAGGAAAAACGACGTATCGTAGACAGCCGCACGCAGGCCGGCGAAGCCCTGAGCTTTGCCCTCAGTTTCCGCAAACAGAGGGGAAGCTGCATACCTCGGACTTTGATTCAGGCTTCGGCCACGGGGTATTACGGATTGTGGAGCGACGCCGGAACTGCTCCCTTATGTGAGGAAGACGCCGGACCGGGCACGGGATTTCTGGCCGATACCGTGCGTGCCTGGGAGGCCTCCACTGAAGTCGCCGAACGCCTGGGCGTGCGACGTTGCCGTATCCGTACGGCTCCGGTACTGGGGCCCGGCGGCTTCGTAGGGCGTTTGTTTCCGTCTTATCGCTGGTTTGTCGGAGGCGTGCCGGGGACGGGACGTCAACCTTTGCCGTGGATACACCGGATTGACGAGGTGGAGGCCATCGTGTTTCTGCTGGAGCATGAGGAAACGAACGGCGCATACAATTTGTGCAGTCCCGAGCTGACCACCATGAACGCCTTTTGTCACGCATTGGGGCGGGCCATGCGCCGCCCGGTGTGGGTGCCGCTGCCCACGCCGCTGCTCCGCGCGATGTTCGGGGACATGGCGGATGAAGTCCTGTTGTCCGGCCAACGTACCGTGCCCGCCCGGCTTCTGGACGCGGGATTCACGTTCGGCCATGCGGACCTGGAAGCAGCCCTTCGCGATGCCTTGGACGACATGGGCAGGAGATAGTCGGTATCGACCGGCGGTTGTGATTGAAACTGCCCGAATTCACTTCAGCGGCCCGAACTTTTTCCGCGCAAGGAGACGGCGACGGTTCAAGCAGGGGCTTAAAGCGGCTTGCTGTTGAAAACGGCAGCCTCTCCGGCGTCTGCGGGAGCGGACGCCCGCGCCGAATGAGCCTGAAAAACGCGTTTTTCAGCCGAAATGACGGCAGCGCCGCTTTTGAAGGATAATTTCAAAAGCAAAACGCCCTTAGGGAAGCGGTCCGAATCCGGACTTGTTCCCGAAGCTCCGGCTTGTTAAAAAGAAGAAAACGTCCGCGAGGTCGGCATGTCCTGGCAATGGATTCTTTCTTTGGTTCTGGCGGCCGGTTACGCTCTGGCTTTCATCGCCGTGCTGCACGCGTTGCTGCGCGCCCGCCAGCCTCAATCCGCCCTCGGCTGGGTTGCCGCCATCCTGACGTTGCCTCTGTTGGGCAGCATGGCTTATTTCATTTTCGGCATCAATCGGGTGGACAGTCGGGCCGCTAAATTGATGAGCGACACGGCCGAGCGCAGGATGAAGGCGCTGAAGGCGAGCGGGCTCCTGAGCGGCGGTCGCGTGCCCCCCACCCTGTTTGCTCCCGATACGTGCGAAATCATGCGTGTGGGCGAGGGCAAGCCCGGCTCGTTCCGTCGCCTCGGTTGCAATCACTTCACCCCGTTGTTCAACGGCGACGAGGCTTATCCACGTATGCTGGAGGCTATCGCTTCGGCCCGGCATGAAGTGTTTTTGTGCACCTATATTTTTCAGGGGCGGGTATACGGCAAAGCATTTGCCGATGCGCTTCTGGCCGCTCACCGGCGGGGTGTGGACGTGCGGGTGCTGGTGGACGGCATGGGGACTTTGCCGGGCTTTCACAAACCCTGGAAAAGATTGCAACGCGAAGGAGTGCCCGTTCATCGTTTCATCCCTCCCCATCTGCTGCCGCCGCAGATGTCCGTCAATCTGCGCAACCACCGCAAGGTGTTGGTATGCGACGGCGAGGGGTTCACCGGCGGCATGAATATCGACGACGTCCATGTCATGGCGAGCCGTACCCGCGAGCACGTTCAGGACGTGCATTTTTTGTGTGAGGGCCCCATCGTAGGCGAGCTGCGCGAGGCGTTTCTCATGGATTGGGCCTTCGTCACCGGGCAGGACGATACGGGGCGTCTTTATCTGCCCTGCGGCGCGGGCGCTATGGATGGCCGGGTGGTTATGGACGGACCCGGCACGCCCAACGACCCCGTGCAGGATTTGTTGTGTGGCGTCATCAGTTGCGCCAGGCGGCGGATTACCGTTATGACCCCCTATTTTCTGCCCCCGCGCGAGTTGACAAGCGCCCTGGTCAGCGCCGCGGCGCGTGGAGTGGAGGTACGCGTCATCCTGCCCGCCGTGCTGGACCATGCCTATGTGGAATGGGCCAGCGACCATACCATTCCGCCCCTATTGGAAAACGGCGTGCGCATCTTTCGCCAGCCGGCTCCCTTCGCGCACACCAAGCTGCTGTTGGTGGACGATATTTACGTTTGCCTGGGGTCCACCAATCTGGACCCGCGCAGCCTGAGCCTCAATTTTGAGTTGAATGTGGAGGTATTTTCTCCCGAGCTTAACGCCCGGCTGCACGAGTTTGCCGCTTCCGTGCTTGCCGTCTCACACGAAGTGACGCTGGAAAATTTGCTTTCCCGGCCTTTGGCCGTACGTTTGCGCAATGCCGCCGCTTGGATTTTCAGCCCGTATCTATAGTATTTTCAGGCCGCCTCCTTGCTGTCCGACACCGCTGTGAAAAATATTTTTTGGGCGTCGGTGGAGTGGAATGCTTGTGCGGCATTGACATTTTCGCAATAATTCTCTCTTGTTTTCCGACGGAACGGCGGTCCGGAGAGCGCTTCGCTCGATGCGGGCGCGCGCTCCCGACCGGCGCGTCCGCCGCGTGTGCGCGGGGGGCTTCCGTGTTGGCGCGTCGCCGCCGTATTTCAGGCCGGGAAGTCGGTCAAGAGGAGCACGCATGGCTGAATCCATTATCGAGATCAGGGGCCTCGGCAAGAGTTTTTACAGCAAGAATACCGAGGTCACCGCCCTGCGCGACATCAATCTGACGGTGGAAAAAGGCGATATTTTCGGCATTATCGGTATGAGCGGAGCGGGCAAGAGCACGCTGGTGCGCTGTATCAACATGCTGGAGCGCCCTACCGAGGGCACGGTCTTTTTCGACGGGCGCGATCTGGGGCGTCTGACTCTGCGCGAATTGCGCCAGGCGCGCCGTTCCATGGGTATGATTTTTCAACAGTTCAATCTGCTCATGCAGCGTTCGGCCGAGGCCAATGTGTGCTTTCCGTTGGAAATAGCAGGGGTGGAACGCGGCGCGGCCCGCAAGCGGGCCCGCGAATTGCTGGAGCTTGTGGGGCTGGCCGATCGCGCCGCGTATTATCCCGCACAGCTTTCCGGCGGGCAGAAGCAACGAGTGGCCATAGCCCGTGCTCTGGCCAGCGATCCCAAGGTATTGTTGTGCGATGAGGCCACCTCGGCTCTCGATCCTTCCACCACAGCATCCATTCTGGCCCTGCTCAAGGATATCAACCGGCGGCTCGGCATCACTGTGGTCATCATTACCCACGAGATGAGCGTCATCGAACAGATATGCAACCGGGTGGCCATTATCAGCGACAGTCGTATCGCAGAATCGGGCACGGTGGAGCAGGTGTTTTTTCATCCCCGTACCGAGGCGGCTCGCAAACTGGTGCTGCCCGAGGGGCGCCCCTCGGTAAGTTTGGTCCCGGATCGTTTGTATCGCATTGTATTTGACGGCGCGTCTTCCTTTGAACCGGTCATCGCCAATATGATACTCGAATGTCGCGCGCCGGTGAATATTATGTTCGCCGACACCCGGGATATCGACGGCAAAGCTTTCGGTCAGATGGTGCTGCAACTGCCCGACAATGAGGAGACCGTGCGCCGTATGGTGCACTATGTCACTTCGCGCGGGCTGATTATGGAAGAAGTAAAGGAAGACTGAGGATTCCGGTGCGGCTTCCAGCGCCGGATTTGAACGGGACCCGCCTCGGCGGACGGCGGGTTTTGCATGGCGAGGTTGATGATGTTTGATATGGAAACAGTAAAAATGTTGGCCGAGGGCGTGGTGGACACCCTGTACATGACCCTCGCCTCCACCCTGTTCGCTTACATATTCGGCATGATCATGGGGGTAATCCTGGTCGTGTGCCGCCCCGACGGCATACGACCCTGCGTGTCCCTGTACAAGGTGTTGGACATTGTGGTGAACCTGACCCGCTCCTTCCCCTTTCTCATCCTCATGATCGCGGTCATTCCCTTCACCCGGGCCCTGGTGGGCACCACCATAGGCAATACCGCCACTATTGTGCCGCTGGTTATTTCGGCCGCGCCCTTTGTAGCCCGGCTCATCGAATCCTCGCTGTTGGAAGTGGATCGGGGCATCGTGGAAGCCGCTCAGTCTATGGGGGCCTCCACTTGGCAGATCATCGTCAAGGTGTTGCTGCCCGAGGCCACTCCGTCCCTGATCAACGGCAGTGCCATCGCGGCTACCACCATTCTGGGCTATTCCGCCATGTCCGGCGCGGTGGGCGGCGGCGGTTTGGGCAAATTGGCCATCATGTATGGTTATAACCGCTACCAAACCGGCATCATGTTTGCCACCGTAGTACTGCTCATCGTCATCGTTCAGATTTTTCAGGAAATCGGCAACCGCGCCGCCAAGCGCAGCGACAAGCGCCAATCCTGAATACTTTACCCCGGAAGCGGCGTCCCCGTACGTTCGTTCCCTCAAACCCTTGCCCGGAGTACCTGTCATGAAAAAATCCCTTCTGCTTCTGGCGGCCCTAAGTTTGGCCCTGGCCCCGGCGCCGGCCCGTGCCGACTCCAAAACCGTCACGGTGGGCGCGTCGCCCACACCTCATGCCGAAATTCTGAAAGTCGCCGCCGAGGTACTAAAAGACCAGGGCTACACACTGAAAATCGTCGAGTATTCCGACTACGTGCAGCCCAACTTGGCTTTGGACAGCAAGGATTTGGATGCCAACTTCTTTCAGCACAAGCCGTATCTTGACGACTTCAATAAAGAAAAAGGCACCAAGCTTGTTTCTCTGGGCACGGTGCATTATGAGCCCTTTGGTATTTACGCAGGCAAATGTTCCAATTTGGCCGAACTCAAGGACGGCGGCATGGTGGCCGTGCCCAACGACACCACCAATGAGGCCCGCGCGTTGTTGCTTTTGCAGGATCAGGGCCTGTTGAAGCTGAAGGATGGAGCCGGGCTGACCGCCACTCGCCGGGACATCGTGGACAACCCTAAAAATCTCAAAATTGAGGAACTGGAAGCCGCGCAACTGGTGCGTGCCCTGCCCGATGTGGAAATCGCCGTCATCAACGGCAACTACGCCATCTTGGGCGGCCTCAAGGTGAAGGACGCCCTGGCGGCCGAATCCGCCGACTCGGTGGCTGCCGCCACCTACGCCAATATTCTGGCCGTGCGCGCCGGCGACGAGAGCCGCCCCGAACTTCAAGCTCTGTTGCAGGCCCTCAAGGGAGAAAAGGTAAAGAAGTTTATCATGGACACCTATGAAGGCGCCGTGGTGCCTGCCGAGTAACCTCGACGGATGACAACGGAAAAATCCCGACAACCAAATGGTTGCCGGGATTTTTTAACAGCTTTGTCCCAACGGTGACGAAAAAGGTCGCCTGACCGGCCGGAAATCAAGAAAGAGGCTGCTGACAAAGTCAGCAGCCTCAAAAATTGCGAGTCTGTCGCGGCTTAGGCGGCGCAAACTTCGCAAAGCGGGGAGGGGGCAAGCGCCCCCTCGGTTTTTATTAGTCGACCTTGTAAAAGCCTTTGGCCGGGGCCTTGCACACGGGGCAGGCTTCGGTCATGGGGCCTTCGTGAGTATAGCCGCACACGGGACAGATATAATAGTCCACCGCGGGCAGTCCGGCGGGATCGGCAATGGCCTTCTTATACAAATTGGCGTGCACTTCTTCCACTTCGTTGACGAAGCCCATGTACTGGGCAATGGCCTTTTCGCCCTCGGCTTCCACGTCCTTGATCATTTCGGGGTACATCTTGGTGAATTCATAGGTTTCACCGGCCAGAGCGTCCTGAAGATTTTCGGCGGTGGTGCCGATCTTCTTGGCGTTGCGCAGATGGGCGTGAGCATGAATGGTTTCGGCCTCGGCGGCGGCGCGGAACAACTTGGCTACTTGGGGCAGACCTTCCTGATCGGCCTTTTTGGCATAGGCGAGGTATTTGCGATTGGCCTGGGATTCACCGGCAAACGCGGCCATCAGATCTTCCAGAGTCTTGCTCATACGGTCTCCTTATGTGGATGTAATAGGTGATGGAGTCAAATAACAGGAACGGTTCCTATTTATGAAAAGATCAACCGTTTGTAAAGCATTTTTTTGAAAATTTTATCTTATGTGAATTATTGACTATTTTTCAAGGGTTGCGATGGATATGCTTCATGCTAAAAAAACATATGTTCAATCGCTATCCAGTTCCGCATCTGCCCATTATTGGTGAGACGTTCTGCGGTGTTCTGCCCGAGACCCTACGCCATCGAGTGGAGGAGGACATTAAACGCAGTCGTTTTATCACCACGTTGGGGCGCGCTCCGGATAGGGCGGCGGCTCGACGCTTCATCGAAGCGGTTCGACGCGAATTTCCTGATGCTACCCACAATTGTTGGGCTTATGCGACGGGCCGTCCCGGCGATACCGCCGACATCGGTCAAAGCGACGACGGCGAGCCCCACGGCACGGCAGGTCGCCCTATGCTGGATCAGATCCTGCGCGGAGGGGTGGGCGAATTGGTGGCGGTGACCACCCGGTATTTCGGTGGGATCAAGCTCGGCACCGGTGGGCTGACCCGCGCATACAGGGGGGGAGTCAGTCTGGCTTTGGAAGGTCTGCCCGTCATTGAAAAGACGGTCCCCGCCCGTTTGACGGTATGCGTGGGTTATGAACGGGTAAACCGGCTTTATCGTCTGTTGCCGGAGTTTCAGGCCGCGGCGGTACGTGAGGATTTTGGGGAAAATGCAGTGTTTGAACTGGAACTCCCCGCCGATAGATTGGATGCTTGTCGGGAGGCTCTTACTCAGGCCACGGACGGTGGGGCGATATTCATCGAATAGGGCGGGGCCGTTCAGGCCTGGATCGGAGGAAGGCCTTTGATACGACGGCGCGTTTCGGCATCCGCCAGCTCGCGCAGGGTGCGGGTTACATCGTCGAAATCCGTCTGCTTCCGGCCATAATCCAGATTGAAGGCATAGTCGAAGTCGGGCGGATTGCATCCCTCGTTGTGCTGGAAAATGGTTTCCAGTTTATCCAAGGCTTTGACCAGGCGGGATTCCGGACTGCCGCCGTTTTCGTAGTCTTCCCACGCGTCGAGAAAGCGGAGGCGGTCCGCTTCGGCCAGGGAGGCAAGCATGGTTATCAAGTCGTCGCGTTCCGCCGTTGATTTGGGGCGCGTCGGGTCCTGATCCACGGCGGGGATATCACCGTGCAGAGCCTCGCCCAGGTCATGCACGATACACAGTTCCAGCACTCGGCCGAAATCAAGGTTGGGGTACTTCGGCTTGAGCGTCATGGCCAAGAGGGCCAGGCGCCAACTATGTTCGGCCGTGCTTTCCTGCTTGCCGAGCGCCGTATATGCGGAACGCGGGGTGTCTTTCAGACGCCCCGCGAGCCTCACAAAGGAAAGAATATTTTCCAGCTCACTCATGCTTTTTCCTTTGCTCCGCCCGCCATTCGTATATGGGGTGGATGCACGCCTGTAACGGTCCGGTCGGGGCATATATCAACCCCGCGCCGCACCCTCATCCACGATCCACAAGAGTTCGCCCAGACGCGGGCGTACGAACTGGGCGGGAAGTTCAGGTTCGGCCAGTAGGTTGAGCGCCCGACTGAGCACCTGATGCTTTTCCTTGCCGGTGACCATGAACATGCAGCAGCGGGCGTTGTTGAGCACAGGCAGAGTCAGGGTCAGACGATCCGCCCCCCTGCTGCGCACGTACTGATCGATGACAATACGTTCTTTTTCTTCGATACCGTGTTCCCCCGGAAAGAGCGATGCGGTGTGACCGTCTTCACCCAAGCCCAGCAGGATGCAGTCGAAACGGGGAAATTCGCCCGGAGCCAGGCGGAAATGTTCTTTAAGAAGGTCTTCGTATGCTTGCGCCGCTTTGACGGGATCATCCTCGCCTTTCATGCGGTAGTACCAGGTGACGGGCACATGGGAAAGCAATTCGCGCCGGGCCACGCCGTAGTTGCTGGCAGGATCGTCGGGGCCCACGCAGCGCTCGTCTCCCCAGTAAACGATAATTTTTTCCCAGGGCAGACGTTCCGCCCAGTCCGGGCTGGACAGCAGGCGGAACAAGGGGAGGGGAGTCGAGCCTCCGGACAGGGCGAGGGTGAATACGCCCCGCTGGGCGATGGCCTCCTCGCAGCACTCGGCCAGATGATGCGCCGCCCGTTCGGCCATGGCGGCGGGATCTTTGTGGATATGCAGCGTCAGATGAATGGAGCGGCTACGTGACATGAAATTTACCTCGAATAGGGGCTGCTGGTTGAAGAACCAAGTGTGCCACAGCGCCGGGCGGAAGGGAATACCTTTCTTACCGTTCCCGGGGGCAGGCAGCGGAGCGCCTTTTATTATTCGGGGGCCACGTTGTAGATTTTGCCGTTGGTCAGAATGGCGTAGTCGATCGTCACGGAACAGGACAAGGGACCTGCCTGGTCCAGGCGACGATATTGAACCTCGTCAATATCCCGGGACCAGGCCCCCGCGGCGCCGGAGCCTGGTTGGATTTTGCTGGTCAGCGCGACACGGGGGCGGGCCACAATGCTGCCGTCGGCGCTGCTCAGCGTCATGGTGGCGCCCCAGGCCTCCACGGTTTCCGGCCCCGGGGTGGGCCCTGAACTCATGGATAGACTGAGCAGGGGCACGTTGCCTGAGATACGCGTCACTCCGCCGGAACACACCGGATTGGGGAAAAGCCGGGCTAAAGCCGCTTTATTTGCCTCGTTCCGACGAAGTTCGGCTTCGCGCTGTCGGCGTTGAAGTTCCTGCACGTGAGCGCCGTAACGGTACACCAGTTCCGGCGCGTTGAGCACCTGGTCCACCCGCCAGAGGTCTCCTTCCCGGATCAAACCCAAGCGAATGGGCAACTCTCCCAGATCCGGATGCCGTATGCTGGAAGAGACTGCCGGCTCCGGGCCGTTCTCCAGTTCAAAAGGAATTTGGACCAATTGATCGCGCGGGTCGTCGGGTAGGATGGAAACGGTCGCCTCGCGCACGGGCTGGGGAGCTTCTTCGTCCCGCAGTATGGCCAGTATGGTCAACTGCACAAGCTCCGCCACCTGAGTTTCATCCGTTTTCGGTATGCCGGAAGCGACGGCTCGGGCGAAATTGTCGGCCAGTGCCCCGATATCGACCGTTTCGGCGAATAGAGCGGGGTCTTGCTTGGCAATCGCTCGATTCAGCCGATCCACAGCCGCATTAGGGGACGCCGCATACGCTCCGTGCCGGAGCCGGGCATACCCTCCGCAGGCCAAAATAAGCGCCAGCCCCCCGGCAATGAGGCCGAAGGTCAGCCGCCCCCGACGCGAGGCGGGCAACGCGAAGCGCGGACGGGAAAGGCGCATGGCTCTATTTGCTCATACCGCTGAGGAAGTCCTTGTTGCTTTTGGTGCCTCGCATTTTGTCCAGCAAAAATTCCATGCTGTCGATGGACGACATGGGCGCGAGGATTTTGCGCAGGATCCACACTCGGTTGAGCACGTCCTCGGACAACAGCAGATCTTCCTTGCGTGTGCCCGTCTTGTTGATGTCGATGGCCGGAAACACGCGTTTTTCGGACAGGTGGCGATCCAGATAGATTTCCATGTTGCCGGTGCCCTTGAACTCTTCAAAGATAACTTCATCCATGCGGGAGCCGGTATCGATGAGAGCCGTGGCGATGATGGTCAGGCTGCCGCCGCCCTCGATATTGCGGGCCGCACCGAAAAAGCGCTTGGGCCGCTGCAGGGCGTTGGCGTCAAGTCCGCCGGAGAGTACCCGGCCCGACGAGGGGGTCACGGCGTTGTAGGCTCGACCCAGACGGGTGATGGAGTCGAGCAGGATGACCACATCGCGTTTGCGCTCCACCAGGCGCTTGGCTTTTTCCAAAACCATTTCGCACACCTGGACGTGGCGCTGTGGCGGTTCGTCGAAAGTGGAGCTGATGACTTCGGCATTTTTGACCGTGCGCTCCATGTCCGTCACTTCTTCAGGGCGCTCGTCGATAAGCAGTACAATGAGATATACTTCGGGATAATTGGCGTTGATGGAGTTGGCGATGGTTTGCAGCAACACGGTTTTGCCGGTACGCGGAGGAGCCACGATAAGGCCGCGTTGTCCGCGGCCGATGGGCGCCATGAGGTCAATGACGCGCGAGGCCATATTTTTGCCGTCCGTTTCCATGCACATCTGCTGATCGGGGTAGATGGGCGTCAGATTGTCGAACAGCACCAGATGGCGGGCGTTTTCCGGGGGCTCGAAGCCGATTTCGTTGACCTTGACCAGAGCGAAGTAGCGTTCCCCCTCCTTGGGGGGACGGATCTGACCGGTGACGCTGTCCCCTTTACGCAGGTGGTAACGCCGGATTTGCGAAGGCGAAACGTACACGTCGTCCGGCCCCGGCATATAGCTGCATAGGGGCGAGCGCAAAAAACCGTAACCGTCGGGAAGAATTTCCAACACTCCATCGCTCTGGATGGCGCCGTTCTGGGAGGCGCAGGCCTGAAGCAGGGCGAAGATAAGCTCCTGCTTGCGCAGGGAACTGGCGTTTTCAACCTGATACTGGTCGGCCAGGTCCATAAGATCCTGCATGCTGCGGGTCTTCAGATCGGTGAGACTGAGAACGCTTTCGGGGGACGTTTCGGGCGCGGGCGCAACGGGCGCCTTTCTTTTCCGCAAGGGCATAGATACCACCGGTGTTGGAAACTAGTAAGGATTAATAACGAAAAGGAGGCGTCAAACAGCCCGGAAGACTGCGACGACACACCCACTTTTTCCGAAGCGGGAAAAGTGGGTGAAAAACACGAGAGAACAAGGGATTTTTGTTTCCAGAATGGACAACAGCTTCTGTAGCCCAGTTTGTTTCGCTTGGCAAGAGCCTTGCGGGGGCAATCGGGATCTTTGGAACGAATGAGAGCATTTTTATGTTGAAAAAAGCTCTAACCGCTTTTCCGACGGGTATTGACGGCGTTGGCGGCCCGCTCGGGGCCGTCGACGGCGAAATGCAAAACGGCGTCCACCGCTTTGGGGAGCGCGGCTTCGATGGACGGTTTTTCCTCGGCGTTGAAGCGGCCCAATACCCAAGATACCACATTGGCCGCATCCGGCGGTCGCCCCACTCCCACGCGCAAACGGTGGAAGTCCTGAGTTCCCAATCGGCCGGCAATGGATTTGAGGCCGTTGTGCCCGGCCGTGCCGCCGCCCCACTTCAGCTTCAGGCGGCCGGGAGCGAGATCGAGTTCGTCGTGCACCACCAGAAGTTGCGCGGGGCTCAGTTTGTACCAGGCCATAAGAGGTTGCACTGCTTCGCCGCTAAGATTCATGAATGTTTGCGGCATGGCTACCAGCCAAGGGGCGTCGCTGCCCGGAATGCGGCAGCGCCAGAGCAGACTTTGAAAACGTCCTCCGGACAATTCCTCGGGGGGGGAGCCGGGAAGCCCGGGCAGACGTTCGAGAAGTGAACGCGCCACGGCGAACCCCATGTTGTGGCGGGTTCCCTCATATTGAGAGCCGGGGTTGCCAAGGCCGACGATGATGCCGCGCAAATCCATGATTGTTGACCGACCTTCTTCCGTTCGTCGTTTATAAGCATACCCGGCGGACCAAATCCGGCCGCCCCTCGGTTCCCATCTCAGCTTGCCGCGCCGTCATGCCGTCGGCTGAAAGGAGGCATGGCGCAAGGCGCGGTGCAAGACAGAACACACCCGAAGCCTGCGCGTATCGCTTTCGGTATCGCAAACGCCATCCGGCGTTAATTCCCCGTAAAGCGGGTGAGATCGCGCGCCACGTCCTGGGTGCGCAATTCCGAAGCCGCCATCTTGCCGAATACCGAATCGGGCTCCCGATCCACAATGCCTTGGAGCAAGGCTCGCCAGCGGGCCATGTCGCCCATTTTGCGGTGCAACCCCGCCTCGCGGAATTGCAGTCCCGCGTAATCGGGTGAATTTTCAGGGACAAACAGCGCGTAGCGATTGGCCCACTCCAAGGCTTCGGCGTAACGTCCGGCGATTTCCGTCACGTCCATGAGGGCGGCAATGGATTCGCGTATGCGTTCCTGATCGGCATAGGGCGATTGTTCGTCCTGTAATTGAGTGAACATGCCCAGCGTGTCAAGGTTGTATTGATAGGCATCGCGCAAATCCTGGCGGTTTTCGGCGTCACGGGCCAGAAAGTACGTGGCGTAGGCTCGCTGATAGAGAGGAATATCCGTGCGGTCGGCCAATTTGCGCCACAGCGGCAGCGCTCGTCCCTGAAGGCCCAGATTTTCGGCGGAAAGCGCCAGGGCGTAATCAAGCTGGTTGCGCGCCTCCTCCGGCAGAGGCCAGGCAGCCACCTTTTCGCCCAGGGTGAGAATGGCGTCCCAGTTTTGTTGACGCAAATAGGTGGCCAGAAACAGGTTATAGGTATAGAGGGCGGCGTCCGTATCGCCCGGTCCATCAAGGAAGGCGCTCAGAAGTTCCAGACCTTCCTGTTCGTTGCCTCGGTTCAGGTGGGCGCGGGCCAGGGCCATACGCATGTCCGGTTCCAGCGGCAGATACTCGTCGTGAACCTGGGGGAAATCGTCCCAGAGCCGGAGCACGCGCTCGTAGTTTTCTTCCTCCAGGGAAAGAGCCAGTTCATGGGCAAAACCGCGCAGCAGCACGGTGCGGGCCCGGAGTGATTCAGGCTTGTCGGCGTAGTCGATAAGAAAGCTGCGGGCCGCCGTCATGGCCGGATAGTATTCCTTGTTCCATAATTGCCATACGGTGGTGCGCAGTTGAGCGGTCATGAATTCGGGCGACTGCGGGTATTCTTTGATGATACGTTGATAATACAGCCCCGGCAGACGAGGATTGGGAGCTTCATACACGGCGAACAGTTCGTCCACTGTGGGGTTGCCCTTGTGAATGCCGTTTTCCCCCAGACGCAACAGAGCGGCGGGAGCCTCGGCACTGAGAGGAAAAGCCCGCACCAATTCGTCCAACACCTTGGCCGCCGCATCGGGATTGTGGAGCAGATAATAGACTTCGGCGATATGGTACAGCGTCGAGGCGGATTCCGGAGCGGCGGGATCCAGGTTGTACTGGGTCCAGTAAGTGCGCAACGCGTCTTCCAGATGTCCCTGCCTGAAACGTATATCGGCGGAAACGGCAAGATAGTCCGGGTCTTCCAGATAAAGGCGCGGCCAGCGACGTTCTACGAAGTCGACCAGGGTCAGAGCCCGATCCGTATGGCCCTGACGGTAAAGGGCGTATGTTTCCAGTCGTGCCGCATCCTTGGCCAGGGGGCTGTCGGGATAATCCTGAAGAATGGTTTGAAAGGTAAGAGTTGCCTCGGCGTATTCTTGGCGCTCCATCTGCTTGGCGCCCAATTCAAGCAGCGAGGCGGGCACCTGCACGTTGGCGGGATATTTGCGGCGCATAAGCTGCACATAGCCCCGGGCGTCCTCCACGTTGCCCAGCGCCAGGTTGACCGTCGCCAACACGGCCAGAGCGTCGGGCACGCGGGGTGATTCAAGATTGAAATTCATGGCTTCATTGGCGGCATTGATGAGATCCTGAGTATACGCCGTAAAGTTGGGACGAGTGGTCTCGTACAGGGCCGTCATGGCGTTGTACAGCATTTCTTCCCTATCCTCACGGCTCAGTTCCACCTGACGCAGAGTCTGAACGGACGGCAAAACGTCCTGATAACGGCCGTCCTTCATGGCGTCGCGCATGGCGGCCTGCAGAGCGGGGACATCCGGCGGCGGGGGGACGGGGTTGCCCTCTTCATCCACATAAATGGGGAGCGTTTCCGCCGCCTGTTCCTGTTCCGGCGTTTTCCGTTCGGTTTCGCCGTTTGTTCCGGCGGGGGCTTCCTCCTGGTATTCCGAAAGCTGCGTGGCCAGTTTACCGGTTTGCGAAGGGACCTGCTCCGTGGGAGCCGAAGTTTCCACGACGGATATTTCCGCCTCGGGGGACGCGGAAGGGGGAACGGTCGGAGTTTTCCCCTCCGCGACGGGGTCTCCCGTTGCGGGGGAGTCGGAAACCGACGTGGATAGGATCTGTTGGGACCCGGATGAAACGCTCGGCGGAACGGGAGGGGGGGACGCCTCGGAAAAAGGCTCTATCGGAGTGGAAGGCGTCGGAACGCTGGACAGAGCCTGGTCTTCGGGCCAGGTTTCGGGGCCGCCGCGGTTCAGGCGGCCGCGTACGGTGGGAATGGCGGCAGGTGCGGACGAAACAGCCGCCGGAACGGAGGAGGCAGGAGAAAGCGAGGCGGGGGAAGCATTCTCCGGCGCCGGAGACAGTGCTTGGGAATGCGGCGCCTCAAGCTCGGAAACGCTTGCCTCCTGCGCAGGTTCGGCAACAGGGGCTTCCGGATCAGCATCTCTTTGAGCAATCGCTTTTTCCGGGGAACCGGCGGAAACCGCGTTCGACGGCTCGGGGGAGGAAACAACATGCTCCGGCAAGTCGGAAGTGGATGGCGTGTGCGGCGCGGACGGCGCTTCTTGCGCCGTGACCGGGGGGACAGAAGGTAAAGCCGCGGTCTGGGGTTCGGAGACGGAAGGAGGGGATATGGTTTCCGGAGCTTCGGTCGCCGTGGCGGCGACAGGCGAAGCCGTGTCCGGAACGGTGGATGAAGGCCGTTCGGTACCCGAAGGGTTGGAGGGAGCGGCGGAAGACGGCGCTTCCGACGGGGCCGGCGCGGAAGAAGACGCCGACGAGGCTGCCGTCGCGCTTGGAGGGCTCGAAGGCCCGGAAATCTGCGGAACGGAGGAAGAAGGCGCATCCCCGGCGGAGGGGGAGGATGCTGCGACAGGAGGCATGGGAGCAAGTTCTCCACCGGGGCGCCAGCGCAACCCCAGAGGGTCGGGATAGAGGACAATGACCACGCCCTCGGCTGTGGGCGGAGCGGCGATAAAGCCAAAGGCCGCGCTGCTGGTGCTCAGGCGAAGTTCGCCGTTGTCCAGGCTCAGTCCGCTGAACAGGGCTTGCGCCCCCGGGCCCGCGCCTTGCAATTCCAGATGTTGCGGCGGCGGCGTCAGGGTGAGCGTCAACGTTTGCTCGCCTGTGCGTCGGGTGTCGGCGCGGGTGGGGGGAACGTCCGGCACGATGGTAATCTGTTCCCGGCCCGAGGTCTGCGACCAGCGCCAGGCGGCGGCGTCGGCCTCGCCGAGTGGAAGCGCCGCGAGTGGGAGGCAGAGGAGAAGGGACGGGACAGCGTATTTCACAATGTATCCTGAGGGAGAGTGAAAGACGAAGAAAATTATGCAAAAAACGTGCTATAAACGTGGATATGCCCGGGAACACATACGACGGGGCATACCGATAGGCGCAACAGGGCAAAAGGTGCCGTCGAAATTCAGCCGTCGCCCCTGCCGTCGCGTTTTTTCAACTTTTCTATCAGTGTGGTCCGTTTGATACCCAGCATTTCCGCCGCCTGATTTTTGACGCCTCCCGCCAAAGTCAAAGCTTCATCCAGCAAGCGATCCTCCATGGATTCCAGAAATTCCCGCAACCCCATGTCGTAACGTTTCAGATCTTCCAGCGTGGGCCAACTGAATACGGCATCGGCGGCGACGGAACGATTCGGGGAAGAGACTTCCGGCATGGGCGCGGACAAGGCTGCCGACTCCGCCGTGTCGAGATCGGGCAGGTCCGGCAACGTGGCCAACTCCGCGACTGCATCCAGAATTTTTGCGGGCAAATCTTCGCGGACGACAACCTCGCCATCCACCAGGATGCTCAGGCGCTCCATGAAATTTTCCAATTCACGCACGTTGCCCGGCCAGGAATATCCCAAAAGCACGCGCGCGGCCTCGGGCGCCAGAGTCAGAGGCGGGCGGTTGCGGCGTTCGCAAAAGCGCTGGAGAAAATGCCGGGCCAGAAGCAGAATGTCCTTGCCCCGTTCACGCAGAGGAGGCAGTTGCAGAGGAATGACGTTCAAGCGATAATAAAGATCTTCCCGAAAACGTCCGAGGGCCACTTCGCGTTCCAGATCACGATTGGTGGCGGCGATGATGCGCACATCCACCTTGCGCGGGCCGCTGCCGCCCACGCGCTCGATTTCTTTTTCCTGCAGGACGCGCAAAATTTTGACCTGCAGGCTGATGTCCATCTCGCCGATTTCATCCAGAAACACGGTGCCGCCGTCGGCCAGTTCGAAGCGGCCTGGTTTGGTCCGAATAGCATGGGTGAACGCGCCTTTTTCGTGGCCGAACAGTTCCGACTCCAGCAGCTCACGCGGAATGGCCCCGCAGTTGATAGGGACAAACGGCTTGTCGCTGCGCGCACTCATGGCATGCAGGGCGCGTACCAGAAGTTCCTTGCCCGTGCCCGATTCGCCCGTGACCAGCACCGTGCTGTCGGTGGGCGCCACTTTAGCCAGCACTCGGAACACTTCCGCCAGAGTGGAACTTTCGCCGATGATTCCCGCGCGATTCATGCCGCCTCCACATCCCTGCCGCACTTCAGACTGATGGTAAACGCCGCTTACGGCGGCAACGCCGCCGGGCGGAAAGGCAAGAAAATCAGTCGTTGTTTCGCTTTTCGGGGTTATCGACTTCGTCAACAGCCCCAACAGCTTAAAATGCTGTTCGCCATTGCGGGCGGCATCCGGTCTCTCTGGAACCATGCCGTCTTAAATCCCCCTGATTCTCAAGTATAAATTAGAGACTGTCAATAGTCTGACGGCGATGATGTCGGATAAAAAAACGAAACGGGCATGGATGTCGGGAGGTCCGCGCCCGGAGGTTGATATGGCTGCGCGCGGGAACGCGCCACTTGACAGCGGCGGCCTTCGCCTACTACGTTTCTGATTTAGAGGGGATGTCGCATTGTTTAGCCGAATATGCCGCTCCTCTTCGCCGCCGGACGGAGGAGGCTTTTTCTATCGTCCGCGTCGTTTTCGTCCGCCGTATTCCAGGGCGGACGGTCCTTTTCAACCCAGGTTTTACTCTGGCAGGCCCCCAGCAAGGAGGACGCGCCGCATGGCCATGATCGAATTTCAGGACATCCACAAATGGTATGGCGAATTCCACGTGCTCAAAGGTATTTCCGAGAAAGTGGAAAAAGGGGAAGTCCTGGTCATTTGCGGCCCTTCCGGGTCCGGCAAGAGCACCTTCATCCGTTGCCTCAATCGGCTGGAACCCATCCAGCGTGGTGCCATATTGTTGGAAGGTACCAGTATTTATGATAAAAGCGTCAACCTTAATGAATTGCGCGCCGAAGTGGGCATCGTGTTCCAGCAGTTCAACCTGTACCCGCATCTTACTGTGCTGGACAATGTGACGCTGGCTCCCATCAAGGTTCGTAAGATGCAGAAGGCCAAAGCCGTCAGTCTGGCTATGGACCTGCTGAAGCGGGTGGGTATTGAAACCCAGGCCAACAAATATCCGGTGGAGCTTTCCGGCGGTCAGCAACAGCGTGTGGCCATCGCCCGCGCCTTGGCCATGCAGCCCAAGGTCATGCTCTTTGACGAGCCTACCTCGGCCCTCGACCCGGAAATGATCAATGAAGTGTTGAACGTCATGAAGGACCTGGCGCGCGACGGCATGACCATGCTGTGCGTCACCCACGAAATGGGCTTCGCCCGCGAAGTGGCGGACCGGGTTATCTTCGTCGACCACGGGGAAATTCTGGAAGAGGCGCCGCCCGACGTCTTTTTCACCAACCCCAAGCACGAGCGCACCCGCGCCTTCCTGAAAGAAATACTGTAGGAACGTCGCGCCAGAAGACGCGCCCTGCGGTGATTTCGCGGGCGGCCCGGCCGGCCCGCTTTCCGGCGCTCCGCGCCGTCAACCACCTACGGAAGGAGATTGTATGAAACGTATTTTGTGCCTGGCTCTCGCTTGCGGGGTACTGGCCGCCGCGACGCCCGCGCTGGCCAACAAACTGGACGATATCAAGGCGCGCGGCACGCTGATTTGCGGCGTCAAAGACTCCGTGGTTCCGTTCGGCTTCATTGACGAAACCACCAAACAGCTTACCGGGTTCGATGTGGATCTGTGCCGGGGGATTGCCGAATATATCGGCGTGAAGCCGGAGCTCAAAACCGTATCCAGCGCCACTCGTATTCCCATGCTGACCCAGGGGTCGGTGGATCTGGTACTGGCCACCTTCACCCATCAGATAGCCCGCGACGATTCCGTCGATTTTTCCATCACCTATTTTGACGCCGGGCAGCGCCTGCTGGTCAAAAAGGATAGCGGCATCACCTCGCCCGCCGATCTTAAAGGCAAACGCGTGGGCAGCGTCAAGGGCTCCACGTCCGAAAAGAACATGAAAGCCGCTCAACCCGACTGCACCGTGGTGTCGTTCGACGAATATCCCCAGGCATTCCTGGCCCTCAAACAAGGCAAGGTCGTGGCCGTCACCACCGACGAACCCATCCTGGTGGGCCTCAAGAACTCCGATCCCGATCCCTCCCAATGGGAAGTGGTGGGCGACTTCATCGCCTCCGAACCTTACGCCGTGGGCATGGTGGAAAATGAATCCAAGCTGCGTGATGCCGTAAACTTCGCCCTTATGGATATGTGGCGCTCCGGCAAGTTTCAGGAGTACTACACCACCTGGTTCGGCGAAGGCACCAAGTTCCATATTCCGCTGCGCTGGCAAATGGAAATCTGGCCCTGAGCCTTCCCGTCTATAACAGCGGATCGCCCTCGGCCGGGGACGATCCGCCCGTTTCAAGTTTCCGTCCGGGGCCGGAAGCGGGACCGGATGATCCGCAAGCCCCGGCATACAGCTGAAAAGGCAAACGGGGAACATGGCGTCGTCGTGCCGACCGGGACCTCATCGCCAATCTTCTGAGGGAGTGAACGCACTTTGCACTACGTTTTCAACTGGAAGCTCATTTTATCGGGGGAATACTTCGACTGGCTCGTGCAGGGCTTTGTCGTCACTCTTCAGATTTCCGCCCTGTCGCTGATCATTGCTCTGATTTTGGGCACCGTGATCGCGGTGTTGCGGCTGTCCCATGTGCGCCCCCTGGTGTGGATCAGCGCGCTGTATACCGAATTTTTCCGCAACACGCCTCTTCTGGTGCAAATTTTGTTCTGGTATTTCGGGTCCGACGCCATTCTGCCCGAATTTGTCAAAAACTGGCTGTACCAGCAAAACATCGAGTTCGCCGCCGGGGTCATCGCCCTGTCCATCTATACCTCGGCTTTTATCGCCGAGGAAATCCGTTCCGGCATCAGCGCCATTCCCCGCACCCAACTGGAAGCTTCCCGCGCCTGCGGCCTCAGTTTTCTACAATCCATGCGCTACGTTATCCTTCCTCAGGCATTCCGCATCGTTGTGCCGCCCCTCATTTCCCAATCGCTTAACCTTTTCAAGAATTCGTCGTTGTGCATGGTTATCGGTGTGGCCGAACTGACCTATATGGCTCGTCAAATCGAATCCCACACGGCCCGCGTGTTTGAACCGTTCACCGTTGCCACTTTGTTGTATCTGAGCGTTTCGCTGCTGGTTTCTTTCCTGATTACCCAGTACAACGCGCGGGTGTTGCGTACTTCCAGCACACGGAGGGCCGTGGCATGAGCAACTGGTCCGTCGTCTGGGACAACTTTCCTTATCTGTTGTGGGGGGCGTACCCCGATGGGCCGCTGGGCGGCCTGGCTCTGACCATCATTCTGGCCCTCATCGGCATTTTCTGCGCCTTCTGGCTGGGCCTGGCTTTGGGCCTCCTACGCCTTTCCTCCCATCGCTTCCTGCGTTGGCCTGCCACTGCCTATATCGAGATAATGCGCGGTGTGCCCCTGCTCATGGTCCTGTTCTGGTTCTATTTCATGCTTCCCATCGTGTTCGGGCGCACTATGCCTGAACTAGGCAGCGCCGTGACGGCCTTTGTTCTGTTCACCGCCGCCTATATTGCGGAAATTGTACGCGCAGGCGTGTTGTCTTTGCCCAAAGGGCAGACGGAGGCCGCGCGCGGCACGGGGCTGACCCACGGTCAGACCATGCGGTATGTCGTTCTGCCTCAAGCCCTGCGTAATATGATTCCCTCGTTCGTCAACCAGTTCGTCAGCCTGACCAAGGATACCTCTCTGGCCTATGTGCTGGGTATTACCGAACTGACCAGGGCGGCCACTCAGATCGACAACCGCACGGTGACCGCGTCGGCCGAACTGTATTTTACCATCGCCGTCATGTATTTCATTATTTGTTGGACATTGACGGCTTTTTCCCGCCGCCTGGAAAAACATACCGCTCGTTATAAGGCCCGCGTGGCTTGACCGGGCAATCCCGCCAGCAGGAGTTCGTCATGCCCGTATTGTTCCGTCTGGACATAGTGGCCCCGGAATCCGACTTCCCCTTGGCCGAAGCCCTGGTGGCCCGTGCCGTCAGTTCGGGATGGGAGGAAGAATCATTGCCCACGGGCGAAACCCGCCTGCGTGTGCACTGTGAGGAAAGGGAAATACTTGACGCTTTGGCGGACGAAGTGAAATCCCTGTTGCCCGAAGCTGTCGTGGAGCGGGCGGAAGTGCAGAAACAAGACTGGACGGCCGCCTGGCGTGATTTTTTCACACCGGTGACCGCGGGTGATTTTCTTGTTTTGCCTCCCTGGCTGGCGGATGCCGATCCGCAAGGACGCTTGCCCGTTTTTATCGAACCCAAGTCGGCTTTCGGTACCGGCCACCACCCCACGACCACCTTATGTCTGGAGGCATTGTCGCGCCTGCGCGCCGCCGGAGTGCTGACCGCCGGTCAGGAATTTCTGGACTTGGGCACAGGGACGGGGGTTTTGGGCATAGCTTGCGTCAAGCTGGGGTTACGAGGTCTGGGGCTGGATATTGACCCTCTGGCGGTGAGCAACGCTGCGGAAAACCGCGCGCTTAATCGGGTGGAGGAGGCGTTCGAGGTGCGTTCCGGCAGTGCGGACGCCGTGGCGGGGCGGCGTTATGATCTGGTGGTAGCCAATATTCTGGCCGCGCCTTTGCGGGATATGGCGGAGTCCATTATGGCCCTGGTACGGCCTGGCGGCTGTCTGGTGCTTTCGGGCTTTTTACGGGTACAGACGCCGAGCTTGGAGGCTGCCTATGCAGCTATGGGCACGCCTGGGCAATTGACGGCGCCTTCCGCCGCGAGCGATCCCACCCGCTCCGCCGGGCCGGATGACCCGACGGCTGACGAGTGGGTATGCCTGATGTGGCCCGGCGTCGGTTAGAGTGTTTTGCGATTGAACATACCGGGCTATGTCGCAATCTCGGGATGGCGCTTTCAGAGCGCCATCCCTTTTCACACAACATTTCGGCCGAATCCTGCCTGCTTATGTGATGACGGCGACGACCGGAAAAGCGTCGGCACGCAACGCAGTCAACGCACGATCGCTTTGGTTTTCAACAAGGCGGGGAGTGCATCCAGAAGCAGGGGCAGACATACGCCCGCCGCGCAACATAAAGCGGCAAGGGCGATTTCAACCCCCAGAGAAGGCGGCAATGCGGGCATGTTGGCCTCTTGCCAGGGCCACACCGTGCGCAACGAACCGGCCATGATGCCGATGAGTATGGCCAGAGTGGCGGTGCGGTAGCGCCGCAGGCAGTAATTCAGCACCCGCGCGAAAAGCAGAAGACCGCATACGCAACCTAAGGCGAACAGCACAAGAACCGGCAGGTTGAATGTGGTAACGGCCGTCAGCACAAATTGATACTGGCCAAGCAGCACCAGGACGAAGGCGCCGGAAATGCCGGGCAGAAGCATGGCGCAGATGGCGATGAAACCCGCCAGAAACAACATGGGGGGATTTTGGGTCATGTGCACGCTTTCTGCCCCGGTCAGCCACCAGGCGAACGCCGCGCCCGCGGCGAAGGCCGTCCATACTCCGGGGCCGTACTGCTTGAGTTCGCGAAGCAACATGACTATGGATGCCACAATAAGGCCGAAAAAGAAGGACCATACAACGACAGGATAAGCGTGGAGCAGGTAGAGCACCAACTTGGCCAGACTGAATATGGAACAAGCTATGCCGATGGCCAGGGGCAATAAAAAGGACCAGGGAATGCGACTCAGCGCCTCGCGGAAGCGTCCCCGAAAAAACAGCTTGAAAAAGGTCATGTCGAAGGCTTGGATTCCGTCGAGCAATTGTTGGTAGATGCCGGTGATAAACGCGATGGTGCCGCCCGAAACCCCGGGCACTACGTCGGCTGCGCCCATGGCCAGGCCGCATAGCAAATAGCGCACAATGTTCTTCATAGAGACTCCGGTAAAAAGGGAGCGCCGAAGAGGCGAAAACAGCCTCTTCTTTCCTGAAAAACCGGAGCAAGTCAATCAAGGAGCAGCGTCGCCGCCCCGCCGGGGAAACTCCGGAATGGGGCGGCGGGAAGGGCAGGGGACCGGATAGGGTCAGTTCAGCAGAGATTTAATATCGTCGGCCGGAGAACCAAGCCGGAGGATGGCATGACGGCGCCCCAGAGCGGCCCACAGATTGGGGGTTACAACGTCGGGCAGGTCGGGACCGAAGGCGACGCTTCCTATATCTGCGGTCAGCAGCGCGAGTAGCCCCGATACCGCGGAGGCTCCGGAGAACAGCCAGGTCAGGGGAACGCGGGAGGACCCCAGCGCCTCGGCCAGGGCCGGACCGAAACCGGCGGCGGCGAACAGGTCGGCGTGCATCAGCCGAGGCAGTCCCCCCGCCGCTCCCAGGCTTTTGTCCGCCATACGGCAGGAGCCGCCCGTCAGATCCAGAATGAGCGTATCGGGCGGCGTCAACTGCAGAAACTCGGGAAAATACGCCCCTTCCGACCAATCGGCGGCGCAGGCGTCGAGCACAAACACATGTCTCAGAGTGCCGGCGCGCAAGGCGTCGGCCACCTGGGGCGCCACGGCCCGCAATGTTTTGCGCCCAAATCCGGTGGTGATTTCCCCGCCGAATATCTCGTCGGAAAAGCCCGGCATGGCCTGAGCCAGGTTCTTCATGGCCGCCTCGTCGCCCGGACTTCCGTTGTCGGCGGGATACCCTTCGGAGGTAAAGAAGGCGTCGCCGCAGCTTTGTCCTATGCTTGCTCCGGCCGTAAACAGAACCGGACCGGGAAAATGTGCCAGGCCCTCCGGGCCGGGTTCGCCTATATGTCCCGCCAGATGAGGATAGGAACGCAGGCGGGGATAGGCGTGAGCCTTGAGCAGACCGCCGTGGGTATAGACCGCGATGTCCGCCTTGACGGTCTGTTCCAGCACCTCATGCAGAGTACGCATATCGCCGCCGGAAACAAGCAAAGCCCGGCCAGGGCGATGCCCCAAAGATACGGGCGTGGGCTGAGGCGTGCCGTACATGTCGGCGGCCGCTTCGTCCGCCATTTCCAGGGTCTTCAACGCCATACGTCCGCCCTGGAGCAGCAGTTCCACCCACTCGTCCAGATTGCGGCTGCGGCCGTGAGTGCCGTTTTCGTCGTAATTATCCGGTATGCCTTCCCACTGGGTTTCGAAATACTGAGGAGGAATGCCCGCCGTCAGCGCCGAGTACAGGAAGTCATCCACTTCGCCGTCCCGCCGTCCCAGAGATGCGGCCTGAAAACGGGCTCCCGCCGTCTTACGGGCAAGGGCCAGCAGGATCAGCATGGCCGAGCGTATATCCCGGTTTGCGTTTAATTCGTCGGCGGAAGGCGCGTCCTGTTTGAGAAGCGCCAGGGTGGCGGCCACGGTTTGCGAACAACTGTCGGCCTCACAATCCAGATTGGGGTTGACGCGCTTTTGAGCGAGTACGATATCACGCAGCAGCCGCTGCAAAGCGGGGACATCGACCGAGGCGTCGGGACGGGTGGCATACAGCGCGGCCGCCATCACGTCGTCCGCCTCGGGAGTGGCTTCGCCTTGGGCGTGCCGGTGAAGCGCGCCGTATGCCATACGCCGTAACGCGTAGACAATGACGTCCTGCAGACGACCCACGTCGTTATTCTTATCGTTCCGGCCCTCGGCGGACTCGGTGCACAGTCTCTGAATCATGGCAATTCTCCTTTCGGCACGTTCCATGCCCGGGACGACGCGCGGTCGTTTGCCGTCCGTTCCTGACACGGGCTGTGAGCATACTGCCTATTCTCCGGAATAGGGGAAAGTATTTTGCCGGGGGAACCTATGCGAATAAAAAAGAGAGCCCTCCCCCGGCGAAGGTGCCGGAGGGGGGCGGCGGATGTTTGCCGAACACGGCAAGAGGCCTGGCTGGAAATGAATCGAAGTGCGAAAAGAGGGCCGAAGCCCTCTCAGACTGATGAGAAACCCCGCGTTGGGGAGCTTTGGTCAGCGGGGATCGACGGGGGCTTCGTCCTGTTTTGACTTGGGGCCGGTTACGCCCAGTGTATCGAGCACCTCGGTCACCTGGGGCACCATGTTCAGGAGGTCCGTGGTCAGGCCGTGCAGGGCGCTGCCCCCCTTGTCGCCGTCCGCGTTGGATACCACGACCATTTTGTCGATTTTACGCTGAGCGATGGCTTCACAGGCCGTTTTGAACATGCCGGGCACCTGTTCCTGGCTCATTATCAGAATGGCGGCCATGGCGTCGCCGCCCGCCGCTTTGACTATCTGCGCGATGCCTTCGGCCTGGGCCGACATGAGGGCCCGCACGCCTTCGGCCTGGGCCAGCATTTCGGCTTTTTTGGCTTCCCCCTGGGCTTCGCCTCTCAAGATGGCGATTTTTTTTTCGGCTTCGATGGCGGGCACCTGTGCGGCAAAAGCGGCAGCCGTGTCGCGGGCCTGGCGTGCTCCTTCCGTTTCCTGCTGAGCGGTCAGGATAACCTTGTCGGCCTCGGCTTCGGCCAGTTTGGCTTGTTTGGTGGCTTCGGCCACCGCTATGGCGGCTTCGGATGCGTGGGTGGCCCTGGCAATGTCGGAATCGCGCTGCATCTGCGCCGTGGAGTGAGCCGTCAGGGCCTTGGCCTCGTTTTCCTTGGCTACGGCCTGATATTCCAGCTGCGCCGTTTCCTGGCGACGGATGGTGCTTTCGCGGGCGGCGCCCACCGCGCCCACTTTTTCCTGTTCGGCAATGTCCACCGACGCTTTGGCCCGGGCTTCGGCCTCGGCCTTGCGCCCCAAGTTTTCCAAGTACTGGGCTTCGTCGCGGATGTCGGTGATGTTGACGTTGACTACGGTCAGACCGACTTTTGCCAGTTCCTTTTCCACCGATTCAATGATGTTGTTCTGCAGGGCCAGACGGTCGTTGTTGATTTCTTCGATTTTCAGGTTGGCGATGACGCCGCGCATTTGCCCGAACACGATAGTGGAGACGAATCCTTCCAGTTCACGAGGCTCGTCGATGATGTCGAGCAGGCGTATGCAGGCGTTTTCGGTGACGGCCACGTTGGTGGAGTTGACGGCCAAAGTGAATTCGCAGGGAATGTTGACCCTGATGTTTTCTTTGGACAACGCCCCTTCCAGATTGATTTTGACCTTGAAGGGTTCCAGGGTAAGCCAGGAATACGTTTGGATGAAAGGCCAAACGAAGGTCAGACCGCCATGGACTATTTTGGCTACCTTGTTGTCGCCGTCGGGGTTTTTCCCCATATAGCCGGTCACCACCAACAGGGCGTCGGAACGGCCCCGCACGAAACGCGACGCCACAAAAAGGGCGACCACGATCGCCACGATCAGCAGGACGAGCATACCCCCGCCCATATAAATAAGGCTCGACATGCAGCAACCTCCCTTGATTGAATAAAAATCGGGGTCAACCCCGGTGTACCCGCTCGACTTTGATATGCGTGCCCAGGTCGGCCACCACGCGTACCGCCTCGCCGGGAGCGCAGTTTTCCTCGGACACGGCGGCCCAACGCAGCGCCGTCCCCCTGAAGTTCCATTCGATTTCTCCCCAGGTGGAGCCGTCTCCCGCAATGGAGGTAGTTGCCGTCGCGCCGTCTCCGGGGCGGGGACGCGGTTTGGGCCCTGATTCCACAGTCGCGCTGATGAGGCGCGCCATCCCGTATATTTTTTTAATGAGCCAGAGCATGAAAATGCCGCCGACTACTCCCCAGAACAGAGCGAACAAGTCCGGCGACATTATGGATGTGCCATACTTGTTCGTGAAGAGTTCAGTTGCCTTGAATTTATCATGAACAGGGACACGATCAACTGGATTCTGAAAAAACTGAATACAGGAGGTCGAACATGGAGCATTTACCAAAGAAAATCCATCACAACGGCATCAGCTATACGCTGGTGGGAGACTACTACATCCCCGATCTGAAGCTGCCGGAGGAAAACCGCCCCATCAGGCGGTGGGGGCGGATGCACAAGGCGTTTCTGCAAGAACACCGTCCCGGCCAGTACAGTGAACTGCTTCTGTCGGGAAAACTCTGGACGTATCTTGCCGATCTGAACGAGCAGGCCGATGACCGGCTGGCGTGTATCATCTCGCAGATGCAGGCTGTGGAGGGTATCACCGAGGAACTGAAAGCCCGTGACCAGCTTGCCTGGGTCGGAGCCATGAACAGCATCCGCAGCCGGGCAGAGGAAATCATCCGGTCTGAGATGATTTATGTTTAAGGAGGTGCCTGTCTATGAGATACCGTATCGAATACGCCGATGGGCGCTGCTGTAACTTTGCCAACGGCAGGGCTGAACTGCTGAAATGGCTGAAACTGCTGAAGCAAGAGGAAATCTCCGACATTCGCAAAGTGTATAAAAGCGGTGTGTCGGATTCCGTCCTGGAAACATACCGGAATTATATCCGTCCAGCATAAGGAGGGCGCTTATGGGTACAGATATAGAAAAACTGGTTGATTTGATGATTCAGGAGCGGATGCAGAGCCAGTTCGCTAAATGGCGGGAGGCAGAAACCGGCAAGGAGAAAAAAGCGGACTACCTTCGTTTGGAAACCGAGTATGAAAAAGCGATCAGCGTATTGTCTGAGGAACAGAAGGACGCTGTAAGGCACTACTGCGATTCCATCTTCGATTCCGGCGCAGAAAGCGAATGCTTCTTTTACCGGCTGGGCCTCAAAGATGGCATCCGTCTCTGGAAGTTTATGAAAAAGCTGATGAAAACAGTCAGCTAACGGATGTATAACCGCATATTTTATTCCACCCGCAAACGGGTCGAAAGCCGTCCAACGGTACAGGTTGGGCGGCTTTTTCTCTACCTGCGTTTCTTCCGCTTGGGCGCATAGTACGGCTGCGGCTTGGCCTTCCCCCTCATGTTGTTGGGATTTTTGAGCATCTTGGACAGGCTCAGTATCCGAAGGAACGCTGAGAAATCCTCCGAGGAAATCTTCTCAAAGGGTATCTGCAACTTATCGCAGAATTCATGTATCAGCATTTCCACATCGCTGCCTTGCTGGACAGCCTGTTCAAATTGTTCCTTGACGTCCTCCAACGTGGGCTGCGGGTCGGCGGTGGTCTTGTCCTTTAGATGTGCCTCCCGTATGTCCCGGACAATGTTGTCCAGATCGTCATGCAGGACATGGCTGAAAAAGTCACTCTCCTGTATCTGCCCTAATTCCAGCGTCCGCATATAAAGGTCGTTCTCTCCCGGCGCATGGCTGTTGATGACGGTCTGTCGGGTGGCTTCGAGGATCAGGTTCATCTGCTCCACCCGCATATCGGCAATCCGGTCAATGAAGATTTCCATATCGGTCATCAGCCGCTGGAAGTTTGGATGCGTAGCCAGTTCGCAGAGAAGCCGGTTGTTGATCCTGCCGCTGCTCAAAAGTTCCACCATATCGTCACTCAGATGCAGAGATTGAAGCTCTGTGTTTGGGTGATTTTTATTTTCGGACAGCCCCATCAGATAGTCGGTGGACACACCATAAAATTCCGCCAGCGTTGCAATCGCAAACGGGCTGATGTCCTTATAATCATCGCTTTCATATTTTCCCAGCGCCGATCTGGACAGGCCGGTCTGCTCCGCCAGCTGTTCCAGCGTCAGGTGCTTGTCTACCACCCGCAAGTCTTTGAGCCGCTCCGGGATTGACAGCTTTGTGTACATCCAATGCCCCCTCTCTCGTTATCGTTTTTCAGTGAATACACCCATTATAGCACGATTCCATAAGCGTGGAAATATGAGGATTTCGTGCGTTTTTCCAACGTCTTGGATATACGGGAGCGGCCCTCTTTTTTCGATAAAATCATTCTTGCAGACAGGCACTGAACCTTGAAAATCGAATGACCGGCTGCAAGGGGTATGACCTCCGGGGAAGTGGCGCCATGACAGAAATCGAGCGCACCAAAGAGGCCGATACGCCGGGAGAAATTCCGGGCAGGAGCTGCTTGCAGGCAGACCGGCGGAAAGAAACAAGTTTATCATGCGGGGTGCATGGCTCCGCAGCAAAGAAATGGAGGAAAATCATTATGACACTGAGTATGAAAGAAAAGAAGATTCTCTACGCTTTCGCCTGTCCCAGCCATCACAACACGGTGACACGGTTGAAATGGCTGACAGCCCTGACGGTTGACCCGGAGGCCAAACGCCGGATGCTGGGTCTGGCCCGGAAAATGGAGACGGAGGTGGACGAAAGCTGGTACGAGGCTTTTTACCACCATCTGCGCATGGAGATGGACGAGTACCGCCGTCTCAAGCGCAGCCTGCGTGTGCTGAAATCTTACACCGATTATGAGGAGGATTTGTATGACGAAGCTGTCTAAATATGAGAAAGAAACCATCATCAACTGGAACGAGGCGGAGAACCTTGCCAGCATTTACACCTTCAACGCCAGTTTGAAGCGCAGGCTGGCGGAGTTCAGCCGGAAATATCCGCTGCTGTGCCGGTTGGAGCGCAGCACGCCAGAGGGCAGCGTAACCTATATATTGGACAAGTCCCGGCTGTCAATCCGGCTCATCCCGCCTTACAGCGAGGAACGGAAAGCCGCCGCCAGTGCTTACGCCAGAGAGCATGGCTTTCAGGTGGTAACGGCAGAAGAAAAAATCGCCTGAAATCGGGGCGATTACGGCAAAAATGCCGGGTCTGCACCCGGCGTTTTGACCGGCAATCCCCGCAGGCGTATTCCGTCCACTTCCCGCCGATAGGCGTAACTGTGTGGATGCGGAGCCGGTGAAACTGGCGGAAACCGCTTCTGCGGTGGAAGCCAGCTTCGCCGGAGCGGGAGTACAGAGGGCGGCAAGCCCTTTGTGGCGGGGTGCAGGGGCGGCAGCGCACTGCTGGGGTCAAGGGGCAACGCCCATTGGCAGGTTGAGGGCAGCCGCCCCATCGGGTCAAGGGCGAAGCGCCTTGCCCAGGGAAAGTTGATGCCTGCGTCAACTTGTACTGGGTATTACCTGACGCAGA
>UQJT01000008.1 GCA_900541395.1 uncultured Desulfovibrio sp.
GCAAGATTCAGGGGCGTTTTGCCGAACAGAAGATGCAGTTCCACTCGATGGAAAAAGGGTTCGTCCATGAAGGCGTTGACCCGCTCCAGAATTTCCGGCGCGGCGTAGGTGAGTTCCTGAAGGATGAAGTGATCCTCGCCGCCCACCAGAAGCAGGCCGTCGCGGTGGCCCAGAGGGTGGGCCAGAGGAGCGAGGTCCGGGCCCATGACCATGTCCCAGTTTTTCCACAATTGATCCAGGTGGGCGTGGCGCGGCTCGCGTCCTTTGGACGACAGCCAGCCCGCCAGAGCCTCGGCCAGGGGCAACGGAGCCGCCCGGCGTCGGGCCGGGGCGTCGGCGGGGGTAAAACGGGAATATCGGGGCATGGCTGCTTTCCTTATCTGCCTGTATCGTATTTTCCCGCATCCGTACAGCGTCGGCGTGATGGAGCTCGGCCCCGGCGCTTCCGGAGTCCCTTGACAGTCCGGAGAAAAGAGAGCCGCGGCCATAGCCCGTTTCCGTCACGGGTGATATAGTCTTATTGTATTGATATAATTTAGTAAAATAAAAAATAAAGAAAAAAGAAAGATGTTCCGGCAAGGTTTCGCTTACTTTACCAGGGCGTTAGCCACGCCATGCGGTTTTCGGGGGGATGGATTTTTGCCTCCGGCAAAGGTACACTATCTGTCTCACGCCACAGCGGGGTAGCTCTTCGACCCCTTTTTTACAACGCCCTGGCGCCGGTGGCGCCGCGGGCTCTGTTGCCCCGACCGGGGCATGGGAACGCAGTATGATCGACATGCCTGACAATTTGCCGAGTCCTCCCCTGTCGTCCAACGCGGAGACAGTCCTGTCCAAGCGTTATTACCGCAAGGGGCCGGACGGCAAACCGCTGGAGGACGCCCGCGCTCTGTTCTGGCGCGTGTCTTCGGCCATCGCCCAGGAAGAGGCCAAGTACGACGCTTCCACTTGGAAGGAAGAAGACCTGGCCCGCGCCTTTTACGATCTCCTCAGCCAGGGTGTGTTTTTGCCCAATTCACCCACGCTGATGAACGCCGGGTGCGAACTGGGGCAGCTTTCGGCCTGCTTCGTCCTGCCGGTGGGCGACTCCATTGAGGAAATTTTCGACGCCGTAAAGTACGCGGCCATGATCCACAAATCCGGCGGCGGCACGGGGTTTTCCTTTTCGCGCCTGCGGCCCAAGGATTCGCGCGTGGGCTCCACCGGCGGCGTGGCGTCGGGGCCGGTGTCCTTTTTGCGCATCTTCAACACGGCCACCGAGCAGATCAAGCAGGGCGGCACCCGGCGCGGCGCCAACATGGGCATTCTGCGGGTGGACCACCCCGATATTCTCGACTTCATCCGGGCCAAGGAAAAAGAAGGGGAATTCAATAACTTCAATTTGTCCGTGGGCCTGACCGAAGCGTTTATGGAAGCCGTGGACGCGGATTCCGAATATCCCCTGCTGGACCCTCATTCCCGGGAGGAATGCGGCCGCCTCAAGGCGCGCGAGGTGTTCGATCTGCTGGTTCACAAGGCCTGGGCCAGCGGCGATCCGGGCATTGTTTTTCTGGACCGCATCAACCGCGACAACCCCACCCCGGCCCAAGGGGAGATCGAGTCCACCAATCCCTGCGGCGAACAGCCGCTTTTGCCTTATGAGGCGTGCAACCTGGGCTCCATCAACCTGGCCCGGTTCGTGCAACCGGCGCGCCGGGCGGACGACGCCGCCCGCGAGGGCGTGGACTGGCAGGCCCTGCGCCGTGTCATCCACCTGGCCGTGCGTTTTCTGGACAACGTCATCGACGCCTCGCGTTTTCCGCTGGATCTGATCACCGAGCGGGTGCGTTCCAACCGCAAGATCGGTCTGGGCGTCATGGGATGGGCGGACATGCTCTTCCAACTGGGCGTGGCCTACAACAGTCAGGAAGCTCTGGACCTGGCCGAGGACGTGATGCGCTTTGTGCAGGAAGAAGGCCGGGCCGCTTCCATCCAACTGGCCGAAGAGCGCGGCCCCTTTCCCACCTTCGGGGAATCGCTGTACGCCCTCAAGGGGATGAAGCCTCAGCGCAACGCCACCGTCACCACCATCGCCCCCACGGGCACCCTGTCCATTATCGGCGGCTGCTCGTCCGGAGTGGAGCCGCTTTTTGCCCTGTGCTTCGCCCGCAACGTCATGGACGGCGAACGGCTGGTGGAAGTGAACCCCTATTTTGAAGCAGCTCTGCTCTCCACCAACGACCATACGCCCGAACTCATGGAGGCGGTGGCCGCCTGCGGCAGCATTCAGGACATGGATTTCCTGCCCGCCGAATTGCGCCGGGTCTTCGTCACGGCCATGGATATTTCGGCCGAGGCCCATCTGCGCATGCAGGCCGCTTTTCAGAAATACACGGACAACGCCGTTTCCAAAACGGTCAATCTGGCAAATAACGCCACGGTGGAGGATATAGAGCATATCTACCGCCTTGCCTACGAGCTGGACTGCAAAGGCGTGACCGTATACCGCGACGGCTGCAAATCCATGCAGGTGCTGACCACCGGCGGAACCGACAAAAAGGCCGAAGCCGGGCACGCCAGCGTGGTGCGTCAGCGGCCCGACGTGGTGGAGGGCTTTACCCAGAAGGTGCAGACCGGACTGGGCGTATTGTACCTGACGGTCAACGAAGTGGACGGACAACCCTTTGAGGTGTTCGCCACCATCGGCAAGTCCGGCCGTTCCATCACGGCCAAGGCCGAGGCCATCGGCCGCCTGGTTTCTCTTTGCTTCCGTTCGGGCGTGGCCGTGCGCGACGTGGTGGCCCAGCTCAAGGGCATTGGCGGCGAGCACCCGGTGTTCCAGAAGAAGGGCATTTTGCTGTCCATCCCCGACGCCATCGCCTGGGTGCTGGAAAATCGCTATCTCAAGGGAAGCCAGCCCGTTCCGGCAAGTTCCGGCCAGGACCTGCAGAACCCCGCCTGCCCCGAATGCGGCGCGGAAATGCAGTTTCAGGAAGGTTGCCACATATGCCAGAACTGCGGCTACAGCCGCTGCGGCTAGTCTTTCACAAGCGTTTGCGCACGGTCCGGACGCGTCCGGATCGTTGCGCCGTTGAAATGCTCTGAGCGTCGGATTGTTTTCAGCCCGCCCCGGTTTGCCGCCGGGGCGGGCTTTCACATGTTCGGAGCGGTCGGGGCGATGTCGGCGGCGGAAATGCAAAAGCCCCCGCGAACGCGGGGGCTTTTGCATCGGTGAACGGGGAAGGGGCGCTAGTTGCCCGCGCCGCAGCACTTTTTATATTTTTTGCCGCTGCCGCAGGGGCAGGGATCGTTGCGGCCCACCTTGGGCTGCTCGGATTCGATATGGTGCGCGGCGGGCCTGCTCCGCCCCATGGGCGCACTGGCCGCCGGATTTTCTTTGTGCCGGAAGGCGGCGGGCGTTTCCGCCGGAGCGGTCGGCTCCGCGGAGGGGGCAGCCTCCGGCGCGGGGGCCGGGGAAGCGGCGGAGCTTTCTTCCGCCCGGCCGTCGCTCGGGACCGCGGCGTCGGATTCCGCGCCTTCGGGCGTTTCGGCGGGAGCGGCTTCCTGCGGCTGCTGCACGCGCACCCGGGTCAGGGCGCGAAGCGCGCCTTCACGGATGCGGAACACCAGCTCCTGGAACATGGCGAAGCCTTCCTTCTTGTATTCCAGCTTGGGATCGCGTTGGCCGTAGCCGCGCAGGCCTATGCCCTCGCGCAGGTGGTCCATGCTGCGCAGATGGTCTTTCCAGTTGCGGTCCAGTTCTTCCAGCAGGAAATAGCGCAGCACGTCCTCGTAGATGGGACCGGCATCCTGGCGCAGGATGGCGAAAATGCTCGTCACGGCCTCGCGCGCGGCTTCCCTGGACGGCGGCTCCGAGTCGGGCGTCAGGTCGGGCAGGACGCGCGCGATGTTGAGCACGTCGAGCAGACGGGCCATGACCTGAGCGTTGATCGAGGCGTCGGTCCCGTGTTTGTCGGCTTCCAGGGGGGCGTAGATGTCGTCCAGCAACTCGTCGAGGAATTCGTACAGGACGGGTTCGATGGCGGGCTGCATCATGAGGTCGCGGCGCAGGCCGTAGATGACCTCGCGCTGTTGGTTCATGACGTTGTCGTAGTCGAGCAGGGTTTTGCGGATTTCAAAGTTGTGGCCTTCCACCCGCTTCTGGGCGTTTTCAATGGCTCTGGACACCATTTTGTTTTCAATGGGTTCGCCCTCGACCATGCCCAGTTTTTCCATCAGGCCGGAAATGCGTTCCGACCCGAAGATGCGCATCAGGTTGTCCTCCAGGGACAGGTAGAACCGGGACGAACCCGGGTCGCCCTGGCGGCCGGAACGGCCGCGCAACTGGTTGTCGATGCGGCGGCTTTCGTGGCGTTCGGTGCCCAGGATATGCAGGCCGCCCAGTTCCTGCACGCCTTCGCCCAACACGATGTCCGTGCCGCGGCCCGCCATGTTGGTGGCGATGGTCACCCGGCCCGCCTGCCCGGCCTGGGCCACGATTTCGGCTTCCTGGGCGTGGTGTTTGGCGTTGAGCACGTTGTGGGGCACGCCCTCTTTTTTGAGCATGGAGGACAAAAGTTCCGAAGTCTCAATGGAAATGGTGCCCACCAGCACGGGCTGGCCCTTGGCGTGCAGGTCGCGGATGGCCTGAACGATGGCGTTGTATTTTTCGCGCTGGGTGCGGTAGATGAGGTCGGGGTAGTCCTTGCGGATCATGGGCTTGTTGGTGGGAACCGTGATGGTTTCCAGCCCGTAGATTTGGGTGAATTCCACGGCTTCGGTCTGGGCCGTGCCGGTCATGCCCGACAGCTTGTCGTACATGCGGAAATAGTTTTGGAAGGTGATGCTGGCCAGGGTCTGGTTTTCGGCCTCGATTTTGACGTGTTCCTTGGCTTCCAGGGCCTGGTGCAGCCCGTCGCCGAAACGGCGGCCCGGCATCAGGCGGCCGGTGAACTCGTCCACGATGAGCACCTTGCCTTCTTCGTTCACGATGTAGTCTACGTCGCGCCGATAGGCGTGGTGGGCGCGCAGAGATTGAAGGATGTGGTGCTGCAAGGTGATGCTGGCCGGATCGAACAGGTTGTCGACGCTGAGGATACGCTCGCACTGGGCCACGCCTTCCTCGGTGAGCATGGCGGTGCGGGCCTTTTCGTCCACGGTGAAGTGGACTTCGGGTTGCAGGCGGCGGACCACCTCGTCCATCTGACGGTACAGGCCCGTGGATTCGTCGCTGGCCCCGGAAATGATCAGCGGGGTGCGGGCCTCGTCGATGAGGATGGAGTCCACTTCGTCCACGATGGCGAAATTATGCCCGCGCTGCACCAACTGGTTGGCGTAGAATTTCATGTTGTCGCGCAGGTAGTCGAAGCCGAATTCGTTGTTGGTGCCGTAAGTGATGTCGGCGTTATAGGCTTCCTTGCGCTGTTCGTCGGACAGGCCGTGAACGATGATGCCGGTGGTCAGGCCCAGGGCGTTGTACAACTGCCCCATCCACTCGGCGTCGCGGCGGGCCAGGTAGTCGTTGACCGTGACCACGTGCACGCCCTTGCCGGACAAAGCGTTGAGCACCACGGGCAGGGTGGCGACCAGGGTCTTGCCTTCGCCGGTTTTCATTTCGGCTATTTTACCCTGGTGGAGCACCATGCCCCCCAGAAGCTGCACATCGTAGTGGCGCATCCCCAGTATGCGGCGCGAGGCCTCGCGCACCAGGGCGAACACCGGGGGCAGCAGTTCATCGAGACGGCGGCCGTTCTGCGCCTCTTCCCGGTATTGAGCCAGGCGCGGGGCAAGCTGGTCGTCGGCCAGGGCTTCCATTTCCGGCCCCAGGTCGTTGCAGCGGCGCAGCATGGGGCGCAGAGATTTCAGGTAGCGCTGGTTGCGGGTGCCGAATATTTTGCCCATCAGAAGATTGATCATGGGGTGTCTCCATAGTGATTATGCGAAGCTTCTACCATAAGACATGCAGTCCCGTTTGGCAAACCGGAGCGGGGCGTTGGAGCGGGTTGCCGTTGAAAACGGCAAGCGTTCCGTCGGCCGCCCGCGTCAGCCTGAAAAACGCGCTTTTCAGACGAAATGGCGGCAGCGCCGCTTTTGAAATCGGACAATTTCAAAAGCAAAATGCCCTAGAGGCGGCGGCCGGAGGCCGGGCCGTCTTCGGGGCGGGCCCCCGCGCGGGCTTCGACAAAGGTCGCGAAGCGCTCGAAGGGCAGGGCCGGACTGTACAAATATCCCTGGTACAGGGTGACGCCTATGTTTTCGAGACGGCGGCGCACGTCCTCGGTTTCCACATATTCGGCCAGCACGGCGAAGCGCAGGGCCTCGGCCAGAGACACGATGGAAACGATGATTTCGCGGCTGCGCGGATTGGTCAGGTCGCGCACCAGCGCCCCGTCCAGCTTGACCATGTCGAATTCATTGTCCTGAAGATACTTGAGCGAGGTATGGCCCATGGAAAAGTCGTCGATGACCAGGCGAAAGCCGAGGGCCCTGTATGATTTGAGCAGGGCGGAGCTTTCGCCGGTGAACAGCAGCGAGGTCTGTTCGGTGATTTCGATAAGCAGATCTTCGGGCCGCAACGCTCCTTCCGCTATTTTGCTCCGCAGATGGTCGAGAAAAGCGGCGTCGTACAGGGTGGACGGAGTCAGGTTGACGCAGGTTTTGGCGGGCAGCCCCCGTTCCCGCAGGGCCGCGGCGTGGCGACCCGCCTCGGTGAACACCCATCGCTCCAGTTCGCCCAGGCGTTTGCTTTCTTCGGCCAGTTGCACCACCAGGGGCGGGGCGACGAAGCCGAATACCGGATGCGGCCAGCGCAACAGCGCTTCGGAGCCCACGCAGGAACCCGCGCTGTCGAACTGGGCCTGGTGATGGAGTTCCAGTTCGCCCCGGTTCAGGGCATGGCCCAGATCGGCGGCGAGCATCCGGGCCAGCACGCCCGGCGGCCCTTCGGCCCGCATCAGATCGGGGGGGAGGCCCCGTTCCTGGCGTTCGGCCAGCAGCTTGACCAGGGCCCGCATGCCGCGGGCGGCCTGGCGGTCTTTTTCCCGGTCCAGCAGCCGCACAAAGGGGCGATACACGGCCACGCCCACCAGCAGATTGAAGGCCTGGAGCAGGCTGCCCGCCACGGACCCGGTGGCCGCGTATCCTCCCAGCAGCACCGGCGTGGTCCAGGCCACGGCGTCGCCGGCGGGCGGCACCAGCCCCACGGACATGGCGAAGTAGGTGGTGAGGGTGCAGAGCAGCGGCGCCGCGAGAAAAGGAATCAGCAGGTAGCCGTTGAAGGCCACGGGCAGGCCGAAGATAACCAGTTCGTTGATGTTGAACAGCATGGGCCCCAGGGCCACGGCCATCAGTCGGCGGCTGCCCCGGTGGCGGCTGAAGGCCAGCACGGCCAGGAGCAGAGCCAGGGTGGAGCCGCTGCCGCCCAGGGCCACGAACACGTCGAAAAAGCTTTTGTTGAAGACGGCGGCGTCGGGCGCGAGCCCGGGGTGCGCGAATATGCTTTGAAACGCGCCTTCCAGCACGTTGGTCCCGTGCACGCCGAAAAACCACAGCAGATTGGTCATGAAGGCGTAAAGCAGGGCGCTGAACAACGAGGGACGCAGATGGCCGAAACAGGCTTCGGCCAGGCGGATGAACAGGTCCTGAAAACCGGACACGTCGAAGGCCAGCACCAGGCCCTCGTTGCCCAGGGCGAACAGGCCGATGGTCAGGAACGAGGGCAGCACGGCCCGGACGGCGTTGTTGAACGCGATGTCCGACCCTTCGGAGTAGAATACGGGCAGGCGTTTGCGGCGTTGGAAAAAGCGCATGCACAGCGAGGAGACGACAGCCGCGAAAATGGCGGTGAACATGCCGTTGATGCCCAGCGAGTCCAGGGAAAAGCGCTCGTCGCCGAAGCCGATCAGCAGAAAGAAACATACCAGGGAAGTAATGGGAGCCTGGGGAAGAAGAGCCTCGGGATGTTTGTCGGACTGGGCGTAACTGAAGCTGACCAGCAAGGTAAGGTACACCGACAGCAGGCCGAAAGTGGCGTACTGAAGGGCCAGAAGCAGGCGGGGCAGCAGCCCCCCGGCGAAAGCCTCCAGAAAATGCTGCCAGACCGGCAGGGGCAGAGAGCGCAGCATCAGGGAGAACGAGCCGAGCAGCACGATGGGCAGCATCATGACCAGGCCGGTTTTTATGGCCCGGACGACGACGTGACCCCGGCCTCCGTCGCGTGAAGCGGGGAAGAGCGGGAAGGGGCGCGTCGAACCGGCGTCCGGCTCGGAATCGTGACTGGTCATGGGCGCTCCGGAGCGGGTTCCGCTACATCAGGCGGAAGCTGTCTCCCAAATATACGGAGCGGGCCTGTTCGTCGTCCACGATTTCATCGGGGGTGCCGGTCAGGATAAGCCGCCCCTGGAACATGAGCGAGGCGCGATCGCAGATGGTCAGGGTTTCGCGCACGTTGTGGTCGGAGATCAGCACGCCTATGCCGCGCTCCTTGAGGCCGCGTATAAGTTGCTGAATGTCGCCCACGGCCAGGGGATCGATGCCCGCGAAAGGCTCGTCGAGCAGCACGAACAGCGGGTCGCGGATGAGGCAGCGGGCTATTTCCAGGCGACGGCGTTCGCCCCCGGACAGATAGGAGGCGTAGGAGTCGGCCAGGCGGGTGAGCCCGAACTCCTCCATGAGCAGATCGGCCCGCGCGCGTTGGGCTTTGCGGCTCAGCCCCACGTGTTCCAGAATGATCTGAAGGTTCTGACGCACGGTCAGGCGGCGGAACACCGAACTTTCCTGGGGCAGGTAACTGAGCCCGACGCGGGCCCGGCGATACAGGGGCCAGTCGCCTATGTCGCGGCCGTCCAGCAGCACCTTGCCGCCGCTGGGCTTGATGATGCCCGTCAGCATATAGAACGTGGTGGTTTTGCCCGCTCCGTTGGGGCCGAGCAGACCCACGATTTCGCCCTGGTTCATGGACAGGCTGACGTCGCGCACCACTTCTTTGGAGCCGAAGCGTTTGCACAGCGTTTCCCCGGCGAGGGTAGCCTTCATCAAAATTGCCTTTATGGTTTGATCCCCCTCGGGGGAAAAGTTCTGTTGATGGAACGACGAAGCCGATAACACTCTTTTCCGCAACCCCTCCCTTCAGGAAGGAGCAATCCGCGCGACACCTGTCCGTCGTCTGCGGAGTCGGTCGGCGGATGGGGCGACTGTGGATTGAAACACGTCATTGTCCCTTTTTGGAGCCGCCGGAGCTGAATACCGCCTGCACCCGTTTTTGGGGGCCGCCGTCCACTTCGCTGCGGTTTTCGTTCATGTAGTAGCGGATGCGTTGGCCGGTGATGGAGTTTTCGCCGTCGCGGATAACGGGGTTGCCCTCCAGCACCAGCAGAGCGTCGTCCACGGTGTAGGTGGCCTTTTCGGCCGTGCCGGTCTGGGTGTTGTAGCGGAAACGCACATTTTTTTCGGCCACGATGTGATCGAGATCGCCTGTTTCCAGCGCGGGTTGGTTGCCCGCCTGCGTCTTGTCGGCAGGCTGGTCCGCGCTTTTGAGGTACAGGGTGAGCACGGCGGACCACAGGCGGAAATCTTCGCGTTCCACTTCCACATTGCCCTGGAAGACCACCGTGTTTTTGTTGGTGTCGTAGGTCATGGCGTCCGACGTGATGTGGATGGGCAGATCGCCGGCCGCTCCGGCGGGATCGGTGGGCGCGGCGACGGTCGGAGCCGCCGTCAGGCCGCACAGAAGCGCAAGGCCGACCAGCGGAGCGAATAAAAAGTCGTGTTTCACCGGGGTATCTCCGTAAGCGCGTTCGCCGGGTCGGGGGTGGAAGAGGGCGCGGCGTCGCGGTTGGGGGCGGGAACCATGCCTCCGCCGGGCTCCGTCGGAAGGTCGGCGGGCACGGCCTCCGGCGTCGTCCGGGGCCGGGCGGAACGCGGCGTCCACACTACGTCCACGCCTTGTTCGCCGTCCAGAATATTCGTTGCGAGGCTCCAGCGCAAGACGCCCGCGCTGCCCGCCAGCACCGGACCGGCCAGTCGCGCGCCGTCCGGAAAGGTCAGAATGCGGGTGTCGTTGCGGAAGACGGCCACGGGGCCGGTCAACACCTCGTTCCGGTACTCGGCGCGCACGTTGCCTTCCATAGTCAACCGGGTGTTGTTGTCCTCCACCCGGCCGGTCTCGGCGGTGACCACCACCTGACGCTCTTCGGGCGGGACGTCGGCGTCGGAGGGGTCGCCCAGGGCGTAGCGGATGACGGGGTCGTTCACCTGGACCAAGCCCGACTCCTGGCGAAGGGTGGCCCAGTCGGCGTCCAAAGTCCATGATTCGCGTCCGGCCTCGCCCTGGGACAGGCGCACCCCGCGCACGGCCAGATCGATGGCTTCTTCCAGGCCGTCGGGCGGGTTGCGCAGCAGTTGATCCAGATCGGCCGACTTCGCCACCTCGGTCAGACGGGTCAGAGCCTGTTTGGCCCGCCAGCTTTGCCACGCCAGATAGCCCCCCCAGCAAACGGCGGCGACAAGGAGCGGAACCAGGAGCTTGGCGAGTAATTTTTTCATGCCCTTTCGCGGGCTCCGGCGGGGAGCGTGGTCCACAGTTCGGAGAGCTTCAACCCGTCATCCCGGGCGTTGAGCAAAAATTCCACGGCTTCGCGCACCGCGCCCCGGCCTCCCCGGGCCGCCGTCACGTACAGAGCGGCGTCCCGGACTTCGGCCGCCGCGTCGGCCACGGCCAGCGGCACGCCCACGGCCCGCATGGGATCGAGATCGATCCAATCGTCGCCCATATAGGCCATCTGGTCAAATTCCAGGCCCAGACGACGGCGTATGTCGTCCAGCGCGGGCAACTTGCTTTCATGCCCCGGATGGTATTCCGTTATGCCCAGTTGGGTCATGCGGGCGCGTACGCCGGGGTCGTCGCGGCCGGTGATGATCCCTATGCCCAGCCCCGCGCGCAACGCGGTCTTGATCCCGATGCCGTCGCGGGAGTGGAACGCCTTGAGCGCCATGCCGCTTCCGTCGAAGTACAGCCTGCCGTCGGTGCATACCCCGTCCACGTCCAGCACCAGAAAACGCACTTTGGCGGCCGCCTCCGTCGCGCCGGGGCGGCGGATCGCGCCGTCGGATTCAAAGGACATGGGGTGTGCTCCACAGGGCCGTCAGTTCGGCCAGAAGGCCCGGCAGCTTGTCCAGGGGCCAACTGTTGGGGCCGTCGCACAGGGCCTTGTCCGGGTTGGGGTGGGTTTCCATGAAAATTCCGTTGACTCCGGCCGCCGCCGCCGCGCGGGCCAGCACGGGCACAAAGCGGCGCTGCCCGCCGGACGATGAGCCCAGGCCCCCCGGCAACTGCACCGAATGGGTGGCGTCGAACACCACGGGCACGCCCAGCTCCTGCATGACGGGCAGCGAACGGTAATCCACCACCAGATTGTTGTAACCGAAACTGGTTCCGCGCTCGGTGAGCAGAATGCGCGGGTTGCCCGCTTTTTCGATTTTGTCTTTGACCGGCCCCATATCCCAGGGGGCCAGGAACTGCCCCTTTTTGACGTTGACGATGGCGCCGGTGGCCGCCGCCGCCAGCAGCAGATCGGTCTGACGGCTGAGAAAGGCCGGTATCTGCAGAATGTCGGCCACCTCGGCCACCGGGGCGGCCTGGTCGGGCAGATGGATGTCGGTGACCACGGGCAGGCCCGTGGCTTCCTTGATGCGGGCCAGCCAGTCCATGCCCTTGCTCAGGCCGGGGCCCCGGAAGCCCTGTCCCGAAGTGCGGTTGGCCTTGTCCCACGAACTTTTGAACACCGCCGTCAGGCCGACGGCGGCGGCCGCCTCTTTCACGGCGTGGGCCGTATCCAGGGCCAGAGCATAATCTTCCAGGGCGCAGGGCCCGGCCAGAATAAAGTGCTCGCCGCACAATCGGTCGTACAGAGAAAAGTCGGTCATGGTCGTCCTCAACGTAAAGGCGGCGCGGTCCGGGGTCAATTGTAAGCCCGTCGTATGCGCCGCCGGGTGGGAGCGTGGGGTATGGCCTGGGCCGCGAAGCGCACGGTCTTGCGCCAGAGCCGTTCGGGCGCGGAATAGATGCGCCGGTACAGGCGGGGTTTGTGCTCCTCGCGCGGGTATCGGGCGCGCAGGGCGTCGAATTCGTCTCCCCACAGCGCGCGGAACAATGCCTCGTTGCGCCGCACCAGGTCCTGGTTGCGGCGGCTGCCGAACGAGGCCTGCGCCTTGTGGTAAACGTACAGATTGTCGATGAGCACGGTTTTCCAGCCCGCGCGCCGGGCGCGCATGCCCAGATCGGTTTCCTCAAAGTAGCCGGGGGCGTAACGTTCGTCGAACAAACCCACCTGATCCAGCATGGTCCTGCGCATGCAAAAACAGAAACCGTCGGGCAGGATGACCGTGGGGTAGTCGGGCGGCCAGTCCCGAAGCAGGGCGTCCATGCGGTCCACGTCGGCGCCGCTCCAGCCCGGTTTCATGGGGATGGAGAACAGGCCGCAATGCGAGCCCACGGGCGAGGCCAGGCCGATGGTCGGGTCCGAGGCGAAGCAGGCCAGCACGCGGTCCGCAAAGCCTTCGGGAATGGCCGTGTCGCTGTTCAGCAACACCACGACGTCGCCGTCGGTTTCGGCCAGCCCCTGGTTGACGTTGAGCAGATAGCCCCGGTTTTCGGGCCGGGTCAGCAGGCGGACGACGGGGCGATCCGCCGTCCGTTTTTCCATGCGTCGGACAAAGGCCGTCAGCAGGGTTGCGGTTTCCGGCCCGGACGCGTCGTCCAGAATAAGCAACTCGCGGTTTTTCCCCGAAAAGTGTCGCTCCAGGCTGTCCAGGCAGACGGCCACGTCGTCCGGGGCGTTGTATACGGGAAGAACAACCGAAAGTTCCATAGCAATCCTTGCCGCGAAAACGTGCGCGGAGCGTTTTGCGCGGTTTTCAGTCTCCGCTCGGTCGGGCTCCGGCCCCGTCCACGCCCGCCCGGACGGCGGCCGCCCGGATGAATTCGCGGAACAGGGGATGGGCGTGCATGGGGCCGGACTTGAACTCGGGGTGGAACTGGCAGCCCAGGAACCAGGGATGGTCGGGCAATTCCACCATTTCCACCAAGCTGCCGTCGGGCGACAGACCGCTGAACACCATGCCGTGTTCGGCCAGCAGGTCTCTGTAGGCGTTGTTGAATTCGTAGCGGTGGCGGTGGCGTTCGGAAATTTCCGGCACGCGGTACGCCTCGTGGGCGCGGGTGTCCGGCGTCACCGCGCAGGGATAGGCGCCCAGGCGCATGGTGCCGCCCTTGGCGCTGCCCTCGTCGCGGGTTTCCACGGCCTGCTTGCGGAAGTCGAACCATTCGGTCATCAGGTAGATGAGCTTGTCCGGGGTCTGGGGATCGAATTCCTCGGAGTTTGCTTTGCTCAGCCCGGCCACGTGGCGGGCGAATTCGATGACCGCGCACTGCATGCCCAGGCAGATGCCGAAGAAGGGGATGTTGCGTTCGCGCGCGTAGCGGATGGCCTCGATCTTGCCCTCCACGCCCCGGTAGCCGAAGCCGCCCGGCACCAGGATGCCGTGACAGTCGCGGAAGTGATCGGCCGCGTTGGCCGCCGTGATTTCCTCGGAATTGACGTAGCGCAGGTCCACGGACACGCGGTTGGCCACCCCGGCGTGCACCAGGGCTTCATGCAGGCTCTTGTAGGCTTCCTTGAGGTCCACGTATTTGCCCACGATGGCGACGGTCACCCGGCCCACGGGGTGGTCGAAGTCGTAGATGAGTCTGCGCCAGGCCGTAAGGTCGGCGTTGCGCGCGGGCAGGCGCAGCATGATGGCCACTTTCTGGTCGAAGCCTTCGTCGTAGAACTTGAGCGGAACCTCATACACGTTTTTGACGTCCACCGAAGAGAACACCGCGTCTTCGTCCACGTTGCAGAACAGGGCGATCTTGCGCTTGACCTCGGCCGGGATGGGCTCCTCGCAGCGGCAGAGGATAATGTCGGGTTGAATGCCGATGGACAGCAATTCCTTGACGCTGTGTTGGGTGGGCTTGGTTTTGTGTTCGCCCGCCGAGCGCAGGTAGGGCACCAGGGTGAGGTGGATGTTCAGACAGTTGTCGCGGCCCATTTCGGACCGCAACTGGCGCATGGCCTCCAGAAAGGGCAGGCCCTCGATGTCGCCCACCGTGCCGCCGATTTCGATGATGGCCACGTCCGGCGGGTTGGCCGTATCGGCCAGACTGCGTACGGTACGCTTGATTTCGTCGGTGATGTGGGGGATCACCTGAACCGTGCCGCCCAGGTAGTCGCCCCGACGTTCCTTGTTGATCACGTTGAAGTAGATGCGGCCCGATGTGGTGTTGTTCTTCTGCGACATGGGCACGCCGAGATAGCGTTCGTAATGGCCCAGGTCGAGGTCGGTTTCCGCGCCGTCGTCGGTGACGAACACCTCGCCGTGCTGAAACGGGTTCATGGTGCCGGGGTCGACGTTGATGTAGGGGTCGAGCTTCTGGATGGTGACGGACAGGCCCCGGGCCTTGAGCAGAGCGCCCAGCGAGGCTGCGGCCAGTCCTTTGCCGAGGGAGGAAAGCACGCCGCCGGTGACGAAAATATACTTGGTTTTCATGCGGGACCTCGTGGGATCGAAGTGGGGCGCCGTTCGGGGCGAAGGGCACAAAAAGACAATTTCTTTCCATGCCATGAACGGCGACAAAAGGCACCCCATTGACGTATCGCGTCTTCCCCACCTATACTTTATCCCCCTTATAAAAGGAAGGGGCCTTTTTGTCCGAACTTGCGGAGCGCGCCCGGGACGACGATCCCCGCCCGCCGGAAGCGCCGGGTCATCGAGGCCCTTTTACCCGACCCCGACCGGGGGCTGCGGCAGGAAGTAAAAGGAGCGCTCATGGCCAAGGTTCATGTTCTGGTGTTCACCGGCTACGGCATCAACAGCCACGAAGAAACCGCCCACGCCGCCCGTCTGGCCGGGGCCGATCGCGCGGATGTGATCCATTTTTCCGACGTGGCGGCCGGGGAAGTGCGCCTGGATGATTACCAGATGCTGGCTTTCCCCGGCGGCTTCCTCGACGGCGACGACCTGGGCGCGGCCCAGGCGGCGGCCCAGCGCTGGCGTCACATGCGCGACGCGGCGGGCGTGCCCATGATCGACCACCTGCGCCGCTTTTTGGATGAGGGCAAGTTGATGATCGGCATTTGCAACGGTTTTCAGTTGCTGGTCAAGTTGGGCATTCTGCCCGCCCTGGACGGACGCCGTTTCGAACGTCAGGTGTCGCTGACCTACAACGCCTCGGCCCGCTACGAGGACCGCTGGGTGCGCGTGGCCGCCGATCCCCTCTGTCCCTGCGTGTTCACCAGGGGCGTCGGCAATCTGACCGTGCCCGTGCGCCACGGCGAGGGCCGCCTGGTGAGCCCGGACGAAGCCGTTTTGGACCGCCTGGAGGCCGAGCACTTGGTGGCCCTGCGTTACGTGGACCCGGCCACGGGCGAACCCACCCAGGACTACCCGGCCAACCCCAACGGCTCGCCCCGGGCCATCGCCGGACTGACCGACCCCACGGGACACGTGCTCGGCCTCATGCCCCACCCCGAAGCATTCAACCACGCCACCAACGCCCCTCGCTGGGCCCGGGGCGAATACGAAATGCCCGGCACGGTCCTGTTTGAAAACGCCGTGCGCTATCTGCGCTGAAACATGCGCCGCGCGGGCCGGGGGCGGAACGCCGTTCGGTCCCGGCGGGTATTCGGAAATGAAGAAAACGATTGTCGCGCCGGCGCTGCTTGCGGGGCTTTGCCTGAGCTGCTCCGGGTGCACCCTTTGCAGCCTCGTCGTGTCTCCGCCTACTTCGCTGGGCTCGCCGCCGACATGGAAAGAGATTCTGCTGGGCAGTTCGAAGCGGCCCTCCGCGCGGGTCTGTGAATGGTACATCGGTTCCATGCGGGGCGGGGATATGTTGTTTTCCTTGTCCTATGAGAATAAAACATATCCTCTTCTGGGGTTTTCGGCGCGGGAGCCCCTGCGCCGCGGCGAACTGTTCGTTCCCTGCGGCGCGTTTGCCGGACAGTCCGACGAGGCGGCCCGCTTTCTGGGCGTGCTGGACCATGATGATGCGGACCGGTACTGGTCGCGTCAGGCTTACCCCGACTGCCTGGACATCCGCACCAACCAACGCTTCAGCCTGACGTGGTTTGACGCCGAGGCGGATCGCCTTTACTGCGCCTTTCTGCATGTTCCGGCTGTTTCCGAGCTGTCCGAACGGGCGGAGGACGGAGCCGGAATTCGGATGGCTTTTGTGCTGGACGGCCCCGTGGTGTATTGGCTGCTCCTGCCCCGGGACACCGCCCGGGAACCGGAGCTGCTGGACTGCTCACGGGGAAGCCCCGTCGACGAGGCTTATTTTGCGGGCGGGCTGGAGGCGGCGCGCCGGGCGGCGGCAAAAGCCCGCGTATTTTTCGCGCAACCGCCGCCCGGCCTGCGCGGACGGTGGCCCGATGCCGTGCTTCGGTCCGCGTGCCGGGAGGCCGGGGCCTCCGTAAACGACTGAAAAGGGCGGAAGCGCCGTTCGGGCGGCGCGGGAGCGGATATTTTTTGGCAAGTTTTTTGCAATTGTCGATTCGGACAGGGTATGGGCCTGTCGGTGTGCCATTATTTTGACGCAAAGGCATTGTTTGAGGAGTGGCAGGCATGGAGCTCAAGGGCACGGAAAAGATCGCCGTACTGCTGTTGGCGCTTGGCGACAAATTCACGGCGGACGTTTTCAAGCGCATGGATCGCCGTGAGATAACGGCTATTTCCAAGGCGATTGTGGAACTGGAACCCGTGCCCAGGGATACCGTGGAAGAGGTGCTGCGCGAGTTTCATACCTCTCTGGTGGCGGGCATGGACGTGGTGGCCGGGGGGCAGGATGCGGCCAAACGTATGCTGACCACCAATCTGGACAGCGAAACGGCCAAATACGTCATGGACTCCCTCAACCTTGAAGTGGGGCCCGTGCCCTTCCGCGAACTCGAACGCGTCAGCCCGCGCCTGCTGGCCCAGCTTCTGCGCAGCGAACATCCGCAGACCCTGGCTCTTATTCTGGGGCATCTCAAACCGGATCAGGCCGCCAACATGCTGACCATGCTCCCCGCCGGGGTGAGGGCCGAGGTGCTTATGCGTCTGGCCAGGCTGGAATCCGTGCCCGAGGATATGCTCATGGAGGTCGACCGGGTGCTGCAAAGCCAGCTTATCGCCATGGGCGGCAAGGAAGGCAAAAAGGTGGGCGGCGTGCAGTCCGTGGCCGAAATCCTCAACCAGGTGGACCGTTCCACGGAAGAGGAAGTGCTGTCTGAAATCGAGGAAGAATCGACTCAGATGGCCGAGGACATCCGCAACCTCATGTTTGTGTTCGAAGACTGCAAACTGCTCGACGATCGGGGCATGCGCGAACTGCTCAAGGAAGTGTCCAACGACGATCTCACTTTGGCCCTGCGCGGCGCTTCGGACGAGCTGAAGGAACGCTTCTTCAAGAACATGTCGGAACGCGCGGGCAACATGATCAGGGAAGAGCTGGAGTTCATGGGGCCGGCCCGGCTGTCCGAGGTGGAAGGCGCGCAGCAGAATATTGTCAAGGTGGTGCGGCGGCTGGAGCAGGGGGGCAAGATTGTGATCAACCGAGGCGGTGGCGGCGATGTCCTCGTCTGATGAAGAATCCCGTTTCGGCACCATTTTCATGGGGCCCACCCCGGACCGCGAAACCACGTTGGAACGTCTGTACGACGCGGCTCAGCGCGAGGTCTGGAATCAGCAGACCGAAGAGGAATACCTCGAACGGGTCAAGGCCAGGGCCACGGAGCGCGTACGCGCCCTGTTGCTCCAGGCCCGGCGGCGCGGCGACGATATTTTGCGCGAAGCGGAAAGCAAGGCCGGAAGCCTGCGGGCCGAGGCCGCGGCCATCAAGGCCGAAGCGGAACAAACACGGGATGCCCTGACGGGCGAAGCGCGGGCTTTGCTCGACGAGGCCGCCGCCCTGCGCGATGCGGCCCGTTCCGAAGGCTACGAGGAAGGCCGGGCCCGGGCCGAAGCCGAACTGGCCGAAACCCGCCGGGCCCTGGGCGAAACCACGGCCGTCGTCCTGCTCGGCATTCATGAGCAATGCGCCCATATTTTCGAGGCCTGGCGCGCCGATCTGGTCGCCCTGCTGCGCGAGGCGGTGGAAAAGGGAACGGGGCTGGCGGTGGACCGGGACCGGGCCGCCGTGCTGGAACAGCTTTTGGATCGCAGTATGCGGGCTCTTCTGGATCGTCGCCGTCTGATCGTGCGGGTCAACCCCGTGGATGCGGCTCTGGTTACGGACATGCTGGCCGACGCCAAGCGCGGCGGCCCGCGCGCGGATAACTGGGAACTGACAGTCGACCCTGAATTGGAACCCGGCAGCCTGGTGGTGGAAAGCGAATCGGGTTTGGTGAACAACAGCCGCGGAGTGCGACGCTCCGTGGTGGATGAGGTGCTGGAACACCTCACGCTGCCCGCGGGGCAGGCCGATCAGGACGCCGTGACGGCGGTCGCCCGAACTTTGGTGGAGGAAATGCGCGGCCACGGCGTGGAACTGGAGGAAGAGGGCGACGAAGCGTCCTCCGACACGTCCGGAACCGCCCCCGTCTCCGGCGAAGCGGCTCTTGGCGCTTCTTCCGATGCCGACGCTCCCGTTCCGACGCAAACGGCGGATGCCGGAAGCCCGCTCGCGCCGGAAGCCTCCGGCGAAGCGGCGGAGCCCGTCGTTCAGACCGCGCCGTCCTTGGCGGAGCCGGAACCGTCCCCGCCCCCGGCGGAAGCCGATCCGGCTCCCGAAGTCGCGCCGTCCGCCGCCTCCGCCCGGGCGCGGCCCGCCGAGCCCGGCCCCGCGCAGTCCTCGGCCGCTGCCGATGTTCTGTCCGAAGCCGAGACCCAAAGCATGGTGCAGGAATTTTTGGGCCGGGCCGGGGATGGAGCGCCCTCCGCTTCCGACGGCAAGTCCGCTCCGGCCGGAGAACAGGGCCTGCCCCCCGACGTGGCCGACGAACTGTTGGCCGACATGGGCTTCGGTCCGGACCGCAAGGACGCGGGTGCGGCGTCCGAACAGGCGTAAACGCCGGGAGTCGTTATGGGATTCGATCCGCGCACCTGCCTGGAGTTGCTCCGAAAGGCCGAACCCGCCCAGTCCTTCGGCAAGGTCAACAAGGTGGTGGGGCTGGTGGCCGAGGCCGGAGGAATCAGCGCCTCGCTGGGCGCGGTGTGCCATATCCTGCCCGATGACGGCGGCGACCCCATCGCGGCCGAGGTGGTGGGCTTTCGCGACGGCAATCTGTTGTTTATGCCTTATGGCGAAATGCGCGGCGTGCGGCCGGGCAGCCTGATCCGCAATTCCAGCCTGCCCCCGGTGTTTCCGGTGGGGCCGGGCCTGCTGGGGCGGGCTTTCGACGCCTTCGGCAATCCGTTGGACAAAGGGGAGCCCATTGCTCCCGAAGACATGGTTCCTCTGTATGCCGCGCCGCCCGCGCCCCTGGAGCGCCCGCGCATCGTGGACCCCCTGGACGTGGGGGTGCGCGCCGTCAATTCTCTGCTGACCCTGGGCAAGGGGCAGCGCGTGGGCATTATGGCCGGGTCCGGGGTGGGCAAATCCACCCTGATGGGCATGATGGCCCGTTACACCGCCGCCGACGTCAACGTCATGGGGCTCATCGGCGAGCGCGGCCGCGAAGTGCTGGAATTTATGGAAAAGGACCTGGGACCGGAGGGTATGGCCCGGTCCGTGGTCATCGTGGCCACTTCGGATCAGTCCTCGCTGGTGCGTATGCGCGCCGCCTACGCGGCCACGGCCGTGGCCGAATACTTCCGCGATCAGGGCAAGGACGTGCTGCTGATGATGGATTCGGTGACGCGCTTTGCCATGGCCTCGCGCGAAGTGGGGCTGGCCACGGGCGAACCGCCCACCACCAAGGGATATACGCCGTCCGTGTTCGCCCAGTTGCCGCGTCTGCTGGAGCGGGCGGGCCGCTCGGACCGGGGCACCATCACCGGCATTTACACCGTGCTGGTGGACGGCGACGACTTCAACGAACCCGTTGCCGACTCCGTGCGCTCCATTCTGGACGGGCACATCGTGCTCACCCGGGCTTTGGCCGACCAGGGGCATTTTCCGGCCATCGACGTGCTTCGTTCCATCAGCCGACTGCGCAACGACATCGTGGCCCGCGAGGTGGTCGAGGCGGGCCGCATGGTCACCGGGCTCATGGCCACGTACAAGCAGGTGGCGGATATGATCAATATCGGCGCTTACGCTCAGGGTTCCAACCCGGAAATCGACGCCGCCATTCGCATGCGCGACCCCACCGACGCCTTTCTGCGCCAGAATGTGGGCGACCGTGAAAACCTTGTGGATTCCTTTACCAAACTGCTCGAACTGGCGACCAAGGCTCAGGGTTGAACGCGCGTGAAGAAAAAGCCCCGGCACGATATGCCGGGGCGTTAGAGCGGTTTGCTGTTGAAAACGGCAAGTGCTCCGGCGGCCGCGGGAGCGGACGCCCGCTGCCCTAATGACTGCCGACAAAGTCGACGGCCCCGAAAATCAGGAGCAGGTCGCGGCGTATCTTCGCTCGCTTCATCCGTCGGCTTTGCCGCCGTCGGCGCGCAAAGTCCGCGCGGCGAGGGGGCGTCGGGCTTAAGCCCGCTTCATTTCGTCGATAAGGCCGGAGAGCACCTGCGCCTGTCCGGCCAGTTCCGAAACCGCGCGGGCGGCTTCTTCCATAGCCCGCGCCGTTTCGGTCGCAATGGTGTTCACCTGGCCGACGGAGCGGGTGATTTCCTCGCTGGTGGCGGACTGCTGTTCGCTGGCCGTGGCGATGCTCCGCACCTGGTCCGCCGTGTTGTCCACCATGTTCACGATTTCCTTCAGCGCGTCGCCGGAGCGAGTGGCCAGGTCCGTGGCCTGTTCGATGCGGCTCACCGCGTCGTCCACCTGGGCCATGCTTTTGGCGGCGCTGTCCTGAATGGCCTTGATGGCGTTGCCCACGTCGGTGGTGGAAGCCATGGTTTTTTCAGCCAGGTTCCGCACCTCGTCGGCCACTACGGCGAAGCCGCGCCCGGCCTCGCCCGCGCGGGCGGCCTCGATGGCGGCGTTCAGGGCCAGCAGGTTGGTTTGGTCCGCGATGTCCGAAATAACGGCCATGATCTGGTTGATGGACTGGGCCTGTTCGCTCAGCGCGGCCATATCCTCTTTAAGAGTCAGCGATGCATCCCGCACCTCGCGGATGCTGGTCACGGCTTCGCCCACCACGTTCGCGCCCTGTTCCGCCTTGTGGCGCGTGGCGGCGGACACGTCCGAGGCGTTGCCCGCGTTTTTGGCCACTTCCAACACGGTGCTGTTCATTTCTTCCATGGCCGTGGCGGTTTCGGTCACCCGCGCGGCCTGTTCGGCGGCCCCCCGTTCGGACTGTTCGATCTGGGCCGACAGTTCGGCGGAGGCCGACGAGACGATGCCCGCCACTTCCTCCAGGCGGTCGGCCGCGGCCAACATGCCGTCGCGCTTGGCCTGGGCGTCCTTGCCGGCGGCGTCGGCCTGAACCATGGCTTCCTGCGCCTTGCGCGATTCCTCCTGGGCGCGTTCCGATTCCTGCCGGGTATTTTCAATATGCCGCTTCAGGGTGTCCACCATAGTCAATATTTCCGCGTACACGCCTCGGGCATGAGGGTCCGCATCCAGTTCCAGCCTGCCGCCCGCCACCTGTTTGGCCAGCACGGCCAGTTCGCCGGGGTCTTTGCCCAACTGGGCGAGCGTGTTGCGGATGATGTAGACGGCCACCAGCGCCGCCAGCACGGTGGCCACGACAATCAGCCCCAAAACCAGAGCCCGGGCCGTGGCGTAGGTGGCTTCGCTCTGCGCGCCGGCCTCTTCGGAAATTTGCTTGTTGTAGGCGGTCAGGTCCTGCATTTTGGCGGTCATGGCCTCGAAGGTTTCCATGCCCTGCCCGTTGAGCTCGGCCCGGGCAGCCTCGTTTTGCTGCTGTTCGGACATGAGGCGGGTGCGTTCGCTCAGTTTGAAATATTCTTCCCACAACGCCAGAAGTTCGTTGTACAGAATCTTGTCCGCCTCATCCATGGGAACCGCCGCATAGGCCCGGCCGGCTTTTTCAAACGCTTCCCGCTTGGCGTCCATACGCTTGGCGTATTTGTTCATTTCCTCCGGAGTGGAGGACAGCAGGTGCTGCATCTGCTGGAGCCGGAAGTCCGACATGGCGGTGTTCATTTCCTCGGCCGCTATGGCGGCAGGCATGCCCTCCCGCGCAATGAGGTATGTGTCCTCATTCATGTTGGCCATCTGCACCAGGCTGAAGCCTCCGATAATCACCAAAAAAAGAACCAGGCTGGCCATGGCCAGTCCCAGTTTTGTACCCAGTTTCATGTGTCCCCTTCCTTAAATTGTTCGGTTTGTTTGAATAAAAACCGTAGGCAATCCCCCCTTGGGGCAGGGGACCTTCATAAAAGAAAGACGACAAATTTTCGCCTTTCTTTAGAGCAAGACTATTTAAAATATACTATCCTGTGAGAATACACAATCGTGAAAAACAGGCGGAGACGAGACATCGGTATGGGGAACGTCCGTCGCGTTCCGGCGAGCGTTGACGCCCGGCGGACAAGCCCTTAAGTTGCGAAGAACAGGCGCGCCGCGGCAGCTTCCGGCGCGGGGCCTGTTCCTGGGATGGCGTCCGTTCGGCGTATATGCGTCGTGTGGAGTTTTGGGGAGTGGACAAGCCGCAGGCGCGGCATCAGGATGGGCGCGGGGCGCGCCAGGGGCGAAGCCCCGGCCGAGAGCAAAAGTTATGGACGCCTATTTTTCCCATATCTTCGATTTCGTCTGTCTGGCCTTTTCGTTGGCCCTGTTTCTGGGGTACAACCTCTACATAGGCCGCAAACTGAAGACCAATCCGCTGTATACCATTCAGGGCGTGTCCGAGACTGCCCGGCGGGAATGGGCGGCCGGGGTCATGCGGGCCGGGGACGGCATTTTGGCCGTGCAGACTCTGCGCAATTCCACTATGGTGGCCTCCTTCATGGCCTCCACCTCCACCCTGCTGGCCTTGGGCGTGCTGTCGCTGTCGGCCCAGGCCGAACACGTGGCCGAAACCTGGCACGTCCTCAACCTGGTCGGCGCCGCCAGCCAGGGCATGTTGATGATCAAAATTCTGGCCCTGATGCTCGATTTGTTTTTCGCCTTTTTTTGTTTTTCGTCGTCCATCCGCCTCTACAATCATGTGGGCTTCATGATCAACACCTGTGACGGCTCGGTGGCGGAAGACGTCAAGATCGCCTTTGTCACCGCCCATCTGAACAGCGCCGCGCACCAGTTTCATACCGGCATGCGCGCCTTTTATTTTATGGTGCCCCTGGTGTTCTGGGTGTTCGGATCGGTATTGCTGATCCTGAGCACGGCAGCCATGATCGCGGTGGTCCACATTTTGGACAAGACGCCCCACGCCAGCAGCGCTTTGCTGCCCCGGCGGCCTTCTTGAAAATTTTTGGACTTTTCGCCGGAAGCCCGTCCCCCCTCGGCCGCGCGAAAAGCGCGGCCGGGACATCTTTCGGCCGCCGTTTTCGCCCGCATCGGGCGGATTCAGATGTACAGCGCGGGCAGGGCGGCGTACAGAGCGGCGCAGGCGGCGAGGTCGTCCTTCCAGGTTTTTTCGTCCGGGGCGTGGGCCTCGCTTTCCCGGCCCGGCCCGAAGCCGATGACCGGAATGCCGAACATGCCCATGACGGCCACGCCGTTGGTGGAAAAGGTCCACTTGCCGATGCGGGGTTCGCGTCCGAACAGACCGCGATAGGCGTCTTCGGCGGCGCGGCAGGCGGCGTGCTCCCGGGGCAGAACCCAGGTGGGGAAATAGCAGTCCGTGGGGTAGACAAGGCCGGTCCATGACGGTTCGGCGTAGCGGTACATGGATACCTCCACCCGGTCGCCGGCGGCCCGGACCGAGGGCAGGGAGCGAATCTGGGCAAGGGCCAGTTCCTTATCCTCGCCGGCGGTCAGGCGGCGGTCGATGGACACGGCGCAAGAGTCGGCCACGGCGCAGCGCGAGGGCGAGGTGAAAAAGATTTCCGAGACCGTCAGCGTGCCCTTGCCCAGAAAGGGATCGTCCGCGAGGCGATCGTTGAGTTCCTCCAGGTCCGCAAGGATGCGCCCCATGCGGAAAATGGCGTTGTCGCCCCGTTCCGGCGCGGAACCGTGGCAGGACACGCCCCGCGCTTCCACCCGGATTTCCATGCGGCCGCGCTGGCCCCGGTAGATGCCGCCGTCCGTAGGCTCGCTGGACACCACCAGTTCGGGCCGGAGGCCGTGCTCGCGCACCAGATATTGCCAGCACAGGCCGTCGCAGTCCTCTTCCTGCACGGTGCCCGTCATGACCACGGTCGCGTCGTCGGGGAGCAGGCCCAGGTCGCGCATGATCACGCCCCCGTAAAGCATGGCGGCCATGCCGCCTTCCTGGTCCGAGGCCCCGCGGCCGCCGATGATCCGGTCGTCTTCGTACCCTTCGTGGGGGTCGAAGCTCCAGTTTTCACGACGGCCCACGCCCACAGTATCGATATGGGCGTCAAAGGCCAGCAGACGGGGGCCGTGGCCCAGATAGCCCAGTACGTTGCCCATGCCGTCGATTTCCGTGCGGTAGCCCAGCTTGTCCATTTCGGCCCGGATGCGGCGCACGACGGCTTCCTCGCGGCGGCTTTCGCTGGGCAGGCGGATCATATCGCGCAAAAAGGCGCTCATGGCGGGCACGTGGGCCCGGGCTTCGGCGTTGATGCGGGAAAAGTCCGGCTTCATGACGCGCTCCCGCCGGGTGGACCGGCTTGGCTGAAGGAAAAAACGAACAGGCGGCAGCTTACCCCGACCGGACCGGAAGATAAAGAGGGAAACAAGGTCCGCCGGGACGGGGCGCGGGGAGCGGATGCGCGCTCCGACTCCCCGTCAGCCGTCGAGCCCCAGAAAGTGGAAGAGAAAAAAGCTGGCTCCGCCGAGCAGCGCGGCGGCGGGGATGGTGAGCGCCCAGGCGATGAGCAGATTTCCGGCCACGCCCCAATGGACGGCGGACAGGCGTTTGGTGGAGCCCACGCCGAAAATGCTGGCGGTAATGGTATGGGTGGTGCTGACCGGCGCGCCGAACATGGACGCCCCGGCGATGACCAGCGAGGCCGAGGTTTCGGCGGCGAAGCCGTGCACCGGCTCCAGCTTGAAGATTTTGTGTCCCATGGTTTTGACGATTTTCCAGCCGCCCACCGCCGTGCCGCAGGCCATAGCCGTGGCGCAGCAGATTTTGACCCACAACGGCACGTGGATGGCGTCGATTTCCCCGAACAGGAACAGTGCCAGGGTGATGATTCCCATGGTCTTCTGCGCGTCGTTGAGGCCGTGGCTGGTGGCCATGAAGGCGGCCGACAGCACCTGAAGCCGGTGGAACAGGCCGTTGGCCTTATGCCGGTTGACGTGCCAGAAAAGAAGGGTGATGAGATTCATCATAAGAAAACCGGCCAGAAAACCGGCCAGGGGCGAAAGCACCAGGGGCAGCAGAATTTTTTCCCCGATGGAGGGACCGTTGAGCGAATTGAAACCGGCGTGAGCCACGGCCGCCCCGATGAGCCCTCCGATGAGGGCGTGGGAGGACGAGGACGGAATGCCCGCATACCAGGTGATGAGGTTCCAGCCTATGGCTCCGACCAGGGCCGCCAGCACCAGCACCTGGGAACCGGCCACCACCTCGGGGTTGACCACACCCTTGCCCAGAGTGGCGGCCACCTCGTCGCCCAGCAGCGCCCCGCCCAGATTGAGAACGGCCGCCATAACGACGGCCGTTCTCGGAGACAGAACTTTGGTGGACACCACCGTGGCGATGGCGTTGGCGCTGTCGTGCGCGCCGTTGGTGAAGTCGAACACCAGGGCCACAAGCACGATGAGCACGAGCAGGAACGGCAGATCAGGCATATTTCAGCACCGCTTGTTCCAGGGTGTCGGTAAGCTCGGAAAAAAGCAGAACGGTTTGTTCGATGCGGTCGTACAACTGTTCCCATACCATGAGCTGCTTGACCTGGTCGAACGAAACGACTTCGCTGTCCTGCAATTCGCCCAGGCCGACCCCCACCAGCATTTCGCAGTTTTCCTTGAGGCCGTGCACTGCGGCCACGGGGTCGGAGGGAGGGCGCTTGTCGCGCAGGCATTGCAGCAGATCGCCTATGGCCCGGGTCATCTCGCGGATGTTCAGAATCATCTTTTTGGCCGGAAAGCGCACATGGACGAAGGAAAAGAGGAAAAAGCGGGTGCCCAGGCCGTTCAGGCTGTCGATGGTGCGCTCCTGGGCGGTGCTGATGGCGTAAATGTCTTCGCGGTCGATGGGGGTGATGAAGGTCTGGGAAAGTTCGTGGATGATGGTGTGCTGCAGTTCGTCGGCTTCGCTTTCCAGCCGGGCCATGCGTTTCAGGCAGGCCTCGGCGTCCTGTTCGGCATCGACGATGGCGACCAGGAGCTTCGCCATTTCCTGCATAATGCTGTTTTGTCGTTCAAAATACTCAAAATACGGAGCCGAACGGGGCAACAGTCTGGCGAACATTCTCCCTCCCTGTAAGACGCCGGGCGAACCGCGCGGGACCACGCCGCGAAGGCTCGGGACGGGGCAGCGCGCCGGGCGAACCGGGCGGCGCGCGCCGACGGATCGTCGGCCTCGACGTTCCTCGCCGTTTTTGGCCCGCTCCGTCACGGCAAAGCTGTCGGAAAATATCAAGCCTTGGGGCTTACAGCAAGGGGGCGGAGGGAAAAAAGCGTATGGAGCTTGGGGTAATGGCTTGTTATTGCACTCAAAATAATATATCTCAAAACAAATTTCTCTTTTTCATTCCGCCTCGGAACGTTTGGTTTATGGAACTTTGCCTGCTTCACGCCAATTGTCAGGGCGGCCCCCTGGCCCGCCTGCTGGCGCTGTCGCCGGATTTCGCCGCGCGCTGGAGCGTGCGGCACGTGATCAACTATACGCGGGAACCCGTGCCCGAAGACGCGTTGCGCGGCTGCACGCTGTTTTTATATCAACCTCTGGGCGCGCACTGGGGCGAGCTGGCGTCCGAACGGCTGCTTGCCCGTCTGAATCCCGGCGCGGCGGTCCTGCGCCTGCCCGATTTGTTCTTCAAAGGCTACTGGCCCTTGTGGACCAACGCCAGCACCATGCATTTCGGCGATATTTACTTGGATTATCTGACGGATATGGGCTTGGAACTGGCGGAAATCATCCACCTGTATATGCGCGACAACCTGGACGCGATATACGATCTGGACGGGCTGGCAGCCGAATCCCAGGCCCGGCAACGCGAACGCGAACGGGGCTGCGTCGTGGAACTGGCGGATTATGTGGAGGCCCACTGGAAGGACGCGCAGTTGTTCGCCAGCGTCAACCATCCGTCCCCCGAGCTGTTGCGCCGGGTGGCCGACGCGGTCCTGACGGCCCTGGGCTTGCCGCCCCTGGCGGCCGACGCGGCGGAGCGCGGCGGGGACGGCCTGGTCTGCGACGCGCAGTTCGAATTGCCCGTTCATCCGGCGGTGGGGCGGCATTTCGGCCTGTCCTTCGTCGGCCCCGAACGTCGCTATCCGGTCTACGGCAAACAACTGACCTTTCGACAGTACGCGCTGTGCTACGCGGACTGTCGCCGCCGGGGCCTGAATTTTCAGGAATATTTGGCCGCCGTGAAGCTCTAGGCCCGTCGGGCGGGCGCACAGCGCGCTATCCGGCGTCGGCTTCCGCCGCGGCCGGAGCCGACGCCGAGCGTCGACCGCCGGCCCAGGCCAGGATCAAGCCCAGCACCGCGCCCAGGGCGGCCGCGAACAGCACGCGGAAGGCTTCCGGCAGCAGAAAGGTGACGGTGTGGGCCGGTATCCAGAAAAAGACCACGCCCCGGAACAGAACGATGTCCCACATGGCTTCCCAGTCGACGGCCCGCAGCAGAGCGCCGGGGTGGGGCATGCGGCGCAGGCTTTCCAGGCGGCCGCCGTAATGCTCCAGGTGCAGATCGGCCACCTTGTGGGCCACCATCATGGCCGGGGCGAACATGGTGTTGATGGTCAGGCTGACGGCAAAGGCCGTGGCCACCTTTTTCGCGCCCATAGGACCGGCCAGGGCCGCGGGCGCCCAGTCCAGCCCCAGGCTTTTCATGGCCGCCGGGGCTCCGGCCGAGAAAATGGCGAAGGCCAGAGTAATGCACACGCCCAGCAGCCCCCACACCACGGCGCGCGGCACCAGCCCGAAGCCCTCGGGCAACCAGCGCCCGCTCCGCAGACGCTGGGCCAGACTTTCCCCGAACGTGGCCAGCAGGGCGAATTTGCAGAACCCCGCCACATAGGGGTGGTCGGCGGTCACCGTCAGATAGCCGCGCAACACCGTGTCCGAAAACAGAAAAGCCGCCACGATGATGACGCAGACCGCCAGGCAGCTCAGGTCGACAAGGGGGTGGGGAGAGCGTTTCATGAAAGTCGCCTTGGGTTGCGGGGATGGGGGGAGGCGGAACGCGTCAAGCGTGGATGCCGCTTTCTTTGAGCAAAAAATAACACGGCGTTGACGGGAGTGTCCAGTGAGCGGATGCGGGCGTCCGAGGCAGCGGCGGGCCGGAGCGCGCCGCGCCCGTCTTACATCCGTTTTTTGGTTTTGCCCGTGGGCGTGGCGTTCAGCGGGTCGTCGGGCCAGGGATGGCGGGGATAGCGGCCCCGCATTTCGGCCCGCACGGCAGGGTAACCGGCGCGCCAGAACCCGGCCAGATCGCGCGTGATTTGGAGCGGACGCCCGGCCGGAGAAAGCAGGTGCAGGGTGAGCGGCGTCCGGCCTCCGGCCACGCGGGGCGTATCGGTCTGCCCGAACATTTCCTGCAATTTGACGGCCAACACCGGTCCGCCTTCGGCCCGATAGTCCACGGCCGCCGATGAGCCCGAAGGCAACGGCAAGCGGGTGGGAGCCTGATCCGTCAGGCGGCGTTGCAGAGGATAGGGGAGCAGGGCGGCCAGGGCGGCCCCCAGGTCGAGTCCGTCGAATTGGGCGCGGCGGGTCACGCCGTCCAGCCAGGGAGCCAGCCAATCCCTCAGGGTATCGAGCAGAGCGGCGTCGGAAACGTCGGGCCAGCCTTGTTCCGGCTCCAGCCCGCGCAACAGAAGGACGCGGGCCTGCCACTGACGCAGTTCCCCGGTCCAGGGCAGGCATTGCAGGCCCAGTCCGCGCACGCCCTCCAGCACGGCGGCCCGCACGGCTTCGGCCAGGTCGGCGCTCGGGGGCAGGGGGGCGTCGTCCAGAATCAGGGCGCCCAACCGCGTGCGGCGGCGGGCCAGCACGGCTTGCTCGCGTTCGTCCCAGACGACCGTGTCTTCCCGCGTCAGCCGTTCGCCGTGATCGCGTTCGATGTCTTCCCGTTGCAGAGGGGCGGCCAGAAACACCCGACCCGTGGCGGCGTCCAGAGCGGCCACGGCCAGCCAGGGCGCGTCGGCCAGAGGATCGTCGGCCGGGATTTCGGCCCCTCGTCCCGACGCCAGACGGAAACTGCCCCTGGCCCGGCGCTGAGCCAGACGTTCGGGCCAGGCCAACCCGATCAGACGGCCCGTCTGCTCTTCGTCCGCCCGTTCCGGCGGACGGAAGGGGGCGCGGCATCCGGCCGCCGCGTATATTTGTTCGGCGGAGCGGCGCAAACGGGCGTGGGCGCCGCTCCGCAGGCAGTCCAGGCGCGGCCGCAGATCCGCCGTGGCCGCATGGCCGCGCAGGGGATCGCGCTCGGATGCCACGGCCGCCACGGCGGCGGCCAGGGCGGCGTGTTCTCCGGCCTTCAGCAGCATGTGACCCAGGCGGGGATGCAGGGGCAGGCGGGCCAGAGCCTCGCCGTGGGGCGTCAGCGTCGGCCTGTCCGTTCCGGGCCCGGCAAAGCGGATCGCGCCCAGCAGTTCCAGCGTGCGTCGGGCGCGGGCCAGGGCGGCGGCGGGCGGGGGCGTCAGCCAGGCAAGTTCCTCCGGCCGGGTTCCCCAACTCAGGGCGTCCAGCAGCAGAGGGGCGAGGTCCGCTTCCAGTATTTCGGGGCGGGCTCGCGCGGCCAGGATTTCTCCCTCGTCCCACAGGCGCAGACACACGCCGGGTTCGGCGCGGCCCGCCCGGCCCGCGCGCTGATCCGCCCGGTCGCGGGTAACGCGTTCGGTGATCAGACGGTCGAGGCCCGTGGCCGGATCAAAACGCATGGTGCGGGTCAGGCCCGCGTCGATCACCACCCGTACCCCTTCAATGGTCAGGCTGGTTTCGGCTATGGAGGTGGCGAGCACGATTTTGCGGCGGCCCGGCGGGGCCGGGGCGATGGCCGCGTCCTGGTCGGCGGCGGGCAGATCGCCGTACAGGGGATGCACGGACACGCCGGGCGGGAGCCCGGTCAGAGCTTCGGCGGCGCGTCGGATTTCACCCGTGCCGGGCAAAAAAACCAGAATGCCGCCGGGTTCTTCGGCGAGGGCCAGGCGCACGGCCCGTTCCACGGCCGGAACCGGGTCCGGCCGTCCGCCGCGCCTGTCTCCGGCCGAAAGGGACGGGGGAAGGTAGCGCAGGTCCACGGGCCAGAGCCGCCCCTCGGAACGCAGTACCGGGCAGTCGCCCAGCAGGACCCGCAACGGGTCCGCGTCCAGAGTGGCGGACATGATCAGCAGGCGCAGATCGGGCCGTAACAGTTGTTGGGCCTCCAGACACAGCGCCAGTCCCAGATCGGCCTGAAGCGAACGCTCGTGGAATTCGTCGAACACCACGCAGGCCACGCCTTTGAGTTCGGGATCGGCCAGCAGACGGCGGGTGAGCACGCCCTCGGTGACGAATTCGATGACGGTGCGGGCCGACACCCGGCTTTCCAGGCGTACCCGGTAGCCCACTTCGCCGCCCGCCTCGCCGCCCCGCAAACGGGCCACATAACGGGCGGCCGAGCGGGCGGCCAGACGGCGAGGCTCCAGCACCAGCACCGCGCCCGCCCCCCACGCGGCGGGTCCGGCGTCGGCCAGAAAGGAGGGCACGCGCGTGGTTTTGCCCGAACCGGGCGGAGCGGTCAGCAGGGCGCGGTTGCCGTTGCGCAGCGCGGCCGCCAGATCGGGCAGAACCTCGTCCACCGGCAGGGGAGGCAGGGAAGAAGTGAAATTCATGGCTCTGGTATTAAAAGAGATGATGAAAAAAGAAAAGTACTATGCGTGGATACGTTCCATTAACCAGTGGAGCAGCGAACGTAGCGAACTTGGGGCGACGACCCCGTTATCTTTAACCGCCGGAGGCACGCGCGTCAGCGCGTTTGGAGCGACGACCCCCCGCTGTGTGGAACATGGGCTGCCTTTAAGCGGATTTGCTTTGCAAATCCAAGATGCCTTTTTCGCAGGCTTGCGCGTCGTCCCCACCGTCCTCTCTCCTCCCTTTTTCCCTCACCTTGGCACCAGGTTTGCATAAATCCCGGGCATGACGAAATAACGCCGCCGCAAGCGCCGTCCGTATGGAGTGGATATATGATTACGAACAAACCTTTTCTGATCGCGCCCGAAGCCTCTTCGCCCGACTATGCCGGGCGTTTGCGCCGCGCGCTGTCCGCCCGCGGAGACGGAGGAGCGTCTTTCGACCGCGCTCTGGAAACCCAGCGGGCGGTTGTGGATACGGCGGCGGACCAGCGTCGGAATTCCGTCCCCGCCGCCGACAGGGCGGAAGATGCGGGGCGCGGCGATGCGGAAAAGAAAGTCGGGCTGCCGCTGGAACGCTGGGAGCGGAATGCGCGCGACGCCCGGCAGCCGGGCCCGGCCTTGCGGAATACGGGCGGCATGGCTTTGGATCGGCGGTCCCTGGCCCTGTTGCAATCTTTGGAACATCGGGGCGAAGCCCGCAGCCGTGCCGTCAAAAAGACGACGGGCGGCGAGGCCCCGCAGGGACGGCTTTCGGCCCGCTACGAATCCGGCTCCCGGGGCGCGGCGGCCGTGGGTTACGACCGCAACGGCGGCACGTCGTACGGCACCTATCAGATTTCCTCGCGTCAGGGCACGTTCGCCCGCTTCCTCGCCTTTCTCGACGGGGAAGAACCGGCCCTGGCCGACCGTCTGCGCAGGGCCGGACCGGCCGACACCGGCGGCACGCGGGGGGCCGTTCCCACGGAATGGAAGGCCATAGCCGCCGAACAGCCCGAACGCTTCGAGGCGTTGCAGGAGGCGTTCATCCGCGACAGTCATTACGATCCCGCCCTGCAGGGCGTGCGCGAAGCCCTGGGGCTGGATGACCTGTCTCCGGCTCTGCAGGAGGTGCTGTGGAGCACTGCCGTGCAGCACGGTCCCACCGGAGCCAGACGTCTGTTCGGCCGGGCCGCCGCCGAGATAGCCGCCTCCGGCGGCGATCCCCGTGACGAGGCCGCGCTTATCGACGCCGTCTATACCCTGCGCAAAGGGCAGTTCGCTTCGTCCACGCCCGGCGTGCGGGCCGCCGTGCACAGCCGTTTCGACGACGAGCGCCGCCAGGCCCTGGCCATGCTGCGCGAGGGCAGCGTGACGGCCTGAGGCGCGCGTTCGTCGCGCCGACGCGGGATGCCGCTCCGGCGGGGGCGGTCTTGCGCGCTGTCCTTCGCCTCCCACTTCGGCCGAAAGCTCACAAGCTTCGGAACGGACGTCCGGTCCTTTCCGCCCCGTTCTTTTTTCGCCCCCCTCTGCCGTCCGACCGCGAAAAGCGCGGATAATCCCCGCCGTGTCCGGTTCCCGGTCCTTCGGGCGGGGAACCGAAGTTTTTTCGTCCCGGCGCGGCGCGGACGGGGCGAAGCGGCTTCCGGCCGTCAAATCCCCTGATTTTTTTCTCGTTCTTTCCGGCGCAAAGACGGAAAAACGCTCGTCCGCGTTGAGAAAGCCGGGGAGCGGCTTTACAAAATAAGCATTGTTGGTATGCTTCGAAGAAAAGCAGTAGTTTCCTACCCTTTGGGGGATGTATGGACGATCGAAACAATTGGAACTGGGAGCCGGAAGTCCGCGAGATAGCCGATGCGGCTCCGCTGCCCGGGTGCGACCGGCAGGAGGAGTGGCAGGCTTCGCCCGACGGCGAAAGCATGGCCGCCGTGGTCGTGCAGGACGACGGCACCTTCGCCGTGCGGCGCAACGACGCCCTGTGGGAGGTGCGCGCCGAAAAAATCTATCGCTGTCTGTTCGCGCCCGACAACCGTCTGACGGCCCTGGCCCGTCTGGACGGCGAATGGGCGCTGATGGTGGATGACGCCGAGGTGGGCGAGCACGCCGATTACTACTGGGGCACCATGTTCAGCCCCGGCGGCGCCATCGCCGTGCCCATGCAGACCGGCATGGAATACGGCGTCATGCTCGACGGCAAGCCCTGGGAAAATCTGTACACCAGCGCCACGGACTTCGCCGTGTCGGCCAACGGCCGGTCCACCGCCGCCGTGGTCCAGACCGCTTCGCTGGGGCAGGCCGACCTGGAGGGCTTCCGCAAGGGCGTGTTCACCGTGGCCGTCAACGGCAACGCGTGGGATTCCACCTTTCTCAACGCCTGGGCGCCCAGTTTCGACCGCGAAGGGCATCGGGTGGCCTGTACCGTGCGTCTGACTCCTTTTGAGTATACCGTCGCCATTAACGGCCAGTGCTGGGACGAGACGTTTCCCTGCGCCTGGGAACCGGTGTTCGACCCCCGCTCGGGCGACGTGCTGGCTCCCATCCGCAAAAACGGAGCCTGGGGCGTGGCCCGCAACGGCGCGTTGTTCTGGAAGACCGTGTTCCAGCAGTGCTGGGGCATCCGGGTTTCACCCGTGGAGGGCGGCCCGGTGTGGGCCGTGGTGGCTCCGGCCTACGGTTCGTTCACCGTGGCCGGCGACGCCAAGCCCTGGGCCTGTCGCTTCCCGTCCGTGACCGACCTTGTGCTGTCGCCCGACGGCCGCCGCGCCGCGGCCCTGGGCAGCGACAACAACCGCGATTTTCGCGTGGTGGTGGACGGCAAACCCTGGGAACAGACTTTCGACATGGCCTGGCCGGCGGTCTTTTCGGCCGACGGCTCCCACGCGGCGGCCAAGGTGCGCAAAGGCGGACGCTACGCCGTGTATGCCGACAACAAGCCGGTGGCCGAAAATCTGGACGACGTGTGGACGCCCTCGTTCAGCCCCGCGGGCGACGTGTTGCTGTTCTGTTCGCTTCAGGACGGCAAATTCCGCCGCCATACGGTGAAGCTGCCGTCGGCCAAGCTCTAGCGAGGACCCATCATGAACACTCTGTACAATTTCGCGACGGGCCCCCTGGCGTGGCTGGCGTTTGTGGTGTGCATCGGCGGCATCATCTGGCGGCTGTGGTCTTACGCCCTGCTGGCCCGGATGCGGGACGGATCGGCCCTGGCCTATATCAGGCCCAAGTATTCTCTCATTTCCTTTTTTCGCTGGACGGTGCCCTACGCCACCTGCGGCTGGCGGGCCAATCCCCGCCTTACCCTGGCCAGCTTCATCCTGCATCTGGGTTTGTTCGTTTCCATACTGTTCTATTCGGGCCACAACGTGATGTGGGACTACAATTTCGGCTTTTCCCTGCCGTCCCTGCCCGACCTGGTGGTGAGCATCCTGGTGTTCGCGGCCATTCTGGCCTGCATTTTCCTGGGGGTGCGGCGGCTGTACATCTCGGCCGCGTCGCACGTGGTGACCCGCCGGGCCGACTGGATCGGCCTGGTGCTGGTGACCGCCACGCTGGTCAGCGGCTTCGCTTCCGCCCAGGGGTTCGGCGATCAGGGCATTATGACCCTGCTGCACGTCCTTTGCGGCGAGGCCCTGCTGGTCTGCCTGCCGTTCACACGGCTCAGCCACGCCTTTCTCATCCCCTTCACCCGCGCGTATATGGGGTCCGAGTCCATCGGCGTCCGGCGCACCTGTGACTGGTAAGGCCCGGGAGGAACATCATGGGTATTGAAGAACGCAAAATAGAAGACGTCAATCTGATGCGGGGGGCGGGCCTGCTCACGCGCGACCGGATCATCAAGGTGATCCGCGACGTGTTGAAGGGCGAGGCCGGAGCCCGCGTCAAGATTTACGAAAAGACCTGCATGCGCTGCGGCGCGTGCGCCAAGGGCTGTCATTTCAGCCTGTCGCATCCCGACGATCCGTCCTACGCTCCGGTGGCCAAGCTCGACAAGACCATTTTCAAGATGATGCGGCGGCGGGGCGACCTGAGCCCGGAGGAAATGTACGGCGTGGCCCAGATGGCCTTCACCGAGTGCAACCTGTGCCGCCGCTGCATCCATTACTGTCCCATCGGGGTGGACATCGCGTACCTGATGAGCCTGGTGCGCCGGATATGCAACAAACTGGGCCTGGTGCCCGCCTTCATTCAGGACACGGCCAACAGCCATTCCGCCACCATGAACCAGATGTGGGTGCGCGAGGACGAATGGCTCGACAGCCTGGTCTGGCAGGAGGAGGAAGCGCGCGAGGAGTTCCCCGGTCTGCGTATCCCCCTGGACAAAGAGGGCGCGGATTTCATGTATTCGGTCATCGCGCCCGAGCCCAAGTTCCGTACTCAGCTCATCTATCAGGCGGCCGCCATTTTTCATCAGGCGGGCTGCGACTGGACCATGCCCTCGCGTCCCGGCTGGGACAACAGCGACATGTGCATGTTCACGGGCGATTACGAAATGATGGGTCGCCTCAAGCGGGCCCACTTCGAGCTGGCCCAGAAGCTGCGCGTGCGGCGCATCGTCATGGGCGAGTGCGGCCACGCCTTCCGCTCGGTGTACGATCAGGGCAATCGCTGGCTGGCCTGGAAGGATTCGCCGGTGCCCGTGGTGCACGCCATCGAATTCTACTGGGAACTGCTCAACGAGGGCAAGATCAAGCTGGCCCGCAAGCTTGAGGAGCCGGTGACCATCCACGACCCCTGCAACACCATCCGCGGCCGCGGCCTGGCGGACAAGCTGCGCGACGTGGTGCACGCCCTGTGCGCCAACGTGGTGGAGATGACGCCCAACCGCGAGCACAACTTCTGTTGCAGCGCCGGAGGCGGCATCATCAACTGCGGACCGCCCTTCAAGCGGGTGCGCATGGAAGGCAACAGCGTCAAGGCCGATCAGCTCCGCAATACCGGGGTGGGCATCGTGGTGGCCCCCTGTCACAACTGTCACGGCGGCCTGGACGACATCATCAATCATTATAAGCTGGGCATGCATCCCAAGTTCATCGGCGATCTCATTTACGAGCTGATGGAAAAGCCCGACGCTTAAGGCGGCGTCGCCGGAGCCCCGCCCGCCGCGCGGCGGGCGGGGCTCCGGCGCCCGACGGAACCGACTGGAGAACACTATGTCCCTGCACACCATCGCCCGCGCCGGGCTTGTCGTCGCTCTGCTGGCGGGACTGGCCGGAAACGCCGCCGCCCTGACTCTGTCTTCCGACGAGTTCAAGCATCCCCGCCGCCCGGCCGTGAACTTCGACCATGACGGCCATAACGAACGGGCCGGACTGGGCGATAACTGCGTGATATGCCATCACAGCGGCGAAAACGGCGTCATCGACCCCGACGCCTCGTCGGAAGGCGTGCCCTGTTCCGATTGCCACAAGGTCGACGCCCCGCGCGGCACCACGCCGCTGATGCGGGCCTATCACCGGCAGTGCATCAGTTGCCATGTGGACACCAACAAGGGGCCGAGCACCTGCGGAGGCTGTCACAAGTAGGCGGCGCGCCGCCCGCGGGCGGTCGCTCTTGGAACATTTTTGACCATGCTGAGGAGTCGCCCGATGCTCAACAACAATATGCCTTCCTCCTCCGCCGACGGGGACGGCGTCCGCGCGGCGCAGGCCGGGGCGGAGTCCAGGCCCAAGATGGTTCTCACCATCGACGACGATCCGTATATCCGCAAGTACATCACGGAACTTTTGTCCGACAACGGCTACGAAACCTGCTCCGCGGCTTCCGTGGAAGAGGCGCTGGAAGTGCTCAAAACCCGGCGTCCCGATCTGGTGACGCTGGATATGGAAATGCCCGACGAATGGGGGCCGCGCTTCTACCGCAAGATGACCATGATGCCCGAATACAAGGATATGCCGGTCATCGTGATCAGCGGCCTGCAGGGTATCCACCTGGCTATCCGCAACGCCGTGGCCTCGCTGCAAAAGCCGTTCAACCCCGAAGAATTGTTGGCCATCGTCGACCGCGTGCTCTCTTCCGACGAGGAGATCCGCAAGGCTATGGACGGCGAATAAATCCGGATGCGGCCGTTCCGGATGCCGGGGCGGCCGTTGTTCGGGTCCGGCTTGGGATTTTGTGGATAAGGAGAACCGGCGGTCGCCAGTGCGGCTGGACATGACGCCGCCTGCCGCCGTTTGACCGCGCCGCCCGGAAGCTTCGGCCCGGTCCGCGTTCCGGCGCGGAATGTTCCTTTGGTACCGGCGGCGGCCGCGCCTGACATGGCGACTTCTCTCCTCAGGCGCGCCGCTTCTGAAGACGACGCGAGGACAGGCCCATGAAGGAAACCATACTGCTCGTGGATGACGAACAACAGGTCCGCGTCCATGTGGGACTTACCCTGCGCAACGCCGGCTATGCCGTGTTGACGGCCGGTTCCGGGGAGGAGGCCTTGCAGACCTTCGCCCGCCGGCGCACCTCCATCGCCATTGTGGATGCGGGGTTGGCCGACCTGTCCGGTCTGGAGCTGCTCAAACGCTGGAAAGCCATCGCCCCGGATACGGAAATCATCCTGACCCTGGACCGCGACAAGCTCGACCTTGCGGGGGAAAGTCTCAAGCTGGAGGCTTCGGACGTGCTGTTCAGGCCCGTGGACCCCGAAGTTCTGTTGATTGTGGTGAAGCGCGCGCAGGAGCGTATTTCCATGCGCAGCGAACTGCACGAGTGCACCATCAATCTGGAAAGCGTCATCAAGCAAAAATCCGCCCAGATCGTGGCCTCGGAACGCAAGCTGGCCGCCCGGCAGGCGGTGGACGGCTTCGCCTTCGGGCTGCACGCGCTCATGAATTCCATGAGCGGCGATCAACGTACCTTCAACGAACTGCCCTGCTTCGTGGCGGTGCACGATCGCTACATGCAAATTCAGATGGTCAACGATTTGTACCGCGAACGCCTGGGCAACCTGGTGGGCGAAGCCAGTTGGACCCCCTACGTGCATACCGAGGATCAGGCCCTGCTGCCGGTGGAGCGGGCCATTGTGGAGGGCCACGGCGTACGCGGCGAAGCCGTGTTGCGGGCCAAGGACGGCGCGGAAATTCCCGTCATGGTGCACACCGCGCCCATCCTCAACAACGAGGGCGAGGTGGAGCTGGTATTGGAACTGTCGGTGGACATCCAGGAAAGCCGCCGCCTGCGCGACGAACTGCGCCACACCCGTGAACGCTACCGTCAGCTTTTTGAGGAGAGCCCTTCGTATGTGTCGGTAGTGGACCGCGAATACCGCATTCTCGAAGCCAACCGGGCCTACCGCAATACGTTCGGCCCCCACGGAAGCAAGCACTGTTACGAGCAATTCATGCAGTCGGGCGAAATCTGCGACGACTGTCCCGTACGCCAGACCTTTCAGGAGGGCTGTTCCCGCCACACCGAAAAGGTGGTCATCGCCCGCGACGGCCTGCCCATCAACGTGTTGGTATGGACGGCTCCGCTGCGGGACGAGTCGGGCAAGATCACCCAGTGCATCGAAATGGCCACCGACATCACCGAACTGCGCCGCCTTCAGGATCGTCTGGCCTCGCTGGGGCTGCTCATGGGGTCCACGGCCCACGGCATCAAGGGAATGCTGACCGCTTTGGACGGCAGCGTCTATCGCCTGGGCGCGGGCCTGGAACGGGGCGACGAACCCCGCATGCGCGATTCGCTTAAGGATTTGAAGGACATGGTGGGCCGTCTGCGCAAGATGGTGCTCGACATCCTGTATTTCGCCAAAGAGCGCGAACTGGACCGCTCCGATCTGGACCTGGGCGAATTTCTGGGCACGGTGGTGGGCACGGTGTCGGACAAGGCCGCCGCGGCCGGAATCGCCGTGGAGCTGGAAAACAAGGATGCGGGCATAATTTCGGCCGACGCCTCCACCCTCAGTTCCGCCCTGGTCAATCTGCTCGAAAACGCCGTGGACGCCTGCCGGGCCGATTCCAAGCCCGAACACAAGGTGCGCGTGGTGGCCGCAGGCAGGCCCGACACCGTGGACATCCGCGTGGAAGACAACGGCATCGGCATGAGCGAGGAAGCCCGCGCCAAGTTGTTCACCCTGTTCTTTTCGTCCAAGGGCAAGGGCGGCACCGGCATCGGCCTGTATGTGGCCCGTCAGATCGTCATGCAGCACGGCGGCCGCATCGAGGTCGAATCCATCCAGGGCGCGGGCAGCGTGTTCACCGTCGTCCTGCCCCGCCTCGCCCCCCCGGCCGCTCCCCGGCCGGGCGCTTAAGAGAAAGATTGGGGAGGCGTTGCCTCCCCAATCTTTGAAAGGCAGCCGGGCTTCCAGCCCGGCCAAAGGCAGGCTTCGACCACCGTTGGCGGAAGCGCGCCGGAACAAACCTTTGGTTTGTTCCGGCTCCGCTTCGCGCGACATTAGGCCGCTCCTCGCCCCCCCCTCCATGCCGCCTTCCAGGCGGCGGGGGGTCGTCATCTCTGCTCTCGATGCCCGTAGGCCTCGCGTTGCTCGGCAACGGGCACGGCCCCTGCGGGGCCGCCCGGTAGGTCGGTCTCAAAGCTCGCTACGCTCGCGCCTCCGGCGGTTTAAGGATGGTCAGCAGTTGACCATGCTGACGGCGAGGCCGCCGAGGGAGGTTTCCTTGAACTTGGCGTTCATCTCGCGGCCGGTTTCGGCCATGGCGGCGATGGCGGAATCCAGACTGACGCGGTGGTGGTAGGGGTTTTCGGTGCTGGCCAGCAGGAAGGCATTGTAGGCTTTGACCGCGCCCATGGCGTTGCGTTCGATGCAGGGTATCTGCACGTAGCCGCCCACGGGGTCGCAGGTCAGACCCAGATGGTGCTCCAGGGCGATTTCGGCCGCGTTTTCCGTGGTCTGGGCCGACGCGCCCCGGGCGTGGGCCACCAGGGCGGCGGCCATGGCCGAGGCCACGCCCACTTCGCCCTGGCATCCCACCTCGGCCCCGGCGATGGCCGCGTTGCGCTTGGCCAGAAAGGCCACGGCCGCGGCGGCCAGCATGCCTTCGCGCAGAGCCCGGTCGCCGATGGACTGATCGTGGCGCATGGCGTAGAGCAGGGCGGGCATGACCCCGGCCGCCCCGCAGGTGGGGGCGGTGACGATGACTCCGCCGTCGGCGTTTTCCTCGGCGGTGGCCAGAGCGTAGGCGTTGAGCCGGGCCAGGAAGCGATCGCTGCCGATGGGCATGTGGGCCGCTTTGTCGTACAGCGCCCCGGCCTTGCGCTGGACGCCCAGGGTGCCGGGCAGCGGGCCCGAGGCCGCCAGCCCGTGGCGCACGCTGTCCAGCATGGTTTCCAGCAGCCCTTCCAGCTTTTCCAGAATGGCCGCGCGGCCCATGCCGGTGATGGCGATCTCGTTTTCCAGCATGAGTTCGTGCAGAGTGAGCCCGCTGACGCGCAGAATTTCTTTGAGATCGCGCATGGTGCGGTAAGGATGGACCGGGAGTCCGCGTTCCGGTTCGCTCCAGCCTTCCCACTGGATGAAGCCTCCGCCCACGGAATAATATTCTTTTTCCAGCAGGGTTTCGCCCCGGCCGTCGTGCAGGGACAGAACCAGGGTGTTGCTGTAGGGGCGGTCGTGCTGGATGCGGTCGTGGACGACGTCGTCCAGGCGCGCGCGCACCGTGTGGCGGCCCAGGGGCTGAGCGTGGTCCGCGTGGCGATCGGCCGCCAGATTTTTCAACAGGCCGGGCGGACATTGCGAGGGTTGATAGCCGAGAAGCCCGGCCACCACCGCCGCGTCCGTGCCGTGGCCCGCGCCCGTGGCGCTGAGCGAGCCGAACAGCCGGACCCGGAAGCGCCAGTCGTCTTCGCTCGCGCTTCCGGTCGCGGCGCCGCCGACCTGGTCCGCCCCGGCCAGGGCCGCGCTACGGCGCAGAAAGTCGTACCCGGCCTTCATGGGCCCCATCGTGTGCGAACTGGAGGGACCGGGACCGCATTCAAACAGGTCGAACAACGAAGTTTCGATGGGCGTCGATTCCGACATATATTTTCCTTAGTGCTTTTTGCAAACCATGATTACGGGTTTCCGACGGCAACCGCGTGCCGCAAAGGCAGCCCGTGTTCCACGAGGGCCGGGACGGACCCTGTTTGGCGCAAGCTTGATCCGTCACTTTTTCATGACGCGCGGCAGGCTTTGCCGACGGCCGCTTCCGCTCGCGTTTTGCGCGGAAACGCTTCGCCCCCTCCGGCGTTTATCGGTACGATCAGGCGACCGAAAAGGAAAGGGTTTATTTGCGCTCGCCGCGTCCGTGGGGCACGCCGTACTTGCGCAGCTTGTCCCGCAGGGTGCTGTAATGGAGCCCGGTCAGTTCGGCCGCGCCGCCGGGGCCGCGTATCTTGCCCCCGCAGCGTTCCAGGGCGCGCGTCAGATACTCCCGCGCTTCGTCGTTCCAGGGCCGGAGGTCTGCCGGGGGAGAGGGCGGCGCGGCGTCCGCCGGGGCCTCCGAAGCCCGAACCGGAGCGGCCTGAGGCTCGGGCAGGCGAAAACGCAGGGGACCGGAGCCGCACAGGGCCAGGGCCTCTTCCATGACGTTGCGCAGTTCGCGCACGTTGCCGGGCCAGGGATAGGCCAGCAGACGTCGGCGTTCGGTGTCCGGCACCTGGGGAACCAGCACGCCGAAACGGTTGGCCGCCTGTTCCAGAAAATGCCGCAGCAGCAGGGGGATGTCCTGCACCCGTTCGCGCAGGGGAGGAATGCGCAGCGAAACCACGCGCAGCCGGTAGTACAGATCCTCGCGGAACCGGCCGCGCTCGACCATGCTTTCAAGGTCGCGGTGGGTGGCGGCCACCAGACGAAAATCCACCGGCAGCGGGCCGCTGCCGCCCACCCGCTCCACGCATTTTTCCTGCAGCACGCGCAACAGCCGGGCCTGAACGTCCAAGGGAAGTTCGGCCACCTCGTCCAGAAACAGGGTGCCGCCCTGGGCCCGCTCGAAGCGGCCTTTGTGATCGCCCGTGGCCCCGGTGAACGCGCCCTTGACGTGGCCGAACAATTCGCTGTCGATGAGCGAGGGCGGAATGGCCCCGCAGTTCACGGCCACAAAAGGCCGGTTGCGCCGGGGCGAGAGATCGTGCAGGGCCTTGGCCGCCATTTCCTTGCCGGTGCCCGTTTCGCCCCGGATGAGCACGGCCACGTCCAGCGGAGCCACCTGGCGCAACTGCTCCATAACCGTCTTGAGACCGCCCCCGGCCCCGATCATGCGCACCTCGTCCAGCCCCGACAACCTTTGGCGCAACGTGCGGTTGTCCCGGTAAATCTGGTCCTTGAGGCGTTCCAGTTCCCAGTATTGGAACCAGGCGTTGATAAAGATGCTCAGCGGGGGAGCCACCGCGTTGATGACCGCGAGCATGGCGGGCGTGACGACGCTCCCCGGCTCGAAGTGGAAGGTGGCGCCGCCGTACAGTTTGTTGTCGTAGGCCAGCCGGTGGGCGTAGAAGGGGTAGCCCGGGTGTCCGTCGGGGCCCGCGCCGTGTCGGTACAGGGGGGCCAGGGGATGACGCTCGTTGTCGATCAGGGCGTCCATAGCCTCGTGCGGGTCGAAAAAACGCAGCGAGCGGGCCAGGGCAAGCTGTTCGTCCGTCAGGGGAAAGGAATGGAAAATGCGCACCGTGCCCTGATCCGAGGTGCGGCAGATGGCGAACAGGGTTCCGGCCGCCTCGTCGAAACGGCCCAGGACAATGTGCCGCAACGGCATGGATGAACGCAGAGCCTGAAAAAAGGCGGTCATGGCGGTTTCCAGGTCCATGCTGCCGCATAATTGCTGGGTGGCCTTCCAGGCCAGGGCGTAGACGGTGTTCATGAAAAAAGAGTGACATGCCGCTCATAAAAAAGCAAGGAGCGGTATAACGTTCTTTAATGAGCGGTAAACCGCTCCTATCGATCGTTTCCTCCGGTTCCGGCCAGGCTTGACGTGACGACAAAGCGCAAAGATAGACTAAATAAATCAATATAATGGACTGTCGATGGAAGTCTTGCTGCGGACATTGGCACGGTGATTGCTCTTTAAAGCGCATATTGCGGGCTTGTCCCGCTCAACTTACGGAGTACAGCCATGCTGAAAAACGCCATCGTCGTCATGTTCGACAGCCTCCAGTTCAACTACCTGGGCTGTTACGGCAACACCTGGATCAAGACCCCCAATTTCGACCGTCTGGCCCGCGAGGGCGTGCTGTTCGAAAACGCCTATACCGAGGGCCTGCCCACGGTGCCCTGCCGTCGGGCCATGCATACCGGCCGCTTTACCCTGCCCGTGTCGGGCTGGGTGGGATTGTCGTCCAAAGACACCACCATCGCCGACCTGTGCTGGGGCCGCCCCATCGATACCGCCCTGATCTTCGACTGCCCCATGTATCGCCTGCCCAAGTTCGGCTATACGCGCGGCTTCGATAAAGTGTGGTTCACCCACGGCCACGAGGCCGACGACTATTTTTACGAACAGGACGAACTCATCCACCTGAACATCAAGGATTATATCGAGGAATCCTCGTACCGGGCCGTGGTGGAGCGCTCGGGCGCCAAGATGCCGGAAGCCACCCTGGGCGAAATCCGCAACTACCTGAAACAGCGCCAGTACGGCGGGGACCGCGAGGAAAACCGCTACGTGGCCCGCACCATGCGCAAGGCCGTGGAATACCTGGAAGGCGTGGACCGCAACAAGCAGTTCTACCTGTGGGTGGACAGCTTCGACCCGCATGAACCCTGGGACCCGCCCTCCGTCTACGATCCGGACAAAAAATGCCCTTACGACCCCGATTACCAGGGCAAGGACGAGTTTTTGCCCTTCCCCGGCCTGGTGGCGGGCGTCTACACCGAGGAACAACTGCATCACGTGCGTATGCTGTACGCCGAACTGGTGACGCTGTGCGACAAATATTTGGGCGAACTGCTGGACGCCGTGCGCCGTCTGGGTCTGGAGGAAAACACCCTGCTTCTGATGGTGTCCGACCACGGCGAGCCTATGGGCAACGGCGAACACGGCCACGGCCTGATGCGCAAGGTGCGCCCCTGGCCTTATGAGGAACTGGCCCACATCCCCATGATCCTGCGCGCCCCCGGCATCGCCCCCGGCCAGCGCGTCTCGTCCTTCGTGCAGAGCGTGGACGTGGCGCCCACCGTGTGCGACTGGCTGGGCATCGGCGTGCACCCCGACATGCAGGGCAAAAGCCTGCTGCCCCTGGCGCGCGGCGAGGTGGACAAAGTGCGCGATTTCGCCATCGCGGGCTACTATCCATATTCCCAGGCCATTTTTACCGAAAACTGGTCCTACATCCATTGGACCAGGAACGACGACAAGGCCGAACGGCTCATGGCTCTGGAATTTTACGGCGGCAACATCGACAACAGCCACATCCACGCCACGGGCGGCAAAGGCATGTTTGAAGGCCAGTTCGAGGCTCTGGAAAAACGGCGCAAGGAAATGAAGGCCGCCGCCGGAGAGGAGGGCCTGTCCGACATCGAAAAGCGCCACAAGGCCAACGCCACCCTGGACGGCGCGGATCAGTGGACCTGCACCCCGTCCAGTTCGTCCGAGGTGCCGGACCGCGACCTGTTGTTCGACCGCCGCGCCGATCCTTTCCAGCTCCATAATGTGGCGGATCAGCACCCGGATCAGGCCCGCAAACTGTACGCCCTGCTCAACGACTATCTTGACGATTTGCGCGCCTAGGCCCCGGACGCTGAAGCGACCGGGAGCAAAGCGCTTTCGCCTTCCCCATACAGCGTTCTCCGCCCGCGCGGAAACGCTTGCCGACCCGACAACGCCGCCTCCGGCCCGGGTTCCGTTTTCCGAACGGGGCCGGAGGGGCGACAAGGATACCATTATGGCCCAAGAATCCGTGACACCGCCCGTGGAAGCGCCGGATGCCTCCGGCGTGGAATGTCCCTCCGAGGAAGAATGGCCCATAGGCCGCAAAGCGGCCATTTTCAGTTGTTCCATCGTGTTTCTGCTGGGCGTGTTCGATTTCATCGACCGCCAGGTGGTGGCTTCGCTGCTGCCGTACATCAAGGACGAATGGAGTTTGAGCGACACCCAACTGGGCATGCTGGTGTCGGTGGTCAACATCTCCATTTCGGTGCTGGTGGTGCCCAGCGCCTATTTTATCGACAAGTGGAGCCGCAAAAAGATGATCGCCCTCATGGGCGCCATCTGGAGCCTGGCCACGGGCGCCTGCGCCTTTGCCGGGTCCTACGCCCACCTGCTGTTCGCGCGGGTGTTCATCGGCGCGGGCGAGGCGGGCTACAATCCGGCGGCTCAGGCCCTGATCGCGGCCCAGTTTCCCAAGCGGCGGCGGGGCACGGCCATCGCCCTCACCCAACTGGGCATGGGGCTGGGCGCTCCCATCGGCCTCATCGCCGGGGCCTGGGTGGCCTCGCACTGGGGCTGGCGTCACGCCTTCGGCCTGGTGGCCGTGCCCGGCCTTGTCCTGTCCTGCCTGGCCCTGTTCATCCGCGACTACAAGTCGGTGGACATGCGCGCGGACAAAGGCGAATCGGCCAAAAAGAAGAGCAGCCTGGCCGACTATGTCGCCATGCTGGGTGTGCTGCTGCGCACCCCGTCCCTGCTGTGCGTTTTCGCGGGGGCCACGCTCAAATTGCTGCGCACCGGCGCGGCCATGAACTGGATGCCCTCCTACCTGATGCGCGAGGGCGGCATGAGCCCCGTCCAGGCCGGGTCGGTGTCGTCGGCCCTGTTTCTGGGGTCCATCCTCAGCATGGTGTGCATAGGCCCCATCATCGACCTGACCCGCAAGTACCGAGCCCACGGCATTCCCCTGGTCATCGCGGTATGCTTTTTGCTGCAGGGCGGCCTGCAACTGCTGGCCTTCACCGCGCTTCCGGCCGGAGGCTGGACGCAGATCGCCGTGCTGTTCGTGGGCGGGGTGTTCGGCGGGGGCATGGCCGCCGGCTTTTCAACCATCATCGTGGACCTGGTGCACCCCGGTGCGCGGGCCACGGCCATCAGCCTCATGGTATTGTGCCAGAACATTCTGGGCTTTGCCCTGGGGCCGGTGGTGGTGGGCTTTTTGTCCGACAACTTCACCCTGGGCACGGCCATGAGTCTGCTGTCCTTCGCGCCCCTGCTGGCGGGCCTGGCTTTTGTCGTGTGCTTTTTCACGTACCGGCGCGACGCCGCCAAGGTGGACTGCGTCAATCTGAGTTTTGAAGGCTGATTTTCGAGCGGGGGGGTAAAGCTCCCCCCGCCCGCGGATACATAAAAAGACTGTTTGATCGGCGTATTGCTTTTTTTTTCGACCACCATGCGCGCGTCTTTCCTCCCCGGCGGAGCCGCCCTGTCCGGGAAGGAAAGGCGCGTTTTTTCGGTCCCGGCCGACCCCCGCGCGAAAAGCGCGCGTCAAGTTCGCGCCCGGAGCCCGAATTGCGCCTATGGCTGCTACAACTAAATTCCAAGCAATCGTTTAAGATAAGGGATTGATATAGAAGTCTGATACATTTTTTTCTTTATAGTCTGTTTTTCTCTGCATTATTTTTTTATAAATTTGTTCAATAAAAATGCCAACAGAGAGAGGATATATATTATAAATAATTATTATCGTAGATATATGGCTGTGTGTGAGTGGATTTGTATTGCGAAATAATGTCGTGAACGGATGACTAATGGTGAATCTTCCTGCAGCTTGCGCTTGTCCGCAGCAGTATTTTTTTGTCTTGCACAAAGGATAGGGGACCTACATGCACATGATGATGACCCATCAAGAGTGGCATATATCTTGATTTTAACGGATGAAACGAAATGGATAATGGAGTTTGTCGTAATTGCCGGAAATTTCTGAATACCTACCGTGAGTTAGTATACCACAACAGAAAGATAACTTATTTATAATCAGTAGTGTACTTCACTCGGATGAAGTTACGACAATACTAGCTGACGTTCAAAGCTTTTCAGGTTATAGTCTAATAAACTGTGATAAAAATAATGGGCGAGCATAAAATGCTCTACTTATGCTACCGTGTCCAGCGCCTTTTGTTCGTGGTTGAATAAATTTCCCCATTGATCCTGTGAGAGAGCTAAAGCCGCGATCAGGATCATTTAAACATTGGCGGACAATTTCATAGTCAGCTTCAACTGCTCTGTATAATTCTTCAGATAAATCAATTTCAGTAATTGAATGAATAAAAGTTGGTTCTGCGTAGCTATTTCCTACAATTCTGGCCACAATGACAGCTTTACGTAACTTGGCAAGCAAGTGGCTTTCTGCGAAAGGAGTATGTTGCACATGATAGGGATCTATCATTGTTATCGCCATAGTTTCCTTAAAGGCAAGCTTACCGGAAGCGAGTTTTTTTAATGGGATACTTTTTAATTCCCAAGAGCCAAAATTGGGACTCTGCGCAGAATTAAGAGGTAACCCCAAAAAACGCTCACAAACATGCCCAGCCCAACCTTTGTTAACCTTACCCGTTGGTGATATAACTGTAATTTCGTATTGTTTGGCTAAGGTATGCAAGTTTTGACCTTCCAATTTCTTAAGCTTTTTGACAGCTTCCTTTCTCTCCACGTATTTTTTCCTCTCTTAAAGCTAAAATTCGAGGCTTGGAAAATTCTGTTAAATAGTTAAAATCAGAATCAATCCCAATAAAGCGCCTCGCATGTTTAAGTGCTGCTACGCCAGTAGTTCCACTCCCACAGAAGGGATCAAGCACAACTCCATGCTGTGGGCAAGAAGCAATAATAATGCGTTCCAATAATGCAAGAGGTTTTTGTGTTGGGTGTTTACCAAATTGCTTTTCAGCTTTTGTTGGGCTCCCAATAGCCCAAACACTCCGCATTTGTTTGTCTGGCTTTTTAAGCATATCTTTATTCCAATCTCCGTTTTTCATTAACTTATAGTCAAAATAATGTTTCGCATTTTTATATAGCTTGGCCCATATTAGTGTTTCGTGGCTAGCTGTAAACATTCTACACGCTAGATTTGGAGCGGCATTTGGCTTAAACCAAATAATGTCATTTATTATATGCCATCCCTGTAACTGCAGGGCATACCCACAACAAAATATGCTGTGATATGTCCCTGAAATCCAAATAGTTCCTGTTGGTTTTAAAATACGCTTACAGGCTTGAATCCATGCCGCATGAAAAGCAAAGTCTTCTTCAATACCTTTACTTATATCCCATAGGCCTTTATTAACGCTGATACGTTTTCCTGCGTGGCAGGTCGTTCCTCCATTTGAGAGATTATAGGGAGGATCGGCAAATATCATATCTACCGAAGATGATGGCAATGCCTCCATAGTGCAAACTGCGTCGCCATGATAAAGAGTAATATCTTCACAGGAAAATATTGATGATGGTTGCTTAAAGCTGTTAGCATTCGACAAAATTCTTTTCATATAATTCTATCGATAGATTGCGAGAATTTCTGGAACTGCTGACCTGTTGTCCCCGTTGCAACTTATAAAACGCTGTACATTGAATGTTCTTAATTCTGCATCGGCATATAGAGAACGTGTAATGCTTGTATCATGATTGCTAAGAACGACTGTTATATTTTTATTGTGTGCTGATTTTGAGAGTAATGCTAGGTCTTTTTGGTCTTTTATGCTAAACTCATTACCTGTATAAGTTGTAAAATTTGAAGTTACTGAAAGAGGTATATATGGAGGATCACAGTAAACGACGTCGCCTTTTTCTAGTTTGTTAAATGTATTACGAAAGTCACAACATAAAAAGCAGGTTTCTGTTTCTTGTGTTTTTTTATAAAAATCCATTAATTCTTTTAAAGGGAAATAGGGAGATTTATATTTTCCAAATGGTACATTAAATTCTCCTTTTGAATTGTATCTAACCAAACCATTAAAAGAGTGCCTATTTAGATATAAAAAAATAGCCCCTCTTTTTCTTGGTTTTTTACATATATTAAATTCATCACGAATTTCAATATATCGTTCTTTTGTATTGTTAATAGGTGTAAAAAATTCCTGACAATATGAAATGAATTCTTTTCCTTCGCGTTGTATGTGTTGATATAGATAGATAAGATCCGCATTTGCATCACATATTAATGCTCGTTTTGCTTCTACATTTAGATATACAGCACAAGAGCCAGCAAATGGTTCAACAAAACGAGAGCCTATAGGCAATTCTTTTAAAATTTTATCTAAAACGCGATATTTACCGCCAGCCCATTTTAAAAAAGGTTTTCGTTGCACAGAATCTCCCGTTATTTTTCAGGAAATGATGCTCATTCATCACGTGCTTTACTATTCGGTCAATAAAGATCTGTGGCGACTTGTCCGCCCATCATTCCTTGTCGAGCTATGATATTTCCGTTTTGGTCGGAACACAAGCACCCCAATCAAGCGTAGTTTTTTTCTTTTTAGCAGTGGAGTTTTTATCACAAGTCGTTACCTGGCATGCCTCTTATGGCGTAAACTTGGGCGTGTGTTCATAGGTACTGGGGCTCGCTCTACTTGCCGGAAATTTCGGGAAACCTACTGGGAACTTGACATATTTCGCTGTGTCCATCCTCTTCTTTGATGGAACTCTTCCAGTTCTATAATCTGTTGAACGATGGAGAATGTGTTGACATTTTGCAACCAAGACGCAGCCAAGGAAAAAACTATCCGAGCAGCATTTTTTTTCGGTCCCGGCCGACCCCCGCGCGAAAAGCGCGCGTCAAGTTCGCGCCCGGAGCCCGAATTGCGCCGTTTCCCTCTTGTTTTTTAGAGGGTTCTGTTTTATTTATTTTGGGCTTCATCCTTCCGGATAAGGCGGAACGGGCGGGAGATTTCCCCCGGATGTTCCGGCTTGAGCGGAAATGCGCGTGGGCTTCCCGTCCGCACGGGGGGCGCTGCACTTTGTTCCGGCGAAAGGTGAAGCGTGGCATTTTGTCCGGGGCCGGTTTTCCTCGCCCGAAAAGTTGGCGGACAACGCGACAGGAGACAACTATGATCGTTTTGTACATCCTGGCTTACGTGGCTCTTATCGCCTGCGTGGCCATCATCGTGGCGAAGATGGTCGGCTACCTCAAAAAGCCCATGCACCTGCGCTGGGAAATCTATCCCGTGGCGCACGAAGCGCCGGAACGCCTCAAGCACGGCGGCAGTTACATGGAAGAGCTCGACTGGTGGAAAAAGCCCTACCACAGTTCCACCCTCGGCACGCTGACCGGCTTTCTCAAGGAAGCCCTGTTTCTGCACGCCACCTACGAACACAATCGCCCCCTGTGGGTGCGCACCTATCCCTTCCATGTGGGCCTGTATCTGCTCATCGGCTCGCTGGGCCTGACCGTCATCTGTTCCTTCTGTCTGATGGCGAACTATCTGGGCTGGTTCCTGCAACTGTGCGCCACCCTGGCCATGCTCTGCAACGTGTTGGGCTTTCTCGGCGTGCTGTGGGGGTCGCTCTCCCTCATCCAGCGCCGCATGACCCAGCGCGATTTGCGCAAGTACAGCATGCCCGAGCATTTCTTCAACCTGGGCCTGTTCGCCGTGTTTTCCGGCCTGGGGCTCATCATGTCGATTATCGGCCCCAGGTGGTTCGTCATGCAGGGCGCCGTGTTCTTCGCGGGGATGCTGACGTTCAAGGCCGTGCCGGTGTCCGCCGTGTACGTGCTGTATCTGCTCATCTCCTTCTTCCTGTTCATCTGGGTGCCCTTCAGTTTTATGGGCCATGCGTTCATGAAGTACTTCACCTGGCACGACATCCGCTGGGACGACGTGCCCGCGCAGGACAGCAAAAAAGTGCAGGCCGGCATAGCGGCCAACCTGAATCTGCCCGTCAGTTGGAAGGCTTCGCACATCAAGGGCGACGGCAAAAAGACCTGGGCCGAAGTGGCGACCACCGACCCGACGAAGCAGGACAAGGAGTAAGAGCATGAAGACCGATCTCACGTTTAACGATATGGCCACCGAAGAAGGTCAGATGACCACGGTGGACGTGAGCAGCCTGAAAAAGCTTCCGGTGGACTTCCGCGAATTTCCGTGGAAGACCTACACCGACGCCCAGAAAAACGAATTCTGCTGTCTTCTGGACGACGTGGTCGCCCTGCAGATTCCCGTGCCCAAAACGCCCGAGGAAGAAGAGGAAATCGTCAACAAGTTTCTGGAGGGCGTGCGCAAGCTGTTCACCCCCGAAAACAACTGGACCTGCCTGGCCATGCTGGACACCAGCATGGAGTACTGCGCGCAGTGCAACTCGTGTTCCGAGGCCTGTCACCTGTTCGAGGCGACCAACGGGCACGACATGTACCGGCCCAACTTCCGGTCCGAACTGTTCCGCCGCATTTACAAGCAGTACGTCAAAAAGGAGCCTCTGGCCAAATGGCGCTACGGCGACACGCTGCTCAACTGGCGCACCGTGGTCCGCCTGGCCGAACTGGCCTACCGTTGCAACCTGTGCCGCCGTTGCGCCCAGGTTTGCCCCATCGGCGTGGACAACGGCCTTATCGCGCGCGAACTGCGCAAGCTGTTCAGCCAGGAATTGGGCTGGCACCCGCGTGAGCTGCACGAAAAGGGCACCATGCTCCAGCTTGAGGCCGGTTCCTCCACGGGCATGACCCCGGCCGTGGACATCGAAACCGTGGAATTCATCGACGAGGACTATGTCGAGTCCACGGGCTACGAGTTCAAAACCCCCTGGGACGTGGAAGGCGCCGACATCCTGCTGCTGCACAACGCCGGCGAAATGCTGGCCTGGCCCGACAACATCGCGGCTTTTTCGATCATTTTCGAGGCGGCGGGCCTGTCCTGGACCCTGAGCAGCGAAATCGCCGGGTACGACTCGGTGAACTACGGCATCTTCTACGACGACGTGCAGGCCGCCCGTGTGGCCCTCAAACACGCCGAAGCGGCCAAAAAGCTGGGTGTGAAGCAGATTGTGCTCGGCGAATGCGGGCACGCCCACAAGGCCCTGTCCGTCATTGCCGACCGCATCCTGCCGCCGGAACTGAACATCCCGCGCGTGAGCTGCTTCCCCCTGTTGCGCGACATCGTGCTGAGCGGCAAGCTCAAGCTGGACCCCAGCCGCAACGACTTTCCGGTCACTCTGCACGACCCGTGCAACCTGGTGCGGCTCATGGGCGTGGTGCAGCCCCAGCGCGACGTGCTGAAGGCCGTTTGCCCCCAATTCCGCGAAATGACCCCGCACGGCGTGGACAACTACTGCTGCGGCGGCGGCAGCGGCTTTGCCATCATCACCCGCAACAACATCGAAGGCTGGCGCATGAACGTCACCGGCCGCAAAAAGATGGAGCAGATCTGCGGCGCGTTCTCGGACTGCCTGGGCCCCGAAACCAAAAAGTACGTGTGCGCCCCCTGTTCGAACTGCAAGGGGCAGATCCGCGAACTGCTGGAGCAGAACAACCTGCTCGAAAAGAATTCCATCCGTTACGGCGGCCTGGTGGAACTTATCGTCAACGCCATGACCGACGTGAAGCCCGGCTTCATCAGTTGGGAAGAAGAATAGCGCCCCGCGCGTCCGCGCGTCCGGCATGAACGACCAAGCCCGGCGGAACCGTTCCGCCGGGCTTGGCTCGTTTCGGAAGTCCGGAATTTCGCGGAGACGGGGAGAGGAGTCGGGAACAGCGGAGAAGGGGCCGCGGAATCGGGCCGGGCTTTCGTCCCGAGGCTTTTTAGAGTAGGCTGCGGGCCAAGACGTCGGGCATGGGGGCGGTATGGGACGACGAGGAAAAAGCGGCGGGCGCAAACGCCGGGTGACTCGGCCGGCCGTTGCGGCAGGAGCGATCCTGCTGGCGGGGCTGGTCTTTTTTCCGGCCTTTGCCGTTCCGAGCGACGCCGAGCGGGAAGGGGACGGGCGGGCCCGGGCCGCCCTCGTGCTTTCCACCGGCGTTTTGGGCCTCCAGACCGAACTTCCGGCCGGGAACAGCGGCGGAAACATCGAGAACAAGCGCGGAGAGAACCGGAACAAGTCGATGCCGTTCCCGCGTTTGTCCGAATCCGCGGCCCGCGCGTTGTTGTGGGGGAGCGTGGCCGTGGCGCTGGCGATCATCGCCTGCCATGCGGGGTCCAATCTGTGGAGTTTCAGCCGGTCGCGCCGCCTGGAAAGCGCGGGCGCGGACGAGGAGGCGTCTGCCGCGGCGGTCGCGCGCATGGATCGGGCCCAGGCGCGGGCGGACGAACTGGCCGACGCCGCCGACTACGCCGAGGCCATGCACCTTTTGCTGCTGCAAAGCGTGGGTGAATTGCGTCGCCGCCTTCACACGTCCATCGCCGTGTCGCTGACCAGCCGCGAGATTTTGTCCAACCTGGATTTGCCCCCCGGCGGACGGGAGAGTTTTGCCGATATCATCGAGCGTGTGGAGCTTTCCCACTTCGGCGGGCGCAAGCCGGGGCGCGAGGAATACAAAGCCTGCCGCCGCAGCTTTGAGGCGTTGACGGCGGCTCTTCGCCGGGGGGCGGCATGAGGCGGGGGCCGTTTACCCGTTCCGCGCTGATTCTGCTGCTGACTTGCGGTCTGGCGCTTTTCGCGCTGTCCGTGCTGTTGCCCGCCTACGACGACGGGACGCCGGACCGGGGCGATACCGCGCGGGCCGGGACCTATTCCGTGTCCGCCATCGGCCACGCCGGTGTGTACGATATGTTGCGCCGTCTCGATTTTCCGGTCAGTCGGGGCCGGGGCCATACTTTGGACATGGTGGGCGGCGGCACTCTGATGGTCATCGAACCCGACCCGTGGCGTCTGGACGACGAACTCGGCCCGCGTCTGCTGATGGAGGTGCCGAGCCTGGTGCTGGTGCTGCCCAAATGGCGGGGCGTGCCGGACAAGCGGCATTCCGGCTGGGTGGGGGAGGTGCGGCCGGAGTCCTTGGACGCGGCGCGGCGGGTTCTGAGCCATGTGACGGGCGAGGGCGACGTGGCTCGCGTGGCGCGTCCCGCGGCCTGGACGGACAACGAGCTCGGCGTCGTTCCCGCCCTGCCGGAAGTGGTCCAGGTGGCGCGCTCGCCCGCGTTGCGGCCCGTGGTCGGCACGGCGGACGGCATGTTGGTGGGCGAACTGATCATGGACGAGGGCGACGACAATACGGTTTGGGTGCTGGCCGACCCCGACGTGATATCCAACCACGGCCTGGGCAAGGGCGAAAACACGGCCTTTGTGCTGGCCCTGTTGCGCCGTGCGCGGGGCGCGGAGCGGGAAGCCGCCCGCGCGCCCCTGGTGTTTGACGAAAGCGTCCACGGTTTTCGCGCGGCCGAGCGGTCCGGAATTTCGTGGCTGTTCCGTTTCCCGTACGGCATCGTCACCGGCCTGACGGGGCTGTCGGCCCTGCTGGCGTTTCTGGCCGGGGCCGGGCGTTTCGGCGCGCCGCTTGCGCCCGGGCGCGCTCCGGACTTCGGCAAGGCCCGGCTGATCGCCAACGGAGCGCGCCTGCTCGACTACGCCGGGCATCACGACGAGGTGCTGCGCCGTTACGCGCGCCGGACCGTGCGCGCGGCGGCCCGCGCCCTGCACGCGCCGCCGGGGCTGGAGGCCGAGGCCCTGACTGCCTGGCTGGACCGGGTGGGCGCGGCGCGCGGCGCGCGCGATTCGTGCTCCGACCTGATGCGGCGGGTCGCCAACCTCAAACCCGGCGATCCCCGGTCGCTGCCCCGGCTGTTCGCCTGCGCCTGTGCCGTTCATCGCTGGAAGGGAGAAATCACGCATGGAATTTCAAGCGCCCCCGGGCGTCGTCGCTGACCGCATCCGGTCCGAGGTGGGCAAGGCCGTCGTCGGCCAGGAAGACGCGGTCGATCTGATGCTCGCCGCCCTGCTGTGCGGCGGGCATGTGCTGTTGGAAGGCGTCCCCGGCACGGGCAAGACCTTTCTGGCTCAGGCCTTCGCCCTATGTCTCGATTTGCGGTTCGGGCGCATCCAGTTCACCCCCGATCTGATGCCCGGCGACGTGCTGGGCACCAATTTGTTCAATTTTCAGACCAATTCCTTTGTTCTGACCCAGGGGCCCATTTTCACGCAGATTCTGCTGGCCGACGAAATCAACCGCACCCCGCCCAAAACTCAGGCCGCCCTGTTGCAGGCCATGAACGAGCGGTCGGTCACCATCGACAGGCAAACCCATCCTCTGGGCGAGGAATTTATGGTGGTGGCCACCCAGAACCCCATCGAGCAGCAGGGCACCTATCCTTTGCCCGAAGCCCAGTTGGACCGCTTTTTGTTTAAAATCGTCGTCGACTACGCCTCGGAGGATGAGGAACGCGAGATTGTCCGGCGCTACGGGCATTATTCGGCCATGCCCCGGCCGGCCGATTTCGGCCTGCGTCCCGTGGTCGCGCGGGAGGAACTGGCCGAGGCCCGCGCGCTGACGGCGGGCATCAGGCTGACCGAGCCCCTGGTGGAGTATATCGTGGACCTCATCCGGGCCACACGGCGACACCCGGCCATCGAGACCGGGGCGTCCGCCCGCGCCGCCACTATGATGGCGGCCGCCGCCCGGGCCTACGCCGCCGTGTGCGGCCGCGACTTCGTCATCCCCGACGACGTGAAGCGGCTGGCCGTGCCGCTGTTGCGGCACCGGGTGGTCATGACTCCGGCCGCCGACATCGAGGGCATAGGCAGCGAACAGGCCCTGCGCGACATCATCGACCAGACGGCGGCCCCCCGATGAAATCTGACGACCCGGTCGGGCGGCGGCCTTTGCGCGGGTCCGTGCGCCCCACGGTCCGGGCCGCGGCCTGCTTCGCCCTGTCCGTCCCGGCGGCGCTGCTGCTGATCGCCGGTCGGCCCGAATGGTGGTATGTTTCGCTGTACTGGCCCGCGGCGGTTCTGGCCCTGTCGGCGGCCGACATGCTTATGGTTCTGCCCGGCCGCCGTCTGGGGCTTGAGGTTCAGACGCCGGGCAGACTGTCCGTGGGGCAGAGCGGCGGCGTGCGCCTGAGCCTGAAGGCCGAAGGCCGGACTCCGCCCGCCGCCGTCGAAGCCCGGCTGGAACTGGACGGCGCCCCCGCCGAATCGGCGTCCGTCCGGGCGGCCTGGGGCGACGGATCGCTGAATCTGATCTTGCCGCTGACGCCCCGCCGCCGGGGGCGGACGCTGGTGCGGGCGGTGTGGACGCGCTGGCGCGGGCCGCTGGGACTGGTGGAAGTGCGCCGCCGCTGCGAACGGGAGGACGCCATCGACGTGACGCCCGACGTGTGCGGCATCCACGAGGAGGTGTTGCGTTTTTTCGCCAGGGACGCCGTGTACGGCCTTAAAAGCCAGAATCTGCGGGGCGAGGGGACGGAGTTCGACACCCTGCGCGAGTTCACGCCGGGCATGGACAGTCGCTTCATCGACTGGAAGCACTCGGCGCGCCACCGCAAGCTGCTCAGCAAGGAATTCCGGCAGGAGCGCAACCATCAGATTGTGCTCGGCTTCGACACCGGCCACCTGATGCTGGAGCCCGTGGACGGCGTGTCGAGGTTGGACCACGCCATCCGGGCGGGCCTGCTGCTGGGCTTGGTTTCGCTGCGCGGGGGCGATCTGGTGGGCGGCTGCGGCTTTGACGCCCGCTTCCGCCACTTCCTTCGGCCCGGGCGGGGCATGCCGCATTTCGCCCGCTTCCAGCGTTTTACGGCCGGGCTGGACTACGGCGTCGAGGAGACGAATTTCACCCTGGCCCTGGCCGAACTCAACGCCCGCCTGCAACGCCGCGCTCTCATCGTGCTGTTTACCGAATTTGTGGATACCGTGTCGGCGGAACTGCTGGCGGAAAGCCTGCAATGGATGGTCCGGCGGCATGTGGTGGTATGCGTCACTTTGCGCGACCCCCTGTTGACCAGACTGTGGGAGGCCCGGCCCGACACGTTCGACGACGTGGCCCGGGCGGTCATCGCCGACGATTTTTTGCGGGAACGCTCCATCGTTCTGGAACGCATCGCCCGTTTGGGCGTGCATTGCCTGGAAGCCCCCGCGAACGGGCTTTCCACGGCGCTGCTCAACCGCTATATGCTGATCAAGCGGAAAGGATGGCTGTGATGACAAACCCGTCCCCGGAATTCTCCCGCCCCCCGGACCGCGATCCGGCGGCAACGGCGGAAAGCGACCGCGCCGTCCCGGCGGACCGCGGCCTCAAACTGCGCAGCGCCGAATTCCGCAAGGGGCGCGAGCCCGGGTGGAGGGAACTGGACGAACTGGTAAGCCGGGCGGAGCGGCGGGGCATCGCCTCCCTGTCGGCGGACGAGGCGCAGCGCCTGCCCCTGCTGTACCGGTCGGCCATGTCGTCCCTGGCCGTGGCCCGGGCCGTCGCTCTTGATCGCAATTTGCTCCTGTATCTGGAAAACCTGGCCTTGCGCGCCTACCTGACCGTGTACGGACCGCGCACCGGCGTGCTGGAAAACCTGGAAGAATTTTTTCGGCGGGGCTTTCCCCGGTCCGTGCGGGCCCTGCGCCGGCATATGGCCCTTGTGTTCGGCGCGTTGCTGGTCGGAGTTGCGGCGGGCTATCTGCTGGTGCGCGCCGACCTGAACAATTTTCACCTGCTGGTGCCGGAATACCTGGCCGGGGGCCGGGGGCCGGGCAGTTCCCGGGCCGATCTGCTGGAAGGCGAACTGTTCGCGCCCTGGCCCGGCTTTCTCCATACTTTTGTGGTGTTCGCCAACGCGCTGTTCCGGCATAACGCCCTGGTGGGTCTGCTCAGTTTCGGCCTGGGCTTCGCCTTCGGCGTTCCCACTCTTATCCTGTTCGTGAGCAACGGCCTTACCCTGGGGGCGTTCGTCGCGCTGCACGCCGCGCACGGGCTGACCGTGGACTTTCTGGGCTGGCTGGCCGTCCACGGCGTGACGGAAATTCTGGCCCTGGTCCTGTGCGGGGCGGCCGGGCTGGCGGTGGCGGAAAAGATATTGTTCCCCGGCCCGCTGACGCGTCTGGAAAGTCTGGCCGTTCACGGCCGCCGGGCCGCGGGCGTGGCGGCCGGGGCCGTGGGTCTGTTTTTTGTGGCGGGGGTGCTGGAAGGGGGCTTTCGCCAATGGATCGACAACACGCCCGGGCGTTTCGCCTTCGCCCTGGTCACCGCGCTGGCGTGGCTGGCGTATTTCGGCCTGAGCGGCAGGGAGAAGGGACATGGCCGTCACCCATGATCGGTTGGGCGAACTGCTCGAGGGCGTCCGGCGCGGTCGCCGGGTCCTCGTCAGCCCCGAGGGCGTGCCCTTGGACATCCGGGTGGCGGGGCACGGCGAACGCCTGACCGCCTTTGTCCTGGACATGCTGTTCCTGGGGGCCGCCGTGCTCGTTCTTTATCTGCTGCTGGTGCCGCTTCTGTTTTCCGGCCTTAATTTCGAACTGGGCGCAACCTTTCTTCTGTTTGCGGCCTTTGTCGTGCGCAACCTGTATTTTTTGCATTTTGAACTGGCCTGGCAGGGTCGCACGCCCGGCAAGCGTATCTGCGGGCTGCGGGTCATCAGCCGCGGGGGCGGCGAGTTGACGCCCGCGGCGGTCATCGCCCGCAACCTGACGCGGGAGGTGGAAATTTTCGTGCCGCTCGGCGTGGTTCTCGGCGTGGGGCTGGGGGCGGACTCCGGCGGCCGTCTGGCGCTGCTGGGCTGGCTCCTGTGCATCAGCGCCCTGCCCCTGTTCAACCGCGATCATCTGCGCGCCGGGGATCTGATCGGCGGCACCCTGGTCATTTCCATGCCCCGGCGGACGCTGCTCGACGATTTGACGGACGGGGAGCCCGCGCCCGGGCGTTATGCCTTCAGCGCCGCGCAACTGGCGGTGTACGGGACCTTTGAACTCCAGGTGCTGGAAGAACTGTTGCGACGTCCGGAGATCGGAGATGAAAACACGCTTGTCGAGGCCTGCGCCAAAATCCGTCGCAAAACAGGTTGGAAGGGCGAAGTGCCCCCGTCGGAGGCGCGCCGTTTTCTTGCCGCGTTTTACGCCGCTCAGCGGGCCGAACTGGAACGCGGCCGGGTGATGGGCAGAACCAAGGCCGACAAGACGGACCCCGGCGGACCGATGTGACGGCGCGGGGCGCTCCGACCCGCGTTCCCTCCCGGCCGGAACGGATTAATCAAACACGTCCACCAGGTTGTCGAGGGTCAACCCTTCTTTGACGCCCCGCAGATCGTAATAGATGATGGTCGTCATGACTTCCTGAAATGCGGTGAGGATGGCGACCGGCGGGATGGAAAACGCGATGATCGCCACGAAGTTGTCGGTCAGCAGCGTCGCCATAAAAACGGCGGCCGCGTATAGAATCAAACCTGCGATGACGGTGAGCAGTATCAGGCCGAACACGGGCCAGCGGTAGCCCTTGGTCAGCCGCGCGCTGCGGGACAGGCTGGAGAGGGGGCCGAGGCGTTCGAGCACGCAGGCGGGCACGACGAGCGACCACAGGCACATGAGGATGAGGCCGGGAATGAGCAGCAGCATGAAGCCGAGCACCATGCCCATGCCTGTCAGCAAAGAGGCCAGCAGCAGGGGAAAAAAGCGGGTCAGCCCGCGCGTCAGGGCTTCCCCGATGCCCGCGTGGCGGCCGCCCAGTTCCTGAAAGACCGCATAGGCGACGGCCCCCGACAGGATCAACCCCATCACTGCGTCCGCCACCTGGCCCAGCGCCAGGGCGAGCGGCACCCCCGGCAGCAGAAATTCGGGTATCGCGGCCAGCACGGCTGCCGTCAGCGTCAGTCCGAGGCTGATCCCCGGCACCTTCCACATGGTCTGCCATGAACGGTTGAGGACGGAGGCGACCGAAAACTGAGTCGCGGCAAGGAACGGCGTTTCTGCCATGACGTTCTCCAGACGGCGTGAAGGGGCGGAGGCGGAACGCCGCGCGCCTGTTATCCTTATGACTGGAGATAGCGCGCCGGGCGCGTCCCTGTCAATCGACCTCGTCGCCGGACCGCGCGAGGGCCGTTTCGGAATTGTTCGGGAAAAAGAGGACATCATGGCGTCACTTGTTGACAATGAATTTTGTTTTCAATATAGGAAGTTTTCCTTTGCGTCGCCGGAGGCGTACTTTCCGTTGACCTCCGCCGCCGGGCGAGCGCCGGGGCGACCCCGCGCAAACCTCGCGCTTCGCAAAGAAAAAAGAAGGAAAGGTCTTGAACAACGATATAGTTCCCCGCGACGAGTCGCGGGAATGCATCCCCGGTCTGCTCGCCCCGTCGGAGTGGGTGGAGCCGCGCCTGATCGTCCTGGACCAGGGGCGGCGGGTAAGCTTTCACATCGCGGACGCCCTCCGCTACCACGGCCTGGAGTCGGTGGGCGGCGTAATTCTCGGTTTTCGTCTGGCGCAGCGGGCGCTGGCCGAACTGTCCCCGGACGGCCCGGCGGAACGGCGCGAACTGGCGTTGTTCACCTCGTTTCCGGGCTATGGCGCGCGCGACGCGCTGGAACTGATCACGCGCATGGTCAGCGACGGCCGCTATGCGGTCGACCCTTCCTTTGTCGACGAGAGGGCATCCGAGGGCGTGACGGGCCGCTGTTATTTCCGTTTTTCTCTGCGGGGGAAAAGCCTGGAACTGTCGCCGCCGCCCGGCGTGCCGAACGCCGATTTTCTCCGGTACGGCCGGGCCGGCAAAACCGCCCCGTCCGATCCCGTCGCCAAGGCGGACATCGCCCGGCGCTGGACACAGGCCAAGTTCGATCTGGCCAATCTGCTGCTTGCCACGGACTGCCGCGCGGCCCTCAGGGTTCTGGAGCCATGAGGCCGGTCCGCGCCCTGGTCGTGCCCCTGCTCGTTCTGCTGGCCTGGCAACTGGCCGCGAGTTTGGGCCTGGCGTCCCCCTATCTGCTGCCCGCCCCGGCCACCGTGCTGCATACGGCCGGGGACATGCTCGAATCCGGCCTGCTGGTCCGGCATACGGCGGCCTCATTGGGACGGGTGGCCCGAGGTTTTTCCATCAGCGTCGCGGCGGGCTGCGCCCTGGCCGCGCTGCTGACGGCCCTGCCCCGGCTTGAAAAGGCCCTGGACCCGACGCTGTCCTTTATGCGCATGACGCCTCCCCTGGCCACCATTCCTCTGCTTATCCTGTGGTTCGGCATCGGTGAAGCCACACAACTGGCCATCATCATTCTGGCCTCGTTTTTTCCGGTCTACCTCAACGCCCGGGCCGGATTCGCGCGGCTGGACGCCTCCTACCGCGAACTGGCCGCCAGCCTGTCCCTGTCCCGCCTTGACTACGCCCGCTATTTCGCGGGGCCCGCCGCGCTGCCTTCCATCGTCACGGGCGTGCGCCTCAGCTTCGGCTACAGTTGGCGCGCGCTCATCGCGGCCGAACTCATCGCCGCGGGCAGCGGCCTGGGATACATGATTTCCGACGCGGAGCAGATGCAGCGCGTGGATGTGGTCATGGTGGGCATTTTTGCCATCGGTCTTGTCGGCTGGGCTTTGGACGCCCTGTTTCGCCGGGTCGTGGCCGGGGTGGCGGGCAGGCGTTTTCCGGAGGTGGTCGAGGGATGATCGCTTTCGAGAACGTATCCAAAAGTTTCGGAGACAAGCGCGTGCTCGACGCCATGACTCTGGACATGGCCGATACCGGCATCACCTGCCTGCTGGGCGCGTCCGGCTGCGGCAAATCCACAGCCCTGCGCGTGGCGGCGGGGCTTATCCCGCCCGACGCGGGGTCCGGCCCGGTTTTCATACCGGCCGGGGCGTGCGGGGTGGTGTTTCAGGATACGCGTCTGCTGCCCTGGCTGACCACGGCCGAAAATCTGGCCCTGGCCGTGCCCGCCCGGCGTCGTCGGGCCGAAGCTCCGGCCCTGATTGCCCGCGCTCTGGCCGATGTGGCTCTGGACGCGGCCGAAGCGGGGGGCCTGTTCCCCCGCGAACTTTCGGGCGGCATGGCCCAGCGGGCGGGCATCGCCCGCGCCCTGCTGCGCCGCCCGCGCTTTCTCATGATGGACGAGCCCTTTGCCTCGCTGGACGCCATGACCAGGGGCGATCTCCAGATCATGCTGAAGGAGCTGGTGGACGAACAGGGCATGGCCTGTCTGTTCGTGACCCACGACATGGACGAGGCCTTTGTCGTCGCCCGGCGCGTCGTGGTCATGCGCGGCGGCCGTGCCGCCGCCACGTTTGAGGCGGAGGAATTTTCCGGTTGGGAACGACGGGAACGCGTGCGCGATCACATTTTGACCTGTCTCGGCAGAAAACAAGGAGCGTGATATGATCTTAAAGAAAATGGCAATGGCGTTGCTGGCCGTCGGCATGACGGCGGGCGTCGCGGCGGCCGCGGGCGATGCGGACAAGGTATTGAACATCAGCTACGTGAAATCTCCGTTCAATCTGCAAAGCATCGTCATGAAGCGCCAGGGGCTGCTGGAAAAGGAACTGGAACCCCTGGGCGTCAAAGTCGTATGGCATGAAATCACCTCCGGCGCGCAGCAGGCCCAGGCTATGGCTGCCGGTTCCCTGGATGTGGGCGGGGTGATGAACACCACCTCCATTCAGATGGCCCGGGGCGAGGGCAACCCGATTAAAATCGTGGCCGGGGTGTCCCGTCCCACCGGGGTATTCGCCATTGTGGGCAAAAAGGGCGGCGTTGCCGACGTAAAAAGTCTGAAGGGCAAAATCGTGGCCGGACCCAAGGGCACCGTCCTGCACCAGCTTCTGGTGGCCGCTCTGGCCGCGGAAGGCATGAGCATCGACGACGTGCAGTTCATCCAGATGGACATCCCCAAGGCTTTCGCCGCGCTTGAAAGCGGCCGGGTCGACGCGGCCCTGTTGTCCGCCAATACGGTGGTCAACGCTCTGAATTCGGGCGGAACCGTCATCGCCTCCGCCGAGGGGCTGGTCGTGCCCAAGCTGGCCGTGGCCGCCTCCGAGTCGTTCATCGCCGAGCATCCGGACCGCCTGGCCGCCGTGCTGCGCGCCCATGACAAAGCCGCCGCCTGGATTGCCGAACACCATGACGAAGCCGTCGCCATGGGCGCCGAGGAACAGGGCGTGGATATCCCCACGGCCGAAAAACTGTTCGAGTGGTCGCATTTCACGCAGCGCTTCAACCAGGCCGACCTGGACAGCATGAACGACGACCTGGCCTTCATGCTCGACAACGGCATGATGCGCAACAGGGTCGATCCGCGCGACATCGTGCTGCCCGGCGCTCTGGAGTAAATCATGGAGCGACGCCTGACCCTGCGGGACAAGGATGGGGACCTGAACGTCGGGTATGACGACCTGCTGAAATACTGCACGCGCGCCAACGTCGTCGCGGCGGCGCTGATGTTGCGGGTGAGCGCGGGGGCCTTTGCCCTGCTGTCGCCCGGAGAGCCCGTGCTTCGGCGCGAACTTGTCTGGCGGCTGGGCTTTCCGGGCGGGGGCGTTCTCGACTGCGTGGAAATGATTTCGCATGCCGTGCGCGAGGGCCGTTGCCTTCAGGAGCCGACCATGCCGTCCGAGGGCGCGCCCGCCGCGTTGCCGGGGCACTTTATTTTCAAAATCGGCTACCGGGGCAGAACGGCCACGGTCGTCATGTCGGCCGCCGTGTTCGACGACGAGTTCCGCGCCCGGGTGACCCGCTGGCAGGACGACGACAGCGACCCTGAGGGGCGGGCCGCCTACCTCGCCTACAAGCGGGAGCTGGCCCGCCGCATCCTGGATATGCCGGACGACGACTTGTTCCGTGTCCGGGTCGAGGACGACGTCTAGAGCATTTTCAACGGCAAAACGTTCCAAGGCGGGGGGCGCCTTGATCCGAAAAAGGCCCGGCGCCATGAGTGCGCCGGGCCTTTTCGAAACCGTGAAGAGCGCGCCGGCGTTACGGCAGCACGTTGATGGATACCACGGTATTGGAGGTGGCGAACAGGGTGATGATCAGGGCGTTGAGGAAACCGCCCGCCCAGATGGAGCCCGTGGCCTTGAAGAACAGCCGGGTGAGCAGGGCGGCGGCGGTCAGGGCCACCAGCATGTTCCACACAAACAGCCCGCAGAAGGCCGCGATGCGCTCGGAGAAGGGCACGAGCTCGAACATCTTGACCCCGGTCAGGTACATGGTGCCGTAGTCCACGATGGACAGCGCGGCCAGGCCGCCGATGCTGGCCCCGATGATGAGCAGCACGTTCTTCCACTCGGCCGCGCCGTTAATCTTGGTAAAGGTGTTCAGGGTCATGGCCGTGACCAGGAAGAAGAACAGGAAGGACGGCAGATAGCGCAGGTAAATCCACCACTTGGCCGGGTCCAGCGACTTGATGCTGAACACGAAATAGCGGTAGTCGATGCCGAACAGCGCTTCGCACAGCAGCAGGGTGACGTAGCCCGCCGCGAACACGGCCACCGCCCACACAGCGGCCCGCCACACGTGGTTGGCGGGCACATTGAAGCCCATATTGGCCACGGTGCAGCCCATCTTGCGGCAGAAAGCGAAGTACACGAACAGGTACAGGATGAGCAGCAGCGCGCCCACCACGATGTTCAGCAGGAAGATGCCGTTGACGCAGGGCAGGGGCAGCAGGGGGCTGGCGTTGAGCAGAATATCCACCACGCGGCCGTGGATGGGGTTGGCGTAGCAGTAGCCCACAAACCAGTTGAACAGCAGGGGCGCGGGCACCAGCCCGATAAGATAGATGATCACATAACGCAGTTTGCTTGCGCCGTCGGTGATGGTGGTCAAGCCGTCCGGCTCGGGCCGCACGATGGCCTGAAAGTAGGGCGCGCGCAGAAGCACCAGGCCGAAGGCCCCGAGGAAGAAGAAAAAGCCCAGGAACGCGATGCCCGACCCCAGTTCCTTGCCGTACCAGATGAGATCGTCGGCCGGAAGGGGGCTTTGGCCGTTCAGCAGGGTGATGTCGAAGAAGTCCACCACGGCGCCGGCGGCGTCGTTGGAGAAGGTGATCATGGGGTGGTCGACGTGGGGTTGGAAGAGCACGCGAAGCTGCTTGTCGGCCGCCGCTTGCAGCGCGCCCGCGCGGTCCAGGGGCGTATCGGAGCCGAAGCGGTAATACGTGTCGTACTCGGGCGCGCCGACGCCCATGACCGTTTTGGCCTTGGGGGTGGAGATGGCCTCGCTGCCCTTGTGCACGCCCCACATGTTGAGCACCCATTCGTCATACTTGCCGAATACCGAACCCAGGTTCACGGGATATTTGGCCAGCAGAGGGTTGCCGTCGGCGTCCAGGGTGAAGGAGTTGGCCGTGGGCAGTATGGCCGCGGGCACCACCACCGAGGGATCGGTTTCGTGAGCCTGGAAGGCGCGCAACGCGCCGTCCTGAATGGCGCTGCCGCCCATGGAGTGGCCCACCATGCCCACCCGGGAAAGGTCCACGTAGGGCAGCGTTTTCAGATACTGCAGGGCGGCGAAGGTGCCGAGATCCTGCACGAAGCCGTTGTTGACGCGGCTGTCGGGGTAGGAGGAATGGCCGTGGGCGTAGGAGTCGAAGGCCAGGACCACGATGCCCCGGCGCGACAGTTCGATGGCGTTGATGTCCTGCATCTCGGCCGTATTGTTGTAGCCGTGCATGGCCACCACGGCGGGCACGGGAGTTTCCGGCGAGGCCGTGCGCGGAATGTACAGCAGGGCCCGCATGAGGCCGCCGTCCTGCGTCACGAAGCGGATATCGCGGATTTGCACCTGACCGTGGCTGGTGTGCACCTTGTCGGCCATGAAGGCGGCCGCGAAGATCACAATCAGGGCCAGCGCCATGACGATAACCGGCGTGTTGCCGCGCCGGGCCTGGATCGTCGGCTGATTTTTCATGAACTCTCTCCTTGTTCCCGATGAGATGTAATTTTTGTGTTCCTACGGATTTTGCCCAGGCGCGTCAACGGCCCGCGCGGGCGGACGGGGATTGCCCGCGACGGAGCGGCTTGAAAACAAGGACGTGGACGGAGGGGCGGATTCCGGCCTATGCTGACGCCGGAAGCGTTCCCGTCCGGGGAGCGCCGCCGCGAAAGGGTGGGGTATGAAAACGGATATATTGATCATCGACGACGAATCGGAATGGCTGGACACGCTGGGCGTTCTGTTCGGTCTGCAAGGCTGGAACGTGCGCGCCGAGCTTTCGGGCGCAAGGGCGCTGAAGACTTTGGAGGAACAGGAATTCGACCTGATCCTGTGCGATCTGGCCATGCCGGGCATGTCGGGCTTGGATCTGCTCAAGCGCCTGCGGGCCGACGGAAACCGGACGCCCTTCATCGTCATGACCGGGGTGGGCACCATCAAAAGCGCGGTGGAGGCCATGCAGTTCGGGGCGTACAACTACATTACCAAGCCCTTTGACGCGGACGAACTGGAACTGCTGGCCCGGAGGGCCGTGGAGTACGGCCGTCTGAACCGTCGCATCGAGGCGTCCGCCCGCCGGGACGAAGTCGGAGCCGTCGCCCCGCTCATGGGAGCGGGCAGGGCTATGGAAGAGGTGCTGTCCACGGTCGGCAAAATTGCGGATTCCCTGGCGCCCGTGCTCATCCAGGGCGAGACGGGCACGGGCAAGTCGTTGCTGGCGCGCCACATCCACGCCCTGAGCGAACGGCGGGAACAACCCTTTCTGACCATAGACTGCGGGGCGCTGCCGGAAAATCTGCTGGAGAGCGAACTGTTCGGCCATGTCCGGGGCGCGTTCACCGGGGCGGTCAACGCCCGGCGGGGCCTGGTGCAGGAGGCCGAGGGCGGCACGGTGTTTCTGGACGAAATAGGCGAGTTGTCGCCGGGGATGCAGGTCAAATTGCTGCGGGTATTGCAGGAGCACGAAATCCGGCCCGTGGGCTCCAACAAGGTCATTCCCGTGGACGTGCGCTTTGTAAGCGCCACGCACCGGGACCTGGCGAAGGAAGTGGAGCGGGGCGCGTTCCGCGAGGATTTGTATTACCGGCTGGCCGTGGTGCCGATCCATCTGCCCCCTTTGCGGGAGCGCCGGGAAGACATCATGATGTTTGCGGGGCGCTTCGTGCAAAAATACAATGCCCGTTACGGCAAAAGCATCACGGCCATCAGCCCGGCCTCGCTTCAGATATTGGCGGAACAACCTTGGAAGGGCAATATCCGCGAACTGGAAAACGTGGTGGAACGGGCCGTGTTGCTCGCGGAGGGCGAGGTCGTCACCCCCGGCTGTCTGGGGCTGCGCCCGCCCGCGCCCGTCGGTCCGGCCGCCGCTTCCGGCCCCATTCCCGAGGAGGAAGGCTTGTCGTTGCAGGAAGCCGTGCGCCACGCCGAGCGGAGGGCCATTATCCGCACCCTGGCCCTGGTGGACGGCAACAAGACGAAAACGGCGGCCCTGCTGGGCATCTCCCGACGCACCCTGTACGACAAACTGGAGGAATACGGGTTGTAAGGCGTTCAGCCGCCGACGGGCAGTTCGACCCGGAAGGAGGCGCCCCGGCCCGGGTCCGATTCGGCGTACAGCAGGCCCCCGTGTTGCTCCACGATGCGCCGGGAGATGAACAGACCCAGACCGAAGCCCTCGCTGTTTCGGGTCGTGTAGAACAGGTCGAAAATTTTTTCCAGGTCCTGGCGGGGAATGCCCTTGCCGCTGTCGCGGATGTTCAGCAGCACCGTGCCGCCCCCCGCGTCGGCCTGTCCTCCTCCGTCGTCGGAGGGCGCGAACGCGCCCGAAATAGTCAGGCGGCCCTTGTCCTCCATGCTGTCCAGGGCGTTGAGCAGCAGATTGAGGATCAATTGTTCCAGCAATACCCGGTCGCCCGTCAGCTCCAGCGGGGCGGGCAGGCCCGACAGGTCGAGTTCCACGTTCTTCAGGCGCGGATGCAGAAAGCGCAGGCTTTCCCGCACCAACTCCGCCATATCCACGCGTTCCGGCGTCAGGCTGTCGGGCACGCTCAGACGCAGCAGGCGGCGGGTGATGGCCGAGGCGCGCTCCACGTTGCGGCGTATGGCCTCCAGCCGCGCCACCACGGCGGGTTCGCGATTCAGTTTGCCCGCAATGTCCGCGTTGGTCCGGACTATGCCCAGGGGATTGTTGATTTCGTGAGCCACGCCCGCCGCCAGTCGGCCGATCACCGCCAGTCGTTCGGACTGGATCAGCTCCCGTTCCATGCGCTGTTGTTCGGTTCTGTCCCTGGCGATGCAGCAGGCCAGGGTTTCGCCGGTGCGGCCGTCCGGAGCGGGAAAGACCACCATTTCAAAAATCCGGGTTCCGTCCCGGGACCCTACGGCCACCGCCTCCCGGGCCGTATGACCGGCAAAGGCCCGGTCCAGGATCCGCCGCAGAGCGGTTCGTCCCGCGTCGTCCAGGGCACGGAACGGAAAGGGCTCTTGCCCCTTTTCCAGTAAATGATTCCAGGCGCTGCGGTTGGCGAAATGGACTCCGCCGCCGGAATCCAGGCTCAGGATGGCGTCGGGCGAAGCCTGGATCAGCGCCTTGAAACGCTGTTCCGAGCGCATCAGCCGCCGGGTGACGATCCGAATCCGTCGCCGCAGTAAAAGCGTCCAGGCCAGAACAAGCAGCAGGGCCGTCAGCCCCGCGCCCAGGCCGAGAATGATGGAGCGTTCGTGCCGTTCCCAAAAACTCGGTTCGCGGATGAGCGGGCGACCGTACCATTTTTCGCGCAATTCCTCCAGAATGCCCTGTTCCTCCAGGCGGACCAGTTCGCCGGACAGACGGGTTTTCAACCCGGGTTCGTCCGGCGGCACCACAATCAGGGTGGGGTAGCGTTCGAGCGACAGTCCCATGATGCGGATGTCGGGCACGTTTTCCATGAGCACGAGGTAGGACGCGATTTCCCCGGACGGCACCACAAACGCGTCGACGGCCCCGGAGCCGAGCAGCCCGAACCCCTCCTGATAGGAGTAAACCTTGACGGCACGGGCTCCGTACGCTTCGGCCACCGGCTGGTATTTTTCCGAATCGTCGAGCAAAGCCAGGGTGTGGCCCTTATAGTCCTGTTCGGAACGGATATAGATATCCGGTCTGCCGACCAGGATGCGGCGGTTGGTGGCAAAGCTGGTGGTCAGGGACTGAGCGTCGGCGTCGTCGGGCAACAGGGGCTGAGGAAGACCGCAGACATAATCGATGGTTCCGTCGCGCAACCAGGCCAGCAATTCATCCCGGTTGCCCTCGTGAAATTCGCTGTCCCGGCCCAACGCCCGGTTCAACATGGAGGCCAGGTCCACGGCCAGCCCCCGCAGCGCGCCGCTTTCGTCGCCGGGGTACACAAAGGCGATGGGAGGTCGGGCCCGCATGACTCCGACCCGCATCGGTCGCGGAGACGGCGATTCCCTCAGTTCCGCCGGAAACGCGGGGCGGACTCCCGCCGACAGGCAGACGGCGCAGAGCAGGAGCGCGCGGCCCACGTTTCCCACGGCAAACGGCATTCCGAAGCGTCCGCGCATGGCTTTTATCCTTTACCCGTTCCGGGGGCCGGGCGTTCCCTTTGGTTTAGGCTCTGTATAAAAATAAAATGCACGATCCATGCCGGTGGAGTTTCTCACTTGTAAGGCAGACCACACATCGCGTCCGGCGAAACTTCCGGCGCGTCGTCATGCCTCACATGGGAGAAAGGGCCGTGCGGGGCTTTCGGCGCTGTTTCGCGCCCGACTCCGACCCCGGAGCGTAAGGCGGACCTCACACCTGGGGGGCCAGGTGTAAGGCCCGCCTTACACACAGGGATGCCGAAAGGAGATTCTACATAAGGTAGAAGAATTATTCTACTGAAATATATGGGAAAAATATCATGGTATGCTTGTTGCTTTTTGATCGGCACACATACACGGCCGCATGGCGGCGGGAGGATTGTATGAAACATGGTATGACGGCGGCATCGGTGGGGCTGCTTGCGGGCGCTCTGGTTCTGAGTGCTCCCATCGGCCTTTTTCGGGCGGGGACGGCCCACGCCGGAGAGGAACTCAGTCTGAACCGGGCTTCCGTACAGGAACTGACGGAACTGGAAGGCGGCGTCATTTCGGAAGCGCTGGCCCGGAACATCGTGGAGCACAGGCGGGAGCACGGCCCGTATAAAACGGCGGCCGACCTGCTGCGTGTGCCCGGAGTAAAGCCGGAGTTGCTGGACATTCTCGTCCTGCAGGAGCGCGACGGCGACGTGGTGTACGAAGCCGACGCCTACGTGACCATGCCCACGTATTAACCACCGGAGGAAACACCATGAACCATTGCTTTGCCAAAGCCCTGATTGTCCTGGCCGCCCTGGCCCTGCCCGTGACGGCCCGGGCCTACGAAGCCTGGCGCGGACCCACGGGCGTGCTGAAGCACGTTCCGGAAAAATCCTTCGACGGCTACACCGTGCTGGCCCCGCTGGGCAGCACCCGGACTTACCTTATCGACAACGACGCCAACGTCGTTCATACTTGGGAAAGCCAATACCGCAACGGCTCCAGCGCCGTCCTGCTGCCCAACGGGCATTTGCTGCGCGGTTCGACCCTGCCGCGCGACGAAATCGTTATTCCCTTCGGCGGATACGCCGGGCTGATCGAGGAATTCGACTGGGAAGGCAACAAGGTGTGGGAACTGCGGGTCAACAGCAAAAAAGGCGTGTTCCACCACGGCATGCAGCGCCTGCCCAACGGCAATACCCTGGTGACCGCCTGGGAATACAAAACCCGCGAGGAAGCTCTCGCCAAGGGGCGCAACCCGGAAACCCTGGGCCCCATGAGCATCAGCGACCCGGACTGGCCCGTGGAAACGCCGGTGGAGGGATTTTGGCCCGACGCCATTTTGGAGTTTGATCCTCAGGGCAAGGTTGTGTGGGAGTGGCACGTATGGGATCACATCGGCACCGGCCCGGACCAGTGGGACATCAATTACCTGGCTCCCTACCATGTGGAGGGGCCTTATGGCGCGGGACCGGACTGGACCCATTTCAACGCCCTGGAATATAATCCCGAAACGGATCAAATCCTGCTCAGTTCCAACAAATTCAGCGAAATTTATTTGATCGACAAGAAAAGCGGCAAGATGGTGTGGCGTTTCGGCAACCCGGCCGCCTTCGGGCAGGGGCGCGCCCCGGGCGGCCGCGGCGACGACGGCGATCAAATCCTGTTCGGCCAGCACAACCCCGCTTTCCTGCCCAACGGCCACATTTCGGTTTTCGATAACGGCAGCTACCGGCCGGAGGGCGCACGCTCCCGCATCGTGGAGATCGATCCCCAAACAAACCGCATAGTGTGGGAATTCGCCACGGCCAAGGTGCGTACCCCCAACAGCTTTTACACTCCCTTCCAGGGCAGCGCCCAGCTTTTGCCCAACGGGAATTACCTGGCGTGCTCCACGTTGCACGGCCATTTGTTCGAAGTGACTCCGGACAAGGAAGTGGTGTGGGATTTCGTCAACCCTATCAGCGCCAAGGGGCCCATCTGCGCCATCGAGGACGATACCACCGGCATTTGGGTGCATCGGGCCTACCGTTACGCCAAGGATTATCCGGCCTTCCGGGGCCGGGACCTCAGCCCCAAAGGCCGCCTCAATCCGGGCTGCCCCGATTTCCGGCCTCTGCTGGAAGCGCGACCGCAATTCTGAGCGGCGGAATCCGCGCCGGGAAAAACCTCCCGGCGCGGTTCCGGAAAAGTTTTTGAGGGGGCTCCTCGCCCCCCCAAAAACTCCCCTCGGCAGGGCGTAGTACGCCCTGCCCCCCCATAGTTTCAGCCTAGTATTAGAAGTTATTTCATAATTCGTAGGAAATGGCTTCCAACGCCGGACGAGAGCCCGGCGCGGCGCGAAACGCGCCGTGAATGGGCCAAAAATCGCGTTTTTGGCGAATGCTCTTCATAATTGAGCCCTTGGGCTGAATTATGAAATGCGTTCCGGAGAGGGGGCGGGGGGCATCATTCCCCCGCAGCGCCTTCAACCGTTGCCGTGAAACGGCGTACGAATGAAGAGAACATAGATGGCGGCGGGGCTGAATTCCGGTTTTTCAACGCTCCAACGGCCCCGCATGATACGGGGCCGCCGTTTTTGTGAACCGTTTTCCTTCCCGTTGACCCCCGGCCGGGAATGCCGGACAATGGCGGCGCAAGGAGGTCCGCCATGCCCGAACTGCCCGAAGTGGAAACTATAGCCCGCACCCTGGCTCCCTGTCTGGAAGGGCGCGCCGTGGCGGGAATCACGGTGCTGAACAAAGGCACCTGGCAGGGCGGCCTTGCGCCCGGGGCCGTATGCGCCGAAGGCCCGCGCCCCGTGACGGGCACGGGACGCCGGGGCAAGGTGCTGTTGGTGCGTCTGGCGCCCCCCGCCGCGCCGGACGGCGTCACGGCCCTGGCGTTTCATCTCAAAATGACGGGGCGGCTGTTCGTGTACCCGGCGGGTACCGAGCCCGGCCCCCACACTCGCGTGGTGTTCGACCTGGACGACGGGCAGCGCCTCTTTTTCGACGACGCCCGCAAATTCGGCTACGCGCGGGCCGTCAACCCGGCCGAACTGGCGGCCTGGCCGTTCTGGCAAAAGCTGGGGCCCGAGCCGCTGGAGGTGGACGAGGCGACTTTTGTCGGGTTGTTCGCCGGACGTTCGGCCGCCGTCAAGGCTCTGTTGCTCGATCAAACCGTCATCGCGGGCATCGGCAACATCTACGCGGACGAAAGCCTGTTTCGGGCGGGCATCCGGCCTTCCGCGCCGGGCGGCCGTTTGCGCGCGGACAAGCTGGCCGCGCTGCGCCGCGCCCTGGTGGAGGTGCTGGAGGAATCCATCGCGGCCTGCGGCAGTTCCATCCGCGACTATCGCACCGCGCGGGGCGACGCGGGCTCGTTCCAGAACGCGTTTCGGGTATACGGGCGCGGCGGCGAGGCCTGCGTGAACTGCGGCCGAACCCTGAAGCAGGACAAAATCGCGGGGCGCACCACGGTGTATTGCCCCCACTGTCAGCCCGCCCGCAAGACCTAGTCCGAGCTTGTGCGGGGATGGAAGTTGAGCACCTTGGCCCGGCGTCCCTCGCGGGGGGCGTCGAGGCTTTCGTCCGCTTTTTCCAGAGTGAAGGCCGATTGGGGCGGCAGCCCCGGGGCCTGCGCGCCGTCTGCGGCGTTGCGGGTGCGGGCGGCCCACTGGGCGTTGAAAAGCTGGTTTTTCCAGCGCTTGGCCTGGATGAAGGACAACACCAGCACGGCTTCCTGCCAGCGTTCGGAGGGCTCGAAGCGCTGGACCGTCTGGGCGTATTTGTCCCACAGGGACATCAGCGACGCCTCGTCCATAGCGTCCAGTTGGCGGGCAAGCTTGAGCAGCAGTTGTTCCATGAAACTCCTCGACAGAAAAAAGAGGCCCGGCGGACCGTCCGCGCCGGGGCAGGCGCCCCGAATTGTTCCCTATGCCTAGCATCCTCCGGCGACGGGCGACAGCGGGCGGCATCCGGCGGAAACGGGCGCAAGCGAACGGGCCGGGGCCTGTGCAAAAGCGTTCCGTAAAAGCGTCCCGTATCCGGCGGGAACCGCGTGAATTCACCGTATCCTTATCTTATTCGGGCGGCAAATGGAAATTGCCCGGCCGCCGGGAATATGATAGAGAAATAAGTCGATCATTTTCTCTCCAACCTCAATTTGCCGGAGCAGCCATGAGCGATGATCTCAAGGATATGTACCGCCGCATCGTGGCGGACGGCTTTCCCGATACGTTGACTCTCACCCTGGGCGACACGGTCCTCACCTACGCCAAGCGCGTCTGGAACATGGGCGGCGAGGTGCGCGGCCTGCGCTACGGTGAAAACCCGGATCAGCCCGCCGCCCTGTACGAATTGCGCGAGGGACGCAATACCCTGGCGGACAGGACCTGGCGCGCTCCGGGGCAGGGCGTGGTCTCGGCCCTGACCGAGGGCCAGATGTTGCAGGCGGGCAAACACCCCGGCAAGACCAATCTGACCGACGTGGACAACGCCGCCAACATCCTGCAGTACCTCACGGGCCGCCCGGCCGCGGCCATCATGAAGCACAACAATCCCTGCGGGGCGGCCTGGGCGGACAATCTGCCCGACGCCGTGGACCGGGCGTTTTGGTGCGACCGCATCGCGGCCTTCGGCGGGGCGGTGGTGGTCAACCGACCCGTGGACAAGGCCACGGCCGAATTTCTGGCCTCGCAGTATTTCGAGGTGGTGGCCGCCCCGGCCTACGAAGAGGGCGTGGCGGACATCCTCAAAAGCCGCAAAAATCTGCGCGTCCTGCTGCTGCCGGGCCTGGGCCGTCTGGAGGAGTGGTGCGGCACGCCCTTCCTGGACATCAAGAGCCTGACCGACGGCGGCCTGGTGTTGCAACAGTCCTTTGTCAACCGCATTCGCAGCGTGGACGACTTCATCCCCGCCACGGGCACGGACAAGGACGGCGCGACGGCGGTGGCCCGCAAGCCCGACCGGCGCGAACTGGACGATTTGCTGTTCGCCTGGGCCGTGGAGGCGGGCGTTACGTCCAATTCGGTCATTTTTGCGCGGGACGGTGCCACCGTGGCCATCGGCACCGGCGAGCAGGACCGCGTGGGCTGCGTGGAGCTGGCCATTCACAAGGCCTATACCAAATATGCCGACGTGCTGGCCTTCCGCCGTCACAAGCTGTCGCTGTATGAATTGCAGCAGAAGGCGTTGACGGACGCCGAAGCCGCCGCGCAACTGGACGCCGTCAACGCCGACACGCGCGCGGCGCGGGGCGGCCTGCCCGGCAGCGTGCTGGTGTCCGACGGCTTTTTCCCCTTCCGCGACGGCGTGGATACGGCCATCGCCCAGGGCGTGTCGGCCATCGCCCAGCCCGGCGGCTCCATCCGCGACTATGAGGTGGTGCAGGCCTGCAACGAGGCCGCGCCCCAGGTGGCTATGGTCTTTACCGGCCAGCGCAGCTTCAAGCATTAACGGGGGGCTTTTCCCCGCCGCCCCGGCCCGAGGCCGGGGCGTTCATCACGAAACGGGCGGCGCGTTTTGTCCGGCGCGGGGCTGAGGCCTCGCGGCGGAGGGGAGGGGGAACCGACGCCGTTATGGATATCCGCATGGCTTCTCAATTGGTCGAGTTCCCCGGTCCGGGGTGCGTGGTGGAGTTTTTGCAGGGCAATGCCCCCCAGATCGCCTGGGTGATGGAGGAGCAGGGCGCCAAGTTGCGCCTGATGCTGCCCAACCGGCGCGAAACGACCCTGGGAGCCAACCGCCTGTTGCCCTGGTCCGGCCCTCGCCACGACGCGGGCAAAAGCCGGGATGAGGTCGTGGCCCTGCTCCTGGCCCACAAGGAAAAGCGCGAACGGCTGGAAGCGGACACGAACCCCGTGGAACTATGGGAACTGGCCCAGGGCGAGGTGGACAAGGCTTCGGCCCTGTGGCTGGCCGAACTGGCCCACAGCGACCCCGACGCGGATGCCGTGGCGGCCTGCGGGCATGCCTTGTTGGCCTGCAAGACGCATTTTCGTTTTCAGCCTCCGAATTTCGAAGTCTACGACGCTGAAACCGTGGAGGCGCGGCGTCAGGCCGAGGAGGCCCAGCGCGAGCGCGACTCCCTGGTGGCGGGCGGGGCGGAGTGGTTCCGTCGCCTGTGGGAAAGCCGGGTGAATCACAAGCCCGCGCCCGCGGCGGATGCGGCCGCTCCGCCCGAACCCGTGCGCTCGCGTCTGGCCCGTCTGCTGCGCGCGCGCATCGTGGACCCGGACACCCAGGAGGACGAAGCCCTGTGGAAGCAGGTAAGCAAAGGCCTGCCCGACGATCCTCACCTGCCCCTGTTGTTGGCCGAAACCTGGGGACTGGTGCCTCCCCACTATAATTACTGGCTGGAGCGGGCCGATTATGAACCGGGCGACGTCTGGTGCGACGCTTTCGCGGAGGAAATCCGCGCGCTGACCGGGCGGACCGCCGCTCTGGACGCGCCCGCGCCGGGCGGGGACTTTGTCAGCATCGACAGCGCCACGACCCGCGACATCGACGACGCCTTTTCCATCGAGCCCCGGCCCCAAGGCGGCTGGAAGGTGGCCGTGGCCCTGGCCTGTCCGGCCCTGGGCTGGCCCTTCGGCGGCGCTCTGGACAGGGCCGTGGCCCACCGGGCCACCAGCATCTATCTGCCCGAGGCCGACTATCACATGATGCCCGAGTGTCTGGGCACCGACGCTTACAGCCTGCTGGCCGGGCAACCCCGGCCCGCCTTTGTGCTGAGATGCGAGGTGGACGCCGACGGAACCCTGACCGGGGGAGCGCCCGAACTGGCCCGCGTGGCCCTGCGCGCCAACCTGAGTTATCCCGCCTGCGAGGCGGTGCTGACCGGCGCGGCCGGGGACGGCAATCCCGCCGCGCCCTATGCCGAGGCTCTGCGCCAGGGGATGGCCCTGGCCGAGAGCAGGTTGCGCAAACGGGTGGAGCAGGGGGCCGTGGTCATCGAACGGCCCGACGCGGATTTTTATCTGGTGGGCCAGGGCGGAGACGTACGCGTGTTCTTGAAGGAAACTCCGCCCGCGCCCAAGGCCCAGTTGCTGGTGTCGGAACTCATGATTCTGGCCAATGCCGCCTTGGCGGCCTGGGGCCGGGAACACGGGGTTCCGCTGCTGCACCGTACTCAGGATGTGGCCGTGCCCCGCGAATTTGCGGGAGTGTGGTCCGCCGCGCCGGACATCGCCCGCGTGGTGCGGGCTCTGGCCCCGGCCTCGCTGGAAGCGACGGCCCGGCCGCACGCGGGCATGGGGTTGAGCGCATACAGCCCGGTCACTTCGCCTTTGCGGCGCTATCCCGATCTGGTCAACGAAGCGCAAGTGCTGGCCTGGTTGGAAACGGGCGCCCCGCGCTGGAGCGAAACCGAGTTGAAAGCGTTGCTGACTCAACTGAATCCGAGGCTGGACGCGGCGGGTCAGGTGCAGCGTCATCGGCCGCGTTACTGGAAGTTTCTGTACCTGCAACAGGAATCCCGCGCTCACGGCGACGAATGTCCCTGGCGGGCCGTGGTGGCCGAGGAAAACGACGCCTACGTCAGTATCAGTCTGCCCCGCGAACAGCTTATTGTGCGCGGCAAACGGTCTCTGTTCGGGGAAAAGGTGTTTCCCGGCCAGGAATTGCGGGTGCGCCTGGGCAAGATCAACGCGTTGCGCGGCGAAATCAGTATCCTGGCCGTGCGCGAGGCGTGAGGGACGCGGGCGGTCGCCTGGCGCACGGCCGGACCCGCGCCGAAACTCGGAACGCGCCCGAAAAAAATTAAGCCCGCGCTTCGGGGGACGGCGGGCGGGTGCAAGCATTTGTACCGTGTCGGGGCTTGTCAGCAAGCCCGCCGTTCCTGTATAGTCTCTTCCATATTTTACAAGCAGCCTAGAAATAAGGGTGGAAGCGTTATCGCTTGCGCTCTTTTTCGTATGACGGCATTTTTCCAACCTCCCCGCCGGCCCGTGTCGCTCGGCATGGCGGAGGGAAGCCGCGGTCCGGCGCGACCGGATGAATGTGAACAAGGAGGCTCCGTGACCTGCAAACCCTGGGAGCGCATCGCTCGCGTATGCGGCATGAGTTGTCTGGCGCTGGCTCTGACGGCCTGCGCGGCCCGTCGGCCCGTTGAACCTCCGCCTCCGCCCGAGGCGCAACTGGTGCGGGAGGTGGTGGCGGACCTCAAGTCCGACGCCGCGGTCAATCGACCGGCGATGCCCGGGGCCGCCGTGCCCTCCGCGAGGCTGGTGGCGCTTTCGTCGGCCAAGGTGACCGCGTTCAGTCCGTCCAAGGCGACGACGGTTCCGGACGTCGGGACGAACTGGTTTTTGGAACCCAGCCTGCACAACGTGGAAGAATGCGCGCATTGCCAGGCGCAGGGGGCCGTCCGCATTTCGTCCGAATACGGCAAGCGCCGCGATCCCAAGCGCCGCAGCACCTATCGCCTCCATCACGGAGTGGACATCCGCGCCCCCCAAGGCTCGCCCGCCCTGGCGTTCAAGGGCGGCACGGTCATCCGCGCCAACCGCTTCAGTTCTTACGGCCTGACCGTGGAGATTCGGCAATATGACGGCATGGTGGCCCGCTATGCCCACCTGAATAAGATACTCGTCAAAAAGGGCGAAGAGGTGAACGCCGGAACCCAGGTGGGCGAAGTGGGGCGTACCGGTCGCACCACAGGGCCCCATCTGCATTTTGAACTTCTCAAAGACGGCGTCAGCCACGATCCCATGCAGTATTTGACCAGAGCCGAACAGGTGGTGCGCTGCCTCTCTTTGGAGTCGGCGCAGAAATAAGGCCGCGCGCGATTATGCCGCGGGGCTTCCGGCCGTTATAGACGGATATGGGCAAACTAGAGCATTTTCACATTGAAAATGCTCTGCCGACTGCGCGAGCAGGCGGCCGCCGCGAAGGCATAAGCGCAATTTATTTGCGCTGTTACATGCCGAAGCGAGCGTGTCTTTCAGCTTTGACTTTGTAAAAAGTCAAAACGAATCCGCTCTATACGACAAGCGGCCCGCTCCTTTTGGCGCGGGCCGCTTTATCGTCACGGAGAAAAGCGGATCAGCTCTTCTTGGTGATCAGGGCTTCGGCCAGGCTGGCCGGAACCTTTTCGTAGTGGTCGAACTGCATGGTGAACGTGGCGCGGCCCTGGGTGCGCGAGCGCAGGTCCGTGGCATAACCGAACATTTCCGACAGCGGCACCTGGCAGCGGATGGCCTGCGCGCCCGCGCGGGCTTCCATGGACTGCACCTTGCCGCGACGGCCGTTGAGGTCGCCCATGACGTCGCCCAAGTAGTCGTCGGGCGTCACCACTTCCACGTCCATGATGGGTTCCAGCAGCACGGGCGAAGCCTTCTGCATGCCGTCCTTGATGGCCATGGAGCCGGTGACGTAGAACGCCTGTTCGGACGAGTCCACTTCGTGGTAGGAGCCGAACACCAGATTGACCTTGACGTCCACCACGGGGAAGCCCGCCAGCACCCCGGACTTGAGGGCGTCCTGGATGCCTTTGTCGATGGCCGGGATGTATTCCTTGGGAATCACCCCGCCGGTGATGGAGTTGACGAACTCGTAACCCTTGCCGGGGTTGGGCTCGACCTCGATCACCGCGTGGCCGTACTGGCCGCGGCCGCCCGACTGCTTGACGTGCTTGGTGTCGGACTTGGCGGGCTTGGTGATGGTTTCGCGGTAGGCCACCTGGGGCTTGCCCACGTTGGCGTTGACGCCGAACTCGCGGGTCAGGCGGTCCACGATGATTTCCAGGTGCAGTTCGCCCATGCCCGCGATGAGAGTCTGGCCGGTTTCCTCGTCGCCCTTGACGCGGAACGAGGGGTCTTCCTTGGCCAGCTTGTTCAGCGCGGCGGACAGAGCGTCGCGGTCGGCCTTGGTTTTGGGCTCGATGGCGACTTCGATGACCGGCTCGGGGATGTCGAGAGATTCGAGCACCACCGGGCGCTTGTCCGAGCACAGAGTATCGCCGGTGGACACCTGTTTGAGGCCCACCAGGGCCACGATGTCGCCCGCGCCCGCCCATTTGATTTCTTCACGCTTGTTGGCGTGCATGCGCAGGATGCGGCCGACGCGTTCGGGCTTGCCGGTGTTGGCGTTCAGCACCGACATGCCCGACTCCACAAAGCCGGAATAGATGCGGAAGAAGGCCAGATGTCCGATGTACGGGTCGGCGGCCAGCTTGAACACCAGCCCGGCCAGGGGCTCGTTGTCGGAGCACTTGCATTCGACTTCCTCGTCGGTGCCGGGCACCACGCCCTTCATCTGGGGGATGTCCAGGGGCGAGGGCAGGTAGCGCACCACGGCGTCCAGCAGGGGCTGCACGCCCATGTTGCGGAAGGCCGAGCCGCACACCACGGGCACGATGGCCTGGGAGATGGTGGCCTTGCGGACACAGGAAATGATTTCCTCTTCAGTCAAAGTGCCGCTTTCAAGGTACTTGTTGAGCAGTTCCTCGTCTTCCTCGGCCACGGCTTCAACCATTTCATGATGCTTCTCTTCAAAGAGTTCCATCATGTCGGCGGGGATGTCTTCTTCCCAGAAGTCCGAGCCCTTGGTTTCCTTGTCGAACTTGATGGCCTTGCCCTTGATGAGGTCCACCACGCCTTCGAAGTGATCTTCGGCCCCGATGGGCAGTTGGAGCATGATGGGCTTCGCCTTCAGGCGGTCGCGGATCATGTCCACGGCGCGGAAGAAGTTGGAGCCGATGCGGTCCATCTTGTTGATGAAGCAGATGCGGGGCACGCCGTAACGGTTGGCCTGACGCCACACCGTTTCGGACTGGGGCTCCACGCCCGCCACGGCGTCGAACACGGCCACGGCGCCGTCGAGCACGCGCAGCGAACGTTCCACTTCGATGGTGAAGTCCACGTGGCCGGGCGTGTCGATGATGTTGATGGTGTGTCCGGCCCACTGGCAGTGGGTGGCCGCCGAGGTGATGGTGATGCCGCGTTCCTGCTCCTGCTCCATGAAGTCCATGGTGGCCGAGCCGTCGTGCGTTTCGCCGATTTTGTGGGAAACGCCCGTGTAGTACAGAATGCGCTCGGTGGTGGTCGTCTTGCCGGCGTCGATATGGGCCATGATGCCGATATTGCGCAGTTTGTCGAGAGAGAAAGTGCGTTGTGACATACTTTCGACCTACCAGCGATAATGAGCGAAAGCCTTGTTGGCTTCGGCCATACGGTGAGTGTCTTCCTTCTTCTTCACGGCGCCGCCGCGGCCGTTGAACGCGTCGAGCAGTTCGGCCGAAAGCTTGTTGACCATGCCTTTTTCGCCGCGGGCGCGGGAATAGGTGATGAGCCAGCGCAGAGCCAGGGAAATCTGGCGTTCGGGCCGCACTTCCATAGGCACCTGGTACGTGGCGCCGCCCACGCGGCGGGACTTCACTTCGAGGTGGGGCTTGACGTTTTCCACGGCCTTTTCAAAGGCGCGCAGCGCGTCTTCGCCGGACTTTTCGCCCAGCACGTCCAGAGCGCGGTAAAATATGGCTTCCGCCGGGCCCTTCTTGCCGTTGTACATCAAACGGTTGACGAAGCGGGCCACCAGGCGGCTGTTGTAAATGGGATCGGGCAGAATTTCCCTTCTGGGAACGGGACCTTTGCGGGGCATGGTGATTCCTCCGTAATATGTGACTGGAAATCGGCCTCCGGAACCACCGGCGGGCCGAAAGACCAAAAAACGCCGCGTCCGCCGCCCCGTCGGGGAAGAGGACGCCGCGCGTGCGCCGCCGAAGCGGCATACGCCGTGGCCGAAGCGGAATCAGGACTTGGGACGCTTGGCGCCGTACTTGGAACGACGCTGGCGACGATCCTGCACGCCGGACGTATCCAGGGTGCCGCGCACGATGTGATAGCGGACGCCGGGAAGGTCTTTGACGCGGCCGCCGCGGATCATGACCACGGAGTGTTCCTGCAGGTTGTGGCCTTCACCGGGGATGTAGGCCGACACTTCGATGCCGTTGGTCAGACGGACGCGGGCCACCTTACGCAGAGCCGAGTTGGGCTTCCTGGGGGTGGTGGTGTACACGCGGGTGCACACGCCGCGGCGCTGGGGGCAGGCCTGCAGAGCCGGGGTCTTTTTCCGCTTCACAACCTTTTTCCGCTCGATGCGGATAAGCTGGTTGATAGTGGGCATGGGTTTCCTCCAAAAAATAAACGCGTCGTTAGGACTGAAGCACCACTGTTTAGCCCCCGGATGCGGCCGTGTCAAGGAAAAACGTGGCTTCCCCCCTCTCTACGCCTTGACCAGGGTCAGTTCCACGCCGACGCGTTCGGCGGCGCGTTCGGCCCGGACCGGGTCCATAGCGAACAGGGCGGTGGCGTAAGCGTCGGCCAGGGTGGCGTTCGTCGCGGCCGCGCTGGCCGAAAACGGCCGGGGGGCGGTCGGGTCCGCGTTGCGGGCGCGCGCGATGTGTTCGTAACCCCGGGCCATGCTTTCGGCATTGCCGGAGGTGGCCAGGGCCCTGTCGCGCAGGGAGACGACGCGCGCGATCCGGCCTTCCGGCCCTAAGATGCCCACGGTCCAGGGGCGCCCGTCGTCGGGGCCGCCGCAGGCGAAAATGTCTCCTCCGGCGTTGATCAGATGGTCGCGCACCCCGCGTTCACGCAGCACGCGGCTCATGGCGTCGACGATAAAGCCCTTGGCGATGCCGTCCAGGCTGCACACCAGTTCCGGGGCGTTCAGGGTCAGGCCGGCTCCGTCGGTCCGCAGACCGTCCGGACCGATCAGGGGTTCCAGGCGTTTCAGATCGTCGTCGCCCGCGCCCTGACGCCGGGCTTCCACAAGGGTCGCGGCCAGAGGATTGAAGGCGTGATCCGTGGTTTTGGCGACTCGGGCGGCCGCGCTCAACACCTGGCGCAGCTCGGGCGGAACATCGCGTATGGTCCCCTGCCGGTTGAGCACCCCCAGGGGCGCCGCGGATTCGTGCCGGGTCAGCAGCGCTTCCAGCCGGGCGGCTTCGGCAAAGGCCGCGCGGACGGCCTCGGCGGCGGCCGTTCCCGCGCCGGGGCGGGTGCGGACGCTGACCAGCGTTCCCATCATCAGTCGCGTCTGTTCCGACATAGCCCCCGCAGCGTCGGCCGGGGCCGGAAAAAGATCGAACCGGGACCAGGGTTTGAGCAGAACGGCGGCGGCGACGGCCGACGCCCCCAACAGAAAACGGCGTCTGGATTTTAGCATGATGTCATCCTTAAAAATGAACGGAAAATGCTGTTGCGTACGAGGCGCATGGCCTAGTGCGCGTTGACGTTCGCCCACACGGTCCACACGATGCAGAACGCGCCCGCCGCGTACAGTATCAGGAAGAGCATCTGAGCTTTGGTCGGACGCCGGGGGGCGTTTGTTCCGTCTTTGACGACGGCCTTCGTCGCCGCTTCCGATCCGCCCGACGCCCGCGTCGCGCCGCCGGACGGACAGGCCGCTCCACACTTTGCGCCGGACGGGCACTTCTTTTTGCCGCACAGTTTTTTGCCCGCGTCCCGCCGTTTGGAGGCCACGAAGTCGAGCAGCGCCCCGGCCGGGCAGAACACATGACACCAGAAGCGGTGGAAGAAGAAACTGGCGACCAGCGCGACAAACAGCAGGTACCAGTTGAAATCCTCGCCGTTGAGGCCGAAGACCGTGCCGAAGGGCTCATAGCTGCCGCAGGACGGATTGAGGAAGAGAAAACCGATGAACAAGGCGACGAACAGGAACACGAATCGCAAGGGGCGCAATATTTTCAGGAGCGGCCCGGTGGACAGATTGACGCGGCTGATCTTGTGCGTCAGTTCCTGCAGGCCGCAGAAGGGGCAGACAAAGGTGCAGTAGATGTTTTTGCCCAGGATAAGAGGAGGGAGAAGCGCTCCCGCGATAACGACGTACCAGCCGGGGTTTTGGGCGAGGCTGGGAAAAAAGCCCATGCAGGCCGCCAGAACATACGCCAGGCTGAATGAGCGGTTCAGCCAGAAGCCGAGGATGACGATGCCGGCGCTTAACAGAAGCAGGCGGTATCTGGCGAGTTTTTTGAACGTGGAGGCCAGCAGACCCAGTACGAAAAGCGCGACGAGGACGAGTTCGGGGATGCCCATCCGCACGGGGAGTTCCGCTTTGCGGGGCGTAAGTTCAAGAGCCTGGGTCGCCACGGTATGGGCGACCTCGTTGACGGACAGGGCGACGGCGTTGGAGGAAAGCGTGGCTCCGCTGACGGCGTCCACGTCGAAGCCGGGGGTGAGGGCGTCGTCGGCCCGGCGCGTTTCAAACTGGCGGAAAAAGCCCTGCTGCTTGATATTGTGCAGGTAAGCCTGGGTTTCCTTGTGGGAAAAGATCACCGGCTCTTCCAAAGAGCCGTCCGGACGCACGACGACGCCGACCAGCATGGGCCCCCCGTACCCGACGTGGGAACTCACGCCGACATAGCCCAGAGTGGCGCCGGACGCGTCCCGCGCTGCGGCGATGGCGTCTGTCAGCGGTTCAAAGCTCGTCGCTTCCGGCAGCAAGGCGCGATAACAATCCTGTACCAGGCTCTGATCCACGGTATGCGTGCGGAGCGCGTAAAGCAGCGCTGCAAGCAGGAGGGGCAGCGCCAGCCACGGCAGATATTTTTTCATCCTGATCTCTCCGGATTTTCAGGCAATGGAGCAGCCGAGGCGCGCCTTTTGCTCCGACCCGGCATTGCGTCGGGTTCCGCGGCGGAATGGACGGAGCGGACGCGTCGGCTTCCCTTCGCCGGGGACATGCCCCGGCGGCCTGAAAGAAGCTTTTTTTAGTCCGTTTATGTTGTAAATGCGCCCCGCCCTCCCAAGGAGACGTCGGGGCGCATCGGGCAACCGGGGACGCGACGGCCGAATCGACCGATCAGACGCGCCCCACGGAGGTAAAGCCTATCCAGGATTTGAGTTCGGTCGCCACCTCGGAGCCGTAGCCGCAGATGTCGTCCATCTGGACTATAAGGCGGTTGAGCGCCGAGTTCTTCATGGAGCTGAGATACGAGCCCAGATAGTGGAACCAGCTTTCTTCCTTGCTGGACCAGGGACAGACCACGGCGCAACGACCGCAGCCGTACCCCTCGGGATTGGTGCGGCGGAAGATGGTACAGGCCTGGGCGTCCAGAGGATATTTGAGATAGCCGTTATAGGGCTCTCTTTCCGTCTCCATGGAAATGGCCTTGCTGGGGCAGAGCTGGGCGCATTTTTTGCAGACCCTGCAGAATTCCTGCACGCCGAACTCGATGGGCCTGTCCGGCATCAAAGGCATATTGGTGGTGACCACCGCGGCCTTGTAGTTGTAGCCCAGATAGGGGTGAAGCACGCAGTCGCCCACGCGGCTCAATTCGCCCATGCCCGCCGCGATGAGAATGGGCGTGACCATGACCTGATAGTTTTCGTTGTGGTGAGAGCGGGCCTCGTAGCCGAAATTGCGGATGTACCGGGCCAGAACGTCGGACATGATGCCGTTGTACAGATAAGCCCGGCGCGAGCCGAAGGTGCCGCCGTCGTAGCCGTTGGAGGCCATGGTGGTGGTCTTGAAATCCTGGTTGTACAGCATCACGATGGCAAACGGATGCGTATTGACGATTTCTTTTTCCTGGGCGCGGGGCACGCCGTTGCGCATTTCCTCGTACGTGGCGGTCTGGTGGGTGTAAATGGCCTGGATGGGAAGCACCCCGATGCCGCAGTCGTCCGCGCCCAGGAACATGGCCATATCTTTAATGTGGCGGGCCATGGTGACGGGATCGGGAATGGGAAGCTTGTCCGCCCGGGGCGTGCCGTCCACCATGGCTTCCGTTCCGGTGGCGCGGGCTCCGAAGACCAGCGCGTCGCCCATCGGAGAGTAGTATTGGGCTCCGGCCTTCTTGCGCAGTTCGGCGGGGTCGCCGTAATAACCGGTGTCGAAGCGCTTGAATCCGCCTTCGATTTCGCGGCGACGGGCGATGGGGCCCACAATGGTGCTCGAACCCAGGCTGGCGCAGCCGTTCAGGTCCGCTTGTCGCGGATTGTTGATGTCGAAGGAGCCGCCGGGGTACTCCAGGTAGTTGACCCGGGCGCCTTTCCAGCCGTCGGGGCGATACACCGGCTTTTCGGCCAGAATGGCGGATTCATAGTCCTGATCCATGGTCGCGCGCACCGTAAGGGGCAGTCCGGCCGCGCCCGCGGCGCCCAACGCCATGCCGCCGAATTTCAGAAAATCTCTCCGTTTCATTTTGTACCTCTGGCTATATTGGTTCCTAGGCTTCGCTTTTTTTGCCGATAAAACCCAAAGTCCGGGCAACCACAAAACCCCAGGCTATGGCCACAATGCCGAAGAAAATGGCCCCTACCCGCACCGCCTGGTGGTGATAGCCGATGCTGTTGATGTAAATGAAGGAAATGCCCAGGCAAATCCATGCGTAAAGAGCGATGGCCAGTGCCCATTGATACCATTTGTCGGCCCTTTTAGACAGGAAATAGAGCAGGCCTCCTCCTCCCAGTCCGCAAAGGATAAGAAACAAACTACTCATGAATCTTTTCTCCCTTTTTCTTTGGTTGCAGGTTGATAAAATATATTTACAAAATAACGTGTATTGCTTGAGTAGTATTCTGTTGAACCTGTCACCCGACAAAAAGTGAAGTTAAAAACTTTTTCTGTGAAATATAGAACAAAAAAACCTCATAAGACTGTGGTTACACCATTATACTTAATATATTTTTATGGCAAGAGGAAACGGACAATTATCCGCTTTTGTGGCCGATAAAGGAAGAAACGACCGACATATCAGGAAAAGGCGCGATTTTTGACGCCCGTCTTTTTGCGGCGGCAAAACCCGGTTTACGGCGTCTGTGCCGTCAACGACGGCCAAACCGGCGGACGGAACTGTTCGCCGGGCAACCGCGCAACGCCCGCGCCCGTAGTCTTTGCGGACAACGGGCAGGGGCGCCGCGATACTGCATAAGTGTTGTGCGACAATTGTGATTTTTAGAACTATCGGCTTTGCCGACAAATTCCGCCTGGCGACAAACTTCGTTTGACGGTGGTTGCGTCGTCGACGGCGCCGGAAGCGTCGGGCTTCGGCCCGGCCGGAGCCGCGGGCGGCCCCGCGCTCAGTCCGCGTCCGCCGCCGGAGCGGCGTCGGCCCGGCGGACCCGCACCTTGTGGATTTGTTTGGCGTCGGCATCGGCGACGGTGAAGGTCCAGCCGTCCAGAGTGAACTCTTCGCCCTGCTGAGGCACGTGGCCCGCGCCCAGGCTCAGGTAGCCCCCGATGGTGTCCACCTCGTCCGACTCAAAGATCATGCCCAGGGGTTCCAGGTCCTCAAGGTAGGCGCGGCCCGACAGTTCGTAGCCGCCGTCGGGCAGGGGGCGGATGTCGTCTTCCTTGGGCGCGTCGTGTTCATCCTCGATATCGCCCACGATGACTTCCAGCAGGTCTTCGATGGTGGCCAGGCCCGACGTGCCGCCGTATTCGTCCACCACAATGGCCAGATGGTTTTTGCGGCTGCGGAATTCCTGAAGCAGCTCGCTGGAAATTTTGGTTTCGGGCACGAAAAAGGGCGGCCGCATGATGGTGTCCACCGGCTCGTTGTGGCTTTCGGGCTGGATGAGATAGGCCAGCATGTCCTTGGCGTAGACAATGCCGATGATATTGTCGCGGGTGTCCTGATAGATGGGCAGGCGCGAATGCCCCGTGTCGCCGATGGCCTTGGCGGCCTCCACAATGGGGGTGCCCGTGGGCACGCAGTCGATATCCGTGCGCGGGGTCATGATGTCCTGCACCTGGAGTTCGTCCAGGGTGAGGATGGACAGCAGCATGGACCCTTCTTCCGCCTTCAGTTCGCCGTCGGCGCGGGCTTCGAGAATGGCCTGCTCCAGGTGATCTTCGTTCTTGCCCGAAAACAGGGAAGAAAATTTCGTCCACAGACTACTGTGGGATTCGCCGTCCAAGAGATGCTCCTTGCGTGTTAAAGGTTGAGGGAAGCGGCGGCGGCCGTCCGGGGCAGCGTCCAGCGCAGCAGCGGAGGCGTCGAGCCGTCGGCGGCCGCGGGCTTCCAGGGGATGAGGGCGTCGGCCCGCGCCACCCGCCCCCAATGGGAGATGCGCAGCCCCAGAAGCGCCGTGGCGCGGCCGGGGAGCGCGGTCAGGTGGCGGCGTTCACAGGCCAGCCACAGGGCCAGGGGCGCGCCGCCGTTCGTCCGCAGGCAGAGAAAGATCAGGCAGCGCGCGGGGGGCGTGGCGTCGCGGGAAACCCGCACGCCCAGGCCGGATGCCGACAGGTTGTCCAGCCGGATGTCGGCGGCCGCGCCGGGGCGGAACACGAACAGGGGCGCGGGCAGACGGGCCGGATCGGGGGGGAGACCGCCGCCCTTGCCGGGCGCGGCGGGGTCCAGCCGCCACAGGCCCAGGGCCGCCACCTCCGGCCGGGAGGGGCGTATTCGGGGGAAGGCCCGCCGTCGGTACGGTTCCAGCCGGACGGGGCGGGCCAGTTCCAGCAGGGGAGAGGATTCGCCCGCGGCGCACCGCAACACCACGCTGTCGAAACGGAAAAAGCGCAGGCTGTCGCCCACCGTCACCCTGAATTCCGCCCGCACCGGCCGTCCGGCCCAGGTCGCCGCGTCCCACGCGGACAGCAGCACCAGCGCGCGGCGTTCCAGATGCGCGCACACGGTTTCCAGAGCGGGCTCCGCGTCGGTCGGTCGCCCGACCAGACGAAAGACGGCGCGTTGATCCTGGGCCAAAGTCAGAATGTTGTCCACGGCGCGGGGATCGGCCCAGGGATCGGCCGTCAGGGCGGCGCGCAAGGTTTTTTGGCGACGGATCAGCCAATACAGGGCAAGCGCGCCCGCCGCGACAAGCAGCAGCCGGAACAGGGCGTCGGGCGGAGGAACGGCCGCGAACAACGGCGCGGCATAGCGGGCGCATCGGGGAGGCGTATCGGGGGGAGGGTCGCCGGGCTCGCTCTCCGGCCGGGAGGCGGCGTCGGACGCGACGGTCCGGGGATCGGATTCCGTCATTCCCGTCGAAGGGCGGACGCGGCGCGGAGTCGCCGGAGCGGAGATGGATGTTCGGGAGGGCTCCATGTCATATTCCGGAAGGCGGGTTCCTGCAGTCAGGTGATTCTGACGTACTATTTCTTTGACGCTATGGCAAGCGCGGAATGGACGCGGTTCGACTTCGACCGCAAATAGGGCTTGCCAAAGGTCGGGCGCGCTGCTAGTTTTTCTCCTGCCGTCGGGTCCGAAGCGATCCGGCGCGGCATGGCGGGGTGGCGGAACGGTAGACGCGCCTGACTCAAAATCTCTTTTCAAGTTGGGAAAATTGCCAGCCGTGTCGGATAAAAAAGCCAAGGAAATTTGAGGTGTTGAAGGGTAAAATTGTTGATAATTTCATAATGAATACGAAGTGATTGCAATTTGCAGGCAATGTAGTTAAGTTTACAGCCGGTTTTATTTGAGCTTACAGGTTCAACGAATTGTGGGTGAAGGGCTTATCAAGCCAAACTGTAAAGAGCTTGTAGAAAGCTGTAAACTGGAAAAATACATAGTAATTGTGTAGACTTAGAAATGTATTGTATCCATTTTTTTATCTATTTATAGGGAATTGTTAGTAAAATTAGGTGATTACACCTGCCAGGCTGGTGGAATTGGTAGACACAGGGGACTCAAAATCCCCCGGTCGCAAGGCCTTGAGAGTTCGAGTCTCTCGCCTGGTACCAAATGAAAAAGCCCCCTTGTCAGTTATGGACAAGGGGGCTTTTTATATTTTTTAAGCGCGCGGCTCATGAGGCGCGCGCTTTTATATGGCTTTAGCCAGTTGAGGAAGCATAGCTTCCGAAACAGAAATCCACCCGCT
>UQJT01000009.1 GCA_900541395.1 uncultured Desulfovibrio sp.
TTGCCTCCACCCGCATAGCGGGTGGATTTCTGTTTCGGAAGCTATGCTTCCTCAACTGGCTAAAGCCATATTAAAAACCAAAAAGCCCCCCGGAGAGAAAGGGGGCTTTTTGGTTGGGATCGCCGTATTCAGGGTGGGTCGGTGAGGAGAGAGCACCGTTTTCCCTGATTCGGAGGGAGGGAATAAAAGGGAGGAGAACAAAACCGTTTTCTTTTATGCAGAAGTTGTGCCAAATGCTTTGGTATGATATAATAGAAAGAAATGTATGAGGAATTTTTTGATAGGGAGAGGGGGAGATAGAAAAACAGAGAACTGATATGGATAAATATTGAACAGCAAGGCGCGGCTTAAGCCTAAAAAATAAACACGTGTGGCCGTTGTCGGTCGCGTCAGCCGAAATGAATCCAGGCCCCGCGTGATTTCATTGCTCCACAAAGGGGCACGCGAGGGGCACGCCCGTTTTCAGCCCCGCCTTTCGGCCGTGGGAGTCGGCGTCGTCGGGCGTCAAGGCGGGGCGCGAACAGGATTTTATCCGTCTGTTTCCGAGGGGCTCAGTCTTCCATGAATACCGGCGGCACGTCGGTCAGGGTGGCCACCATAACGGCCTTGATGGTGTGGACCCGGTTTTCAGCCTCGTCAAAGACCACCGAACGGGGCGATTCGAACACGTCGTCCGTCACTTCCAGGGCCTCCAGGCCGTATTTTTGATAGATGGCCTCGCCCACGGCGGTTTTGCGATCATGGAAAGCGGGCAGACAATGAAGGAATCGGCATTCGGGATTGCCGGACATTTCCATGACGCGCGCATTGACCTGGTAGGGCAGAAGAAGCTCGATGCGTTCCTTCCATACCTCGTCCGGTTCGCCCATGGATACCCACACGTCGGTATAGACGAAGTCGCATCCGGCCACGCCTTCGGCCACGTCGTCGGTACACAGGATGGTCGCGCCGCTTTCCTGCGCCACGGCCCGGGCTCGGGCCACGATGTCGGGGCTGGTCTGAAGCGCCGCGGGGGCCACGGAGCGGAAGTTCATGCCCAGTTTGGCCGCGCCCATCATGAGTGAATTGCCCATGTTGTAGCGGGCGTCGCCCAGGTAGGCGAACGTCGTTTCATGCAACGGTTTGGCGCAATGTTCCCGCATGGTGAGAAAGTCGGCCAGAATCTGGGTGGGATGGGCCTCGTTGGTCAGGCCGTTCCACACCGGCACGTCGGCGTGGCGGGCCAGTTCCTCCACCAGAGCCTGGCCGTGACCCCGGTATTCGATGCCGTGGAACATGCGGGACAATACCCGGGCCGTGTCCGCCAACGATTCTTTTTTTCCGATCTGAGAACCGGCGGGCCCCAAATAGGTGCAATGGGCGCCCTGATCGTATGCGGCCGTCTCGAACGAGCAACGGGTCCGGGTGGAATCTTTTTCAAAGATCAGGGCCATGCGTTTGCCTTCCAGAAAGCGGGGTTCCGTGCCGTTCCGGCGGGCCTGCTTGAGCCTGGCCGCCAGATCGATCAGAAAATGCAGTTCAGGGGCGGAAAAGTCTTCAATTTTTAAAAAATCGCGGTGTTTCAGGCTGAGCATGGGGTCCTCCCGACGGGCGGAATCGTTGAAGGCGCGACGCGTCGCGGCGGGCGTCGCTGTCCGAATCGTTGCTGAGCAATAACGTTTTGGCGAGCGGGGCTAGGCGTCCAGGTGAAGCATCATGCCCACTTCGTCGCATTTGTAGAACTTGGGGCACTTGCTGCACTCGGCCCAGACCACGGGCGGAATGGTTTCGCGCGCGATGGCCGAAAAACCCAGCGTCCGGAAGAACGGCTCCGCCAGGGTGAAGGTGAACACATGCCGCACCAGCAGACGCCGCGCGTCTTCAATGAGGGCCAACACCATAGCCCGCCCCAGCCCCTTGTTTTGCAGGGCCGGATGGACGGCCACGGATCGCACTTCGGCCAAATCCTCCCACAACACGTGCAGACCGCCGCAGGCCACCACCGTTTCGCGTCCGTTTACCGGCACGGTGATCACCCGGTAGTCCTGAATGCTCTGGTACAGATACAGAGGCCCGCGAGCGAGCATGATCCGGGCGGAGGCGAATTCGTTGATCAGGGCCGACATGCCGTCCACGTCGGCGATGGTCGCTTTGCGGGGGACGGGCGTCGACGGCAGGGCGGCGGGGTCGACGAGCGGCAGAAGAGTACCCCGGGCGTGTTCCTGGGGTATGGATGAAGCCGGGTACATGGCGCTTCTCCACAAGAGGCTGAGGTTGCCGACCGGTCAGGTCGAGCGGTGCAGATTAAACCACGCTTCGGCGCTTGGCAAGCCCCGTCGGGGCGGCTCCGGCGGCGTGCTGGTTTGTTGGGGGGAATGATGCTAGCATGTTTTCCGCTTTTCAAAATAATGCCGCATAGGTTGACGGGCGGCCCCGCGCGGGCCGACGGTTCCGGGGACGGAAATACGCGCCGAAGCGCGGACCTTTTGCGGAAAAACGGGATATTTCAGGCGGCGCGGGAGCGACAATGCGGCAGAGCATAAAACGATGGAGCGTATTGGTGGCGGCCCTTGGTCTGAGCCTGGGGCTGTGGTGGGGCGCGATCTGCCTGCCTCTGCGCGACGCGTTGCTCCATGCCGCCGGCGAGGAAGCCCCCGGACCGAGTGTGGTCGCCCGGCCCGAAAGCGAGGTCCCCGCGCCGTTTTTCCACTTCGCCTGGGGAGGCACGGCGTTTTTGCTGGCGTTGGGGGCATTGAGTTGGCGAGGGCTGCGCCGCGCCGACCGAAGCCTGAAAGCCGAAGAGGCCATGTCGGCGCGGCGCGCCGACGAAAAAAATGTTCTGGAAACGAAATTGCGGACGGCCAGGCGGGCGATGCGCGATATCCGGGCCTGGAACGGGCGCATGCTGGCGTCCGTGACCGAAGGGGTGCTGGCGGTCGACGCCGAGGGCCGGATAACCTGGTGCAATGCCGCGGCGTTGCGCAGGCTGGGCTACGATCGTGAAAGCGAGTTGCTCGGCCGTGACGCCCATCAACTTTTATGCCTTTCGCATCCGGACGGTTCCGCTTTCGACCGCGCGGATTGTCCTTTGTGCTCCGGACTGGCGCGGGGCGAAGCCGCGTCCGTGCCCCGCGTCAATCTGCGGCGGCGGGACGGCGCGTCTTTTCTGGCTTCGGCGCACATGGCGCCTGTTTGCGAGGACGGGCTGCCCCGGGGAGGCGTGCTGACATTCCTGGACGTGACCGATCTGCACGCTCACGAAGCTCTGCTGCGGACGGTATTCAACGCCTCCGTGGACGCTTATCTCATCTTCGGCGACGATCTCACGCCTCTGGACGCCAACGGCGCGGCGTTGCGGCTGTTCCGGGCGGCGGATATCGCGGCCTTGCGCGACGGAGCGTGGCCCGCCGCGCTTCAAACGGACGGCCGTCCGGCCGAAAGCCTGTTGCGTGAGGCGTTGCGGGCCGCGCTGGAAGCGGGGGAGGCGCGGTTGGAGCTGAACCTGAACGACGACGAAGGGCGGCCTCTGCCCTGCGAAACCACGCTGGTGCGCGTGGACCTGGGCGGACGTCGGGTCGTTTTCGTCACTCTGCGTGATGTGCGCGCCCTGCGGGGTATGGAGGATGCTCTGCGTCGGGAAAGCCGTTATCTGCAGATGCTGCTCGACGCCTCTCCTTTGGGCGTGATTATCGCGTCCGGCGAACAGCGCCGGGGCGGAGAAGACGCGGTGCGCTGGGTCAATCCGCGCGCCACCGAACTGACCGGGCTGGCCGTCGGCGACGAGCTTGCACCCGTTTTCGTTCATCCCGACGATTACGCCCTTATCCGCGGCGAGCTGGTAAAAAACGGCGTGGTGCGGGAACACGCCACGCAAGTATGCGCCCCTTCCGGTGAAATCCGGCATGTGTTCCTCACCGCCTTGCCCATGTCCTTCGAGGGCGAGCCCGCTCTTTTGCTGTGGATCGCGGACATCACGCCTCTGAAGGCCACCGAGCAGGCGTTGCGGACCGCCCGAGACGCGGCGGAGGCGGCCACCCGGGCCAAAAGCGATTTTCTGGCCCGCATGAGCCACGAGATACGCACGCCCATGAATGCCATCCTGGGTATGGGATATTTGTGCCTGCAAACCAAACTTGAGCCCAAGCAGAAAGATTACCTGAACAAAATTCAGGACGCTGCGCATTCGTTGTTGAGCATCATCAACGATATTTTGGATTTTTCCAAGGTGGATAACGACGCTCTGGCCCTGGAAAAAGCGCCCTTCCGCCTCAACGCGCTGCTCGAATCGGTCAGCGCGGCTATGGCGCCCAAGGCCGAAGGGAAGAATCTGGAATTTCTGGTCAGCATCGAGCCCCACATGCCCAACCTGCTGGTAGGCGATTCCCTGCGTCTGGCCCAGGTATTGCAAGTATTGGTGGGCAACGCCATCAAGTTTACCGAACAGGGCGAAGTCATGGTGCGGGTAGCGTCGGAGTCGGCAAACGGCCCGCTCCTGCAGGTTCATTTCAGCGTCAGCGACACGGGCATAGGCCTCAACGAGGAAGAACAGGAACGCCTGTTCCTGCCCTTCACCCAGGCCGACGGCTCCTCCACCCGCCGTTTCGGCGGCACGGGGTTGGGGTTGGCCATCAGCAAACGCATCGTGGACTTGATGGGCGGCTCCATTTGGGTGGAAAGTCGTCCCCATGAGGGCAGCGTTTTTCATTTCGTCGTGCCGCTTGAAGCGCAGCCCGGCGCTCCCGCCACGCCCTGGTCGCCCGCCCTGGGGTTCAGCGAGTTGAGCGCGCTGGTGGTGGACGACAATGCGGCCGCGCTGCGGGTGATCGGCGAACAGGTGGGCAGCCTCGGTTTCCGGGTGACCACGGCGGGGTCGGGGCGGGAGGCGCTCGAACTGCTGGAGCGCGCCCGGAACCGGGGCCTGCGGTACCGTTTTTTGATCCTTGACTGGCGTATGCCCGACCTGGACGGGCTGGAGACGGCCCATCTGGCCCAAAACTTGTTTTCCCCCCGGGAAGCGCCCGCCGTCATTCTGGTTTCCGCCGCCGTAATGGACTTCGAACATGATGTGCTGGCCGAAAACGGCATCCGCGCCTGTCTGACCAAGCCGGTATCCATTCCTCTGTTGCGCGATACCTGCGCCCGGCTGCTGGAAGAGGACGCGGCGCGCGGGGACGAAACGCGGCGGGAAGACAAGACGGACGCCGGGCCGGGCGAGTCCGTGACCGGAGCCCGCGTGCTCCTGGTGGAGGACAACGACATCAATCAGGAAATCGCCCGCTCTCTGTTGGAGGAGGCGGGGGTGGACGTGGATGTGGCCCGCAACGGCGCGGAGGCCGTGCGCATGGTGGAGCGGGCCGATGAGGGCGCTTACCGGATGGTGTTCATGGATATTCAGATGCCGGTCATGGACGGCCTGGAGGCCGCCCGTCGCATCCGCGCCCAAGGACATGAGCCCGAGGATCTGCCCATCGTGGCCATGACGGCCCATGCCCAGTCCAGCGACCGGGAAAAGAGCCTGCAAGCGGGCATGAACGACCACCTTGTCAAACCTCTGGACCCCGAGGAAGTGCGCCGGAGTTTGCGGGCATGGATTAAGAACGCGCCCGCCTTGCCGCGGGACGGCGGGGCGCGCCCGGCGACCGGAAGGCGGGATGCGCCGGAAGAGCGCCGCAACGGATCGGCCGACGTCGATACCCGGGACATACCGGGGCTGTCCCAGGCGGCGGGGCTGGAAAGCGTGGGCGGCAATCGCGTCCTGTACGCCAAGTTGTTGCGTCGCTTTCAGATTTCGTGCCGGGATACGGTGCGGGACATCCGCAGGGCTCTGGAACTGGCCGATGAGGAATTGGCCGTGCGTCTGGCCCACACCGTCAAGGGCGTGTCCGCCAGCCTGGGCTTCATGGCCCTTTCCCGCGCGGCGGCCGTGACCGAAAAGGCTCTTAAGGACAAGGAGCCGGAGTTCACCCTGGAAAAAACTCTGTTGCCCGTGTTCGGTGATGAACTGGAGCGCGCTCTGGCGGCCGTGGATATCTATCTCGAGGCGCTGCCCGCCGCCGAGGCCGCCGATAATTTGGGCGCGGTCTGCGAATTGCCCCGGCGGGAACTTACGGCGGACGAGTCGGCCGGGGCGGCGGACCTGCTGGGCAAGCTCCTCGCCAATCTGGAAGCCGATTGGGGAGCGGTTATGGACGGGCTGGAACATCTGACCCCGTTGCTGGAATGCACGGATTACGCGCCGCGTCTGAGCGAGCTCGTCGGCCATGTGGAAGGCTTCGACATTCCCCAGGCCCGCGCCGTGGCCCGCAAGATGGCCGAGGGTCTGAAAATCTCGGCCGCGACCGTGAACAAATAATCGGCCGCCGCCCTTATCGCCTTGTCTCCCCGTGCCGGACGGGCCATACTTTCGGACGGCCGGAATCGGGACGGCGCCCCGTGTTCGCCCGTTTCTTTTTCCGGCCGCGCGTTTTTCGATATTGTTCATAACGAGGAGCGTATCTCATGGCGACTCACGATTATTTTCAGGCCTTGCGCCAGGTGGTGACGGTCATCGCCTCCAGCCTCGACCCGCGCGAAGTGCTGGCCAGAGTGACGGAGCAGACGGCCCGGACCATGCGATGCAAGGCCTGTACCCTGCGTCTGCTGGATAAAACCGGGGAAATATTGCAGGCCAGCGCGGCCTACGGCCTGTCCCCGGACTACATGCGCAAGGGGCCGGTGGAGGTGGGCAAAAGCGGCCTGGACGGCGAGGTGCTGAAGGGCAAAACCATACACCTGCGCGACGCGACCGGCGACGGCCGTTTTCAGTACCCCGAGGCCGCCCGTAAGGAAGGGCTCATCTCCGTGCTGTCCACGCCGCTTATGGTGGACGGCAAGGCCATCGGGCTGATTCGCGTTTACTCCGACAGCGAACGCGATTTTACGCGGGACGAGAGCGAGTTCATGGAGGCCGTGGCGGGCGTGTCCGCCCTGGCTATTCAGAACGCGCGTCTGCACGCGGCCCTGCGCGCGGCCTTCGAGCTGCAAAACACCTACACGTATCAGGTTTTCGAGGACTGAGGTCATGGATAAAGTCAGAATAGGCATCAACGGATTCGGCCGTATAGGCCGCCAGGTGTTCCGCGCCCTCCACGCCCGGTACCGCGATACGGCCGAGGTGGTGGCGGTGAACGACCTGTTCGACGCGCAGACCAACTTTCATCTGCTGGAGTACGATACCAATTACGGCCGCGCCCATCTGGACGCCGTGGTGGAGGGCGACCGGGTCGCGGTGGGCGAGTGGACCGTCACCTGCCTGGCCGAGCGCGATCCGCACAATCTGCCCTGGGGCAAGTTGGGCGTGGATATCGTGGTGGAATCCACGGGTATTTTCCGGTCGGCCAAGCAAGCCCGCGTCCACCTAGACAACGGCGCCAAAAAGGTGATCATCACCGCTCCGGCCAAGGAGCCGGACCTGACCGTGGTGCTCGGCGTCAACCAGGATATGTACGACCCCGCCCGCCACCATATCGTGTCCAACGCTTCGTGCACCACCAACTGCCTGGCCCCCGTGGCCCTGGTGCTGCACAACGAGTTCGGCATACGGCTGGGCAACATGGTCACCGTGCACTCCTACACCAACGACCAGCGCATTCTGGACCAGCCGCACAAGGACCTGCGCCGGGCCCGCGCCGCCGCGTGCAACATTATTCCCACCGGCACCGGGGCGGCCAAGGCCGTGGCCGAGGTCATTCCCTCCCTGCAGGGACGTTTCAGCGGGTACGCTCTGCGCGTGCCCACGCCCACGGTATCCATTGTGGATTTTTCCGCCGTGCTGGAAAAAAGAGCCGATACCGCCGCTCTGCTGGCCGCTCTGCGCCGCTATGCGGACGGCGGCCTGCGAGGGATTCTCGGCGTCAGCGACAAGCCCCTGGTGTCTATGGACTTTAAAGGCGACCCGCGTTCGTCCATTGTGGAGGCCGAATACTGCGAGGTGCAGGACGGCACCTTGGCCAAGGTGGTCAGCTGGTACGACAACGAATGGGGTTATTCGTGCCGGGTGGCCGATTTGACCCGCTATTTTCAGGAACAGGGCCTGTAAATCACGCCGCGGCCGCGGACGGAGCGCGCTTCGCCCGCGGCCGCACCCTTCGGCGTTTTCCGCCGGACTTCCTTCTTGTTTCGATACGGATTTATTCCTTTTTCCTGCCGGAGCGCCCCGCTTACCGGTTGCGCGCCCGGGGGGCAAGCTGTTATGGAGGAATAAGGCTCGGTCGTATTGCGTCCCCCTTTCGGCGGGATGCGGATCTATTTTGAAGGAGTTGACGCGTATGAACGCTTCCCCAGTGTATTTCACCGATATGCGGTGCAAGGTCGGCACCAGTCTGCTTCAGAAACTTGAGACGCTGATCCGGCGAGCGGGTCTGGAACGCATCGACATGGACCAGAAGTTCGTGGCTATCAAGCTGCACTTCGGCGAGCCCGGCAATTTGTCTTTTTTGCGGCCCAACTTTGCCAAAACCGTGGCGGACGTGGTGCGGGAGCGGGGCGGCCGCCCTTTCCTCACCGACTGCAATACTCTGTATGTCGGCCGCCGCAAGGACGCCCTGGAGCACATGACCGCCGCCAATGAGAACGGCTACGGCATGTTGTCCACAGGCTGTCAGATTATTATCGGCGACGGCCTCAAGGGCACGGATGATGTGGAAGTGCCCGTGGAGGGCGGCGTTTACTTCAAAACCGCCCTCATCGGGCGGGCCGTCATGGACGCCGACGTATTCATTTCACTGAACCATTTCAAGGGGCACGAACTGGCGGGCTTCGGCGGCGCCATCAAAAACATCGGCATGGGCTGCGGCAGCCGGGCGGGCAAAATGGCCATGCACAGCAACGGCAAGCCTACGATAGACCCGGATAAATGCCGGGGGTGTCGCACCTGCACCCGTTTTTGCGCCCAGGCGGCCATCAGCGTGGGCGAGGACCACAAGGCCGTCATCGATCACGAAAAATGCGTGGGCTGCGGCCGGTGTATCGGCACCTGCAACTATAACGCCATCAACAACGCCAACGACGCCGACAGCCATGATCTCAACTGCCGCATGGCCGAATACGCCAAGGCTGTGGTGGACGGTCGTCCCCATTTCCATATCAGTATCGTGAACCAGGTGTCGCCGTTCTGCGATTGTCACGGCGAAAACGACGTGGCCGTGGTGCCCGATCTGGGCATGTTCGCCAGTTTCGACCCCGTGGCTCTGGATCAGGCCTGTATCGACGCGGTCAACGCCGCACCGGTTATCGAGTCGAGCGTATTGGCCCAGCGCGAACGCATCCATCACGATCATTTTACGGATATTCATCCCAAGACCGACTGGCGCAGTCAGATCGAACACGCCGAAAAGATCGGGCTGGGGACGGCCCGGTACGAACTTATCACCCTGTAACGCGTTCCGTCTTTTATCGGACGGGCTGCGTTCAGCCGCCTCCAAGCAGGCCGTAAGTCAAGGCCCGCAAAGCGCGCCACGGGTTTTCCCGTGGCGCGCTCGTAGTTAAAACGTTCTAATCGACCGGGCGGATTCAGTCGTCGCTGAGTCTCTTGCCGAACAGGCCGAGAACGATGGAAATGCACAAAAATCCCGCGCAGAGAAGGATAACCTTCAGACCGAGAGTCATACTATGCTCCTTGTGTTCCTGAATGGGGAAGAGGCCTCGTTCATGCCCGATATGAACTCGGACGGGGAACGGGCAGGCTTCGGGACGCGTTTCCCGACGAGGGAAACGGGTTCAGGCCGGGAGCGCGGGAGGAGCGAGGGAAAAGGGCAGCATGCCCCGGATTTCGAGCAGACCGGGAATGTGGCGATTTTCGCGCGGAAGCGGGATTTGGACGTAAAAACGGATAGGGAGGGCGGCGCGGGCAAGGACGAGAAGCGGGGAGGGCAGGCGATCCCGGCTCAGGGCGGCCTGTTGCGGCGCGTCGACGCTGCTCGTTTCCCAGTGAGCGGACGGGAGGGCTGGCGGCGGAGGCGCAAGGAGCGCGCGAGCCGCGACCGCCGGCGTGAACCCCTCCAACGCCGGAGAACGGGCCGGAGCGTCCTGTCCGCAGATCAGGAGAAGGATCGTGGCGATCCCCCAGAAGATTCCGCAGAAAGGATGTATCCGGCGGACGGGATTCATAGCGCTCCCCTATTGTTTTTTAATTCACAATAAGAAACACGCCGTTTTTCGTCAAGGTCCTTAGTCGATAAGCGCGCGTACTCATCGCGCCTCGGCATTGCCGGGATCGTCGGGGAGCTCTCGCGCGCCGTTTCGCGGGATGGAAAAGACGCTTACAACACCCGGCAGCCGTCTTCGGTGACGACCACCATATATTCCCAGCGCACGCCGCCCCAGCCGGGATAATACAGGCCGGGTTCCACGGTGACGATCATGCCGGGCAGAAGTTCGGTGGCGCTGCGCGGGCTGAGGCGCGGCTCCTCGTGGGTTTCCAGCCCCACGCCGTGGCCCAGGGAATGGGTGAAGGCTTCGGCCTTGCCCCGGGAGGCGAAATACTCCACGGCCGCCTGGTGGACTTCGCGCCCGGTCACGCCCGGACGGATACGGGCTATGGCCCGACGTTGGGCCTCGCGCACGGTTTCCAGCACGTCAAGGAAGCGTTCCGAGGGTTTGTCGCCTATCCAGAATGTGCGGGTCTGGTCCGAGCAGTAGTGCCCCAGGCGGGCCCCCTCGTCCACCAATACGTGGCAGTTGGGCGTCAGCACGGCGGGTTCGTCCGGCCGGTAGTGGGGCAGGGCGGCGTGGGCGTCTTTGGCTACGATAGGCGGAAAGCTGTTTTCCGACGCGCCGTTTTCACGGTAATATTTTTCAATGGCCCAGGCTATGTCGGCCTCGTCGCGGCCCACGGTCAGGATGGACGGCAGCCAGGCCAGCATATCGTGGTTGAGTTGCACCGATCGCTCGATCCGCGCTATTTCCTCCTCGTCTTTGACGACGCGCAGCTCCTCCACCAGTCCGTCGGCCTCCCTGAGGTCCAGGCCCGGTTCGATCCGGCGCACGTAATCCCACGACAGGATTTTGGCTTCAAAGCCCACCACGCCGGGAGCCTTGTCTTTGATGAGCGCCCGCACTTCCTCGGCAGGCGAGCCTTGATAAATGAATACCCGGTCGCGTTCCCACAGTTCGGCGGCAGCCTCTTCGTAGCGGGAATCCGTGCACAGCCAGTCGCGGCCGCTCCTGGTCACGATGAGGCAGCCCGAGCTTTCGTTGCACTGACCGTCGTGCAGTTCAAAGCCGGACAAATAATAGCGGTTGGCGGGGTGACTGACGAGCAGAGCGTCGAGTCCTTCCCGCGCCATGAGGCGGCGCAGGCGTTCGCGGCGGGCGGCAAAACGGTGTTGGTCCAACATAACATGCCTGTCTTTGGGGCAACCTGAAAAAGCGGGGCGCGGCCCGGCCGCCGTCGGCGACGCAGGCGGCGCGAAGCGGGGTTGTCGGTCCGAGCCGGAGGCAAAGCCCCCGGCTCCTGGTTTATTGCGCGGCGTTAAAAACGCCGGAAGGCTAAAAGTCCTGACCGCGTTTTTTCATGGACTGCATCCCGCCTTCGGCGTTGACCGAATCGATGCCCGCCCGTCGCATTTTGATCTGCATGTCGTAGGCCCGGGAGCCGGTATTGCAAATCAGGGCGACGGGACGGTCGCGCGGGATTTCGTGCATCCGGGCTTCGAGCTCTTCCATAGGAATGGCCAGCCAGCAGTCGGGGTGCTTCTCGGCCAGGGAGTGCCCGGCCTGCCCCGGTCGTCCGTCCACGAAGACGTAATGGTTTTCAGCCCGGTGTTCCCACAGGTCGAGGAATTCATCGGGGGTGACGACCTTGTGGCGGCCCGCCAGCACGTTATCCGCCACGTTGGCCACCGTGTTGACCACATCCAGGGCGGAGGCGAAGGGCGGCGCGTAGGCCACTTCCAGGTTGGCCAGGTCGTTGAGCGTGGGGCGCGCGAACTGAAGCATGGCGGCCACGGCGTCGATGCGGGCCTTGAGGGCGATGCCGTCGGTGCAGAAGCCCTGCATGCCGAGCACGCGGCGGGAATGTTTGTCCACCACCGCTTCCAGGGTCATCATGCTTTTTTCGGGGTAGAAGTGGGCTTTGTCGAGCTGTTCGATGGATACGGCCACGGCGTCGAACCCCGCTCGCTTGGCCTGGACCAGGGTCAGGCCGGTGCCGCAGGCGCTCATCTTGTTCAGCTTGACGCACCACGACCCGACCACGCCCTCGAATACCTCGTCGCCTCCGGCCAGGTTGGTGCCGATGACGCGCCCCTGGCGGTTGGCCAGCGAGCCCAGGGGCAGATAGGACTGCTCGCCGGAAAGGATATTGTGCACCACCACGCAGTCGCCGCCCGCGTAAATATCGGGATCGCTGGTCTGCATGTGATTGTTGACCACAATTCCCCCGCGCGGGTGGCAGACAAGGCCCGCGTCGGCCGCGATCTGCGAATTGGGGGTGACCCCCACGGAAAAGATCACGTGGTCGGCGTCCAGGGTGCGCTTGTCCGTAACCAACTGGCACACCGCGCCGTCCTTGCCCTTAAGCTCCAATACCTTTTCGCCGGTGAGCACGGTGACGCCCAGTTCCTCCAGGTCGTGTCGCGCCATGGCGGCCAGATTGGGGGAAAGCTGGGCGGGCAACAGATGGTCCAGCAACTCGATGACCGTGGTCCGGATGCCCCACTGATCGGCCAGAGCCACGGCCATTTCCAGGCCGATGAAGCCGCCGCCCACGATGACGGCGTGGTTTATCTTTCGGGCCGCGCAGTCCGCCTGAACGGCCTGGGCCGCCTCCAGACAGGTGACGGTGCCGACGTTTTTGAGGTCGTGGCCGGGAATGGGCGGCACTTTGGGCGTGCTGCCGGTGGCGATGACCAGCTTGTCGTAGGCGAGGTCGCGTTTTTCGCCGTTGACGGTGTTTTCCACGGTCACGGTTTTCTGCTTGCGGTTGATGGACAGCGCCCGGGTCTGGGTCAGCACTTCCACGCCGCGCAGTTTTTCAAAAAATTCGGGGGTACGCAGCACATGGGCCGAAGTCTGGCGCAAAGCATCCATAGACCCCACGTCGCCGGATACGAAATACGGAATGCCGCACCCTCCGTAGGAAATATAGGTGCCCTGGTCGATCATGGTGACATGGCTGTCGGGCTGAAGACGTTTATAGCGGCAGGCGGCCTTGGGTCCCAGGGCCACCCCGCCGATAACCAGAACTTGTTGTGCCATGTAACTAACCTCGCGGCAAAAGAGATAAAAGGGACAAGCGCGGCCCCATGCCACGACTTGCCGTTCCCCAACATACAGGAGATCCGCAAGGTAAGGCAAGCCGCAGATGAGAATGAAACGCCGAAAAATGGACGGGCCTCGCGGGGGGGGCTCGCATCCGCCCGCGTCCGCCCGCGTTCGGCGGAGGAAGGAGCCCCTCCCCGGCTTCATGGGCGAAATGTTCTAAAAAGCCGTATCCCGCGCGCTTTGTCGCGCGGGATACGGCTGAATGTCGGGTCGAGGCACGGCTCGCCCCTTGCGGGGACGCGGGGGCGGAGCCCCCGTTCTTTCTTAGCGCCGCTTGCGTTGTTCCGCGAGCACCATATCTTTGAAGCAGGCGAAGAAGGAGCGGCAGTCGGTGGGGCCGGAGGCCGCCTCGGGGTGGTGCTGGACGGTGATGACGGGTTTGGTCGGGTGACGAAAGCCCTCGACGGTGTGGTCGTTGAGGTTGATGTGGGTGGGTTCGATGTGCTCGGGCAGCACATGGAAGCCGTGGTTCTGGGAGGAGATTTCGATTTTGCCCGTGATGAGGTTTTTGACCGGGTGGTTGCAGCCGTGGTGGCCGAATTTCAGCTTGGCGGTGGCGCCGCCCAGGGCGTGGGCCAGCAACTGGTGTCCCAGGCAGATGCCCGCCACGGGGTAGGCGTCGGCCAGTCGGGCGATGGTGGCGATTTCGTCCTTGAGGGTGGCCGGGTCGCCCGGTCCGTTGGACAGGAAGATGCCGTCCGGGGCCACGGCCTTGACTTGCTCAAAGCTGAAGGATGGCGGCACGATGAGCAGTTCCATGCCGTGAGCCGCGAGCAGGCGCAGAATGTTCCACTTGACGCCGAAGTCGTAAACCACAATGCGCACGGAGGGCGCGCCGTCGGGGCCGACGCCGGAGGGCCAGTCGTAGGAGCCGTCGGCGTTGAGAGTCGCCGCTTCGGGGCGGCCGCCCTTGCCCCAGGGATGGCCGCATTCGGCCGCCCACCTGTAGGGGGCGTCCGGGGCCACGCGGGGCACCAGATTCTGGCCTTCCATACTCGGCAGACGGCGGGCCCTGGCGGCCAGGACCTCGGGGTCCGGTTCGGAGGTGGAAACCACCCCGCGCATGGCCCCGTGGGTGCGCAGGTGCAGAGTCAGAGCGCGGGTATCCAACCCTTCCACTCCGGCCACTCCGTGGCGAGCGAGAAAGGCGGGCAGACTTTCGGCGGCGCGCCAGTTGGAGGGCTCTTTGCAGCACTCCTTGACCAGCAGGGCCGAAAGATGAACGCGGCCCGACTCCATGTCTTCCGGATTGATGCCGTAATTGCCCACCAGCGGCCAGGTCATGCACACCATCTGGCCGGTGTAGGAGGGGTCGGTGATAAGTTCCTGATAGCCGGTCATGGCCGTGTTGAAGATAACTTCCCCCCCGGCTTCGTCGATGGGGCCGGTGAAGGATTCGCCTTCCAGAAAAAAGCCGTCTTCGAGGGCGAGCAGGGCTTTCATGCGTTCTGTCCTTTGGCGGTGGCTGAAGCCTGGTAGTAAGCCTGGAGGCTTTCCACGCGGATGTCGCCGTTCTGCATGGCGTTGATGGCGCGGGCGATGGCGCGCGCGCCCGACATGGTAGTGGTGTACGGCACCCCGTAGTGCAGGGTGGCTTCGCGGATGGCCCGGGAATCGTTGGCCGTGCGTTTGCCCGAGGCGGTGTTGATAATCAGCGCCACCTCGCCGTTTTTGATCATGTCCACGATATTGGGACGGCCTTCATACATCTTGAGCACCGTCTGCACCTTGAGCCCGTCGCCGCGCAACAGCGAGGCCGTGCCCGAAGTGGCGATAAGCTCGAAGCCCAGGTTGGCGAAGGCCTTGGCCACCTCGGCCACCTGAGCCTTGTCGCGGTCGTTGACCGACAGGAACACCTTGCCCCAGCGGGGCAGCTTCTGTCCGGCGGCCAACTGGCCTTTCAGGAAAGCTTCCTCAAAGCTGGAGGCGATGCCCATGACCTCGCCGGTGGAACGCATTTCGGGGCCGAGCAGAATGTCCACGCCCGGGAAGCGCTTGAAGGGGAACACCGCTTCCTTCACCGATACGTAACCGCCCTTGCGCATGGACCAGGGGTCCAGCTCCCGAAGCGTCTTGCCCAGCATGATCTGGGTGGCCAGGCGGGGCAGAGGCACGCCCGTGGCCTTGGACACAAAGGGCGCGGTGCGCGAGGCGCGGGGGTTCACCTCCAGAATGAACACCATGCCGTCCTTGACGGCGAACTGAATGTTCATGAGGCCCACCACGCGCAGCTCTTTGGCCAGTTCCACGGTCTGGCGGGTGATTTCGTCCACGATGTGGTCCGACAGCGAGTAGGGCGGCAGCACGCAGGCCGAGTCGCCGGAGTGGATGCCCGCCTCCTCGATGTGCTCCATGACCCCGGCCACGTAGACGTCCTTGCCGTCGGCCAGGGCGTCCACGTCCACTTCGATGGCGTTTTCAAGGAACTGGTCGATGAGGATGGGATGTTCGGGGGTGTCGGTGCCCACCACGGAGCGGAAATAGTCGGCCAGGTCCTCCTCGTCGTACACCACCATCATGGCCCGGCCGCCCAGCACGTAGCTGGGCCGCACGATGACCGGATACCCGATGCGGGCGGCCACTTCTTTGGCCTCGGACAGCTTGGTCACGGTGCCGTTGGCGGGCTGGCGCAGGTGCAGCTTTTGCAGCAGCGCCTGGAAGCGTTCGCGGTCCTCGGCGCGGTCGATGGCGTCGGGGCTGGTGCCCAGGATGGGAACCCCGGCCCGCTGGAGCGGTACGGCCAGATTGAGGGGCGTCTGGCCGCCGAACTGCACGATGACCCCGGCGGGCTTTTCGAGGCGGACGATGTGCATCACGTCTTCGAAAGTCAGGGGTTCGAAGTACAGACGGTCCGAGGTGTCGTAGTCGGTGGATACGGTCTCGGGGTTGGAATTGACCATGATGGCCTGTACGCCCTCGTCCCGAAGGGCGAAGGACGCGTGGCAGCAGCAGTAGTCGAACTCGATGCCCTGGCCGATGCGGTTGGGGCCGCCGCCCAGGATGATGACCTTGTCGCGGTTTTCGGCCTCGATTTCGCGCCCCGATTCATAGGTGGAATAGAAATAGGGGGTGTAGGCCGGGAATTCGGCCGCGCAGGTGTCCACCAGATAATAGGTGGGCTCGGTGCCCGTGGCCCGGCGCAGGGCGGCCACGTCGCCTTCGGGCCGCTTCCACATTTCGGCCAACTGGCGATCCGAAAAGCCGTACCCCTTGGCCTTGCGCAACAGCGTCACCAATTCGGGGTTGTCCGGGGTCATGGAGTTGCCGAGGGCAAAGTCGCGGATGGCGGATTCCATGTCCACGATGTCTTTGATCTGGCGCAGGAACCAGGGGTCGATGGCCGTGAGGTCGAATATTTCCTCCAGGCTGAAACCGGCCAGCATGGCCTGGCGCAGGGCGAACAGACGCTTGGAGTTGGGGGTGCGCAGGCGGGCGGCGATGTCGTCGCGGTCGGGCAGAGGGGCGCGGAAGGCGCTGCCCAGACCCGGCGCGCCCACTTCCAGCGAGCGCAGTCCCTTTTGCAGGGCTTCCTTGAAAGTGCGGCCGATGGCCATGGTTTCGCCCACGCTTTTCATGGACGTGGTCAGCTCGTCCTTGGAGCCGGGGAATTTTTCAAAGGTGAAGCGCGGAATTTTGACCACGCAGTAGTCGATGGCGGGCTCGAAGCTGGCCATGGTCTCGCGCGTGATGTCGTTGGGAATTTCGTCCAGGGTATAACCCACGGCCAGCTTGGCCGCGATTTTGGCGATGGGAAAGCCCGTGGCTTTGGACGCCAGGGCCGACGAGCGGGACACCCGGGGGTTCATTTCGATGACCACAAGTTCGCCGTTGGCCGGATTGAGGCCGAACTGCACGTTGGAGCCGCCGGTTTCCACGCCGATTTCGCGCATGATGGCGATGGAGGCTTCGCGCACCTTCTGATATTCGGCGTCGGTGAGGGTCATGACCGGGGCCACGGTGATGGAGTCGCCGGTGTGCACGCCCATAGGGTCCAGGTTTTCGATGGAGCAGATGATGACGCAGTTGTCGTTTTTGTCGCGCATCACCTCCATTTCGATTTCCTTCCAGCCCAGAACGGACTGCTCGACCAGCACTTCGCTGGTCAGACTGGCGTCCAGGCCGCCCGCCGCGATTTCCTCCAGGTCTTCCTGGTTGTAGGCCACGCCGCCGCCCGAGCCGCCCAGGGTGAAGGCGGGCCGGATGATGAGGGGAAAGGGCATGGTGGCGGCGATGCGGCGCACGTCGTCCATATTGCGGGCGATGACGCTTTTGGGCACCTTGAGGCCGATGCGTTCCATAGCTTCGCGGAACAGTTCGCGGCTTTCGGCCTTTTCGATGACGTCGGCCCTGGCCCCGATGAGTTCCACGCCGCATTCGTCGAGCACGCCCGTTTTGGCCAGGGCCAGAGCGGTATTCAGGCCGGTCTGGCCGCCCAGGGTGGGCAGGATGGCGTCGGGCCGCTCCTTGCGCACGATGGCCGCCACGGTGTCGGGTTCGATGGGCTCGATATAGGTCCGGTCGGCCATGCCGGGGTCGGTCATGATGGTGGCCGGGTTCGAGTTGACGAGCACCACTTCGTACCCCTCTTCCTTGAGGGCCTTGACCGCCTGGGTGCCGGAATAATCGAATTCGCAGGCCTGACCGATGACGATGGGGCCAGAACCGATAACCATGATTCGCTTGAGATCGCCGCGCCTGGGCATGCCCCCGCTCCTGCTGTAGGGTTAAACTTGGATGTAGTTACACTCTGGACCCGTGATAATCAAGCGTCTTGCGGGAGGGTCCCGGGCCCGGAAAAGAACGCGAGCGCGGCTCGGCCGCGCTTTTGCCGCGGGGCGGGGAAGCTCCGGAGCGCGAAAAAGCGGGCTTGCCTATTTTTAGGGGATATGGTAGCGCTGTACGGACACGTCGGGATCGCCATTGCGGAAACCCCGACCGCTGCACCTTATGAAGGAGAATACGGAATGAAAAAGCTTATTACGGCGTTGGTGATGGTGTTGGCGTTCGCGGTGTCCGCGTCCGCCGCCGTCAAGGAATTCGAGACCGTGAAGATGGACGTGCCGGAAGGTTGGGTGACTCAGGCCCAGGGCCCGGTGACCGCCGCCGTCGCCCCCGATCAGAGCCGGGGCGTGACCGTCATCGTGGCGCCCGCCCAGGGGCAAGACGCCAAAACCATTGCCGAAACCGGCGCCAAGGCCGTCAACGGCACGGACCTTCGGGCCGAGGGCGACGGCTGGATGTTCAACTTCGATCAGAACGGCCAGAAGGGGTCCATGCTGGTGCGCGTGGCCAAGGATCAGGCCATGGTGATCACCCTGATCGGCGAAGGCCCCGAAGTGTTGAATACCGCCAAGAGCGTGGAATTCAAATAGTCCCCCGCGACAGTCCGAATCGCGTTTGGGCGCGTTCTTCCGTCGCTTCGACGAAGAACGCGCTTTTTTTGACCGCGGGTCGGCGGCTTCAGCGAAGCGCCTGTGGTCGACGCTTCTCCCCGGGGGCGGGCGCTCATGTTTGACGCTTGACACAATCCCGCCGCGTATTTATGGTATCTGCACCACGTAAGGGGAGTAGCTGGGTTCCTGAAACCCGGGCAATGTCAACAGCATGACCTCACGGTCTGGCATTGCCGTCGGAGTTTTCCGACAAGCAAGACCTTCTGGCAAACTGCCGGAGGGTTTTTTTGTTTCCTCCGGCCCAACGGAGGAAGACATGCTCGGCGCTTACACCATCTGGCATTTTCTGGCTTTCATGGCCATCGTCGTGGTCTGTCTGTGGGTGGATTTGCACGCCCACAAGGCGGACCAGCCCATTTCCATGCGCAACGCCCTGTTGTGGTCCATTTTTTGGATCGCGCTGGCCTGCGCTTTCGGCGTATACGTGGGCGTCACCCACGGCATAGGCCACGCCTCGCTCTATTTTTCCGGGTACCTGCTGGAAAAATCGCTGTCTGTGGACAACCTGTTCGTGATCATGGCGATTTTCGGCTCGTTCTCCATCAAGGATCAGTACCAGCATCGGGTGCTGTATTACGGCATCGTCGGCGCGCTGGTGCTGCGCATGGCGTTCGTGGCGGCGGGCAACTCGCTGGTGCAGATGTTCGGTCCCTACGCTTTGGCCGCCTTTGGTCTGTTTGTGCTGTGGTCGGCCTGGAAAATGTGGCAGCACATGCGCTCCCCTCATGAAGAGGTGCAGGATTATTCCACCCACTGGTCGGTGCGCTTCACTCAGCGTATTTTGCCCGTGGCCCATCATCTGCACGGGCACGATTTTTTCGTCAAAGAACCCGCCCACGCCGATCGGCCGGAGAGCAAGCTGGTGTGGAAGGCTACGCCCCTGTTCCTGTGCCTGGTGGTGGTGGAATTGTCCGACGTGATGTTCGCCTTCGACTCCATTCCGGCCATCATCGCCATCACCCAGGACCCCTTTTTGGTTTACACCAGCAACATTTTCGCCATCCTCGGTCTGCGGTCCCTGTATTTTCTCATGGCCGCGGCCAAGCGTTATCTGATTCATCTGGAAAAAGCCGTTATCGCCATCCTGGCCTTTATCGGGCTCAAGATGCTCCTGAGCGTGGCCGGGGTGATTCATCTGTCGCCCATGCTCAGCCTGGCCGTAGTGGGCGGTCTGCTGGCTCTGGGCATTGTCGCCTCGCTGGTATTTCCGGAGCGCAAGTCCGCTTCCGGACCTGGCGCGGGCGGTTCTCACTCTTAACTTTAAATGACGTCATTTCCCTCGTCCGCGCTGCCGGGCGCGGACCCATCCCGACAGGAGAAACGCCATGAGCAATTTTTTCGATACCCTGACCCGTCATCCCGAAACCCTTAAAAACGCGGCCGGAGGCGCTCTGTCCGATCTGGGCGGCATGGGCCGTTCCGTCATGGATGCTCTGGGCAAAAACAATATGGGCGGCATGCTGGGCGCCGGGGCCGTGGGCGGCCTGATTGGCGCGCTGCTGGGCAAGAAAGGCCGCGACCTGGCCGGAACCGCGCTGACCCTGGGCGGCACGGCCGTGGCCGGGACCCTGGCCTGGAATTTCTATAAAAAATGGTCGGCCCGGAACGGCGCCGCGTCGGGCTCCGCCCCGGCCGGAAACAGTCCGGTCGAGCCGGTATCCGGACATGCGCCCGAAACTTCTTCCGCCCCGGCCGGGTGGAATTTCGGAAGCGCCTCTCCCTCCGCGCCCGCCGCTGCGCCTGCCGGGCACAGTCCCGACGACGACACCGCTTCGCTGCTGCTGGAGGCTATGGTGTTCGCCGCCCGCGCCGACGGGCATATCGACGCGGCGGAACAAAGCCGCATCAACGACGCCGTGCGGCACATGTTTCCGAATCAGGACGTGGCGTCCCTGCTGGATCCGCTTATGACGCGCCCCATCGACCCCCGCGTCCTGGCCGGGCGGGTGCGTTCCCCGGAACAGGCCCGCGATCTCTACCGTCTGTCCTGCGCCATTATTGAAACGGACCAGTTCATGGAGCGCAGCTATCTGAACGGGCTGGCCGAGGCCTTGGGCATAGGGGCCGAAGAGCGGGATCGCATGGAGGCCGAGGTGGCGGCGACCAAGCGCGACGGGGCGCAATAGGGCCGAGCTTTCCGTATGAGCGGCGGGCATCCGCCGGGACGCCCGCCGCATGCGCTTTAATCGCATCCCCGGTCATTGCGCCGCGCTTTCGCCGGGAGCATTCCATGTTTGCCTCTGCCGGGCGGGAAGCCCGGCTGCCTCAACCGGACTTCCCTTTACTTGCGCATGGCGCGCAGGCCGTTGGCCACCACCAGCAGACTGGTGCCCACGTCGGCGAATACGGCCATCCACATGGTGGCCTGCCCCAGCACGGTCAGGATCAGGAACAGAGCTTTCACACCCAGGGCCAGGGTGATGTTCTGCATAAGAATGGCATGGGTGGCGCGGGACAGGCGGATAAAGCGCGGTATCTTGCGCAGATCGTCGTCCATGAGGGCCACGTCGGCCGTTTCCATAGCCGTGTCCGTGCCGGCGGCGGCCATGGCGAAGCCGATATCGGCGCGGGCCAGAGCCGGGGCGTCGTTGATGCCGTCGCCGGCCATGCCCACCACGGCGCCTGCCGCCTGCAGTTCCTCCACCGCGGCCAGCTTGTCCTCGGGCAGCAGATCGCCCCGGTAGCCGTCCACACCCGCTTGGCGAGCGATGGACGCGGCGGTATGCTCGTTGTCGCCGGTCAGCATCAGTGTGCGCACGCCGAGAGCGCGCAGTTCGGCCACGGCTTCCACGCCGCTGTCGCGCAGGGTGTCGGCCACGGCGAACAGAGCCTGCGGGCCGTTGTCTCCGGTCAGAATCACCACGCTTTTCCCCTGCTTTTCCAGGTCGCGCACCCGTTTTTCCAGATCGCGGGAGCCGTGACCGTTTTCGTCCGCCAAACGCAGGTTGCCCAGGCGCCAGAGGCGGCCGTCGATGACGCCGCTCACGCCTCGGCCGGGCAGGGCCTGGAACTCGTTCACATCCATAAGTGCGAGGGAGGCGTCGTCGGCCCGGGCCGCTTCGGCCACCGCCCGGGAAACCGGGTGGTCCGAACGGGCGGCCAGACTGGCCGCCAGAGCTGCGGCCCGTTCGGCGGGCAGGTCGCCCAGCGAAGCGAAGTCCGTTCGGCGGGGCTTGCCGTGGGTCAGCGTGCCGGTCTTGTCCAGGGCCACCCACTGCAGCTTGCGGCCCAACTCCAGAAACGCCCCGCCCTTGATCAGAAGGCCGTGCCGGGTGGCGGCGGCCATGCCGCCGACCAGGGTGACCGGGGTGGAGATGACCAGAGCGCAGGGGCAGCCGATGACCAGGATGACCAGGGCGGTGTATATCCAGTCCAGCCACGCGCCCCCCAGAAACAGGGGCGGAATCAGGGCGATGAGGGTGGCCGCCAGAAATACCGCCGGGGTGTAAACGCGGGCGAAATTGTCCACAAAACGCTGGATGGGCGCGCGGCTGCCCTGGGCTTCCTCCACGGCATGGATAATGCGGGCCAGAGTGGTATCGCCCGCGGCGGCGCCGACCTCGAACTCGAACGAGCCCGACTCGTTGATGGTACCGGCAAAGACCGGATCGCCCACGCTTTTGTCCACGGGCAGGCTTTCACCGGTGATGGGGGCCTGGTTGACGGAGGACCGGCCGTCGACGATCACGCCGTCCAGGGCCACGCGCTCGCCGGGTCTGACCCGCACCCGCGCCCCCACGGGCACTTGGCGGGCGTCCATGTCTTCCCATACGCCGTCGGCCCGCAGCACGGCGGCCGTTTCGGGCGTCAGGCTGAGAAGTTCCCGAATGGCGTTGCGGGCGCGGCCGAAAGATTTGGCCTCGATGGCCTCGGACAGATTGAACAGCACCATGACCATAGCCGCTTCGGGGTACTGGCCGATGAGCACCGCCCCGGTCACGGCCACGGACATCAGGGCGTTGATGTTCAGGTTGAGATGACGGACGGCCAGCCAGCCCTTGCGGTAGGTGGTCAGACCGCCGCACAGAATGGCGGCCACGGCGAAGAGCAGCGGAAGCCAGGCCGCGAGAGACGATCCGCCGCCGGTCCAACCCTCGAACGCGCCCCCCTCGCGCAGCCAGTGAAAGACCTCGGACGCCAGGGCCAGAACTCCGGCCACGGCCAGCCTGCGCCAGGGGACGGCGGGTTCCGTGGCGGCGTCGGCGTTCCGCGCGGCGGCCGCTCCGGCCGGAGTCAGGGCTTCGGGCGTCATGTCGATGGAGCGCAGCGCCGCTTCGATGGGAGCGGTGGACGGCAGGTCGTGATCCACCGTCAATACCCGCTGCATAAGATTGAATTCCAGGCCCCGGATACCGGGCACGGAGGCGAGTTTTTTGCGGATCAGCGCCTCTTCGAGAGGGCAATCCATATTCAGGATGCGGTATACGGCCCGGGTGGCCGAAGCCGCGTCCGCCACGGCCGGATCGAGCGGCGCGGGCGCGGCGTGGTCGTGACGGCAGCAGCAGGAGCCATGTTCGTGTGGGTTGTCATGCTTGTGTCGGCGGGTGTGTGCTTCGTCTTCCCCGCCGCCCGGATCTTCTTCGCCCGCCCCCCCGTCGTGGGGAGACGCTTCGGAGTGACGCTCGTGTCCGCAACCGGCGTGGTCGCGGGCGGGAGCGGTTTCGCGGTGGACGGGGGTTCCTTTGGCGCAGCGCACACCCAACGGATGGATGTGGCCGCAGGAGCACGCGTAGGAGTTTACGGCGCTGTTCATACTGACTCCGCTTGGAAAAAGGACTGTGGTGAACCGGTCGGGACCGGTTCGGGCTTTCTGTGTTTAAGCTAAGGTCTATAGCGACTATAGGGTCAAGGTTTTTTTTGAAATTTTTTTTACCTGCCGGAGTCGCGAGCGCGGCTGCCTTTTTCTCCCGCCTTTGACGGGGGCGGAGCCCATAGTTACTTTAAGCTTCAAGCGCGGCGCGCACGCCGCCGGGAGGGCGTTGATGAAGCTGAAGATCGGCGAACTGGCCAAAAAGTCGGGCTGCCCGGTGGTCACCATCCGGTATTACGAAAAGGAGGGCCTGTTGCCTGAACCGGATCGCAGCGGCTCCAATTACCGTTTGTACGACGAAGCGGACATGGAGCGCCTGCGCTTCATCCGGCATTGCCGCCGCCACGGCATGAAACTGGCCGAAATCCGCGAGCTTTTGGCCTTCAGGGATCATCCCACCCGCAGTTGCGACTGGATCAATACTCTTGTGCAACGGCATATCGACAACGTGGAGGCGCAGATCGCCTCCCTGACTCAGCTCAAGGCTCAGCTCGAGCAGCTTTTGCACGCCTGTTCCGGGGGCAGCGCCGGGCGCTGCGGCATTTTGGAAAGTTTGAGCGCGCCTTGCCCTTACTGCGAGGATCTGCGCTGCCGCGAAACGCCTCCGGAACCGGACAGGCCGGTCGGGCGGGGCAAGGGCCTTTTCAAAAAATCCTGAAAACGCGGCGAAGGCGGGAAAAGAGAGACAAGCCCGGAACCGGGCGGCCAATCAGACGTCGAGTTCCGGGGGCATGGCCTGAAGCGCATGGGGCGCGGCGACGGCGGCGGTTTCAGGGTCGGCGAAGTGCAGGGCGATATCGCGGAAGCTGTCCTTGACCGCCGCGAAGCAGTTGACCACGTTGGGATCGAACTGGGTGCCGCTGCCCGCCATGATGATGGACGCCACTTCATCGTGGGGCAGAGCGGGCTTGTACACCCGTTTGCTGGTCAGGGCGTCGTACACGTCGGCCACGGCCATGAGCCGGGCCGACAGGGGAATCTGTTCGCCCCTGAGCCCCTGCGGGTAGCCCTTGCCGTCCCATCGCTCGTGGTGGCAATAGGCGATCTCGCGCGCGATCTGCAAAAAGGAGTTGCCGCCCAGCTTGCGTTCCGCCGCCTCCAGGGCATCGCGGCCGTGGATGGTATGCATCTTCATCAGCTCGAATTCCTCGGGCGTCAGGCGGCCGGGCTTGAGCAGAATCGAGTCGGGCATACTCACTTTGCCCACATCGTGCAGGGGCGCGGACAGATACAGCCATTCCACCGTATTTTCGTCCAGCATGGAGGCATAGGCGGGCAGGGTGCGCATGTGTTCGGCCAGGGTGCGCACATAGTTCTGGGTACGTTTGATGTGACCGCCGGTTTCGGGATCGCGCCATTCGGCCAGGGTGGCCATGGCTTCAATGGTGACTTCCTGGGTAAGGGCCAGTTGGCGGGTGCGCTCGAGCACCAGGCGGTCCAGTTGATCGCGGTGTTTTTTGAGTTCGAGTTGGTTGCGCACCCGGGTTTTGACCAGGGCGGGCTGGAAGGGCTTGACGATGTAGTCCATGGCGCCCAGGTCCAGGCCGTGGGCCTCGTTGCCCGAGTCGTTCTGCGAAGTGACGAACAGAATGGGGATGCCGGCTGTGGCCGGATCTTCCTTAAGGCGACGGCACACCTCGTAACCGTCCATGCCGGGCATGATCACGTCCAGCAAAATGATATCGGGCGGGTTGGGGCCGTGAGCCAGACGCAGGCAGGAAAGCCCGTCCTTGGCCACTATCAGGGTAAATTCGTCCTTGAGGGCTTCAACCAGAATCCAGATGTTTTCCGGGGCGTCGTCCACGATGAGCACCCGGTTGTTGGCGTGGGTTTCCATGCTGTCTCTCGAAGGTGTTTCCCGTTCCACGCGGTTATCCGGATCGGGTCGTGGAGCGCTTGTATTTATATAATGAAGGGCAAGAGCGACGCAAGCGGGAGCGCCGACCGCGTATACGCTTCCCTGAGGATTATTTTTGTGGTATTTGTCATGACATAATGAACGCGAGGATGGAGCAAGCGACGCGAGGCCGGCCGCCGCGCGCCGCCCTTTGCACGGGGGGCCACGCTTGAAGCCGATCTCAGGCCGGAGAATATGAAGCGCCGCATCGCCATTATCGACGACAGCCGCGCCAAGCGCGCCGCTTTGGCTTATGTGCTGCGGGATTCTTTCGACATCTCCGCCTACGGATCGGGCCGGGAGGCCCTGCCCGATCTGCTGCGATGCCCGCCCGATCTTATCCTGCTGGATATCGAGATGCCCGAGGAAGACGGGTTTTGCGTTATCCGCAACATCAAGGCGCAACCCACGTTGCGCGACATCCCGGTCATTTTCATCACCAGCGTGGATGATCGCCACGTGGAGGCCGAAGGGCTGCGGCTAGGGGCCGTGGACTTCATCAGCCGGAATTTCGTGCCCGAAACCATCCTGGCCAGGGTCAACGTGCACCTGGAGCTTCAGGCTTACCGTCGCAGTCTCGAAGACGCCGTTCGGGAAAAGACCCGTATGGTGGAAAAGTTGCAGGACAGCATCGTCATCACTCTGTCCGACCTGGTGGAATGCCGCGACGTCGCCACCTCGGGTCATGCCCGGCGCACCATATCCTATGTGGAAATTCTGTGCCGGGAACTGGCGGCGCGCGGGATGTACGCCGATCTGCTGACCCCGGAAACCATCGAAGTTTTCATGCGCGCCGCGCCCCTGCACGACATAGGCAAGGTAGGCATCGACGACGCCATTTTGAACAAGCCCGGCCGCCTGAACGACCTGGAATTCGACGCCATGCGCCACCATACGCTGCTGGGCGCGCGGGCCATCCAGCGGGCCATCGACCAGATGGGCGCGCCCACGTTTCTGGATGTGGTGAAAGAAATGACGCTGTACCACCACGAGCGTTGGGACGGCATGGGATATCCCTTCGGCCTGCAGGGCGAGGAAATTCCTCTCTGCGCCCGGATTATGGCCGTGGCCGACGTGTACGACGCCCTGATCAGCGAGCGTCCCTACAAGCCTCCCCTGTCGCAGGAACAGGTCGTGGCGATCATGGCCGGGGAGCGGGGCCGCCAGTTCGATCCGGCCATCATGGATGTGTTTTTGAGCATTCACGAAAAGTTCGCGGCCGTCGCGGCCGAAACCGAACGCTAGATATTTTGCATTTGAAAGCATCCGCCAGCCAGGACTCCATGTTCCGGCCCGCAGGTTTCACGCCTGAAGCCGGAGCTATACGCCGCAAGTGAATGCGGCCTGCTTTTTGCGGCAAAACTGGGCAGCGCGGCGGAAGGGCTGGTCAGACGTGTCTGCGTCGAACTGGAGAGAGGAACGGACGCCGCCCCCGGAGGTTTCGCCCGAGACGCATCTACTTTTCTCTGGGCATGGGCAGGCCGAGATTCCGCATTCTCGCGCGCAGCGTGGTGTAGTGGATGCCGAGCAGTTCCGTGACGCCGTTCTCCCCGGTCAGCTTGCCGCCGCATTTCGCCAGAGCCGCCCTGACGTAACGATCTTCCATTTCCGCAAGAGTCGGCCATCCTGCCGTTACCTCGCTCAAGGCATCCCCGACGCCGCCTTCCCGCGGTTCTTCTCCGTCGATTTCAAAATGGAGCGCTCCGCTCCGGCCCCGGGCAAGGATCATGGCCCGCTCCACCACATGCTCCAGTTCCCGCACATTGCCCGGCCAGTCATGGGCATACAGCCGCGCCAGCTCCCCGTCGGGAACGCGCACCGTTTCGGAAAGCTCGAACTGTCTGGATTTCGTATGCAGAAAATGACGCAGCAGAGTCGGGATATCCTCCTTGCGTTCCCGGAGGGGCGGCACTCTGATGGGAAATACGCTGAGTCGATACCATAAGTCCTTGCGAAAACTCCCTTCCCTGACCTTTTGCCGCAGATCGGCATGAGTTGAGGCTATGACCCGAACATCCAGCTGTATGGACCGGGCATTTCCCACCCTGGATATGCAGCCGCTTTCCAGCACGCGCAGCAGGCGCACCTGAGCGGGAAGCGACATTTCCCCTATTTCATCCAGGACTATCGTTCCCCCCTGAGCCGCTTCAAAATATCCGCTCCGGACGTTCACCGCGCCCGTAAACGCCCCCTTCTCATGCCCGAAAAGCTCACTGTCCAGCAGCGTTTCAGGAATGGCTCCGCAGTTGACCTTGACCAGCGGGCCTTCCCTGCGCGGGGAAAGTTCATGAATCGCATCAGCCACCGACTCCTTGCCCGCTCCCGTTTCTCCCATGATAAGAACGGTGCTGGCGCAGGGGGCAACCTGCTCCACCAGGTTGCGCACGGAGGTCAGGCCCGAGCAGACGAACAGCTTGTCCCGCCCCGACGTCAGGGAACGATGCACAGGCATGGCCGGGAGGTTCGCGGACAGATCGCGGGCCAGCTCTTCCACAAAACCGCCGGTGACAATGCGCAGATCCGTCAGATCGTCCCGCGCAAAGGCATTGTATTCATCCGACCAGAAATTGATGACAAAGATATAAGCTTCGTTGCGGCAGACAGGCAGACGTGCCAGCGAGTGATGCCTCAGAAAGGGGAGGCTTTCCGCAGCGGGGTTCCCCCGCGTGTGTTCTTTTTTGTACGGATCAAGGTTTGCCACGATCAACGGCTCCTCAAGGCGTTCCCACAGCAGAAGCGGCAGCTCGCGCCCTTCTCGCCGCATCATGACCGGCCTGGATTCCAGAGTATCAACCATGGTGATCACATTGGCGTGATCGGCAGGAATATACAGACCGTTGATACGCGCCACGGGAAGATGCCCTTCAAGAAATTCCCGCAGGCACGCGAACGCCTGATACAGACCGCGCGTACGGTAGATAAGCTGAAAAGACAGGGCGCTGGCCCGCAGGGCATCGTCGTCGAATTTCATGCTGTCCTCACAAGGTGAAGGAGGCCGGGGAGTTTTTTGCAAAATGCAAAAATAATTATTATGATTTCACAAATATCATATTTGCACAATATATGTATCACGCTGTATTATATTATAATTCTTTATGGCACAAAACTTGCTTTTCCTTCCGTGAATTTCACTCTCAGCATATGCGTCCCCTGCGGGACCTGAAGGAGAAGGACATGCCTCCGGTCATAAACCAGGAACTGTGCACAGGCTGCGGAACATGCGCCGATATCTGCCCCATGAACGTGTTTGAACACGATTCCCCCCGGACTGCGCCCCGGATCGTTTATGGCGAAGAGTGCTGGCACTGCAACGCCTGTGTGCTGGACTGCCCGAAAAAGGCGGTAACGCTCCGTATTCCCCTCAACTATATGCTGCTCCATGTGGATGCATCCCAGTTCAAGGAGTAAATCATGATGACGCTGAAACACGTGCTCGAAACGGATGTTCTGGTGGTGGGAGGAGGCATAGGCGGCCTGTGCGCGGCCATTTCCGCCGCGCAGGGCGGCGCGCGGGTCACGGTTCTGGAGAAGGCCGACAGCAGGCGCAGCGGTTCCGGCGCGACCGGCAACGATCATTTCACCTGTTATTATCCCAAGGCGCACGGCAATGACATCGGCGTCATTCTCAAGGAGCTGCTGGACAGCATGCTGGGCCTCTGCCACGACACAAACCTTTCCGTGCGTTTTCTGGAGCGCTCCATCGGCATTGCCGACAAATGGCACGAATGGGGCATCAACATGAAGCCCTTCGGCGATGATTATGTATTCATGGGGCATGCCTTCCCCAACCGGCCGCGCATCTTCCTCAAGTATGACGGCCACAACCAGAAGCAGGCACTCACCACGCAGGCCAAAAAGGCCGGGGCGAAAATTCTCAACCATCATCCCGTGCTGGATCTGCTCCGCAACGCGGACGGCATTACCGGCGCGCTTGCCCTGGACATGAGCGAAAGGGAGCCGTCCTATGTCGTCGTCCGCGCGAAAAAGGTCATCCTCGCCACAGGTGCGGCCTCACGGCTCTACCCTCCGGCCGGAACACCGGGGTGGCTGTTCAATACGGCCTTCTGTCCGTCCTGCACGGGCGCGGCGCAGGCCCAGGGCTGGCGTATCGGCGCGAAGCTGGTGAACATGGAACTGCCCAACCGTCATGCCGGGCCGAAATATTTTTCCAGGGCGGGCAAGAGCACATGGATCGGTGTGTACCGGTATCCCGACGGCAGGCTGCTCGGCCCCTTTGTCACCCGGGCCACGCGGGAGGTGGGCGACATCACCTGCGACGTATGGAACTCCGCCTACACCGATGTTGTCATGAACGGAACCGGCCCGGCCTATATTGACTGTTCCGGCACCAGCCCGGACGACATGAAATTCATGCGGGCGGGCATGATCAGCGAAGGGCTCGGCGCACTGCTCGACCACATGGACGACAAGGGGATCGATCCATCCCGGCACGGCGTGGAATTCATGCAGTATGAGCCGCATCTCATCGGGCGGGGGCTGGAAATCGACATCAACGGAGAAACCTCCATCCCCGGCCTGTACGCCGCCGGGGACATGGTGGGCAACTTCCGTTCCGATATTTCCGGCGCGGCCGTGTGGGGCTGGATGGAGGGCGAACATGCGGCGGCGAATCTCGGAGCCGGCGCCTTTGACGAGGCGGAAAAATCCGACCGGGCGAAAGAACGGATGGCCTGGTACAATACATTCATGACGCGGCCCTCCGGCGCGCACTGGAAGGAAGCGGCCCTCGGCCTTCAGCAAATCATGGGAGACTATGCCGCCGCCGGGCCGTACCGCGTGCGCTCGGAAACGCTGCTTGACGCGGGTCTGAAATATCTGGGAGACCTGCGCCGCGACGCCGAAGCCTCGGTAAGGGCGGCCAACGCCCACGAACTGCTGCGCACCGTGGAGGCCTTCGAGCTCATGGACAACGGCGAAGCAATCATGCACGCCGCGCGCGAACGCAGGGAAAGCCGGGGCATGCACCTGCGCTCCGACTACACCTTCACCAATCCTCTCCTGAACGACAAATTCCTTACCGTGCGCAGGGAAAACGGAAGGGTCGTCACGGAGTGGCGGCCGCGCCGCTCCGCATGACGCGGCGCAATCCCTCCGGCCCGTCCCTTCGGGCGGGCCGCTCCCCTCTGCATACCCGGAGACATCATGACACTGGAAAAACTGCTTGCACCAGGACGTATCGGCAGCATGGAGCTGGACAACCGCCTTGTCTTCGCGCCCATCGCCGCGCGCGGAGCCGGGCCGGAAGGCACGCTCAGCCCGGCGCTGGCCCGTTTTTATGAGGAGCGGGCAAAGGGAGGCATGGGGCTGGTCATCATGGGGCACACCTACTGCTGGAGGGAAGAGCAGACCGACGGCTCCACGGGGCTGTGGTGCGACGCGCATATTCCTCCTCTGGCGGAGCTGGTGCGCCGGATGCACGCCTGCGGGCCAAGGGTTGCCGTGGAACTCGGCGGGCGCGGCACCAGAAGACCGGATGGCCATTCCATCGCTCCTTCGCCCGTTCGATTTGCCTTTGAACCCGAGCCTCCGAGAGAAATACCGGTCGAAATGATCGAGTATTTTGTGGAGTGCTACGGACAGGCCGCCCGCCGCGCACGGGAAGCGGGATTTGACGCCGTGGAAATCCACGCCGCGCACGGCAAGCTGGTCAGCCTTTTTCTCTCCGCGTACAGCAACCGGCGCAGTGATGCCTATGGCGGCACGCTGGAAAAGCGTACGCTCTTTCCCCGCCAGATCGTGGCGGCTATCCGCAGACAGGCGGGAGAAGACTTCCCCATCATCTTCCGCTTCAGCGCGGACGACATGGTTGAAGGCGGCAATACCGCCGCCGACGGGCTGGAGATCGCCCGGATCATGAGCAGGGCCGGGGTCGATGCCTTTGAGTGTTCCGCCGGAAATCAGGAAAAGGGCTGGAACACTTCATTCAATTATTTCTTTCCCAAGAACTGTATTGCCCATCTCGCGCGGCCTGTGGGGGACGCGTCGGGAAAGCCCGTCATCGCCGTGGGCAAAATCAACGATCCCCTTGTGGCGGAGCATCTGCTTGAAGAAGGCGCGGCGGATTTCATCTCTCTGGGACGGCCCTTCATCACCGACCCGGAACTGCTCATCAAGGCGAAGGAAGGCCGCCACCGCGAGATCCGGCGCTGCATTTACTGTCTGAACTGCTTCACCTACAAATCCCGCAAGAATCGCATTCCCACGCCGGGCATCACCTGTACGGTCAACCCCGCCGCCATGCGCGAGGCGGAATTTCCCGCTCCCGAACCGGCTGCGACTCCCAGGCGCATCATGGTTGTAGGGGGAGGGCTTGCAGGAATGGAAGCTGCTCATACTCTCGCCGGACGCGGACACCATGTGGATCTGTATGAAAAGAGCGCCGAACTCGGCGGCCAGTGGCTCATAGCGGGCAAGGCGGAGTACAAGTCCGATTTCCGCACTCTTGTCCCCTGGATGCTCAACGCGATGAAACAGACCGGCGTCAACGTCCATACGGGCGTTGAGGTGGATCGCGGGTTTCTGGAAGCCCAGAGGCCTGATGTGGTCGTATTGGCCACCGGAGCAGCGCCGCGCGGTCTTCCCCCGGTGGATCGTCCCGCCCACGGCGGCCCTGCCGTGGTACAGGGAATGGATGTGATCATGGATCGCGCTGAAACGGGGGATCGTGTCGTTGTCGTGGGCGGCCGCTACATCGGAATGGAAGTCGCCATAAAACTGGCGAAGCAGGGCAAGGACGTGTCTTTGCTGGAAGCGCTTGAAATCGGACATGGGGGCATTCCCCGCCTGGTGGGCATCTACCGCAACGAAATGGTCGCGGCAAAAGTGCGCTTCTACCCCAATTCACCACTTATGCGCCTGAACAGTGAAGGGGTAGATGCGGCGAATAACGGCTCCATGCTTACCCTGCCCTGTGATACCGTGGTTCTGGCCATTGGTACGGTTCCGGTCGACGGGCTCGCCAGGGACCTGGACGAACTGGGCATGGAATATCACGCCATAGGCGACTGCCGCCAGATCGGCGACGCGCTGTACGCCATCCGTGAAGGGGCTTTGCTCGGCAGAAAGCTCTAGAGTGTGTTCACACTATTTAAGAGCTGCAACGATGAGGGCAAAAACGACAAAAGCAAGGTACATGACGTCAAGTTTGCCATATCGGGTAAATACACGCCTGAAATCTTTGAGGCGTCGAAAAAGTCTCTCAACTTCGTTACGCTTTTTGTACAGTTCCCTGTCATAGTCCCAAGGCTTCAAGCGACGGGAATTGGGGGTACTACAGGGAGATACCCCGGCTCACGGCAAAGTTGCTGCATGGCGTTGCCTTCGTAGGCTGTATCCATAATAACGCTGCACTTTCCATTCGCAGGGCCAAGAGTGGCGGCGTCGCGCGGGATCTGCGGTTCTGTTCCGGCAGCGGGGCGGCAACATGCGTTGCCGCAAAGGCAGCCCGTGTTCCCCCCCCCGGCAGGGGCAGCATGTATCCACGGCCGGCACGCTTGCGCCTTTGGACGGCGAAGCCGCGCGAAGGCTCCGCCCCGCGCGACATTGCTTCCGCTCCTCGCCCCTCCATGCCGCATTGCCATGCGGCGGGGCTCGTCGCTCAAAGCTCGCCGCGCTCGCGCCTCCGGCTGTCGAGGTTGTTTCCAACACAACGCTACAGCCAGTAACCACCTCAAAAAGGAGAATATCATGTCCTCTCTGACCAGACTCATGGCTTCCGCGCTGCTCATGCTCGGTCTTGCCCTGCCCTCCGCCCCGGCGGCCAGGGCCGGAACCTACCCCGACCGCCCCGTCACCGTGGTTCTGCCCTTTGGGGCAGGGTCCGGCGCGGATCGCATCATTCGGGTCATGCTCCCCAGAATGGAAGAACTGCTGGGGCAGAAAATCATTCTGGACTACAAGACCGGCGGCGGAGCCGTGGTGGGCAGCAATTATTTCATGACCACCAAACCGGACGGCTACACTCTGCTGTTCTATAACCAGCCGCACATCACCATGCAGTCGACCTTCCAGAAGACCGCCTATAACAACGACAACCTCGTGCCCGTCTTCGGGGCGACCTGGCGTCCGGACTCGCTCAATGTCCTTGCCGACGGCCCCTTCAAGACGCTGGACGATCTCGTCGCCTACGCCAGGGAGAATCCCGGCAAGCTCACCGTGGGCACTACCGGCTCGCTTTCCAGCAATCATCTCTCCTTTGCGCTCTTTTCCAAGCTCACCGGCCTTCAGATGACCCGTGTGCCCTTCAACAGCGCGGGCAAGATGAACGCCGCCCTGCTCGGCGGGCAGATCGACGCCACCTTCAACAACCTGCAATGGCTGACCATGTATCCCGGCAAGCTGCGCGTGCTGGCCACCGCATCCACAGAGCGCCTGCTGCCCGACATTCCCACGTTCACCGAGCTGGGCTATCCGGAAATGGTGGATATTTCGGCTGTCAATATTCTCTACGCCCGCAAGGGGACGCCTGAGGAAATCGTGGAAAGGCTGCGCGCCGTGTTTACTCCGCTGCTCACCGACGAGAATATCAAGGCCGAATTCATCAAGCTGGATATCGGCTACGGCATGTTCGACCACAAGCAGGTTCAGGAACTTACGGAGCTCGCCGAGAAGCAGACCGAACAGGCAGGCGGGTATATCAAGGCATCCATGCAGTAGCTCCCCGGCGGCGGAAGGTTCCATCCTTTCGCCGCATTTCGGAACGATTCACCATAAAAGGAAACAGGCAAAAAAGCTCCGGAGGATTCCCCCATGCTGGACATGGTACTGCAGGGCATGTTGGGCGTATTGCAGCCCATCAATATCCTGACGCTCATACTCACGGTCAGCCTCGGCATCGTCATCGGGGCGCTGCCCGGATTCGGCGCCGCTACCGGGTTGATTCTCGTGCTTCCCCTGACCTACAACCTCGATCCCGGCACCGCCTTTGTGGCCCTGTGCGGCGTCTACGTGGGCGCGGAATACGGCGGTTCCATTTCATCCATCCTGCTGAACACCCCGGGAACGGGCGGAGCGGTAGTCACCTGTTTTGACGGTTTCCCTCTGGCCCAGCAGGGCAAGGCCCGGGAAGCCCTGTTCACCTCCAATATCGCCAGCTTTTCCGGCGGCATCGTCTCCGGGCTGGTCATGCTGTTCTGCATGCCCATCCTCGGCGGAGCGGTGCTGCATTTCGGCGCGGGGGAAATCCTTGTTCTGGCCGTCATCGGTCTTCTGCTGGTCGGCTCCATCAGCGCGGGCGATCCGCTCAAGGGCGTGGGGTCGGCCGCTCTCGGCGTGTTCATGACCTGTATCGGCGCGGATGCCTTCATGGGCAACCCGCGCTTCGACTTCGACATCCCCATCCTTATCGGCGGCATCCCCTTCATTCCCGTCATGCTTGGGGTGTTCTCCGTTCCTCATCTGCTGCGCCTCGCGCTGGGGTGGCAGGGCGGCGTACAGGCCATCTCCATGCAAAACATGAGCATGCGCGAAAACGCCCGTATTTTCCTTGATGTCTTCCGTGACATGTTTGCCCGCATGAAAATCCTGCTCCTCCGCTCCGGTCTGTTCGGCGTGCTTATCGGCATCGTGCCCGGGGTGGGCGGTTCCGTGGCTACCATGGTGGCCTACAGTTCCGCCAAGCGCGCCTCAAAACATCCGGAGATGTTCGGCAAGGGAGCACAGGAAGGCGTCGCCGCGCCGGAAGCAAGCAACAACGGCCTGGTTGGGGGGTCGCTCATTCCCGTGCTGGCGCTGGGCATACCCGGTTCGCCCGCGGCCGCGATCTTCATGGGAGCCATCTTTCTGCACGGCATGACCCCCGGCCCCAACTTCCTTGTTTCCCAGGGAAATCTCGTCTATCTGCTGATCATGGCCGTATTCATGGCCGCCGTGGTCCAGCTTCTGCTCGGCTTCCTCACCATCGGCTCCTTTGCCAATATCCTGAAGGTGCCGCCCTATCTGCTCTTCCCTTCCCTGCTGGTCATCTGCTGCATCGGCGCCTATGTGGTGCGCGGCCTGGAATTCGACATGTGGCTTTTCTCCGGTTTCGGGCTTGCCGCCTTTTTCCTGGTACGTCTGGGCTTCAACCCCGGCGCCTTCATCCTCGGCATGATCCTCGGCGGCATCACGGAAGGCTCGCTGCTGGAAACCCTGACCCTGGCCCGCGCCCAGGGCGGTCTTCTGACCTATTTCATGGGCCGTACCATCGCTCTGATCATCATCGGCATGGTCGTTATCTACTTTGCATGGCGTCTGTTCTCCGTATGGCGGACGCATGAACCGCGCTCCGCGGCGGAAGCCTCCGCACGCGCGGAAACGCGGGAAGTCGGCCCGTGGTCCGGATTGCGCGGCTATGACGCCGCCTACAGCGTGCTGCTGCTCGGCATATGCGCATGGCTGTACAGCATGCTCGACGAGCTCGCTCCCTCCACCGCGCTCTTCCCGCGCATCGTTCTGACTGTCCTCATGCTCAGCATGGGCGCCCTGCTTGCCAAGACCGTCTTCTTCGGCAGGCTCTATGCGAACAAAACGGAATCCCCCTTCAGCGGAACCCGCTGGACGGCGCTCTCCGGCGTGCTGATTGTCTGGGGGCTGTACCTGTGGGGAGTCGGCGTACTCGGTTTCTACGTCTCATCCTTCCTGATGGTGCTGGTTCTGACCGTCATGCTCCGGGCCGCGGCGGGAGAAGTCGGCTCCCCGCGCTCTCTCCTTGCCTGTCTGGTATTCAGCGTCATTTACGGCATCGCAGCCTATATCGTATTCAAAATCTTTTTCGGCATCGTCACGCCCACAGGACTGATCGGCTGAGGAAGACCTCGCTCCCGCGCCTGTGCCCCGGCCGCCGCATCCGCGCGACCGGGGCGTTTCCGCCCACGATCCTCGACGGAGAAGCTCATGACTTTCAAGCATCTTTTCACTCCCGGCAAAATCGGTTCTCTGGAAATCCCCAATCGCTTCGTTCAGGGTTCCGTGCAGACGCGCTGCGCGGACAGCGAAGGCTTTGTCAAACAGGAACTCGTCGATTACCATGCCGCCCGCAGTCATGAGGGCAAGGGGCCGGGACTGGTCATCGCCCAGCAGACCTTCGCCTGGCCCGCCGTCAAACTGGCGCAGGGACTGGCCCTGTGGGACGACAAATACATTGAAAAACTTGCCGCTCTGGCTTCGGCCATCAAAAAGGGAGGCTCCAGAGCCGTGCTTCAGCTCGGAGGTTCCGGCTCCCGTCTGGCAGGCATAGAAATGGCCCCCTCCCCCGTGATCGGATCATGGAACATGAAACGCCCGCGCGAAATCAGCCGCGAGGAAATGATGCACTACCTCAGGTGCTATGCCGAAGCCGGACGCCGCCTGTACGAGGCCGGATTTGAGGGCTTTTCTCTTCATGGAAGGGCCGGAAAATATATAGCGCAGTTTCTTTCCCCGTGGAGCAACCGCCGGACGGACGAATTCGGCGGCAGTCCGGAAAACAGGGTACGGTATCCGCTCATGATCGTGGACGCCATACGGGAAAGAACCCGATCCGACTTCCCCGTAATCATGGGGACATTCAGCCGTGAAGGCATTGAGGGCGGATTGTCCCTTGAAGAAGGCATCGAACAGATATCCATCATGGCCGAACGCGGCGTGGACGCCTTCCTGCTGGCGTCCGGCGGGCAGGAAAGTCTGTATCTGGAGTGCCCGCCCTATCCGCTGCCCGATATTCCCGGACTGGACGACATCACCGCGGTGAAGAGAGCGCTGCCGCATGTCGCCGTCATTGCCAATGGCGGCATCCACGACCCGATGGACGCGGAAAAGATTCTCGCGGAAGGCAGGGCGGATTTCATCGGGATCACGCGCCCGCTGCTGGCTGATCCAGACTACGTGGACAAGGTGCGGCGCAATGATCTGAAAAGCCTGCGCCGATGCCTGCGCTGCAACAACTGCCAGACATGGGCCGGCCGTCCGCATCTGGCCGGGCGCGGCATGTGCTGCACGGTGAACCCTGCACTGACTGTCGAGCGGGCGATGGAAATCCGCCCCGCCGGACAGCGCAAAACCGTCACCATCGTGGGCGGCGGACTGGCGGGCATGTCTGCGGCCGCCACGCTGGGCGAACGCGGGCACAGAGTCATTCTGCACGAAATGACGACGGAACTGGGCGGACAGTGGCTGGCGGCTTCCGCCGGGGAGGACAAGCGCCACTTCCGCACCTTCATCCCTTATCTGAAAAAACGCATGGCCGACGCCGGAGTTGAAGTGCATCTTGCGTCCAACCCGGACAAAAGCGCCGTTCTTGCGGACACGCCCGACGCCGTGGTGCTTGCCACCGGCGCGCGGCCCCGGCCTCTGCGCGGAGCGGAAATCCTGCCGGACACAAAGGTACGGAGTCTCTTCGCCATCGATGTGCTGCGCGGAAGCCCCGTGCCCGGCAAAAAGGCCGTGGTTCTCGGCGGACGGTATATCGGCATTGAAACGGCCCTGCTGCTGGCGGAAAGAGGCCACGATGTCTCGCTGGTGGACATGACCGAAATCGGCAGGGGATTAATCATCCGCATCAAGCAGGTGCTGTTCCGCAGGCTGGGCGCTTCGGGCATCCGTCTGTTCCCGAATTCCTCGCTGTTCCGCGTCACGTCGCGCCAGGTGGAAGTGGCGCATGGAAACGCCGTGCTTCCGCTGGATGCCGACGCCCTGATTCTGGCCATCGGTACGGAACCGGTCCGCACCTTGCAGGACAAGGATTTCGGCGTACCCGTCTACCGTATCGGAGACTGCGATCATATCGGAGACGCCAGAGAGGCCGTCGCCCAGGGGGCGGAACTGGGCGTGCGGCTGTAGGCGGGCGCTTTCAGTCCCCCCCCATGCTCTCGACGTCAAACGGACTGCGGCGCGGTCGGAAGGTCACCGGTTCCGGACGCGCCCATGTCATCCGGCGGCCGCCGGAGCGATTGCCGTGTTCAACGGCAAACCGCTCTAGGCCTGGTTCTCGGGCCCGAGCTCCCGCGCCGCCGCCAGCAGCCGTTCCATTTTGACGGAGCGCGGCGCTTTCTTGATTGTTTCTTCCAGGCGAAGGGCGGACGATTTGTCCGCTTGCTTCACGCAGGCGGCCAGACGCACGGGCCGCCGCGAACGGGTGTACTTGGCCCCGCCCGGCCTCAAGCCGTTGTGGGCGTCCACCCGGCGTTCCGGATTGGTGGTCACTCCGCAATACAGGCTGCCGTCGCCGCATTCCACCAGATACACGTACCAGCTCACGCCGCGCTCCCCCGTGGCCGCCCCGGTTTGCCCGCGCCCAGCAGGTCGGCCGCCAGTCGGGCCATAAGCGTTCGGAAGGCCGGATCGTAGCCGAAGGGAACGCCGCAGTGGGCGACGCCGGGCATTTCAATCAGGTAGCATTCGCCGCCCTGGGCTCGCAGAGCCGAGGCCAGAGCGAACGAGTCGTCGAACAGCGGGTCCAGCGCGGCCGCGAACAGGCAGACGGGCGGCAGTCCGCGCAGATCGGCCAGGACGGGAGAAACCAGGGGGTGAAAGCGGTCCTCCGGACGGTTCAGATACAGGGCGAGATTGCGTTCCAGCGCCCGGCCGCCCAGGCCGAACACGGGTTCGGCGAAACGCCGGGCCGAATCCGTGTCGCCCGGCGTGAACGAACCGCACACCGGCATCAGGGCGGCGGGGAGGGCGTGCCCCTCGTCGCGCAGAAGCAGGGCCGCGGCCATGATGAGGTTGGCCCCGGCCGAGGCGCCGGTGAACAGTATCCGGCCGGGGTCCACGCCGATATCCGCCGCGTGGGCGAACAGCCAGCGGGCGGCCCGGGCCACGTCGTGCGGGGCGGTGGGGAATGGGTGTTCCGGGGCCAGCCGGTATTCCACGGACGCCACGCGCAGCCCCGTGTCGGCGGCCAGGCGCATGGCGTCGCGCTGAAAGGCCGCCACGCTGCCCTGGGTGAATCCTCCGCCGTGCACCTCCATGATCAGGGCCCCGCGGTCCGTGCAGCGCGCGGGCTCGAACAGGCGGATCAGCCCCCGCCAACCGTCTTCGCGGTCGGATTCGGGCACGGACGCAAACAGGTCGGTCACGGAGCGCATGGGCGGCAGAGCCGAGGAGGGGATTTGCCGGGCCAGAGCTTCCAGTCCCGCTCGCGCGGCGGGCAAATCGGCCGGGTCGTCCACCGGGCCGCCGGGCACACGGAGGCGGAGGAAGGTCAGGGCTTGTTTCAGACGGGCGGGGATGAAGGGTTGCATGGACGCCTCCGGAAAGGGCCATGCTAGCCGGGGCGGGACACGGGCGCAAGGGGACGGCGCGACCGGCCCGCGGATGGTGTTGTCTTGCGGCTTTGGGGGAGGGAAAAGAGGGGACGGGAAGGAATGTCCGGCGGACGCCCGTCCCCTCGGATGCGGCGGCCCCGCGTTACTCGCGCGGAGCTTCCCGTTTGATGAATATTCCGTATCCGATGCCGGCGGCCGCGATGGCCAGGCAGGCGTTGAGAATGATGTTCAGCGCGGCCGACATGACGCTGCCCGAGGCATACAGATGGAACGTATCGATGGAAAAGGTGGTGAAGCCGCCCAGAAAGCCGGTGCCGAGCAGGTTGTAAAGCAGGGTGTGGGGGCTGCCGCTGCGCTTGATTGCGCCCTGAAGCAATCCCATGAGGAACCCGCCCGCCACGTTGATGACGAGGATGCCCAGAGGAAAAGGGCCCCGGATCATGTCCATGATGGCGATATTGCCGCCGAAGCGGCACAACGCCCCCGCCGCGCCGCCGATCAGCACGGCCGCGGCGTTGATTCCGGTTCCCGGCGTCCGGGCGACGGAGGAAGGTGTCTGCGTCATGATGATGTACCTGCGTTGGTTGTGGGATGAGAGCGTTTCGCCGTTGAAACGCTCTAGGCGATCAGGCGGTAGCCGAGGGTCACGCCCATCAGACACAGCACCAGGCTGACCACAAGATTGATCACGCCTTTGGATATTTCGCCGTTGTACATGGCTTTGAAGGTATCCATGGAAAAGGTCGAGAAGGTGGTCAGAGCGCCCAGAAAACCCTCGGCGATAAGGTCGTGCCAGGGTACGGCCGCCAGGTAGCCCTTGGCGAGAGCCGCCGCCGTCAGGCCCATGATGAAGCAGCCCAGGACGTTGGCGATCAGGGTGCCGTAAGGAAAGCGTTTGCCCAGCCCGGCCGTGGCCCATCGGCCTATTGCATAGCGGCAGTATGCGCCCGCGGCTCCCCCCACGGCCACCGCCAAAATGCTTATTCCGTTCATACCGTTCTCCTGTGGAAACGGAGCCCGGGACGCGCCCGGGCTCCGGCACGGAGGAGACGCGCGGGCGTCTCCCCGTCAAGGGCGTCAACCGACGCTCGGCGCCGTCTTGCCGCGTCCGCCCGCGCGGGCGGAGGTGGCGTCGCCTTCCTGCTTGTTGCCGTTCGGCTTGCTCTGTTCCTTGTTTTTAGGCTGATCGGGCTGGTCGGCGGCCCGCGTTTCTTCCTCCGTATCGGTCCGATCGGGCCGGGCGGGGGTGCCGTCGGCTTCCGCGGGCTTGCCCGTGGTATCGCCGGGCAGGTCCATGGTTTCATAGGCGCGTTCGCCGTGCAAAGCTTCGTCCAAACCTTCCAGGGTTTCCATGTCGCTGACGCGGATCGGGCCGAAATGACTGATGATCTTGAGGATGATCCAGGTCAGGACGAAGGCGTAGGCACCCACCACGACCACGCCGAGCAACTGCACGAAGAACTGTTCGAATCCGGCGCTGACGGTGTTGATGGCGGTGGAAGCGAAAATGCCCACCAGCAAGGCGCCGGTCAGGCCGCCCATGCCGTGCGCGCGGAATACTTCCAACGCGTCGTCGAACTTGAAGTGTGACTGGATGCCCTTGGCGTAGTAGCACACGACGCTGCCCACGGCCCCGATGACAATGGCGGCCCAGGGCGGCACGTAGCCCGCGCAGGGGGTGATGGTGGCAAGACCCGCCACGGCGCCCACCAGAATGCCGGAGAACGAGGGCCGCTTGGCGTAGTGCCAGTCGAGGATCAGCCACACGGTCATGGCGATGGACCCGGCGATGGTGGTATTGGTAAAGGCGTAGGCGGCCAGGGCGTCGCCCGCGTAAGCGCCCCCGGCGTTGAAGCCGAACCAGCCGAACCACAACAGGCCCGCGCCCACGGCCACCAGAGGCAGGTTGCTGGGTTCGATTTCACGCAGTTCCTTGCGGCGCGGGCCGAAGAAAATGACGGTGGACAGGGCCGAAAAACCGGCGCTGACGTGGACCACGATGCCGCCCGCAAAGTCTACCACGCCCAGCTTGGACAGGAAGCCGCCGCCCCATATCCAGTGGCAGACCGGGATATACACGAGGATCATCCACAGGATGAGGAATTGGATGTAGCCCCGCGAGTTGAAACGCCCCGCAAAGGCCCCGGTAATCAGGGCCGGGGTGATGATGGCGAACATAAGCTGGTAGGCGAAGAACAGGATGAAAGGCACGGTGGTGGCATAGAGCGGACTGGGCATGGCCCCCACTTTGTCCAGGGCGAAGTGGTAGGAGATGTCGCCGAACAGACCGCCGATGTCCGGCCCGAAGGCCAGGCTGAAACCGCCGAAAATCCAGATGATGGCGATGATGCCCATGGAAATGAAGCTTTGCATCATGATGGTCAGCACGTTTTTGGCGCGGACCATGCCCCCGTAGAAGAACGCCAGGCCCGGCGTCATCAGAAGCACAAGGGCGGTGCACAGCACTATGAATGTGGTATCGCCCGAATCGACTGGGTACATGATAAGACCTCCTTAAGAATGGGAAAAAGACGTTTCCGGATGAAAAGGCGCGCGGAAGCGAAGCCGGGCTTCGCCGTTCCGAGGGCATGACCGCCCTGCGCGGGCGGCGGAAGTGTGAAACTGCCGTGACGGAACATCGTATGGAACCTTGTCTGTGAACCGCGATGAGGCGGCGCTACAGATTGATCGGGGGATTGCCCGCCTGGTGGGAGGGCGGCAGCAGGTCGAGGTTGGGCAGCAGGAAGAGCCAGGCGGCGATGACGAAGGGGAAGGTCAGGGTGGGGATGCCGAAGGGCGAAAGCAGCACGTTGAGCGCGCCCTGGGCCACCACGGTGAATATGGTGCCGAGCAGCGCGTACAGAACGACCCGGCCGCTTTTGGGCTTGTAAAAGGTCGTGCCCAGGCCGATGGCCGTCAGCACGGCGCTGAACTGGAACAGGCCGTCGACGATGTCGCGGGTGTCGGCGCCCAGGAACATGGCCGTCCCGATGGCCGCCACCGATCCGCACCAGGCGAACACGGCGGCCGGGATGGCGCTGCCCGCGAGCCCGATGAGGAACAGGATGCCGGTGATCACGTTGTTGATCAGAAATACCTGGGATACGCCGGTGAAGGTGGCCGTCCAAAAGCCTCCCACGCCGAGGGCCGTGACTTCGGCCATGCCGGGCTGGGCGGGCATGACCGGATGGGGCAGACCGGCGATCTTGAAGTGGGCGAAGTTATAGGCCGCCAGCATGATGAACCAGGTGGTGAACACGAAAGGGCCGGTCATGGCCGACACTTTCCAGGTTTTCATAAAGCGGGACACGGCCATCATGATGACGGTGGAGAAGAAAGCGCCCGCCGCCACCAGCACCCACATGACCAGGGTGGGGTCGAAGAAGGAGGGCAGGGCGCAGCCCACCAGAATGCCGTTGTAGCCGTGCAGGCCGATATTGATGTCCGCGCGGGGCGCGCGGAGCATATAGGCCGACGCCGTGCCCACGATGACCCCGACCACGGCGCCCCAGGCCACGGCGGGCATGCGGGCCGCGTAGGCTCCCCAGAATATGCCGAGCAGAAAGAACAAGCCGGTCCACGCGCTGTTCTGGAACATCACCTGGCCCGCCCCGCGCAGGCACACATCCGCGAAATGCAGAACGGGATTGGACTCGGCTGCTTTGGCCCACGCGTTTTTGGGCTCCGTAGCTTGCGTCATGATATCCTCCGAATGCGCCCTCCCGCTCGTAGGCGGCAGGGGGTTAACGCCACAGAAATTCCTCCGGCAGTTCCGTGCCGAGAACGGCGCGGCGCACCAGAGCGTGAAATTCGCGAATTTTGGCCCTGACGGCCTCGGTGGTGGGGCCGAGCACCTTGAACAGCAGCCCGGCGTCGTGGGGCAGCACCGTGGCTCCCCAGGCCAGGTCCGGCGTCGCGTCCGCGCCTATGCCGTCCCGCAGCGCGTCGAAATGCCGCGCCGGTGTCAGGGCGATCACATTGCCGAAAACCTCGAACGGCCCCATGACCCCGGCCTTGCCGAAATCCATGCGACCGGGTTCCAGCACGAAGCGCTCCACAAAGAGCGGATCGCCGTACGGCTCGCGGGCGGCCGTGATGTTCGAGGAAAAAAGATGAAATCCGAACAGCTCGTCCCGGTGATGGTATTTGCGGCCCGGCATCAGCACTTCGCCGTAGAGCAGGGTGGCCGATTCGGGCAGGACGATGCGGGTGTCCATGAGATAACGGGCCGTGCGGTGCAGGATGAGCGGGTCGGGCATATATTCGAAGTAGCCGTCTTCCTCTACGGTGAAAGTCTGCAACTGCGAGGCGTAATTGTGTTCCATGCAGTGCACTTTGGTGGCCGACTGGGTGGCGACCAGGGCCCGGGCTTCCGGCCCCACCCGCACGTCGAGGGCCAAACGGTCGCCCTGAATCACGCAGCCCGTGGTGGTGATGGTGGTCACACAGGCCATGTCCGGCTGCGATTCGTCCCAGTACAGCGCCTTTTGGGCCAGCAGGGGAACGCGGCGGTCCATATCGCTGAGCACGGTGCGCCCCGTGGCCGGGTCGCGGTCGAATTGCAGGCGCAGGTAGCCCATTTTGCCCACCGCGCCGCTGGCCATCTGGGGCGGTTCGTCCTGGTAGGGTTCAAGCTCGGGCAGCAGAAGGCCCAGTTCGCGCAGGGCCGCCGCCGCTCCGGCCGCGCATGAGCAGTCGGGGCGCCAGGCGCTGCGGGCGTCGGGGGCCGACACGTCACGCGCCTGCATGGGCCGCCTCCGTCCGGGCGTTTTCGCCGGGCTTCACGTCGAACAGGGCGTCGCGCATGATCCGGTCCGCCAATTCTTCGATATTGCGGCCCGTTTTGCAGTTGGTGAAGAGGAAGGGCTTGTCGCCGCGCATCAGGCGCGAATCGTGGTCCATCACTTCCAGACTGGCCCCCACGTAGGGCGCCAGGTCTTCCTTGTTGATCACCAGGATGTCGGATTGGCACACGCCGGGCCCGTTTTTGCGCGGAATTTTATCCCCGGCGGCCACGTCGATGACATAGATGAAAAAGTCGGCCAGGGCCGGGCTGAAGGTCAGGGTCAGGTTGTCGCCGCCGCTTTCGATGAAGATGACGTCGCTGTCGGGGAAGCGTTGTTCCAGGTCCTCCACGGCCGCCAGATTCATGCTGGGGTCCTCGCGGATGGCGGTGTGGGGACAGGCCCCGGTTTCCACACCTACGATGCGGTCGGCGGACAGGATGCCGGCCAGTTCGCGCTGGACGTGTTTGGCGTCCTCGGTGGTCACCACGTCGTTGGTGATGATCAAAGGCTTGATGCCGCGTTTGATAAGCACGGGGGTCACGGCCTCGATGATGGCGGTTTTGCCGGAGCCCACGGGGCCTCCGACGCCGATGCGGGTAATCTTTTTCACTGCGCTGATCCTCCGGATAGATCGGGTTGGAGCGGGGATGGGGGAACGGGCCGCGCCGTTCAGCTCATGAACAGGCGGACGTGGGCGCGGGCGTGCGCAGCGCCCAGGATGTCCGTCATGGGCGCGTAATTGGACATGTGTTCCAGGGGCGTCGCGGCGGCGCGCCCGGCCAGCTCGTCGAATCGGGCCGTCAGACCGTAGAGCAGGGCCTGGGCCTCGATATGGGTCAGACGCATAAGGCGCAGAGCCGCGTTGAGGATGCCCATGACCACGCCGTACAGGTGCACGGTCAGCGCCTCCTGAAGCAGCGGATCGTCCGGCGGAGCCGCCGGGTCCGCCGCGGCCGGGACGGCGGGCGCGCGGTCCCCGTGCATGGCTGCGAACAGGACGGCCAGGGTCACGGGGTAGGTGCCCGGCGTGCCGCCCGCCCGGATGAGTTCCAGCCAGCGGCTTGCCAGGGGCGAGGCGGTGACGGCCGCGCCCATTTCGGCCAGTTTTTTGCCGGTGCGGGTGAACATGGAACGGGATTCCTCGGGCAGCTTGCGGACGAACAGGGCGTTGTCCGTCAGGCGCAGCAGGCCCATAGCCTCGTCGTTTTCGCCGTCGCGGGCATGACGGGCCGCGCGAACGGCCCAGGCCACGCCCACGGCGTCGCCCGAGGCGGCCTGTTCCAGAGCGGTTTCCGTGAACTGGCGCAGAGTTTCGGCGTCATGCACCACCTTTGTCTGTACGGCGGCTTCCAGGCCGTTGGAAAAGGCGAAGGCCCCGGTGGGCAACATGGAGTCGCCGAACTGCATCATGCGGGCGAGAGCAAGAGTATCCACGTCTTACCTCGCTTCGGACCGGCGCCCGCAGGCGCGGGCCTCGTCGGCCGGGCCGCGGCGGCGGTGGGCGTGCGGTCCGTGATGGTGATGATCATGATGATCGTGGTGGTGTTCGTGCGGTCGGCCGTCGTCGGGACCGTGCGCGTGGCCGTGGTCATGCCCGTGGGTGTGCCCGTCGGCGGGCATTTCGGCGCCGCCGAACAGCCGTCGCGCTTCCTGCGGGTCCAGCATGGCGGCCGCTTTGTCGCCGTCTATGAACGAGCAGCCGATGTCTTTGAGCCGATGGGTTGCCATGACCGCTTCCATGACTTTGCGGTCCACGCTCATGGGCACATAGACGGCGTTGTCGCGGATGACGGCGGGCCAGTGCTGGTTGCCCAGGGCGTGACCCAGCCTGACGCAGGTTTCCATGACGTCGGCCGTCGGCCTGCGGGCCGGATCGGGCAGCGACACCACCATGACGTCGCACAGATGGATGCGGGCCACCACGGCCCGGCGGGACGCTTCGTCCCACAACAGAACGTCGCCGTCGCGCAGATGGCGGCCCCGATCCAGGGACACCGCCACTTCCAGACCCTTGCCGGTGGTTTTGCGCAGCCGGTTTTTCTGCGCGTCCCACTGGCCCAGTTCCAGCCAGTCCACATCCGTTTCGGGGGCCGTCAGGCGGACCCGCCACGCTTCATCGCTCATATTGCCGAGCACTTGTTCGACCAACTCCATACAAAACCACCTTGCGTAGGAAATTGGGGGGGCCGCCCGATCCGGCGGGCGGGCCGGATCGGGCGGCCCCCGGGAGAGTTCATTCGCCTTGCGTCATCAACTGAAGAAGTAGCGCTGGGCCAGACTGACGGTATGAGCGGGGTTGACCGTGGCGTGTTCGCCGTTGACCATGACGGCGAAGGTTTCCGGATTCACCTCGATCTGCGGGGTGATGTCGTTGCGGATCATGCTTTTTTTGGACAGGTTGCGGATGCCGTGCACGGGCAGAACCATGCTCTTGAGGTGCAGCCGGTCCTTGATGCCGTGCTCCCAGGCCATGCGGGACACGAAGGTGCTGCGGGTCTTTTCGAGCAACTTGCCGTACTGGCCGAACATGGGCCGGTAGTAAGTGGGCTGGGGGGTGGGCAGGGAGGCGTTGGGATCGCCCATGTTGGCCCAACTGATGAAGCCGCCTTTAATGACCATGTAGGGCTTGGCGCCGAAGAACTGGGGCTGCCACAACACCAGGTCGGCGATTTTGCCCGGTTCGATGGAGCCTATATAGTCCGACACGCCCTGGGTAATGGCCGGGTTGATGGTGACCTTGGCCACGTAGCGCAGGACGCGGAAGTTGTCGTTGTCGGCGGCGTCTTCGGGCAGCTTGCCGCGGGCGGCCTTCATGGCGTCGGCCATCTGGATGGTGCGCAGCCAATCCTCGCCCACGCGGCCCATAGCCTGCGAGTCGGACGACACCATGGAAATGGCGCCGATGTCGTGCAGCACGTTTTCGGCCGCGATGGTTTCGGCGCGAACCCGGCTTTCGGCGAAGGACACGTCGGAGGGCACGTTGGGGTTCAGGTTGTGGCAGACCATGATCATGTCGAACAGTTCGGCCTGCGTGTTGATGCCGAAGGGCAGGGTGGGGTTGGTGGAGCTGGGCAGCACGTTGAGCAGGCCGGCCACCCTGATGATGTCGGGAGCGTGGCCGCCGCCCGCGCCTTCGGTGTGATAGGTGTGGATGACGCGGCCCTCGAACGCGGCGATGGTGTCTTCCACATAGCCCGCTTCGTTCAGGGTGTCGGTGTGGATGGATACCTGCACGTCGGTCTTGTCGGCCACGGTCAGGGCGGCCCGGATGACGGCCGGGGTGGCGCCCCAGTCTTCATGGATTTTGAAACCGGCCGCGCCGCATGCGATCTGGTCGATGAGGGGGCCTTCGTTGTAGGCGTGGCCCTTGCCCAGAATGCCCATATTGACGGGCATGCCTTCGCAGGCTTCGAGCATACGCTCGATATTCCACTTGCCCGCGGTGATGGTGGTGCCGTTGGTGCCGTCCGTGGGGCCGATGCCGCCGCCGAACAGGGTGGTCACGCCGTTGGACAGAGCGGCTTCGCCCTGCTGGGGGCAGACATAGTGAACGTGGGAGTCGATGCCTCCGGCGGTCAGGATGAGGTGTTCGCCGGAAATGGCGTCGGTGTTGTTGCCGACCACCAGCAGGGGGTCCACGTTGTCCATGGTGGAGGGGTTGCCCGCCTTGCCGATGCCCACGATTTTGCCGTCGCGGACGCCGACGTCGGCTTTGACCACGCCCTGCACGGCGTCGATGATGGTCACGTTGGTGATCACCAGGTCGAGCACGCCGGTATCGCGGTGCGAGCGGTCGTCGCTGCCCATGCCGGCGCGCAGGCTTTTGCCGCCGCCGTATACGGATTCGTCGCCGTAACCGCGAAGGTCTTTTTCAATTTCTACATACAGGTCGGTGTCGCCGAGGCGGATTTTATCCCCCACGGTGGGACCGAAAAGGGCCGAATATTCTTGCCTGGAAACCTGGGGCATGATGACTTCCTTTTTTTGAAATATGGGGGATTAATGTTTGGCGCTCTTGAAGCCCAGGGCCAGCGCCTGAGCCACCTTGATGGGCCGGACGTGCATGTCGCCGGCCCAGCCGTCCACCAGATTGTTGAAGCCGTGCACGTTGCGCAGCCCGCCGAAGGGGATGAGCGACACGGTTTTCTCATCGCCGGGCTCGAAGCGGATGGCCGTGGTGGCCGCAATGTTGAGACGCATGCCGTAAGCGGCTTCGCGGTCGAACTCGAGGGCGCGGTTCACTTCAAAAAAATGGAAGTGCGAGCCCACCTGAATAGGGCGGTCGCCGGTGTTGCGAACTTTGAGCGTGATGGCCGGACGCGATTCGTTGAACACGATGGGGTCCTTGCCGAAAATATAGCCGCCCACCGGGGCGAGCGCCTTTTGGCCCTGTTGCGGCTGCTTGGCCTGCCGCCCCTGGGGCTTCTGATTTTTATTCTGGCTGTCCATAAAGCGATTCTCCTGCAGCGGATGGGGTGTGCCGCGCGGCGTTTTGCCCCCGGACGGGGCGCGACCTCGCGGGCGAAAAAGCGTTTCGGGCGGGAAACGATTCAGTTGATGGGGTTGTGGATGGTGATCAGACGGCTGCCGTCGGTAAACACGGCTTCCACCTGCACCGAGGGGATCATGTCGGCCACGCCTTCCATAACGTCGTTTTTGGACAGGGTTTTGCGGGCTTCGTTCATGACTTCTTCCACGGTTTTGCCCGCCCGCGCCTCGTTGAGGGCGGTGGCGGAAATCAGGGCCACGGCTTCGGGGTGGTTGAGCTTAAGGCCGTTTTCCTTGCGTTTCAGCGCAACGCCGGCCATGGTGTGAATCATCAGTTTATCCAGCTCTCGCGGGGTAAGATGCATAATGCATTCCTCCTGATCACAAGGTTGTGCGGATGTTTGCAACGGACGCAAACATATTTTTTGACACGCCGTGAACTTAGATATTTTTGAAAAATGAAACTACTGTAATCATCTGTTTCTTGTTGAGTTGTTCAAATAAATAATTCCTGTTTTTATAATACAAAAAATATGAAAAATTATTTTAGCATTATATTAAAGAACGCCGCGCATTATATATAAGTTGCGGCGTTCATGTATGAATAAAATAAGAATTGCTATTGGTTCGGCGTATAATGGAATTTGAGGATGGAGCCGGGGTTGCGCATGGCGTTCACCGGCCGTCCGTTTTCGTCCATGACGTTGCCGCTGACGTCGGTGGCCACATAGATGTCCCGACCGTCCGGCGATACCAGCGCCGCGCGATAGCGGTTGGGGGTATGAAAATACTTCCACTGATCGCCCTGCACGGTTTTGCCGTCGGGGTTCAGGGGCAGGCGGTACAGCGCGCCGTTTTTCAGGCTGGTGACGAGCAGGGAGTTGCCCCAGCCCGGGATAGGACCGTCGTCCGGATACCAGGCGAGGCTGGAGGGGGCGAGAGTGGGCCAGCACAGGTACGGGAGATCGCCGCACAGAGTGTCGTCGAAGTTATAGCCGTCGGGCACCGTATAGAAGGTGCGCAGCGGGGGCCTGAAGTTGTCCGGCGTGGGCCACCGGCTTTCTTTGGTCATGGGCACGCCGGAGGGCGCGTGATTGGCGTCGTAGGGCAGGTCCGCGCAGTTTTCGGCCTCGGACCAGTTGTAGTAGGCGTAGGACAGATCGTCCTGAAAACCGGCCACGTTGGGCCAGCCGTAGTTGCCGCCCGCTTCGATCAGGTTGATTTCGTCGTCCGTGGAGGGGCCGTGTTCGCATTCGAACAGCGTGTCGCCCACCCAGACCAGGCCTTGCGGATTGCGGTGGCCATAGGTGTAGACGTGACTCCTGACGCCGTTCAGGGTGGGGTTGTCGTCGGGGACGGAGCCGTCGGTGTTGAGGCGTAGAATTTTGCCCGCATAGGCGGTGAAGTCGGCTTTGTCGAGTTCGTCCGCCGTGGGCAGACGCTGGGCGTAGTTCGGTTTGCAGGCGTTGGCGCCCTGATTGTGGCCCTGTTCGCCGATGGAATAATACAATGTTCCGTCGGGGCCGAAGCGCAGGCGGCCGCCGTTGTGGTCGTCGCCCGCGGGCAGGCCGCTCAGGATGGCCTTGGGGTTGGACAGCGTGCCGGTTGCGGCGTCGTAATCAAAGCGCACGATGCGGGCGTGCTCGTGGCCCGGACCGGGCGCGCCGTCCATATAAGTATGGCTCAGGTAGACGTGGTTGCGGTCGGCGTCCTTGCCCGGTCGGGGATCAAGAGCCAGGCCCAACACGCCCTCGTGCTGGGGGCCCACAAACACGTCGGGCACGTCGACCAGCACTTTTTTGGCTCCGGTGGCGGGGTCCACGCTGGTCACCCGCGCGCCCCGGCGCTCCGTTACCCATATATGGCCGTCGGGTCCCCATATCATATCCCAGGGGGAATCGAGTCCCTCGGCAAGCACCGATCCTTCAAAGGGCTCGGCCGTGGGGACCGTTTGGGCGGGCTTCGGAGCCGCCGCGTCTTTGGCCGAAGGGGTGGCTTTCATGACGGCGGGCGTGCGGGCCTGGGGCGTACCGGAGGACGCGCTCCAGGCGGCGGGCGCGCTCAGGCACACGGCGGCGGCCGTGCCCGCGATTAAAAATGATTTCAGCATAATGGATCTCCTTCATGCAAATATGGCTTGCTATCCACCACACCTGTTTCGGGACGGGGAGTCAATGAAAATAGGATAAATATAAGCTGGTTGTGGAGAATCGGACGGGGCGGCGGGAAAGGCCGCGCTTGCCGCCTGCGCCGTCCCCGCGTTATGCTGTCCGCAAGCAAAGGACGGGTCATGCTGGATGCAGTGCAAGTGTTGGATGCGCTTCGGGAACGGGGCGTTTCGTTTAAACTGTATGAACATCAGGCCGTGGACAACGCCGAGGCGGCCGCCGCCGTACGCGCCCGGATGGCGGGCGTGATATGCAAGAGCCTGTTTTTACGCGGCAAGGACGGCTCGCTATGGCTGGTCACGGTGCCTCTGGACGGTCGAGCGGACCTGAAGGGCCTGGGGGAAAAACTGGGATGCGGCCGTCTGTCCTTCGGCGACGCGGACGCCATGTTTCGTCATCTGGGCGTGCGGCCCGGTTCGGTGACGCCGCTGGCCGTGCTCAACGACGCGGAGGGCGCGGTGCGGCTGGTCATGGACGCGGGCTTGTTTTCTCTGCCGCTGATCAACGTCCACCCTTTGATCAACACCATGAGCGTGGACATCGCCCCGGAGGCCGTGGAGCGCCTGGCGGCGGAGTGCGGCCACGAACCCTTGCGCCTGGCGGGCGTTTGCCGGGAAGGACCCGCCGGGGCGGTTCATTCTTAAAAAAGGCTGGCCGCACTTCCGGTGCGGCCAAATGCACCCTTTGGCCGAAGCCGGCTACGCCTACATCTTGTTGCGGCTTCGCCGCCCCGAGGCTCGCGTTCCGCGAGGCCTTCGCCCGTTCCTAGCCCCCCCGTCGGCTTCCAGCCGACGGGGGGGCGTCGTTCCAAGCTCGCTCGCGCTTCCGGCGGTTAGAGCGGTTTTCTGTTGAAAACGGCAACCGCTCCGGCGGCCGCGGGAGCGGACGCTGGCGCCGAAGGAGCCTGAAAACCACGCTTTTCAGGCGAAATGACGGCAGCGCCGCTTTTGAAATGGGACAATTTCAAAAGCAAAATGCTCTAGGGGCGCGGGGCGGAGCCCCGTTCTTACAGCTTCAGAAAGCGGGCGGCGTTGCCGCCCATGAGCAGGGGCAGGGCCTCCGGCCGCACGCCGGATTGCTCGTAGGCGAGGCGGGCTTCCCGCAGTGGCAGGATGGGATAGGCCGAGGCGAAGATAACGCGATCGCGCAACAGATGGCTGGCCGCCGTGACGTACTCGGCCATGCCGGGCGAGCGCACCATGTAGATGTCCGGCGCGAGATAGACGTTGCGGCGGTTGAGGGCGATTTGACACGCCTCCGTCACGTAGGGCCAGCCACCGTGGACCAGGGCCAGATTCAACCGGGGGAAGGCTGCCGCCACGTCGTCCACGGCTTCCGGCGCGTAGTGGCGCAGGGAGGGGGTCATGATGCCGCCGTAGGTGAGGGCGACGGGCACTTCCCGTTCCTGGCAATAGGCGTACAGAGGGTAGACCCAGGGAGCGTTGACCATCCACGGCGTCTTGTCCTGGCCGGGTTCCAGCACAATGCCGCGACACGGCCCGTCCACCGCGAAGGCGGCGACTTCCTCCAGGGCGCGGGTCATGTCGGACACGTCGATGCCCGCCAGGCCGATGAGCCGATCAGGATGGCGTTGCAGCAGCGCGACCAGGTCCTCGTTGCGACCGCCCGCCGCCTTGCGGACGGGCACCACCAGCTTGTCCACCCCGGCCTCGTCGGCCTCGCGCAGCAGAAGGTCCAGGGAAAAAGCGCGGGCCGAGGCCGGAGAGGGCGCGTCCACGCGCGTCCGGGTGTCGCGTTCCACGGCGTCGAGATGGGTGAACAGGGGGCTGGCGGCGTAGGCCGGGAACGGAGCCCGGACCCGAAAGTCGATGATCATGGGATTCTCCTGAAGAGGGAAGAGAGGTTACAGGCCCACCACGGCCGAAACCAGAGGCAGCCCCAGAGCCAGCATGCAGAGCAGGCCGCCCGCGCAGCCCAGAATACCGGCCTGAAAGGCCCGCCTCATGCCGATCCATTCGCCGTTGGCGAAAGACAGCGCGCCCACGGTGGACGCGGCGGGCGTGGCGAAGGCCGTCCCCGCCGCCAGAAAGAGAAGGATGGAAAAGCCCGCCGGGTTGATGCCGGAGCTTTGGCTGAGGTTCCAGATGATGGGCACGGCGATGAGCACGATGGTCACGTTATGGGTGAACTGGGTCATGACGGTAACGAAGACCATGAATCCGATAAGAAACAGCAGGACGCCGCTTCCTCCGGCCAGACGGCCCAGCAGATCGGTGAGCAGACGGCCGACGCCCGCGTCGGGACTGCTCATGGCCGCCGAGACGGGGATGGACGCGGCCAGCATCCAGATGACGTTCCAGTTGATGCCCGCGGAACAGGTCTGAAAGTCGAACGCGGCTTTGCCCTTCACCCGCACGAAGGACAGAACGCCCAGAATAAGCACGATGGCCACGGTCATGGAGAATTTGCCGAAAAATGCGGAGGCCGTGCCCGTGGGCAGAATGTTGGGAAGAAACATAAGCAGCAGAAAGACGAACAGGGCTGCGGCGGCCACGCCCTGTTCCGGGCCGATATGCAGATCCCGGCGGAGGGAGGCCAGATATTCCGGCGTCAGATGAGCCATGCGCGAGATGTCGGGCCGGAACACGAAGCGGACGATGAGGGTGTAGACCAGCAGTGTAGCGACGCATACCGGCAAGGCCACGGCGATGAGGGTGAGATTGTCGATGACGACCGCGCCGCCGGACACGTCGGCCAGCGCGCCGATGCCCATCAGGTTTTGTCCGGCCCAGGGCTTGCAGGCGAAGGACAGAACGCCCGCGATGCACACTCCGGCGAGCAGCCAGGCGGGATAGGCATCGCCCTTGCGGAACCCCGCGTCGTCGAAGATGGAATAGAGGATGCCCGAAATAAGGAATACGGTGGGCACGCCGTCCACCAGGAAGCCGATGAGCAGCGTGCCCACCAACACGCTGGCCGTGAACACCCAAGGACGGCCGGTGAATGCGGCGCGGCTGAGAAACCACTTGGCCATGACTGCGTTGATGCCGCTTTGATTGCAGTAGGAGGTGAACGCCAGGACGAACAGAGTGAAAAGGACGGCCGGATGGCTAAAGGCCGATGCGATGATCCCGGCGGGGTCGCCGTAGCCCGTAAAGCCCAGGGCCACCAGACTGATCATGCTGGGCCAGGCGAAGCCGATGAAGGACCAGCCGTAGAGCAGGCCCAGAAACACGCCCAGCACCTTCATGCCCATGACGCTGACGCCCACGGGCGGCAGCAGGCCGATGCCGAAGGTCAGCAGAAAAAATGCGGCCGCGTGGCCGTAGGAGACGGTTGTGTCGCTCATGGCGGACTCCTTGATTTGTTTCCGGTTGACGCTGGGAAGAACCTGCCTTTAACCGTCGAAGGAACGCGCGTAGCCAGCCGCGGTCGTCACCTCCCATCCCACGATCATTCCTCCGGCAGGTATGTAAAAAATATCACTACCCCTATTTTTTTGCATAATTCAAATTAGTTATAGAAGGGGTATACATAAGGGTTATAGTTGGAACCGCCGTCCGGGCCGGACGGCGAAGCGTCGGTCCCGGCACGGGAGGAGGTGAACCATGCGTCTGGAATTGCTGCACTATTTTGTGCAGATTGTGGAGAGTCGTTCGTTCAACAAGGCGGCGGCCCGGCTTTTTCTCACCCAACCGGCGCTCACCAACGCCATGAACGCCCTGGAAGGGGAACTTGGGACGCGCCTGCTGGTTCGCTCCCACAAAGGCGTCGTGCCCACGGCTCACGGGGCCGTGGTTTACGAGGACTGCCGACGCATACTGGGAGAACTTCGCGAATGCATGGAAGCCTGGAAAACGCTGACCGCTCCGGATGGGGAAGGGGGAAGCGTGGTGCCGCTGGTGGGCATCCCCACGGCCTGCAATTACGTCGCGGATGAAATCGTGCCTCTGATGCGGGCCGAAAGGCAGAGCATAAGCCTGGCCCTGCACGAAGCGTCTCCGGCCGCCCTGTACGACGCGCTGCGGTCGGGCTGCGCCCGCATTGGCCTGACGGCGTTCGTCCGCGACGAGGAGGAACGTCAGATTCAGCGTTACCGGAGCATCCACTTCCGGGCCGAGGCCCTGTTGGACGACGAGTACGCCGTGTTCCTGAGCGCGCGGCATCCTCTGGCCGAAAACGAGCTCTTGCGTCTGGAGGAATGCGCCGCGCTGCCTTTCGCCACCTATTCGTCGAACCGGGAGGGGGAGGACGCTATTTTCCGCAGGGCGGCCGAGTTGTTTCAGGTCCGGGACATCTATTATCTCAACAGCCGGGAAAGCATCATGCAGATGATCGCCCAGAACAAGGCGGCGGGCTTTTTTTTGCGTCGCATGACCCGGAACAACTGGTACGTCAAAAACGGTTTGATCCGCGCCCGGCCCGTGGAGGGCGTGCGCCTGCTGCCGTCGCGCCACTACCTGCTGTGGCTGGAGGAAGACGCCCTGAACGGGGCGGAACGGCGGGTGGTGGCCTTTTTGCGGGAACGGTACGCGGCGGCCGAGCCTGCGTCGGAGTGAAGGCGGGGCGTTCCCGTCTCAGCGCGGTCCGCCGGAGCGGGGCGGCCGGGCCGACGCCGAGCGACCATCCGGGTCTTTGACGCTGTAAGCCGCGGTGGGCGCCGCCTTAATCATGATCGCGCCCATGAGCAGGGAAGAAACGATGCCCATGAGGTAGGGCCCCGTCCAGCCCAGAGCGCTCCATCCCAGGCCGAAGACGGGCGGCGACGCGCTTTGGCTGGAACGCACGAAGGTTTCGCTCACGGCCAGCACGGCGGCCCGGTTGCCGGAAGGGGCCAGGGTGGCCACGGTGTCGTTGATGATGGGGATGGTCAGCCCCTGGGCCGCGCCGTTGATCAGCAGGGGCGGGGCGCACCACCACAAGGAGGGCGTCGCGTCCCGGATCAGCAGCCATATCATGGAGATCAGATAGCACAGCGCCCCGGTCAGCATGAGCTTGTGGAAGGAAATCCCCTTTTTGTGCAGGCGGGTCAGGTTGTCCGAGGCGATGAACGACCCCGCGGCCACCAGGGAAAAAACAACGCCGATGCGCGAGGGCGAGGCGTGATAGCGCAGTTCGGCCATCATGGGGAAGTAGGCGTTCATGGGGCCGTACATGATGCCGTATCCCAGAAAAAACAGGATGAACAAGTCCAGGGCCCGTCGGTTGGCGATAATTTTGCGGGTTTCGCCGGCGTAGGCCTTCCAATCCATGTGGGGCAGGCCCTGCTTGAGGGGGACGGTCAGGCCCAGGGCGGCCACGGGCAGGGCCAGGGCCAGAGTCCAGAACGGCCATTGTTGGTTCCATTCGCCCAGGATGCCCCCCACAATGGGAAAAATGACGGTGGCGATGCTGCCGGTGGCGGTGATCAGGCCCATGACCCGGGGCAGATGCTCGTCGTCGTACATGTCGGCGGCCAGGATGGTATACAGCACGCCCAGCGGCCCCGCGCCCAAGCCTTGAAGCACGCGGCAGGCGATGAGTTCGGGCAGGGTGCGGGCGAAGGCCCCCAAAATGCCGCCCAGAGCGAACACCAGCAGCGCGGGCAACAGCACGATCTTGCGGCCGAAGCGGTCGGACAGCACCCCGGCCACCGGGGTCATGACGGCTTCGGCAATGGTGAAACTGACCAGAACCCATCCTGCTTGGGTTGCGGACAGGTGAAAGCTTGCGGCGATGCGCGGCAGCACGGGCAGGACGACGGCAATGCCCAGCGCGCTCAACAGGCGCGTGCCGAACAGCAGGATGACGGCGTTTTTTTCCGGCATGGCGGACAATCCTCAGGGAAAGGTCCTTGCCCCTTACGCCCTCGGAGAGTGAGACGTTGGGGGCGCGCGCAGGCCCGTGAAAGGCAGCGTGAGGCATCTTGGATTTCCTGCCGGAAATCCGCTGAAGAGCGCCCGTGTTCCACATGGGCGAAAGGCAGGCTTCGGCCGCCGCCGGCTGCGTTTCGTCTCGCGCCTCCGGCGGTCAAGGGGGGCGTCGCTTCAAACGCGCTGACGCGCGAGCCTTCGGCGGTAAAAGGGAGGACGGCGCTGACGGTTCCTCCGACACCCGAAGGCATCGCGAAAGGCCTATCCCGATGTGGGCAAGGCAAGGAACGCCCGTCCTCCCACGGAAAAGTTCGCCGCAAACGGCCGGATGCGCAATGATAAGCAGTCCGACGCGAGCGTCGGGGGATGAGAGAGTGGCAGCCTTGCGCGAGCGGACTTATTGACGCCCGCGACGATTTCGCCTAGCCTGAATCCATTGCGGCGTATCGCCTTCGGGCGGTGCGCGTTCTTTGTCCATTCTTGCGAGGTCGGCATGTCGATCCGGTTCACCTGACGTTCTTCCGCACAGAGACACGGTGTGTCTCGTCGGACGCGCGGGTGCGCGGGCGTCGGCCCTGCCCGGATGTGACGTCTCCCGCTCCGTTTCCGTCCGCTTTGCCGAGCCGCCCCGTGCGGCGGCGGTCCGTCATGCCGTGTTCTCCGTTGCGGTCGCGACGCAGGCGCGTCCGGTTTCCGGCACGTTCCGTCCGCTCACCGTCAACCGTCGCGCCTCGGGCGCGACGTCAGGAGTCTTCCATGAAACGTCTGTTCGCCGCCGCGGTCTTTACGCTGCTGGGCGCATCGCTCGCCGTCGCCGCCCCTCTCGATGCCTTCAACAATCAGAAAGGCTCTCTGGACATTGCCGGGGGCACGGCCCACATCCCGGTCATGAAGCTGGCCGCTCAGGCCATTATGGAGCGTTATCCCGACATCCGCATCACCGTGGCGGGCGGCGGCTCCGGTGTGGGTGTGCAGAAGGTGGGCGAGGGCTTGGTCCAGATCGGCAATACCGGCCGGGCGCTCAAGGATACGGAAATTGCCAAGTACGGCCTGGTCACCTTCCCCTTCGCCATCGACGGCGTGGCCGTGGCGGTCAACCCCGCCAACGGCGTGACCGGCCTGACCAAGGCCCAGGTCAAGGATGTGTTCGCGGGCAAAGTGACCAACTGGAAAGACCTGGGCGGCGCCGACGCCCCCATCTCCCTCTATGTGCGCGAAGACGGCAGCGGCACCCGCGAAACCTTTGAAGAGCGCGCTTTGGACAAGGGAACGTCCGCGCCTTCGGCCAATGTGGTCAATTCCAACGGTGCCATGAAAACCGCCATTGCTCAGGACAAAAACGCCATCGGCTACGTGGGCATCGGTCATTTGGACGAGTCCGTCAAAGGAGTGGCCGTCGACGGCATGGTCCCCAGCCAGGAGGGCGCGGCCGACGGCAGCTACACCGTCACCCGCCTGCTGTACATGAACACCAAAGGCGAGCCCGAAGGACTGACCAAACTGTTTGTGGACTACATCTATTCCGAGGACGGCAAGGGATTCATTTCTCAGTCCGGCTACATCCCCTACACGCCGGACAATCGGAAGTAGCGGCGTGAGCGCGCGCGAGCCCGTGCTTGAGCCCATATCCGGCCGGTCCGCCGCGAGCGGCGGACCGCGCTCCGGCGGTCGGCCCGACGCCGCCCGCGTCGTGTTGCGCGTGGCCGCCGCGTTGGCCGTGCTGGGCGTCGGCCTGCTTATGCTCATGATTCTTGCCTTTGCCCTGCCCGTGTTCGCCGACGGCGGCCCGGGCGGGCCTTTTTCCTGGACCTGGGCGCCGGGAAACGGCCGTTTCGGCATTCTGCCCATGCTTGTGGGCTCGTTGTTGCTGGCGTTTTCCGCCCTGGCCGCGGGCTGGCCTCTGGGCCTGGCGTTGTGCTGCTGGTTGCTGTGCCCCGACCTGGGGGGGCCGTCCTGGTTGCGCGCCCTGGTGGGAGGCCTGGTGCGTCTGATGACGGCCATTCCCACCGTGGTTTACGGCTTCGCGGCTTTGTTTCTGCTGACGCCCGCCGTACGCGCGGGTCTGGGCGGTACGGGCATGGGGTGGCTGAGCGCGGGTCTTATGCTGGCCCTGCTTATTCTGCCCACCGTCACCCTGGTGCTGACCGCCGGACTGGCTCCCCGCCTGGAACGTCTGCTGCCGGGCGGACCGGCCCTGGGCATGTCCCGACCGGAACTTCTGTGGCTGGTGGTGATGCCCGATGCGCGGGGAACTCTGGCATCCTCGGCCGTGCTGGGCTTCGGCCGGGCCGTGGGAGATACCCTGCTGCCCCTCATGCTGGCGGGCAACGCCCCGCAGGTGCCGGAGAGCCTGACGGCGAGCCTGCGCGCCCTGACCGCGCATATGGCTCTGGTCACCTCCAACGAGGTGGGCGGCGCGGCCTACAATTCGTTGTTCATGGCGGGCGTGCTGCTGCTGGCCGTCAACGCGGCGGTCAGTCTGACGGTGCGCCGCCTGGAACGGAGGGAGCGAACGGCGGCGACGCGCGGAACGGACGCTGCGGGAGGCGGGGCATGAGCAGATCCGCGGGAGTGACGTTCATGCGGGGGGCGGCCTGGCTGGCGGCCGTGCTGGTGCCCGGGGCCGTGTTCGCCCTGATCGGGTATCTGCTGTGGCGCGGGCTGCCCGCTCTGGGACCGGACCTGTTTTTCGGACGCACGCCGCCCCGCGAGGCCCTGCTCGGCCTGCGTCCGGTGTGGGACGGCATATGGCCCGCTTGCGCGGGCACGCTGTGTCTGGTGGGACTGACCCTGTGCCTGGCCGTGTTCCCCGGCGTGGGCTGCGGGCTGTATTTGAGCGAATACGCCACGGCGGCCCAGAAGCGCCGCATCGGTCTGGCTGTGGACCTGCTGGCGGGTATGCCGTCCATCGTCATGGGCCTGTTCGGCTTTTCGCTCATCCTGTTGTTGCGGCGCACCCTGGCGCCGGACGCCAATACCTGTCTGGCCCTGGCGGCCGGGTGTCTGGCCCTGCTGGTCCTGCCCGTGCTGGTGGCCGCCACCCGCGAGGCCGCGGACGCGGTGCCGCGAAGTCTGCGCCTGGGGGCGGCCGCTCTGGGGCTCACCCCGGCCCAACGTCTGCGCCATGTGGTGCTGCCGGCGGCGGCCAGGGGCATTTTCAGCGGCGTGGTGCTGGCCCTGGGCCGGGCCGCCGAGGACACCGCCGTCATCATGTTTACCGGCGTGGTGGCCAACGCCGGATTGCCTGCCGGTCTGGCGGGCAAGTTCGAGACTCTGTCGTTCCACGTGTATTACACGGCGGCCCAGTATCAGGACCAGGCCGAACTGGCGCGCGGATTCGGCGCGGCCGTGGTCCTGCTGGCTCTGTCCGGCGGCCTGCTGGCGCTCGCCCGCCTGCTCGAATCCGGGTATCGCCGTCGTTGGAGGAAAGGATGATGGAAGGGGACGAAACGGCCGTCCGCCTGCGCGAAGTCTCGGTGTCCTTTGCCGGACGGGTGGCGGTGGACGCGGTCAGTCTGGACCTGCCCCGACGGGGCGTATCGGTATTCATCGGCCGCTCGGGATCGGGCAAAACCACGCTGTTGCGCGCTCTCAACCGGCTCAACGAGGAATTCCCCGGCAGCGCCACTACGGGGCGGGTGGAACTGGATCTGGGGCAGGGGCTGGAGTCCGTGTACCCGGAGCCGGGACGCCCCGCGCGGCCCCTGCCCGAACTGCGGCGGCGGGTGGGCATGGTGTTCCAGTCGCCCAACGTGTTTCCGACCAGCATATATCGCAATTTGGACCTGCCCCTGTCGCTGGCGGCGGCCTGTTCCCGGCGTGAGCGGAAGGAGCGGGTGGAGGCCGCGTTGCGGGACGCCGGGTTGTGGGACGAGGTCAGACAACGCCTGGACATGCCCGCCGAGCGCCTGTCGGGCGGCCAGCAGCAGCGCCTGTGCCTGGCCCGCGCCCTGGTTCTGGAGCCGGATATTCTGCTGGTGGACGAACCTACGGCCGCGCTGGACGTCCATGCCGCGGCCGGGGTGGAGGCCCTGTTGGTCCGCCTGGCCGAGCGCCTGCCCGTGGTCATGGTATCGCACAGCCTTGCGCAAACCCGACGCCTGGGGCACACTGTCCTGGTCATGAACCAGGGGCGCGTGACGCATTGTCTGGACGCGGCCCATATCGGCGGCGAAGCGGAACTGAGCGCGCTGCTGGGCGGAGCGGCGGCGGAGTAAGGCGTTCGGCGGCTCGGGCCCGGCGGCGCGGAGCGTGTTGCGCCCGCCGCATAGGGAGAATCCCTTGTCCCGACCAGGAATTTCGCTCGCCCCGTCCGGGCGGGCCCCCCTGCATCTGCGCCATCTTGTATTGGATTACAACGGCACTCTGGCCTGCCGGGGACGTCTGCTGCCCGGCGTGGTCGAGCGTCTGCGCGCGTTGGGCGAACTTGTGGCCGTGCACGTGATCACGCTCGATACCTTTGGTTCGGCGCGGGCGGAACTGGCCGGGGAGCTCGCCGCCGGAAACGGGGTAAGCCTGGACGTTGTGGACGGCTGCGCCGGCGGCGAGGCCGAAGCCAAACTGGCTTTGCTGCAAAGTCTGGGACCGGACCGGTGCTGCGCTGTGGGCAACGGGGCCAACGACGGCCTGATGCTGGAAGCGGCGGCCCTGTCCATCTGCGTCATGGGGCGCGAGGGCTGCGCTGTGGACACTCTGCGCCGGGCGCATATCTGCGTTGCCGACATCGGCGACGCCCTGGATCTGCTGCTGTATCCCGAAAGCTGCGCGGCCACTTTGCGTCGCTGAGGGAGCTTCGCCGCCGGACGCGGCGCGCGACCGGCAGGCGGCCGACATACGACGAGCCCCGCGGCGGAAAGGGAGTCTACTTGACGCCCCCGCTTTGGGTGGCCTACACTTTCCCTATTCTTTCAGGCCCTCCGATCCGGGCTTTTTTTCAAAAAACACAGGTGGCTATCTATGCATACCTTCGCTTTTCTGCGTGGAATTCCGGCGTGCGGGGCGTTCGTCGCCCCCGGCAGGGCGGCGGCGCGCCTCGCTCTTGCCGTCTGCGCCCTGTGGACGCTGCTGACCGCGTCTCCGGCTTCGGCCGTGACTATGATCGACATCCATTCTCCGGGGCAGAACATCGTCAATCTGGCCATGGCCGCGCCTCTGACCGGCCCCTCCCAGGTTGCCGCGGGGTTGGGGGCCGAACTGCACAAGGCCATTGAAACCGATTTGTCCTTTTTGCCTTTTATGCGACTGACCGTGCCCGGAGCGGTGCTCGGCGGCACCACGCTGGCCGCCTGGCAGGGCCCCGAACTCGACTTCAAGCGTTTTCAGATCGCGGGGGCGGACCTGCTGATTACGGCCTATTGGCCCAAGGGCGACCGCAATAATTCCACCGTGGAACTGCGCGTGTTTGAGACGTTTTCGGGCAAGTTCGTGTTCGGCAACGCCTATGCGGGCGTCACCAAGGACGAGGTGTCCAATGTGGCCGACCGCTTTGCCGCCGATCTTATGGAAACATTGACCGGCAGCGGCGACTTTTTCCGCTCCACGCTGGCCTTCGCCCGTACCGACGGCCCCAAAAAACGCGATATCTGGCTGGTCAAACCCACGGGCAAGGACTTGCGTCAGATCACCAATATTCCGGGTACGGCCATGTCGCCCGCGTGGTCGCCGGACGGTCGCTATGTGGTGTTCAGCCACCTGGACGACAGTTCCCACGCCCTGGGCGTGTGGGACCGGCTGGCCAATCAGGTCAAACTGATTCGTTTTCCGGGCAACACGGTTATCGGACCGTCCTTCATGCCGGACAACAAGGTGGCGGTCAGTCTGTCCACGGGCAACTATCCGGATATTTTTCTGCTGAACCACAAGTTCGAACGCGAGCGTCCCCTGGAGGCCTCGGGCGCCATCAACGTGTCGCCGTCGTTTGACGCCACGGGAACAAAAATGGTCTTTACTTCCAGCCGATTGGGCGGCCCTCAGATATTTTTGAAGGATTTGACCACCGGCGCGGTGCGGCGCATCAGCATGAACGGCGGCTATAATACCGAGCCTTCGATCAGTCCCGACGGAACTCTGGTGGCGTTTACCCGCCTGACCGATCAGGGGCATCGCATTTTCGTGCAGGACCTTATGACGGGACAGGAACGTCAGGTATCGTTCGGACCGGGGCGGGACGAACATCCTTCCTTTGCGCCGGACAGTTATTTCCTGGCTTTTACATCCGATCGCTCGGGCCAAAAACAGATATACCTGACCACGAGGCATGGCGGCGATCCGAAAAAAGTGCCCACCGGAGCGGGCGACGCCACATTTCCGCGGTGGGGAAAAATTCCCGCCCAGCAGTAAGCGGCACGGCCGGGCGCAAGGCGCGCCCGGCCTCCGTTCGACTTGACATCGGCCGCAGTGGCGCTACTATGCCCGAACGGCCAGCACCTTGCCCTGAAGGCGGGTTCCAGCCGGAACAGCTTTGGGGTTTTGCCGTTTAAAGCGGAGTCAACTGCTCAGGAGGAATATCATGAAAGGTTTGAAGAATTTTGGTCTGGTTATGGTTATGGCGTTGGTGTTGGGCATCGGCGCGGGCTGCACGAAAAAAAGCACCGAAGTGCCCACCGGTCAACCGGTGGTGACCGACACCGGCGCCAGCGCCGTGGACGTGGCCGCGCAGACCATTACCGACGGCGTCGTGTACTTCGACTTCGACAAGTACGACGTGAAGCCTGAATACCGCGAAATGCTGCGCCAGAAGGCCGAACTCATGCGCCAGTATCCCAGCATCCGCGTGCGCATCGAAGGCAACTGCGACGAACGCGGCACCCAGGAATACAACCTGGCCCTCGGCGAACGTCGCGCCCGCGCCGCTTACGAATATATGGTCATGTTGGGCGTGAACCCCAGCCAGTTGGAAATGATCAGCTACGGCAAGGAACGTCCCGCCGTGCAGGGCACCGGCGACCAGGTCTGGGCTCTGAACCGCCGCGACGACTTCCGCGTCATCGCCCGCTGAGTTTCAGGGTTTTCGGGCCGCTCCCGCCTGGCGGGAGCGGCCTTTTTTTCGGTTCGCCGAACAGAGCGGAGCGTGGCGCAACCTGGTAGCGCACCTGCTTTGGGAGCAGGGGGTTGCCGGTTCGAATCCGGCCGCTCCGACCATTGCCCGGAACCTCCTTCCGCCGGAATGTTCCGGCTTTTTTTATTCGTTGAGCCCTATGTTCGCCCGCGTTTCTTTTCTCCGCTCCTTTTCCGGATACGGGTATGCTTTGCTGGCCGCCGGTCTGTGGGGATTGCTCGGCCCGATCTCCAAATTATGTCTGGCCGAGGGCACGGACCCTCTGGAAGTGGCCTTCTGGCGGGCGTTTATCGGCGGTCTGTGTTTTGCCGCGCACGGGCTGTTCCGGCGCGAGCTGGCCGTGCGGCCCGCTCACGGCGTAACTTTTTGCCTGTTCGGAGTGGTGGGCGTCAGTCTGTTTTTCGGCTCCTATCAGGTGGCCGTACGCGAAAGCGGGGCCGCTCTGGCCGTGGTGTTGCTGTACACGGCCCCGGCCTGGGTGGCGGTATTTTCCCGCGTGCTGTTCGGCGAGGCGCTCACCGGACGCAAACTGGCCGCCCTGGCCGTGGCTATGGGCGGCACCACGCTGGTATGCCTGTCCGGGGGCAGTTTGGGCGGCGCGCCTTCGTGGCTCGGCATCGGCTGCGGCCTGGCGGCGGGTTTCTTTTATTCCACCCACTATCCTTTCTACAATTGGTGGCAGGATCGCTATTCCACGGCCACTCTTTACACGTACATGCTGCTGGCCGGAGCGCTGGCGCTGATGCCTTTTGTCTCCTTCGCGCCGCACAATACGCCGTTGACCCGGGCGGGGTTCGTTTTTCTCGGCGTGTTTTGCACCTATGGGGCCTATCTGGCCTATGGGGCGGGATTGCGCCGGATCAGCCCGGTGCGCGCGGCCGTGGTCAGCAATCTGGAACCCGTCGTCGGAACCCTGCTGGCCTGGGCCTGGTGGCATGAAAGTTTTTCGCCCCTGGGCTGGACGGGCGGCGTGCTGGTGCTGGCGGCGGTGTTCATCCTGACCACGGATCGCCGGTAATATTTCTACTTTGACCGCCGGAGGCACGGGAATCGGCGCGTTTTGAGCGCGGCCCCCCTTGCCCGTTCCACGCCGTTCGGCGCACAAGTGTCGTTTGTTCGCGCTGCGCGGCATGCCGCCGGGGACGTGATCACAGCGAACTTGGAGTGAGGAGCGAGGACGCGGTCAGGTTTCGCCTGCCGCGCATGGTGACGAGCGACGAACGGAAGCATGTTGCGGGGGGCTCCGGGATCGCGCCGCTGCTGTCTGTATCCGTAGGCCTCGCGCCGCTCGGCTGCGATTGTGCCCCTCCGGGGAGCTCCCCGGGCATCTGTGTTCGCGACTCCGTCGGTCAAGGTGGCGGGGCGACGCTCGAAACGCGCCGACATATCCCCGGCGGTCACGGGCGCAGGGCAAAAAGGAAGGGGAGCGCGGCCCCCCTTGTTCTCTTATGTTTTCAGACGAACGGTCGATTTAATCGTTAAACTCCTGTTTGACCACGGCCTCGGACTTGATGCGGTCGAGAAGTTCGGCGAAAGTGGCCTTGACGTTCTCGCGGATATCGCCGGCCACCACCAGGAACAGCAGATCGTCGCCGGGCGCGAGTTCGCCTTCGGCCGCCTCGGCCAGGATTTTGAAAATGCCGGGGCGCTGTTCCATCTCGCGACAGATGGCGGCCATTTTATCCCGGTCGGGCGTCACCGTCACGCGGGTCACGGGGGCGTGGTCTTTGCGGGCCCAGCCGCGCACCACGCCGTTGTGGACCAGCATCATGCCCACATGCTCGGTGAAACCGGGAGCTTGCTTGAGTTCCTTCAGGGTTTTGTTAATATCCATAAGCGTGTTCTCCTTGTGAGTGTGCGCGGGAGCAGCCATGCCGTCCATAGCCGCTTTGCTTGAAAATCAACCCGTTCCGGAAGAAGTGACCATTTCGTCGGAGGGGCTTGTCCTGTGGCTGGCCTGGACCGGCGAACCGGGCGGCAACGTGGTCCAAACCCTGCAGGATTACGGCGGCCTGTGCGTCCGCTCCGAGAGCGGGCAGGCCCTGTGGTTCTTTTTTTCCTCCGATGCGCTGCTGGCCCTGGCCAAGCTGGTGGTATGGGGCAAGTTCAATCCCCTGGCCATGACCGTGCTGGCCATGCCGGGCACGTTGCGCGTAGGGGTGGGGCAGGCCCTGTCCGTCAGTCTGGACAAAGCCCTGGCCCGGCAGGAGGTGGACGAGCCCGGATCGGGCGTGCTGGTTTGGGTGCACCCCCGATTGCGCGAGACGGGGGCCAACCTGCCCGGCCTGTCCTATGTGCCCGGCGAAGCCCACAAAGGCATGGCGCGCCTCAAATGGACCTTGCTCGGGGCCGACGCCCGCCTGCCCTATACCTCGTCGCAGGGATGGTATGCTTTGTTGCGCCCTCTCGGCAACCCCCTGGACAAGAGTTTCCAGGCCGGGTGGCGGGCGCTGTTCACCCGTCTGGAAAGCATACTCCAGAACGAAAAGCTCAAATACAGCCTGTACGACAACTTTTTGATGCTGCCCCTGGACAATCTGGGCCAGTTGCGCACCTGGGTGCGCGAACTCCTGTCCACCCTGGACGACATCAAGGAACGGGATTTTTCCGTGTACTGGCCCTGCGTCAGCGCGGTGGTGGACCGGCGCGGTCTCAACTTCAACAACGAGTTGCCGCAGAAAGTCAGCGTCGAGTGGGACGAACTCATGCCGGATTATCCGTACATGAGTTACCGCAACGCCTACTTGTTGGGCGACGGTTTCACCATTCAGGACCGCAATTTTTCCAACGTCGGCACTTCCATCGACAACTGGTGCTCGGTCAATCTGACTGAACTGGACGCGCGCGGCGGCGGCGTGCCCGTGCTCATGGCGGGGCAACTGGTCAGCGGCGGAGCGCCGTGCTTTTATTGCGGCGTGCGCACCCATGAGGCCGGTCAGTGCCCCAGCCGCCGCATGCCGCCTCCGCCCCCGGACTTCTGGCAGACGTTTTCCGACCTGGACATCGACGTCATCAACGCGGCCTACCGCAATATCGAATTGCGGCTGGCCAAGGCGGGCTCGGCCGGGTACCGGCAGTTGCTGGAAAAGGAGGGGCCCGAAGCGCGGGTGCTGCAGGCCCTGTTCGCTTTGGAAAGCCCGTTGCAACTGCGTTCGGTGGAACGCATCTGGATGCTCGGAGGCAAGGACATCGAGGCCGAGCCCGAGGAAAACGCGGACCAGAATCTACGTGACGAAAGTCCGGCCTGGGCTATGGTGGAACGTCTGCAGCGGGCCGGTCCCAACGAACTGGGGGTGATGGAAAAAGAGCTGATTTCGCTCATCGCCCGCACCCCGCGCGATTGGCATCTGCACAGCCTGATGGGCTTTGTGGCCTTGGAACGGGGCGATTTGCTCAAAGCCTGCAATTTCTGGCACGAGGCCGAGGGGCTGTGCAGTTCGGTGCTGCATCAGGCCTGGCACGTGTTTTTGGAGGCCCGTACCCTGGAACTGCGCGGCAAGTACGGCGAGGCCATGGACATGTACGAAACCGTGCATCGCCTGCTCCCCCAGTGGCGGGACGCGGAATACCGCCGCCTGGTGTGCCGGGTGCGCATGGGCTTTGCCGAGCAGGTGCAGGGACGTTTTGTGGAACTTGTGGTGGCCGATCCCTCGTTTTTCAACCGTCTGCTCTTCGATCCCGACCTGGAACGGGGGCGCAAGACGCTGCTGAAGGCTCTGCATCCATTGTGGAGCGACGCCCTGAAACTCGCCGCCGCCGAGCGCGGCGAGCTGGAGCGTCTTCGGAAGGAACTGGACGCATGGTTCCCGCCCGAACACGAGGCCGCCCGCGCCTATGCCGAACGCCTGACGGCCCTGCTGGAAGAAAGCGACGTCAAGAACTATCTGTCCTTCCTGAATGTGGTCAATGTGCGCCCGACCATCGAGGGCGAAATAGAATCCCTCATCCAGCGCGAAATCGAAATTCTGCAGGAACGCTTCAAAAAATATCTGGCCGCGCTGGAAGTGGTGCGCGACGAAGCGTCGTGGTTTCCCTTTCAGCGGGCGCTGGTGGAGTTCAACCGGGATTTCAACGAAGGAGCGGGCATTCTCAACTGGGCTTTTACCGCCGACTTTCATACCCCCGAGGCATTCAAAAAGGCCCAGGCCTATCTTCAGCCCCTGGACGAACTGCTGGAACGGTTGGAAAAGCGGCTCAAGCTGCTGCGCATGGTGCGCGATTCCACGCTGTTTGTGCTCATTCTGATCCGCACCTTCCTGTGGGTGGAAATCGTCTGCCTGGTGTTGTGCTTCGTGGGGGTCATGGCCGTGCTGTTCTACGGCGACGCTATGGGACTTTTGTGGTTGCAACGCCTGGTCAAGGTCAATTTTTGGGAGCTTCAGAAAGTTCTGGTTTCCATCATCAGCATTACCGCGTTGGGAGTGGCCAGCCTGCGCACCACCCTGATTTTTGAAAAACGGCGGGACAAAATGCTCGACGAGGCCCGTTCCCAACGTGAGGAATTGCAGCGCATACGTCTGGAACGAGCCCGCGCCAAGCGCGAGGCTCAGTTGCGGGCGGCCCGTGAACAGGCGGCGGATATGCTGCCTCCCCCTCCCGCGGCGTAGTAAGGCCGCGGCCTTTAAAGCGAGCCCGAAGCCATGTCCCGTCTGTTCCGTCGGTAGGGCTTCGGGCTTGTTCCGTGCGCATTTTCGCGGTCAATGTGAAGCAAAGAACGTGATTTTTATGTCATGTTGCTGAAAAAATTTACGTTTTCGTTGACCCAAAAGCGCCGCTGTGATAAAGGCCACAGTAACCAGTCTGATGACAATCCCCGCTTCGCGGAGTCTGCTCCGTCGACGGCGGCAGGGCCGCCGACTTCGTCGGCAGCCTGTAATCAGTCTGTTGTTTGCAGGGCGGCGGACGCGCGAACCTTACCGCGCTCCGGCGGTTCCGGGTTTCGGCGTCCGTTTCGACTCTTACGGGCGGTCGACCGATGTCCGCAGGTTTTCACCACAGCGCCAGGAGGCATGTATGCGAATCTCCATCGGTATGGGGAAGGATGGGGCGGAAAAGCGTCTTGAACAACGGGGCGTCAGCCGCCGCGACTTTCTTAAATTCTGTACGGCCGTGGCCGTGGCTATGGGCATGGGCCCCGGCTTCGCTCCCGCCGTCGCCCGCGCCCTGACCGGCGGCAAGCGTCCGTCCGTCGTCTACCTGCACAACTCCGAGTGCACGGGCTGTACCGAGGCCTTGCTCCGCACCTACAAGCCGTATTTGGACGAGCTTATTCTCGACACCATTTCCCTGGACTATCAGGAAACCGTCATGGCCGCCGCCGGTGAAGCCGCCGAGGCCGCCCTGCAGCAGGCCGTCGCCAATCCCGAAGGCTTCATCTGTGTGGTCGAAGGAGCCATTCCCACCGCCAATAACGGCCTGTTCGGCACCATCGGCGGCCGCACCATGTACGACATCGGCAAGGAAGTTCTGCCCAAGGCCAAGGCCGTGGTGGCTTACGGCACCTGCGCCTCGTTCGGCGGCCTGCCCGCCGCCGCCCCTAACCCCACCGGGGCCAAGGGCGTCAACGACTGTTACGCCGATTTGGGCGTCAAGGCGATCAATATCGCCGGCTGTCCCCCCAACCCGCTCAACGTGGTGGGCGCCCTGGTGGCCGTGCTTCAGGGTCAGGAAATTGAACTGGACGACAATAACCGCCCGCTCATGTTCTACGGCTCGACGGTGCATGATCAGTGCGAGCGTCTGCCCCACTTCGAAGCGGGCGAATTTGCCCCGGCCTTCGATTCGGACGAGGCCCGCAAGGGTTGGTGCCTCTATGAATTGGGGTGCAAGGGCCCCATGACCATGAACAATTGTCCCAAGGCCCGCTTCAACGACGTCAACTGGCCCGTGGGCGCGGGACATCCCTGCATCGGTTGCAGCGAGCCCGGTTTCTGGGACGATATGACGCCTTTCTACGAAAATTAAAGGCCGCCGCGACTCCCGCCCGTCGGTCGTTGCGCCCGGCCCGGCGGTTGCCGCCCGTCGTTGTCCCGCCCTTTTTGCCATCAGACATGAGAGAGACGTCATTATGAGCCAAGCAAAAGCTACTCCCCAGAGTTCGTATTCCGGTCCCGTCGTGGTGGACCCCCTGACCCGTATCGAAGGCCACCTCCGCATCGAAGTGGAAGTGGAGAACGGCAGGGTCAAGGACGCCCGCAGTTGTTCCACCCTGTTCCGGGGCCTGGAACTCATCCTCAAGGGGCGCGATCCGCGCGACGCCCAGCACTTCACTCAACGCACCTGCGGCGTGTGCACCTACACCCATGCCCTGGCCTCCACCCGCGCCCTTGAAGACGCGATCAAGGTCGACGTGCCCGAAAACGCCACCCTGATCCGCAATCTGGTGCTGGCCATGCAGTATATGCATGATCACGTGGTGCATTTCTACCACTTGCACGCCCTGGACTTTGTGGACGTTGCCTCGGCCATTCAGGCCGACCCGGTCAAGGCCGCCAAGCTGAACGCCTCCATCTCCGCCAAGCCGCTGTCGGCCGAAGCGCTGAAAGGCGTGCAGACCAAAGTCAAGGCCCTGGTGGACAGCGGCCAGCTCGGCCCTTTCACCAACGCCTACTTCCTGGGCGGCCACCCCTCCTACTACCTGGACCCCGAAGCCAACCTGGTGGCCACGGCCCACTATCTGGAGGCCCTGCGCATGCAGGTGAACATCGCCCGCTCCATGGCCGTGTTCGGCGCCAAAAATCCGCACACCCAGTTCACCGTGGCCGGCGGCGTCACCTGTTACAATTCCCTGAACAAGGAATCCCTCCGGCAGTTCGCGGACCTGCACAAGCAGGCCGTGGAGTTTGTGGAGAACTTCTACATCCCCGATCTGCTGCTGGTGGCCGGAGCTTACAAGGACTGGGCGGGCATCGGCGGCGGCGCGGTCAATTACATGACCTTCGGCGAATTCCCCGGCGACGAGCGCAAGCTGGAAACCCGCTGGCTCAAGCCCGGCATCATCCGCAACCGCGACCTCGGCAAGGTGGAGCCCTTCGATCCCTCCAAAATTGAAGAGCATGTGCGCCACAGTTGGTACGAGGGCGACGAGGCCCACGCGCCCTTCGACGGCGTCACCGAACCCAAGTTCACCAAGATGGGCGACACGGACCGTTATTCGTGGATGAAGGCCCCGCGCTACGCGGGCGAGGTGGTGGAAACCGGTCCTCTGGCCCAGGTTCTGGTGGCCTACGCCACGGGCAACGAAGCGGTAAAGCCGGTGGTGGACAAGGTGCTCTCCTCCCTGGGCGTGGGCCCTGAAGCCCTGTTCTCGACCCTGGGGCGCACCGCCGCCCGCGGCATCGAAACTCTGGTCATCGGCCGACAGGCCGACGTGTGGTTCCGGCAGCTTCAGGACAACCTGGCCAAGGGCGACAACAAGATCGTGGAAAACTGCGAAGTGCCCGCCGACGGTCAGGGGGCGGGCTTTGTGTCCGCTCCGCGCGGCGGCCTGTCGCACTGGCTGCGTATTGAAGACGGCAAGATCGGCAATTTCCAGTTGGTGGTGCCTTCCACCTGGAACCTCGGCCCCCGCTGCGCCAACAACAAGCGCAGCGCCGTGGAAGAAGCGCTGGTGGGCACGCCCATCGCCGACCCCAAGCGCCCGGTGGAAATCCTGCGCACGGTGCATTCGTTCGACCCGTGCATCGCCTGCGGCGTGCACGTCATCGACGGCCGCACCAACGAAGCCTACGACTTCCGCGTTCTTTAACCCCGTGCGCCCGCGTCCGTTCCTGTCGGGACGGCGCGGGCCTTTTCAGGCCGGAAAGGAAGCGCTTTTCCGGCCTTGTCTTTTTTTCGGACGGCAAGGAGCGAGCGTGGAAAAAATTTTGGTTCTCGGCGTCGGCAATATTTTGTTTACGGACGAAGGCACGGGGGTGCGGGCCGTGGAACTGGCGCGGGAGCGCTATGTGTTTCCGGACAACGTCACTTTGCTGGACGGCGGCACTCTGGGCATGGGACTTATGGACGCCCTTTTGGATTGCGATGTGGTGTTCGTGCTGGACGCCGTGTTGGGCGGGGACGAGCCCGGTTCCATCTACCGCCTGACCGGCGACGATCTGCGCAAGAGCGTCAGTTTCCGCGACTCCATGCATCAGACCGACCTGGTGGATACCCTTGTTTATTGCGATTTGATGGGCCACCGGCCCGAAGCCGTGGTGGTGGGCATGGAACCCGTGGATTATCGGACTATGGGCACGGAGCTTTCGCCCCTGGCGGCCGAGCGCCTGCCGCTTTTGCTGGACGTGCTGATCCGCGAATTGAAGGCGCGCGGCGTGGATGCGACGCCCCGTCCCTCCGCCTGAGCCGGAACGCTTGCCGCCCGCGTCGGCCCGGCAGGGGGGGGCTGGGCCCGCGTTTTCGTATGCCTTGGCCCCGCGTGAGGCAAAACGTTTTGGATTCAGGTTCGGCGCGGCCGGGAAGCGCGGTGTCGGTCGTGGCGATGCGGGTGGGTATGGGCGCTGTGGTGCAGTTTATGCCGCAGGCGCAACATGCGGGCGGTGCGTTTGAGCAGCAGGATGGGCAGCAGGGACGCCAGCGAGCCGAGCAGGATAAGAACTATGCCCGCGGCCATGTGGAAGGGAATGGGCTCGCCCAGGATAAACAGCGCCAGAAGGGGGGCCAGAGCGGGCTTGAGGAAAAAGACCACCGAGGCGGTAACGGGCGAGGTGGTCTGGATGGCCATGAAGTAGCAGGCGTAGCCCGCTCCGGTCACGCCGATGCTGACGTACAGCATGGTGGCCGCGGTGGAGGGGGTATAGCCGGACAGCAGAGGAATACGCGCGAAATGGGCCAGGCCGTGGGCGGTCAGGGCCTCCGCCACCGGAGCGGCGTGACTGAGGGCGATGAGGAGCAGCATTTCCAGCGCGGCGCACAGGAAGCTGCCGCTGGTGACCACTACTCCGGAAAAGCGGGTCACGGATCGGGCGCCGAGCACTCCGTACAGGGCGAAAGTGACCGTGGCCAGCATGGTGTAGACGATGCCGGACAGACTGATATCCGTGTGCAGAGGGTTGATGATGGCCACAATGCCCAGACATTCCAGAATCAGGGCGATGACGTGCTGGCGCATGATGGTCGCGTGCAGAATCAGGAAGGCGAACAACAGAACAAACACCGGATTGCTGCTGAACAGCACGGCCACTACCGAGGCGTTGGCGTTTTCCACAGCCAGTTGATACAGGGTCATACTCACCGTGACGCCCACAAACCCCAGCCAGGCGAAGGAACCCAGCGCGGCGGCGTCCACCCGTTCATGCCGCTGGCGCAACATGCGGGCCGCGATGGGCAGCAGCACCAGGCCGCCCACCAGAAAACGGGTAAAGTTGAGCTGAATGGGGTTGAAGGTTCCGGCCACGGTTTTCAGAGCTATTTCCATGGTGCTGAAAAACAAAGTAGCCAGGGCGATGTACACATAACCTGCCGTCACGGCGTCGTCTCCTTATGTTCTCGCGGTCCGAATCGATCGGGCCGCTGTCCGCTTCCGGGCATACGCCTCCCGGGCCCGAAGGTAAAATGAAAGATGGGGGGCGGGCGGAGAGGGGCCCCGTCCGGGAGCGGGAGAAAGGAAGGCCCGTGAGAGGCATGCGCGATGGGTTCGGGGCTTCGCCTTGCCGCCTTCGGGTCACCCCGCGTCGCCGGGAAGGGAAAGGGACGCGCCGGGCGTCGGCGCAAGGCCGGGCGAACGGAAAGGCCGGAACACGGTCAGGACAGGAGCGGCCGTTTCGTTTCGACCCGCCCCGGTCCAGGTCGCCCGCAATTCGCCGTGGCGGGCCGTGGTCAGGACGGGAATTCCGCGTTCGGCCAGAGCGGCCAGAACTTCGGGCCGGGGAAAACCGAAACTGTTGTAGGCTCCGCACGAGATAAGCGCCACCCGGGGCGACACGGCGTCGTAAAAGTCGGGGGACAGACTGGTGGCCGAACCGTGGTGCGGCAGTACCAGCACATCGGCCCGCAAGTCCGCGCCGGATTGGAGCATACGGCGCAGGGCAGGCTTCTGCGCGTCGCCGCACAAGAGGGCCAGGCCATGCCCGCGCAGCGTCAGGCGCGCGACCAACGAACCGTTGTTGCTGGAAAAACGGCCGCGCTCCGGCGGATGAACAATATCCAGGCTCAGGCCGCCGCCCAGGTCCAGCGTGTCCCCGGCCCGGAATTCCCGCAGGGGAACGCGGCGGCGCAGGCGCATGGCTTCCAGGCGGGCCGCGTCGCTGTCGTCGCCGTCCTTCTCTCGAATAAAAGGCAGGGCGCTGCGGCCGAATGCAGCCACGTCAAAGGTTTCCAGAATGGCGATCAGGCCGCGCACGTGATCAAGGTCGGCGTGGCTGGCCAGCACCATATTGAGACGTGGCGGCCGGTTGGCGGTCAGCGCGGGAGCCACCACATCCCGGCCCGGATCGAAGCGGGGCGACAGCGAGCCTCCGCCGTCCAGCAGCAGGCGTCCGCCGGGCCATTCCAGAGCCAGAGCCTGACTTTGCCCCACGTCGAGCACGCGCAAGGTTACCCGCTGTTCCCGCCGGGCGCACCAGTCCTGCGTTTCGCGGATCACGGCGCCCAACGGCAGCAGGAGCGCCGCGGCCAGAGCCAGGCGGCGGGCTGCGCCGGATTCGGCGCCTCGGCGTCCGCGCAGGCAGACAAAGGCGGCCCCGGCGGCGGCATAGCCCAGCGCGGCCGGGGCTAAGGGCCTGAGCCCCTGTTCCACCACCAGCCGGCCATGATCGCGCAGCCATTCCAACATGGTGATGAGTCCCTGACCGGGGAAAGCGGCCAGGTTGAACAGGGCGTCCGATACCGGCTGCGGGCCCAGGGCCGTGAGCAGAACGGCGCCCAGGGCGGCCAGGGGCAGCACGACAAGTTCCAGCAGGGGCAGCCAGAGAAGATTGAGGGGGAAGAGCGGGGTGAGGCGACCGAAGGTATGCAGGGTAATCGGCAGGGTGGCGAGTTGGGCCGCCAGCGAGACGACAATCAGCGTCAAAGCTCCCCGTGCCGCGCGTCCGAGCGGCGTTCGCGCCGGGACGGAAGGCCGCAGCCAGGGCAGGGCCGCCATGATGCCCGCCACGGACAACACCGAAAGTTGCACGGAAAGATCGAATACGGACTGGGGCCAGGCGAGCAGCAGACACAGCACGGCGAAAAAAAGCGGATCGGCCGGAGCGCGTGCGCGTCGACTCAGACAGAACAGGGCTCCGCCGAGCAGCATAAGGGCTGCGCGCACCAGGGAAGGCGGCGCTCCGCCCACCCACAGGTACAAAGCGGCCGGCGGCGCGGCCGTGATCAAAAGCAGGCCGCGCCGAGGCAGACGCAGCAACACGGCGGCCCGCCCGCGGCTCAGCAACCAAACCAGCAGGGCGGCGGCCGTGGCCGCCAGGGCGAGATGCTGGCCCGACAGAGCCAGGGAGTGCACCAGGCCGGCGCGGGTAAACATATCCAGAGTGGCCGAGTCCAGGCCGTAGCGATCCCCGAACAACAAGGCGGGCAGCATGGCGCGCGCCTGGGAGGCGGCATCGTCCGGCGTCGGGGGCGGCGTTTCCGCTCCGACCTCCGACACGGGAGAAGCGTCGGGCGCGAGGGCCGTTTCCAGAGCCGACCGCCAACGCTCGCGCAGAGCGGCGGCCGTATTGCCCGGACCGGACAATGTCACCTGACCCCGGTCGCCGTAAGTCCAGGCGCTGAATCTCACGTTGCGGGCGGCCCAGTAGGCCGAGGAGTCGCCGACGCCTTCGTTGGCAAAGCCGCTGACGGGCCGAAGTTTGGCCGTCAGGCCGACGGTCTGTCCCGGCAGAGGGCGGGGACCGGGGGCGGATTTGTTTCGGTCCCAGGTCCAGTTGACGCGGCCGGGCAACGGCGCGGCGGCAAGGTCTCCCTCCGGCCGCACGTCTTCGAGCAGCACGCGCAGACGTCGATCCGGCTGGCCCGACACTTCCGCCACACGGCCTTGCAGACGTACGGAGGAACCCGCCTCAAACCAGTCCGGCGGCGTGGGCGGCGCTTCCGGTCGGGTCGCCAGACTCAGCCCGGCCCCCGCCGCCACGCACAGCAGAAAAACCGCCAACCGGGCGCGCGGCAGAGCTCCCGCGGCGATCCACACCAGGACGGCGGCCGTCAGCCCGGGGATGGGAGCGCGACCGGCCCATACGCCCGCGACGGCCGCCAGGACGCAGATTTGTCGGAACAACAGCGCGGGCGCGGGCCGGGGAGCAAGCATGACGGGCTCAGCCCGCGGCCGCTACGCGTCGAATGGCGGCGCCCACGGCACGAAGCTTGACTTCCATGTGTTCGTAACCCCGGTCCAGATGGTAGATGCGCTGCACGGTGGTGGTGCCGTGCGCGGCCAGCCCGGCCAGCACCAGCGAGGCGCTGGCCCGCAGGTCCGAGGCCATGACCGGCGCGCCGGTCAGTCGGGAAACCCCGCGCACCACGGCCGTGGAACCTGACAGGCGGATGTCCGCGCCCATGCGTACCAATTCCTGCACGTGCATGAAACGGTTTTCGAAAATGGTTTCCTCCACGATGCCCGAGCCCGGGGCCACGCACAGCAGCGCCATGATCTGGGCCTGCATATCGGTGGGAAAGCCGGGGTGGGGGCGGGTGCTGACGTCCACGCCGCGCAGGCCGCCCGCCGCGCGACGGGCGGTCACGCCCCGGCCGTCCGGGGTGGGGGTGATGTCCAGCCCCGCCGCCTTCAGTTTGTCCAAAACGGCGTCCATGTCGGAGCAGGGGCAGTTGAGCAGGGTCAGTTCGCCGTCGGTGATGCCCGCCGCCGCCAGAAAAGTGCCCGCCTCGATGCGGTCGGGCATGACGGCGTACTCGCAGCCATGCAGGCGGGACACACCGTGAATGTGAATTTCGCTGGTGCCGTGACCCTCGATGCGTGCTCCGCAGCGGATGAGAAAGTTGGCCAGGTCCGACACCTCGGGCTCGCGCGCCGCGTTTTCCAACACGGTTTCCCCCTCGGCCAGGCTGGCGGCCATGAGCAGGTTTTCCGTGCCGCCCACGGTGGGAAAGTCGAACTGGATGCGCGCCCCCCTGAGTCCGGAGCAACGGCCGTGGATATAACCTTCCTCCAGGTCGAACGTCGCTCCCATCTTTTCCAGGGCGGACAGGTGCAGGTCCACGGGCCGCGCGCCGATGGCGCAACCGCCCGGCATGGCCACCCTGGCTTCGCCCATGCGGGCCAGCAGAGGCCCCAGGCACAGTACCGAGGCCCGCATGGTCTTGACCAGATCGTAAGGAGCTTCGGTGCGCAGCGTGCCGGGCTCCACCCGTACCCGGCCCGCCTCGAATCCGGCCGGGCAGCCCAGGATGTCCAGCAGCTTGAGGGTGGTGTGAATATCCCGCAGATCGGGAACATTGGCATACGTGACGGGTTCTTCAAGCAGAATGGAGGCCATAAGGATGGGCAGGGCGGCGTTTTTCGCGCCGCTGACGGCGACCGTGCCGCGCAGGGGGCGGCCGCCTTCGATAATCAGATTGTCCATGCGGGGGTCCTTGCCGATAGGGGTTGAAAATATAGGTTGCCGGGGAATGATAAGCCCGGACGGGACGACGACCGGGTACAGATTCCGGAGCGTCCGTATCGCCCGGGCGTCTTTATGACCCGGAGCATGCGCATTTCATGCGTCTGCCGGGGGTGTCGACAAAGTCGGCGGCCTCGAAAATTGTGAGGTCGCGGCTGCGCCGCGCCGTTAAACGAGCGATTTTCGCGCATTCCGTCAAGCCGCTTTGCGGCTTGGACGGCGCAAACTCCGCAAAGCGGGGTTTGATGTCGGTTTGGACATGCGCATACGATGCGTATGCCCCGCTTCATGACCGAAAAAGGCTTGACCATACAGCCGGGTTTGAGTACAAAACAGCTTCCATTACGGCGGAAGTAGCTCAGTTGGCAGAGCACCTGGTTGTGGCCCAGGGGGTCGAGAGTTCAAGCCTCTTCTTTCGCCCCATTATGAAAGAACGCCCCGTTTCGACGGGGCTTTTTTCGTGCCTCAGAATTCCAGGGCCAGGCCCACCGGGCAGTGATCCGAGCCGTACACGTCGCTTTCGATCCACGCGTCGCGGATATTGTATTTCAGTTCTTCGGACACAAAGAAATAATCGATGCGCCACCCCACGTTTTTTTCCCGCGCCCGCATCCGATACGACCACCAACTGTAGGCGCCCGCCTCGTCGCCGTGGACCTGGCGGAAGGTGTCCACATAGCCCGCGGCCACGAAGTCGTCCAACCAGGCCCGTTCCTCGGGCAGAAAGCCGGTGTTCTTTTCGTTTTCGCGCGGGCGCGCCAGGTCGACGGGGCGGTGGGCGATGTTGAAGTCGCCGCACACCACGATGGGCTTATCCTCCCGCAAGGTTTGGGCGTAGTCGAAAAAAGCGTTGAAAAACCCCATCTTGTAAGACAGGCGTTTGAACACGCCGGGCTCCACCTCTTCGCCCCCGTTGGGAAAATAGATGTTGAAATAGTGAAATTCGGGGTACTCCAGGTGCAGAGCGCGGCCTTCGCCCCGGTAGTCGGGGTCGGGCAGTTCGTATTCCACGCGGATGGGCTCCGCGCGGCTGAACACGGCCACGCCGGAATAGCCCTTTTTAACCGTGGAGGCCGCCCACCAGGCGTTCCAGCCCGCGGGCGACAGGTGGTCGCTTTCCACCTGGGAGGGGTCGGCCTTGGTTTCCTGCAGGCCCACCACGTCGGCCTGTGTGGAACGAAACCAGTCCCATTCCGGTTTTTTGCACAGGGCGCGGAAGCCGTTGACGTTCCATGAGACAAAACGCATGAGAGCCATGGGGCATGTCCGGGTTGCGGGTGAAAAAGAAGGTGTATGGTACGCGAGAGCCGCCGTAAGCTCAACCGTCGGCGCGTGTCCCGGGTGCGGCGGAGGGGGGGCGGATGAGGACCCGTCGGAGTTTTTCCATAACCATGTCCGGCGTCAGGGACCGCATACAGGCGTGGCCGCAGGCTGCGCCGGTTTTGCCGTGCAGCGAACACGGACGGCAGGCCAGAGGAGCCTGGAGCACGCGGTCGTTTTCCCCTGTGGGGAAGAAGCCCCATTCCCGGCAGGTGGGGCCGAACAGCGCCACGACCGGCGTGGAGACGCCCGAGGCCAGATGCATGGGGCCCGAATCGCCGGTGACCAACGCGTCGGCCTGAGCCAGCAGCGCGATAAGTTGGCGCAGATCGGTGCGGTTGGTGAAGTCCAGCGACATCAAACCGCGAGGGCCCGTGAGCGGGGCCGACGCGAACAGGGAGGCGTCCCCCCGCCCTATCCAAAAATGGGCCATGCCCTGATCGGCCAGCAGCCGGGCCAGTTCCCGCCAATGGGCGGCCGGCCACGCCTTGGCCGGGTGCGTGGCAAAGGGATGCAGGGCGACGACGGGCCGGGCGTGCCGCGTCAACGGAGCCAGAGCGTCCAGGCTCCAATCGTCGTCATCTTCGTTCACGGCCAGAAAAGGACTCAGCCCGTCCCTGCCGAACCCCTGGGGCCGGAGCGGGGCCAGCGCGGCGGCATACCGTTCCGGAACATTGCGGGCCAGAAGCGGCGCGCGACCGAAACGTCCCCCGGAGAGCAGGAAAAGACGTCGCGTCAGGGCGTACTTGGGGTAGCGGTACACCGTGCCTTTCCAGAACAAAGACAGCAGGCGGGTGCGCAGGGTGCCGTGCAGGTCCACCAAGGGCACGCCCCGGAAGCGGGCGGCCAGGGCCCTGAACAGGCGGCGCTGGCGTTCGCCGCGCAGATCGTCCGTCTTCAGGCCCACGACCTCGCGCACGGCGGGATGGCGGAAAAAAAGCGGAGCAAAGGACTCCCGCGTCAGCACGGTGAAGGTAAGCCCCAGAGTTTCCCGCCAGCGCATGAGCACCCCGGTGGTCAGGGCCACGTCGCCCAGGGCGCTGAGACGGATCATGACCATATGGCGAGAGGACGGAAACGGCACGGGCAAAACTCCGGCAGAGGACGGGACGCGAAAGCGCGCCGGGGATGAAGTGTGCCAAATCCGGCCCGCCGCGTCGAGCGAAAAGGGGCTTGCCCGGACGGGATTCTTACGATACAAGAATCTCCTTCGCCTTGCGGAGAGGTAGCGAAGCTGGCCGTAACGCGCTCGACTCGAAATCGAGTTATCGGTTAATAGCCGGTACGTGGGTTCGAATCCCACCCTCTCCGCCATTTACGCATAGTCCGCTGTTTTCCACAGCGGTTTTTTTATGCGAAAGGCTGTGCTGCGAATACCCTTGGAGATGTCGGCACGCTTTTCCCCCAGCCCGTAAAAATACGGAACGTTGAGATGCGGCACGGGGCGCGCCTGAATGAATTCAGGCGCGCCCCGTGTGATTTTTGGATGAGGAAAAATTACAGGGTTTCGTAGCGACGGCTGTGACGGGCGCCGAAGCGGCCGCCGATGATGCTGCCGACGGCCCCCAGAATCAGGGCGACAGCGGCCATAAGCGCGGACCGGGCGATGGCGGCGGAAGCTTCGGCGGCGGCCTTGCGCGCATCCTCGGCGACCTGCTTCAGATATTGCCGGGTGTTCTCCACCTGGTCCTGAGCCTGCGTGACGGCGCTCTTTACCTGATCCAGCCGGTAGTTGTACACGTTCAGAGCTTCATTCAGCAGGGTGTCGGCCTGTTCGGCGCTGATGTTCCGACTGCGCATCAGGCCCTGAATCGCCGCGCTCCGATTGATAGGAGCATTCTGGAGGGTGTCGAGTCTTTCCTTCTGGCGTTGTAAAAATGTGTTGATGACCGTTTCGTAATTGTCCAGCGTCAGACGGTGAAGAGTGTTGTCCAGATCGCTGCGCATGGCCTGCAACTGGCCCATGAAGGCGGAGGGCTGCAGTTCTTTTACGCCGGTGTCGCGCAAAATAGCCATGACACGGGGCTCATTTCGGTTGGATGGCGACTCTTCCCGTATTGTATTGATGCCCAGTTTCGCCAGGCTGCCGGCCTCGTCGGCAATATGGGCCGCCACGGAGCTCGCGGCTCCGAGCAGATTGCCGACGCCCTGGGCGGCCATACCGGCCGCCAGGGATGTGGAAAAAACACCTGCGATGAGCACGGCGCACCAGACCAGGAAGCCGTGTGTGCCTCCGTATCGTCCGGCCGACAGGCCGCCCACGTAACCGCCGACCACAAGGCTGACGATACCGCAAATCAGGGTCCAGAGGCCGAAGGTGAGCCCCACTCCGGCCAAGGGATCGCCGGACATGGGGTCAAATACGGTGAAGCCCAGAGCCATGCCGAGCAGGGCCAGCACCACGCCGACCGCGATGGCGGCGATGAGCCCCGCGAAAATGCTTTTCCAGGAAACCCAGGATGTGAAGCGGAACGAAGCGACCTCGTCCCCGCGCGTGGTAGGTTCCGTTACTATAGCCATTGTATCCTCCAGATTGCGCCGTTTGTGTCGAATGACGTCTTTTTGCGGCAATCCTACGAGGCTTTTTGTAAATTTGATAAGTATAATAATGGATTATGTGTTTATGAAAAGTGTCGGCCCGCCTGTCCCGGCGGATATGCCGGGTCGGGACGAGCCGAAACAGGGCGGCGGTAAAAAATTTCCGGAGCGAACATGATTTCTTCATTTCGGAACTTGGGCGGGACGCAGACCCGGATGCATCGCCCGCGCACCGCTCGCTTTTGTAGTTCGGCCCGAAGCCCGTCAGTGAGCGTGCGGGACGCCGCGATCCGCTCAAGATCGGGCAGGGGGCTGCGCGGAAGCGCGCGGAAAGGAGGCCGCCCCACGGACGGAAAACATGCGACCGGAAGGGCGTGAACAGAGCCCGGGCCCACGCCGCAGAATACCGGGCGTTCTGTGACTCGTGAAGGTTCGGGAGAGAGAAAGGCTTGTTTCCAGTTTACTACTATCCAAAAACCGGTTATGAAATTTTGGCGTTATATATGGATGATAAGTTTATAGACCAGGTTTGTGTATAGGAAAACACATATTTTGGACAAGCGTTGTTCCCGGTGTCGCCTTCATTTGCTCCCGACCGGCGTCGGTTCCGCGATACACGAGGAAGAAGAGCCGGAGAGAGAATCCGGAACGTATGGTATCGTGACCCGTTCACGGCGGTTTTCCCTAAACCCAGGAGTAGGCCATGTCGCGCGTTCTTTTTGATGCTGATACCCACGCGTTGCCCCTCATCCATGATCGGGCGGCCGTTCTTGCCGTCACCCAGGCGGCGTGCACGTTGATGAGCGGGCAGCCCGATCTGTCGCCCCACGAGGCTGTCGGCGATGTGCTGCAAGTACAAAAATATGTGGAAGACTTGTTGTTGAGTCCGCGTCGGTGAACATGCGGCCGGACCGCTTCTTCCCGTACGGCGGGCAGGGGGCGCCGTCAGCGTAAGGGAAAATAAATATTATTTGGCATTTCCGGCAAGGGGTATTACGATGTTTTATTCTTATTGTGGCCGGCCCCTTGCCATGAGCGGCCGTCGGACTGTTCAGCCATGCGCAAATCGGACAGGCCGGGCGCGGCGGACATTGCCTCCCCCAAGGGGGGCCGCGCTTGAGACGGGCATGAACGCTTATATTTGGGTAAAACCGTTGATTGCGACGTGTCGCTTTCGGATCATGGAAGCCCGTCTCGCACGGAGGAATGCTGCATGACTTTGTTGGAAGCGATGCGCGACGCAGGAGTGGACGTGGCCGAGACGTTGCGCCGGTTTTCCGGCAATGAGGCGCTTTTGGAGCGTTTCATGCGGGCTTTTCCTCAGGACGAGACATTTTCGGCTTTGAGCGCCGCAGTGGACGGGGCGCGCTATGACGAGGCGGGGCGGCTGGCCCACACCTTGAAAGGCATAGCGGGCAACCTGGGCTTTCAGCGGTTGCAGGAGCGGTGCGCCGACTTGGTTTCGGCCGCTCGTGAGACGCGCCCGGCGGACGTGACCGCCATTTTTGACGATGTGGCCGCCGAGCACCGTTTATTGCTTGCGTTGTTGGAACAGGCGGATTGAGAGAACCGCTATGGATGACAAAGCCATTTTGATTGTCGACGACGTGGAGCTCAATCGGGCCATTCTTTCCGAACTGTTCCACAGTTCCTATCGTATTTTTGAGGCCGCCAACGGCCGCCAGGCTTTGGAAGTCCTGCGCGAACATCGGGACGAAATCGCGGTGGTGCTGCTGGATATCGTCATGCCGGTCATGGACGGCTACGAAGTGCTGGAAAACATGAACCGCGAAAAGTGGTTGGTCCGCTTGCCCGTGGTGCTCATCACCGCGGAAAATTCGGATATGGCCTCGTTGCGCAGTTATGATCTCGGAGTGGCGGACATCATCAACAAGCCCTTCAACCCCGGCATCGTCAAGCGTCGGGTGGGCAATATCATCGAACTGTACCAGCACAAGGCTCATCTCGAAACCCTGGTCGACAAGCAGGTGAAAGCGCTGGAACAACAGGCTCTCAAGCTCAACCAGGCCAACGCGTTCATGATTGAGGCCCTGAGTTCCGTGGTGGAGTTTCGCAGTTCCGAATCGGGCCGACATATCAAACGTATCCGTTTCACCACCCGTCTGCTGTTGGAAGCCTTGGCCGTGCGCCACCCCAAATACGGCCTGACGCCGCTGACTATGGATAGAATTTCTCTGGCGGCGTCCATGCACGACATCGGCAAGATCGCCATCCCCGATTCGGTGCTCAACAAGCCGGGCAAACTGACCGCCGAAGAATTTGAAATTATGAAGACGCACACCCTCAAAGGGTGTGAACTGTTGCAAAGCCTCAACTACAGCCCCAACGAGACGTTTTACCGTTATTGCTACGACATTTGTCGCAGCCACCATGAGCGTTGGGACGGACGCGGCTACCCCGACGGTCTGGCCGGAGCGCGCATTCCTATTTGGGCCCAGGTGGTGTCGTTGGCCGACGTATATGACGCCCTGACCAGCGAACGCGCATACAAGCGGTCGTATTCGCACCAGGAGGCCGTGGACATGATTTTGGGAGGAGAGTGCGGCGCCTTCAATCCCGAATTGTTGGAAGTGTTTGTCGCCGAAGCGCCGCGCCTGCAAAAGGACCCCCACGGCCTGTCCGAGGCTCAGGCCTTTGCCGAGGCGACGACGCCTTTCGACCCTTTTGCCGAGGAGGCCGCGGAACGGGCCGCCGCCCGCGACGCCGAGGTGCTTTCGGCCCGCACTTTGTGGCTGTTGGAGCGTGAACGCGAAAAGTACCGCATCGTCACGGAATTGTCGGGCGATATTGTATTCAGCTACGATATGGGTGCCGACGTGCTGGAATTTTCCGAAAAATACCATACCCTGTTCGGACGCGACACGCGGGTTCCCCATACTCGGGAACGACTGACCGCGACCGATCTGATCCATGATGAAGACCGTTCGCTCATCGATGCCCGCCTGGGCGGCCTGACCCCGCAGTATCCCCGCTGCCGGTTGGAACTGCGGCTGCGTACCCGTTCGGGCCGGTACGAATGGTTTGAAGTTTATACCCATGCTCTATGGGATGTGGATGCGGGATACGAGTGCGTGGGATATATCGGCAAACTGGCCAACATCCACGAGCGCAAGGCCGAGGCCAGCATATTGCGCGAGCGGGCCCATACCGACGCCCTGACCCGCGTGGCCAACCGTCCTCACGCCGAGGAGCGGATTACGGCGGCCCTGCGCAACGACTCGGGAACCCGGGCCGCGCTGTTGTTTCTGGACCTGGACGATTTTAAATCCATCAACGACCGCTTCGGCCACCCCGTGGGGGACCGGGTGTTGTGTTGCCTGGCCGGAGAAATACGCGCCCGCGTTCGTGAATCGGATGTGGTCGGCCGCCTGGGAGGCGACGAGTTTGTCGTGTTTTTGCGCAACGTCTCGTCGGAGAAGGATGTGGCCCGCAAAGCCGAGGAATTGTGCAATCTGAATTGCGCGACCCTGTGCGCCGACCTTGCGGACGAGGCTCCGGTGACTTCGTGCAGCGTGGGCATTGCCATGAGCCCCGAAGACGGCGTCGACTATGCGGAACTCATGGCCCGCGCGGACAACGCCCTGTACCAGGCCAAGGCGCGCGGCAAACGGCGTTATGCCTTTTATTCGTCCGCTGGCGGCGACGCGAAGGAGCTGCACCCGGCCGCGGCGGCCGGATGAAACGCGCTTTTTCCTCAAGCGCGGGAGGCGCGGACGCAATCGAGCGTGCGCGGCCTGCCTTTCGTCGGACTGGAGGCCCTGCCGCGTTTGCGGCGGTACCGTTGCCGTTTTTTTTTTCGATAGCCAGGGAGGTCCCCATGTCGGAAACGCTGGACCGGGCGCGGGATTGCCTGAAGCGGGGCCGTCCGGCCGAGGCCCTGGAGTTGCTGACGCCTTTGCTGGAAGCTGAGGACTCCGCCGTCCGGGCGCCCGCCCTGGAAGCGGCGGGGCTGGCCTGCCACGCGCTGGGGCGGCTGGAGGAATCGGCGATCCTGTTCGGACGGCTGCTTGCGGACCTGAAGGAACTGTTCGGCCCGCGCCATCCTCATGTGGCCCTGGCTCTGGAAAATGTGGCGCGTCTGGAGCAGGATCGGGGGCGCGCGGACCTGGCGCTACCCCTGGGGCGCGACGCGCTGACTATGCTGCTTCAAACTTTGGGAACCGAGCATCCGGAAGTGGCCCGCGCCCGTCTTAATCTGTCCACTCACCTTTACGCGCTCAAGCGTTACGACGAGGCGGAGACAGAACAGAAGGAAGCCCTGCGCGTGTGGGAAGCCCGCGACGGGCGACGTAGTCGCCATGTGGCCACCTGCCTTAATAATCTGGGCCGGTTATGCGAGGAAAAGGGGGAGTTGCGGCGGGGCGTGGACTTGCACCGCGAGGCCGTGTCCATCCGGCGGGAATTGCTCGGCGATCACCCGGAAACTGCGTTTTCTCTGGCCAACCTGGGCGTTGCCCTGTTGTCCGCCGGGGATTTGGAAGAGGGCGCCCGCACACTGGAGGAAGCCTTGGCTCTGCATGACCGCCTGGGGAGTGGGGCCTCGCCCGAGGCGGCCACCTGCCGCCTTAATCTGGCTACCTGTCACCGTCTTTTGGGGCAGGCGCCGGACGCGGGAGACTGAAGCGGCGCGAAGCCCGCGCGCGGGAGCGGTCCGCACGGGGCGCTTATTCCATCATGAGCGGCATGGCGCGCAATTCAGGCGTAACAATGGTGCGCTGCACGGCTTCGGCATGGGTCAGAAGCCAATCGCCCCCGACGTCGGACAGCCCTTCGGCCCGCAGGGTGGAGGCGAAGCGGACGCACAGGGTTTCCACCGCGTCGGCCGCGGCCTGGGGCGAGATATCGTCCCAGCGCAGGCGGGCCAGACCGTCCAGGGCCGTCCGGGCGTCCTCCCCCAGCAGGGGCAGATCGGCGGCGGCGCGGAAGGCCCACTTGTAAAAGGGCATATAGCGTCTGTTGAGCAGAAAGGTCAGGGACAAAGCCTGGCGTGAAAATTCGGCCGCGGTCAGCAGGGCGGCCACCGTTTCACCCCGGCGCAACACGCGGGGCAGGTTGTACTGACCGGACTGAGCCAACCCGGCCAGACGAGCCGCGATTTTTTTGCGCCGCACGTCTTCAGGGTAAAAGGCCAGCAGGGCTTTCCGATGGGCGGTGAAGCGGCCGCTGGGGTCGTGAAATATCTCGCCGTTGGTGGCCACCGCCAGAAAATTTTCGGGGATGAGCCGCCATTCTTTCCATGATGCGGGCGGTCGGGTCAGATTGGTGAAGCGGGCGTAAAAATCCTCGATGGACAGGGGGCCCACCCTGCCCTGGCGCAATTGGGGCCGCATACGGACGGCAATCCCCTCGAAAACGGCGGGCAGTCCGGCCAGAGCCGCTTCCAGGCGGTCGGCGTCGCGGTTCAGTTCGGTCGCGGGCAGCCACAGACAAAAAGCCGGGCCCCAGTCGTGGTCGCGCGATATAAGGTCATCAAAGCCGAAGCAGTCCGAACCCTCGCCCGCCAGACCCACAGCCGCGCGGGCGACCACGTCCGGCACTTTCCGCTTCAGCAGGGGAGCGCCGCATTGTTCGTAAAAGGACCGGCATATATCGATACCGCGCATGGAGTTCAACCTTATCCATTTGAAAACGCTACGTCTTCCCGCCGAGAACTTTCGGTCGCGTTTATCCATAAGGACTTGAGCGTGATTCCCGTAGTCCTGTCGAGGACCGGCCTGCCGCCTGCCTGTGTGAGCCGGAGCAATGCCCGCGAAGCCGCTGGGCGATAAGTCATTTGATGATAGAGAAAGACACGAGTATGGACAACCGCATTTTCCGCTTGTTCCCTGTGTATTTTGCTTTTGAAATTGCCCCATTTCAAAAGCGGCGCTGCCGTCATTTCGGCTGAAAAGGGTGGTTTTCAGGCTCAATCGCCCCGGCGGCCGCTCCCGCGGCCGCCGGGGCGATTGCCGTTTTCAACAGCAAACCGCTCTCATCTTTCCGTTGCCTGACGCACGGAACCTAGGCGGCGAAGCTTGCTTCGCACGGTTATGGAACGTCCGCCCACCGTATGAAAAAGTCCCTGACGTAAAAAAATAAATGTCGAAATATCGTAAAAAAATAATATGGTTAATCGTAAATTTTCAGCTTCGGCCGCAAAAAAATCAAAAAAGTATTTGACAGACGGGGCGAGTGAGGGCATAACTCGTCTTCGCCGCTGCGGCACGGAGCAAAAGCTCCCCGC
>UQJT01000010.1 GCA_900541395.1 uncultured Desulfovibrio sp.
GGCTCGGGGTCGGGAATCACGCGTCGGGGAAAGGGGGGGGCGAAGTTTCCCGTGGCGTGAGGGTTTACTTGAGGGGCATGGCGGGTTAAAAACGCGGATTACATTTGCCGCGGTGGCGCTGGACGCCTTGCGGCCCCTTGAGGAGCATGCATGAGCCAGGTTCAGTTTCCATCCCGTATCCGTTATGAATATGAGCACGATCCGGCCGCGCGCCTGCAGTACGCGCACGGCGTATGGGGCGGGATTAATCCCCAGGGCGAAATAGAAATCAATTTTTATCTGGAAAGCGACAAGATGCCCGCTTTTTCCGAGCGCCGGGTGGAACCGGACGGTTCCTTCGGTCAGGAAATGGCCCCCTTTGACGAGGAAGTGCGCGTGGTCACGCGCCATATTCATTCCAAGGTGGTCATCAACTACAATACGGCGCGGGCGCTTCTGGAGTGGCTGGAAGAAAAAATCGACGCTCTGGACATGGAGGAAGAGGGCGGCGTGCCTTTTACTCTCGACGGCTCGCCCAGGGGATTTGAACAGTAATGGCCAAGCGCGGACGCCATCAATACGTGCGGGACGCGACGGACGACAACGCTGAAATCGTCAGCCGCTCGCAGCGTAAGCGGGACAGCGCCGCCCTGCAGGCCAAAGGCGAGGAACTGGCGCTTTTGCCGCCCGCCAGGCAGGCCCTGTTGCCCCTGCCGCCGGAGCTGGTCGAAGCCTTGGCCGAATTTCGCGCTTTGTCCGGGCGTGAAGCCCGTCGGCGGCAGAGCCGGTACATCGGCCGCCTGATGCGCGAGGCCGAGGAGGAAGGCACGCTCCAAGCCGTGCTTGACGCTTGGGCCAGATTGGAGTGAGGGGGAAAGGTCGAAAAAATGTCGGCAACACCGGCCTCGGACTGTCGGCAATATTCAGCAGTCCCGAAAATTGCGATCAGGCGCGGTTTATCTCTGCTCTCTTCACCCGCAAGGCGCTTCGCGTCAACGAGTGAATGGCGGCTGTTCCGCCGTCGTGGCGAAGTCTTGTTCCACTCGGCTTCGGGAGCGTTTTCAACGGCAAAATAATATTTACTAATAATTTCATACAGCAAGCAAAATTTGCACCGAATATCATGGCGCAAAGGCAAAGAGCGCCTTCCTGCCTCTACTCTTGTCGACCAAATTTATGACTCCCCGCTCTCAGATGATGGGCAGAGCTCCTCATCCCATCCATCTGCCCCATTGAGCCCCTCTCTGTCGCTAGCCGACGCCTTGCCATTCCTCCCTCGCTCACGCTGGAATTATTCCGTTACGCGGTCGCTCCATTCTATTTCCCGATGCAGAAATCCGCGAATATGGCGTTCAGGGTGTCGTCGGCGCTGTTCAGTCCCGTAATGTCGGCCAGGTGAGCGGCGGCGCTTTCCAGGCGGAGTCCGCATAGATCGGGCGGCACGGCGGCGGCGATGTCGCGCTCCAGGTCCCGCAGTTCGGCCAGCGCGTTTTCCAGGGCTCGGGCCTGGCGCAGGTTGGGCGCTATTTCCTCGGGGGCGGGTTCCTGCGCGCCGCACAGGGTCCGGGTGGCGGCGGCCAGTTCGTCCAGTCCCCGGCCCGTTCGGGCCGATACTTCCAGAATCGGCGCGCCGTAAAAGTCCGCCGCATCGGGGGGGAGGGGAGTCACATCGGCCTTGTTCCACACCGCCAGGCAGCGTGACGCGCCCACGGCTTCCACCAGCGCTTTTTCTTCCGTGAAGACCGCCCAGGGGGAGGGTGCGGAAGCGGCCAGAGCACCATCCAGCACCAGCAACACGGCCTGAGCCGCGTCCGCCAATTCCCGGCCCCGGCGCATGCCTTCTCTTTCGATGGGGTCGTCGCTGTCGGCGCGCAGACCGGCGGTGTCCACCAGACGAACGGGCAAGCCGTCCAGGGCGGTTTCTTCTTCCAGATAGTCGCGGGTGGTGCCCGGTCGTTCGGTGACGATGGCCCGGGGACGCCCGAGCAGGGCGTTCATCAGGCTCGATTTGCCCGCATTGACCCGTCCGACCAGAACCACCAGGGCTCCTTCGCGCCAGCACCGGGCGCGGCGGTAGCCGGCCAGCAGGGCGCGCACGCCGTCGATCACTTCGCCGGTCACGGCCAGAAATTCGGCCGGAGGCAGGCATTCCGCCTCCTCGTCCGGAAAATCCACCGCCAGACATACCCGGCGGCGTAAATACTCCAGGCGCTCGCGCAGCTCCGACACGCGGCGCCCCAGCAGGCCGTGCAGCTTGGCCGAGGCCAGCCGCACCCCCTCCACGCCGGGGGCGGCCACCAGTTCGGCCACGGCCTCGGCCTGAGACAGATCGATACGACCGTTCAGAAAGGCCCGGCGGGTAAACTCGCCCCGTTCGGCCTGGCGCGCCCCGTGGGTCAGCACGGCTTCCAGCACGGCCTGGAGCACGGCCGCCCCGCCGTGGCCCTGGATTTCGGCCGAATCCTCGCCGGTAAAGGAGTGAGGACCGGGAAAAAAGACCGCCAAGGCGTCGTCCAGGTCCGCTCCGTGGGAGTCCACGATGCGACCGTGGTGCAGGGTGCGGGGGACAAAACCGGTGAAACGGGACGAGGACGGCCGAAAAACGGCCTCCAGCACGGCGCGTGAGCGGGGGCCGGACAGCCGGACGACGCCTATGGCGCCCGCGCCCGGCGCCGTGGCTACAGCCGCGATGGTGTCCGCCGTGCCCGTCGGAAAATCCGAGTCGGTCGCGGCGTTGGGGACGTGAACGCTCATGATTGCTTGGCCAGTTCCTGCTCGACCAGGGCGCGCAGGTCCGGGGGCAGATCGGGATTGGCCCGGGCCGCCTCCAGTTGTTCCTTCGCTTTGGCGTCGTCGTTCAGATGGTAGCGGTACACCACGGCCAGGCTGTAGCGAACGGTCGGGTTGTCCTGCAGGCGCAGCGAACGTGTCATGGCCTCGGCGGCTTCGGGATATTTGCCCTGGCGCGCGTCGAGCACTCCCTGGTAGTAGGAGGGGCGCGCGTCGCCCGGAGCGGCTACCAAAGCCCGGTTGATGAAGCCCTGGGCGCTTTCGGGGCTGTTCTGCCGCATGAACAGATCGGCCAGCTCAAGCAGGGCGTCGACATCGTTGGGGTCGGCCTGCAACTTCTGCATGGCGGCGATGGTGGCCGCCTGTTCCGGTGTCGCGGCTCCGGCGTCGCCACCTGTTCCGGAGGCGGCGGACGCGCCTGCGGGAGGCATGGTCGGTGCGGAAGCGACGGTCGGAGCTGCGGCAGTACGGGTCAGAGGATGGGAGCCCAGGCGATACGCCAGAGACACCAGCAGCATGACCGCAAGCCCCAGAGCCATACCGCCCAGCACAAGGCGGCGGTGGACGGCGGAAGTGCTGTGGGCGGCCTCAGTCATCGTTTTCCTCCAGGCGGACGCGACGTTCCAGGTGACGCTGGGCAAGGGCCAGCCGAGCGAGATAGGCGCCGAGGCCGAGCCACAGGACGGCGTTGGCCGCCATAAGCCAGTTGAGGGCGTTCATAGGCGTTCCTTTTTCGTTCACGCGGCGAGGTCGTCGCCGCTCAGTTTTTTCAGCAACAGCCGGTCCAGGCGCTCGGCCAGACGCATCTGGCTGTAGCGCAGCCCCAGCAGGGCCAGCCAGATCAGGCCGAAGCACAGCACCGAGGCCACGACGGCCACGGCCATTTCGGGTTCCAGGCCGCCGCCTTCCGCGGCGAAAACGGCCGGATGGATGGAGCGCCACAACCGGGCGGACATGAAGACCAGGGGCACGTCGATAAAGCCGATCACGGCCACCACCGACCCCAACGCGGCCCGCCGGTCCGGCGGCAGGTCCATGCCGCGCAGGGCCATGTAGCCCGCGTAGATAAACCACAGGATGAGAGTGGTGGTCAGCCGGGGATCCCAGGTCCACCACACGCCCCAGGAGTGGCGGGCCCAGATGGAACCCGTCAGCAGGGCCAGGGTGGCGCATACCATGCCTGTTTCCACGGCGGCGGCGCACAACAGATCCCAGGCGGAGCGTCGTGTTTTGAGATAGGCGATGCCGGCCGCGCAAGCGACGAAAAAGCTGACGAAACACCACCAGGCCACCGGCAGGTGGAAGTAAAATATTTTTTGGACCGGGCCCATGGACTGTTCGATAGGCGCGTAACCGTATATCAGCCACTGGCAGCAGGCCATGCCCACGCCGCCCGCCACGGCCAGAGCGGCCAGGGGAAGAGTTGCTCGCATCGTTTAATCCTCTCCGCTGTAGACGTAGGGAAAAAGCACCAGCCCCGCCGCCAGAAACAGAGCGTCGAAGGCCGCGGCCAGGCCCAGCCAACTCCCCGCGCTTTCCCGCGCGAAGGCCAGGGCTCCGGCCGGGGCGTCGGCGGGGAGCAAGCCCAGGGCCGTCAGGCGCACCCCGGCCAGCAGCAGGGGCACCAGCAGGGGGAAGAGCACCACGCTGAGCAGTGATTCGCGCCCGGCCCGGCCCACGGACAGCGCTCCCAGAAGCGAACCCGATGCGGCCATGCCCACGTCGACCAGAATAAGTCCGGCCAGGGCCGTGGGCCAACCCGGCCCGGTCTGCTGGGCCAGAAACACGAATACGGCGGGCACAAACAGGCACTGCGCCGTGAGCAGCAGCAGCAAGCCGGCCGCCGCTTTGCCCAGCCACACACCCTGGACGGGCGCGGGCAACAACAACAGGCCGAGGCGGGCTCCGTTGGCTTCCTCCACGGCGTACAGCATGTTGAAGACCAGCACCTGACAGAAGGCCGAGGCCAGCCAGAACATGGTGGCCGCCGCCTGGGGCGTGAGGCGATCCCCGGCGTCCAAGGACAGGCTGAATAAAAACACCAGCAAGAGGCCCAGCAACAGCGCCTGGGTCAGGCCCGCGCCCCGCGTCAGCACCAGGCGTAAATCTTTGCCGCATACGGCCGACGCGCACTTCAACATGCGGCGCCCTCCGCACCGGATTCCGCGTCGTCCCGACCCGTCTCCGTCAGGGTTCGGTTTTCCAGATGCAACACACGGTCGGCCAGATGCGCGTCCTCGGTCTGATCATGGCTGATCCACACCACGGCCGCGCCCGAGGTCCGCGCGTCGCATACCATATTGCGCAGCAGGGTCCGTGAAGCGACGTCCAGGCCGGTGCCCGGCTCGTCCAGAAGCAGCAGACGGGGCCGAAACAGAAGCAGGCGGGCCAGATTGAGGCGCTGGGCCATGCCCCGCGAAAATATCCCGGCCCGGTCGTGAGCGTGGCGGCCGAGGCCCACCAGGGACAGAACCTCGTCCACCGCATCCGGCGCGCACGGCAGCCCGGCGGCCTTCAGCCAGAAAGCGAGGTTTTCCCACGCGCTCAGGCCGGGGTAAATAAAGGTGGCGTGGCCGAGATAACCCGTCTGTTCCGGCGTCAGGGCGCAGTTCACCCGGCCCGCGTCGGGCCGGGACAGACCGGCCATGATCCGCATCAGGGTGGACTTGCCCGCCCCGTTGGGGCCCACCAGCAGCGACACCTCCCCCGCCTCCACACGCAGATTCACGCCCTTGAACAGCAGGCGGGGGCCGAACGCTTTGGCCACGCCGATCAGTTCCAAAGGCGCGGTCGTCCCGTCGGAGCAGGGCGCGCGGACGACGCGGGTATCGAGGGAGGCGGCGGGCATGAATCAAGCCCGGCCGTCGGCGTCGTCGCCGGTTTCGTTCCCGTCGTCTTTTTTGGTAGGCGAAGCCTTTTCGGTCGGGGCCGGGATGGGGCGTTCGCGCCGCGTCAGACCCAGGAGCGGGGCCAGAGTCATGAGCGCGCCCCCGATCCACAACCAGTTGACCAATGGATTGGCGCTCAGGCGCAGAACGGCGCGTTGCCGGTCGTCCAGGCCCAGCAGGGTGGCGTAAAATTCATTGCCCAGCGAGGGGTGGGTGGCGGCCTCGGCAAAGGCCTGCTTGCCGAATTTGGCGAACACGCGGCGCTGGGGGGATACGGTGTCGATATCCCGGCCGCCCCGGCTTAACGTCAGTTCCGCTTCCAGGAAAGTATAGGCGCCTCGACCGTCGCGGCCTTCATACAGTTCCTTCAGGGTGGCGGTATAGGGCCCCACCTCGACGCTCTGCCCCTTGGCCAGTTCCACTTCGACCTCGGTCTTGTAAGGGCCGGAAAAGGCGATGCCGAGGGCTGTCAAAGCCAGTCCCGTGTGGACCAGCAGGGCCGCCAGAGCGGGCCTCCAGGAGCGTACGGCCCGGTCGGTCAGTTGCAGGGCCAGACTGACCAGACAGGCCACGCTCAGGGAAGCGGCCATAAGGGGTAGAGCGCTGCTGACGCCGAAACGCCAGAAAACGGCCAGCGCGGCGACAAACACGGCCGCCGTCGCGCCGAATTTTTTCCAGTCGCGCACGCCGCCTTTCCAGCGCAGCCAGGGGCAGACTGCAAGCAGCCCCACCAGCACCGTGAACAGGGGCAGGCACACGCTGTTGTAAAAACGGGCGCCCAGGCCCACGGGGCGGGCGGACCACAGGGCGCTGATCACGGGCCACAGGGTGGCGACGAGGATGATCAGCGACAGGGCCACAAACAGCCAGGCGGTCATGATCACAAAACCTTCGCGGGTTTCCAACCCGGCCAGCGCCTCGCCGCCGTCGGCGCCCCGCAACGAGACGACCACGACCAGAGCCAGCGCCGCCAGCACAAATACAAGCAGAGCGGGGCCGACGCCGCCCGCGCCGAAGGAGTGCACCGAATTGACCACGTCGCCGCGCACCAGGTAGGTGGCGAAAAAGGCCGACACCGTGGTCAGCGCCATAAGAAAGATGTTGACGCGACGCAGTTTGCCGCGCCGGGTTTCGAGCAGACCGGTATGCAGGGCGGCCGTGCCCAGCAGCCAGGGGATAATCGAGGCGTTTTCCACAGGGTCCCAGGCCCAGTAGCCGCCCCAGCCCAGTTCCATATAGGCCCACCAGCCGCCGAGCACGATTCCCGCGGTCAGGAACAGCCAGCCCGTCAGGGTAAAGGGCCGGGCCACGAGCAGCCAGGAGGCCTCGCTTCCGCTTCGGTGCATGGCCTGGGCCAGGGCCAGACAGCCGGGGATGACGAAACCGCCGTAGCCCAGGAAAAGTAAAGGCGGGTGGATGATCATGCCGGGGTTCTGGAGCAGGGGATTGAGACCCCGGCCGTCGGGCGGGGCCGGCAGCGTGCGCACGAAGGGATTGCTCCAGGCCGAGAGCAGCAGGGCGAAAAAGGCCATGATGGACAGGAAGAATACCCAGTACCACAGCCTGGTTTCCGGGCTCAGGGCCCGGTAGGCGGCGGTGAACTGAAACAGCGCCCCGCACAGGGCCACCATCAGGGCCCAGAACAGAAGCGAGCCGGACTGTCCGGCCCAGAACGCCGTGAGCCTATAGAACAGAGGCAGTACGCGGTCGGTGTAACTGGCTACATAGTCCACGGAAAAGTCGCAGTTTATCAGAGCCGTCAGCAGGATGCCCGAGGCGACCGTCAGGCAGAGGGTGACGCCCAGATGGGCTTTTTCCAGCCAGCCGAGGTCCGCGTTTCGATCCTGCCACAATTGGGCCACGCCCGCGCCCGCGCCGCCGAGGGCGAAAAGCAGGGCCAGCAGGAGGGAAGCGTAGGCGACAAGGTACATGAAGGCTCCTAGGCGGTTTCAAAAAATGGGGAGATCGAGAAAGTCGGGGGAAGGACGTTTGTCGGCGGCGGGCGCGGCAACACACGGGAAGCCGCGCTTCCCGCGCGGCGAAACGCGGACTTCGGCCGTCGCGCGTCGCTCCGCGTCGGTGAGAGCCCCGGGTATCCGGAATACGGTCAGACCGTTTTGGTCCGGTTTTCTTTTTCGTACTTGGAGGGGCATTTGGTCATGAGGCTTTTGGCCAGGAAGGAATCCTGCCCCATACCGCCTTCCACGATGACTTCCGCGCCGGGTTTGAAGGTGTCGGGCACCACGCCCTTGTATTCCACCCAAACCACAAGGCCGGGCTGATCGGCGTCCCGCAGGCGGAAGCGCACCCCCAATCCGTTGTCGGGTCGGGCGATGTCGCCTTCGGCCACGGTGCCGAACAGGCGTGCGGCCTGAAGTTCTTGGGACGGCATGGTCAGTGCTTCGGATACGTTGAGAAAGTATACGCTGTTTTCGGACAAGCCCGCCCAAGCCATATAACCCACGCCGCCCACAAAGAGCAGCAGGGCCAGGATGTAGACGGACAGAGATTTTTTACGCGCCATGGTGGTCTCCTGAAAAGGCCCGCAGGCAGGGTGTCGACCCTGACGCGAAGCGTGACGTAAGGTCCGCTCGGACAGGGCTCGGGCGTCATTGTATCGACTTTTATGGGCTTTGCAAGCAGGAATTGTTTTCAATAGCGGGAAACCCCTGTAACATCGGGACTTGGTCGCTTATCCGAAAACGGAGCGGAACCGTCGCTCCCGTTCAGCGGGGCCCGGACTGGCCGGCGGCTGTCGCCCGCAATGCGGCGGCGCGGCGTTGACGGGCGGCTTCGCGCATGTCGGGGGCCACGTCGCTTTCGTCCACAATTTCGTGGCCCAGCATTTCTTCCAGCACGTCTTCGAGGGAAATGACCCCGGCCAGGCCGCCGTATTCATCCAGTACGGCGAACAGATGCTGGCGCGATTCGAGGAATTCGGTCAACACCTTGTCCAAAGTCTGGGACTCCAGGACAAAGTGGATGGGGCGCATGATGTCGCCCAGGTTCACGTGGGCGTGTTCGCGCCCCATGTGCAGGGCCACGTCCCGGCGAGACACCAGGCCCACAACGTCTTCATTGTTTTCCTCGTAAACGGGAATGCGGCTGAAATGCCAGAAATTCGCGTTGTGATACGCCTCGTCCACGCCGGTGGAGGAGGGCAGGGAAAAAACCACCGTGCGGGGGGTCATGACGTCTTCCACCCGTTTTTGATCCAGGGCCAGTATATTGCGGATGGCGGTTTCCTCATAGGCCTGGATGCCGCCGGATTTGCGCGACAGACTGGCCATGACCCGGATGTCGTCCTCCGTGGCCTGCGGGATATCTCTCGGGCGGGAGACAAGCCGGGTGATAAGCCCGCCCGCCCAGGTTATGGGGCGCAGTATGACAATCAGAAAGCGCAGGGGATAGACCAGGATGACGGATAAAGGCTCGGCGTAGGAAACGCCGAAGGTTTTGGGCAGAATTTCCCCCGCGACGAGGATGAGGATGGTGAAGCCCACGGCGAACAGCGGCATGTTTTCCGGTCCCAGAGCCGAAGCCGCCAACGCTCCGGCGACGGAGGCCCCCGCCGTGTTGGCCACCGTGTTGAGGGTGAGCACGGCGGTAATGGGTTGATCGATGTTGGAGCGCATGGCATGCAACAATTCCCCCGCCCTGGAGCCTTTTTCGCGCAGTTTTTCGATATAGGTCAAGGGCACGGAATACAGCATGGCTTCGGTGGTGGAGCACAGGGCGGAAATACCCGCGGCCAGAAGCACGGTAAGGATAAGAGCAAACATGGCGGGGTGACTCGGTCGCGACGGTTGAAGGTGAAGGAACGTTTTTCACTATAGCGTATGCCCGGCATTCCGGCAATGCGAAAGGCTGTGCTATATTTATAGTTAAAGCTATGGGCGAGTCCACCTTTGGCCATGCTGGAAGTGCGGTCGGCTTCGCCCTGCCGCGTTTACCGTCGCTGGCCATCAACAAACTATAACACAAGCCCGCAGTCTTCCCCTTCTCAGTACCTCGGCTCTGTGACGGAGCGGCCTTGCTCGCATATCTCCGAGGTAAACGCGGTACAGGGGTTCTGGGACAGGGCGTCATATCCCGCGCGGAAAGCGGGCTGAGAAACGCCGAAGGCACCGCGTCGCGTGGGACACCAGCGCCAGGATAACGAGGGGGAAAAGTTTAAGAAAAGCTAAAAGGGAGAATTCTCTGGCTATAGCGAGTGGCCGACAAGTGCACACGGCCATTTCAGGCATAAATGCGGTCTTCATCAGACGCACTGTCGATGAATCAAGCAAGGAAGGAAGGGAAATGTTTCATAACTATAAAATATAATATGATATTTATATCAATCATAAGAGCAGGCAATTTGGCTCCGTACACAATATTGCTAAAATCAACCCAATCAGATATGGTATTTGAAAATTCATCAACAGTGCGTCTGACGATGAAACTTCAGGCGGTCCGATTTTTTCCCGGGTTTTGGGAAACGGACGTCGCAGGAGGACAGTGCATGCCCCGCCGCCATACCTCAGTTCCGTTACCGGGCGAATTATTCCATTCGTCATCGGATATAGCGGATATGGATGCCTTTGTGGACAAGGTCTATCTCCCGCGCATCCGGGTTCGTAAACGAAGCTGGCCCATCGATAACCGCATTATTCGCCAGTATCTTTCCCCGGTATTCGGTAAACGGGAGTTGGCGACCCTCCGCCGCGGCGAGGTGGAGGCCTGGCTGCATGCTCTGGCGGCGGGCGGCCTTGCCCCGGCCACCTGCAATCGCATCCTGGCCGTCTTCAAGAGCATCTGCCTGCTGGCGGTGGGGTACGGCTTGCTGCCCGGCGGCTCTCCTTGCGCGGAAGTGGCCTCATTGGAAAAGCGCGTGCGGGAACGTTGCCTTTCGTTGACGGAGGCTCGGCGGCTCATGGCCGCGCTGCAACGGTCGCCGAGGCGGGAGGCTCTGGCTCTGCGTCTGTTGTTGTTGACCGGGGCGCGCAAAAACGAAATCCTCAAGGCGCGATGGGAAAATGTGGATTTTGACGAGCGCCTGCTTGACGTTCCCGATTCCGGGCCGAACGGCGATGGGCGCTGGCGTGCCGTTCCGCTTTCCGACGAGGCCGTTGATGTCATACGGGCCATCCCGCGCATATCGGACAGTCCCTGGCTTTTTCCGGGCCGTAGGCCGGGCAGGCCGCTGGCGGATATCTACGGGTTTTGGGATACGCTACGCCATGAATTGGGCCTGGAAGACGTGCGTATTCAGGATTTGCGACGTAGTTTCGCCGCCTTTCTGGTGCGCGAGGGGCAGTCGCCATCCCTGGTGCAACGTTTGCTCGGCTCCGGCAGGTCGCGTCATACCCCGCGCTATGCCCGCCTTCCAAAGACCGGATTGCCGGAGGCCATGTAATGCGACAGTCAGCCGCAACTCCGCGCATATCCGTCATCATTCCCGTATATAATGCCGAGCCTTACCTCGCGCGTTGCCTGGATGGCCTCATCCGCCAGACATACGAAGATTTCGAGATACTGTGCGTCAATGACGGTTCGACGGATCGTTCGGCGGCCATTTTACATGAATACGCGGCGAAAGACGGCAGAATAGTCGTGCTGGAGCAGGAAAACGCCGGAGCCGGAGCGGCGCGGAACCGGGGCATTCAAGCGGCCCGGGGGGCGTTGCTTACCTTTGTCGACAGCGATGACGAGATTCACCCCGACGCCTATTCCCGGGTAATGCGCGTTATGACGGACGACGTGGACGCTGTTTGTTTCGGAGTCACACAACGGAAAGACGGCGGAGAATTTGATACCGACTATTTCCGTATACCGTTCAGAGGCGTGAAAACGCTTGACGCGGAAGAAGTGCCGCGCCTGTCCCGCACGGTCTGGAACAAGTTTTTCCGCCGGGATTGTGTGCTGCGGCATAATATTTGTTTTCCTCCACGATGCAGTTTTGACGACAACGCCTTTGTTCTTGAGTATTTTATGTTGTATCGGCGCGTCTTTTTTTTGCCGGACAAACTTTATACCTATGATCTTCATGATGGATCGCTTACTAATATAGCTGTCAACAATTCTGGTGGAGCTTTTGAATACTTTAAAGTCATTGATCATATTTATGATTTCTGGATGCGAAACCATATTTTTCCGCAAGAATCTTTATTGTTCGAGGGTTTATGTATAGAATTTTTACGAGAATCCATGAAAATATGTCAGCCTTTTGAAAAGGCCGGCATTGCCTGGGAATTGATCAAGCGTATGAAATCATGGAATATGAAAATTAAAGATAAGAACCTTCGTTATTTAATAAACGGAAATTACAATATATATGCAAGTTCCGGAATACATAAATTAAATCTTAGCGATTTGAAGAAATTAAAGGGTTTTGAAAAGATTTTATTTATTGGAAATTCAAAAAATGAAAAGGTTATACGCCTGTTTGGCAGAGAAATAATACGCTGGAACAGGGTTTGACGAAGAAAAATGTTTTTCCGGACGTTGACTTGAATGTTTTGGATGGAGATTGGTTGTGGCAACAATACTGGTTACGGGTGGAACGGGATTTTTGGGGGCGAACCTTTGCCGGCGTCTGGTTGCGGAGGGACATAGGGTTCTTTGCGTGGATGATAATTCCACGGGAAGGATGGAAAATGTCCGCGAACTGGCCGCGCGGCCGGAGTTTCGCTTTGTTCATCAAGATATTGCCAAGCCTCTGGGTATCGAAGAATCCATTGACGAAATTTACAATCTGGCCTGTCCGGCCAGTCCGCCCGCGTATCAGGGCGTGCACGCCATCCAGACGACCAAAACTTGTGTGCTCGGCGCGCTGAACATGCTGGAACTGGCCAAGGCGCACAACGCGACCATACTTCAGGCTTCCACGTCGGAAGTCTACGGAGACCCTCTGGAGCATCCGCAGGCGGAAAGCTACCGGGGCAACGTCAATCCCATCGGCGTGCGCGCCTGTTACGACGAGGGCAAACGTTGCGCGGAAAGTCTGTTTTTCGACTACGCCCGTCAGGAGGGCGTGGATATTAAGGTCATCCGTATTTTCAATACCTATGGTCCGCTTATGGACCCCAACGACGGGCGCGTCATCAGCAATTTCATCTGTCAGGCTCTTACCGGGCGGGATTTGACCGTATACGGCGACGGCGGTCAGACCCGATCCTTTTGCTACGTTGACGATCTTATCGAAGTCATGATCCGCATGATGCATTCCCCAAAGGGCTTTTGCGGGCCGGTCAACACCGGCAACCCGACGGAGTTCACCATACGGGAACTGGCGGAACGGGTGTTGGCCGAAACCGGCTCGTGTTCGCGCATCGTGTATCGCGCTCTTCCCCTCGACGATCCCGCGCAGCGTCGCCCGGACATCGGGTTGGCTCGGGAAAAATTGGGTTGGGAGCCCACGATTCAACTGGCCGAAGGGCTGAAGAAAACCATTCCCTATTTCGAAACGCAAATCGCCCGCTTTCGGGGAGAGGATTGATATGAACGTATGCATTATCGGTACCGGCTATGTAGGTTTGCCCACAGGCGTAGGCTTGGCGGAACTGGGCAACAACGTGATCTGCGTGGATCGCGAGCGTTCTAAAATCGAAGCCCTGCAGGCCGGGAAGCTTACGTTGTATGAAGAGGGCCTGGAGGAACTTTTCCACCGCAATGCCGGGGCGGGGCGTTTGCGTTTCACCACCTCCATGAAGGAGGGCGTGGAAAAGGCGGAACTGGTCATCATCGCGGTGGGCACGCCGCCGCATCCCGTCACCCGCGAAGCGGACATGAAATATGTTCATGCCGCGGCGGTGGAACTGGCGGAGCATCTCGCGGGCTATACCGTCATCGCGGACAAGTCCACGGTTCCCGTGGGCACGGGGGATGATGTGGAAACGCTGATCCGCAAAAAGAACCCCCAAGCGGACTTCGATGTGGTCTCCCTGCCCGAGTTTCTGCGCGAGGGGTTTGCCGTGCATGATTTCTTTCATCCGGATCGGGTGGTGGTCGGCGCGAATACGGAACGCGCCGCCGAAGTGATCAGGCGGCTGTATCGGGCGCTGCCGGAAGCCCCCTTGCTGTTTGTGAAGCGCCGTTCGGCGGAATGCATCAAATACGCCTCCAACGCCTTTCTGGCCATCAAGATTCATTACATCAACGAAATGTCCAACTTTTGCGAAAAGGCGGGCGCGGATATCCACGAAGTGGCGCGGGGCATGGGAATGGACAGCCGGATCGGCCCGTGCTTTCTGCAGCCTGGCCCTGGTTACGGAGGCAGTTGCTTCCCCAAGGATACGATGGCCCTGGCCTACATGGCACGGCAGAACGACGTGGACATGACACTGGTTACGACGGCCATTGAGGGCAACCGAAAACGCAAGAAGCAGATGGCGGAACGCATTCTGGGGGCCGTGGCCGATGTGGAGGAACCGCGCATCGCGGTTTTGGGGCTGGCCTTCAAGGCGGGCACGGATGACTGCCGCGAAAGCCCTGCTGTGGAGATAATCGGCCATTTGCTTGAAGCCAAAGCCAGGGTGATTGCGTATGATCCTAAGGCGATGGATACGGCCCGTGCTCTTCTGGGGGATAAAATTCGGTATGCTGAAAGCATGTATGACGCGCTGGAAGGTGCGGATGTTCTCGTCATTTTGACGGAGTGGGAAGAGTTCAGGGAACTGGATTTGAAGCGGGTTAGTCCGATGATGCGGCATAGAAAAATTATTGATAGTCGTAACTTACTTGATAGGGATAAAATGAAAGACTCAGGATTTAACTATCAGAGAATAGGAAGCTGATCTTATTTTTTATTAAGTGGATTTACTCAAGGATTTATACCTGATAAGAACTTTTTTGGCAGAATTTTTATAAAAAATTAAGCGAGTTTTTATTTTTATGCAATATGACGTGACTGTAATTATGCCGGTTTATAATGTCGAAAATTATATTGAAAAATGTATACGTAGTATATTAATGCAGACATTAAAAAATATAGAAATAATATGTATTGATGATGGCTCAACAGATAATTCATGGAATATTTTTGAGAAAATAGCACGTTATGATAGTAGGTTGATAGGTATAAAGCATGGCAAAAATATGTCTCAGGCAGTAGCAAGAAATACAGGGTTAAGTATTGCTCATGGTAAATATATTTCATTTATTGATAGCGATGATTGGATACATAAAGACTTTTTAAAAACTTTATATGTTTCTGCTGAAAAAAATAATGCAGATATTGCAATTGGGTATGCTATTACGATAGATGAAAAAAATAATAATTGGGTTGAAGTATGGGGAGAAAATCACTTTGGAAAATTAGGAAATTATTACAATGGGCAATTTAATGACTTGTTTGTAAAAGCATGTTATAATGGAGCAGTTTGGAATAAAATTTATAGAAAAAGTTTTCTTAAAGAAAAAAATATAAAATTTGATACAGAATTAAAAGGAACAGAAGATATATATTTTATAATTGAAGCATTAACCCAATCTCAAAACATCACTATATGTGATGCTCTATATTTTTATCTAAAGCGAATTTCTTCTACTATGACTAGAAGAGATGTCGAATATTTTTTATCGTGGAGTAAAACGTATTTAAAAATTGTCAATTATTTAAATTCAATATTAATTGATGATACTGTATATAGTCATATGATTAATATGCTAAATACTAAAATAGTATACATATATAATTTAATAAATGATAAAGATGTCGCTGATGAATTTAGGAATCAAGTAAATAATGTATGGAAAACTGTAAAGCAGTAATCAGTTATACTGTGTCCACCGCTACACATATTTTAAAGAATATCAACTAAGAGGAGATAGGGTTATGCATTCAGAAAAAATTTTTTGGGCGGAACCTCTTAAGTTTATAAACTGGGCTCCTCATATAAATGATTTGTCGGTTCGAAACTATAGTGACCGCAAAATTGAAATGACGCATTTTGAATCAGGTTTTCTTTGTGGTCTTCTTAAGCGTGAACGCCCAAAGAAAATTCTTGAAGTGGGGGTTGCGGCCGGTGGTACCAGCGCTGTGCTCTTAAAGTCGATTTCTATGCTTAATCTTAATGCGAAATTGTACTCTGTGGATTTATGCCATAAATATTATGCAAATCCATCACTTGATGTGGGGTATATAGTCAAAGAAACAGTACCCGATTTAATGCAAAATTGGAATTTATTTACTGGGAATGTAGTATCAGAATATTTAGAGAAAATTGGATCAGATATTGATTTTTGTATTCTTGATACAATGCATACTTTACCTGGAGAATTATTAGATTTTTTATGTGTTCTTCCATATCTTAAGCAAGATGCAATGGTAGTACTTCATGATACGGCACTTCATTTTTTGTCTCCTGAGTTTTCATTATGTTATGCAACTCAAGTCCTTATGTCTGTAGTAGTTGCTGATAAAATTTATCCTTGTGATATTCAAAATATTGAAAATATAGCTAATATTGGAGCATTTAAAGTTAATTCTAATACCTATAAGTATATTGAAAATGTTTTTGGTGGATTGAGAATGCCTTGGAATTATATTCCCGATGATATTTCCTTAGTAAATTTTGATAAATTTTTTGCAAAACATTATAATAACTCTTTATGTAATATATTTAGACAGGCTACAAATATTAATGCAGAACTTAAAAACAATAAATTCAAATTTGATTTAAATGCTAACGATTATATAAAAACAATAAACAAAACAAATTATCCCCAGAAAGTTAAAAAGTATACTACCAAAAAAATTATGCAGGATAGAAAAGAAGAATTGAATCTAACCCCATTAGTAACATCACACGATATTTACTTATGCTTTAGTTGTGATGTCAAATATTTACAGCATTTTGTTGTTGCTCTGACATCTATTTTGCATAATGCTAGTCAGGAAGATAATCTCATAATTTATTTTATTTCCAATGAATTGTCTCCTCAAGACATTGAATTGATTTTGTCTTTAAAGAATATTCGAAATTTTGAAATAAAATTTATATCTGTAACTGCTGAGAAGTTTAAAGCATTTCCTGTCAATTTACATGTTTCGGTTGCCGCATACTTTCGTCTTCTTATTCCAGAAATTATTCCTTCTCATGTGGATAAAATTTTGTATCTCGACTGTGATATACTTGTTGAAAAGTCTCTATATGATTTATATAATACTAATATAGATAACTATTATTTGGCGGCAGTCGAAGATTTTAGTTCCTATGGGTCCATGCAATATAATGAAGAGAATTATAGAATTTATCGTGAAAAATATTTTAATTCAGGGGTTATGCTACTAAATTTGAAAAGACTACGTTCATTTAGTCTTTATAAAAAATCATATGAATTTATTAAAAAATTTGGACAGCCACGCTGGTGGGATCAGGATATACTCAATATGTTGTTTGAAACAAAAGATATATTATTTATTCCTCCCTATTTTAATATGCAATATTGGTATTCAGATGCTGGATTGCGAGCAGACGAATATCTTATAGGAAATACATATGCAAAGCTACATGATATAGCTATTATACATTTTATTACAGATATAAAACCTTGGATCAATATCACTTTTTCACATGCGAGCAATATTTTTGTTAAAAAATACTATTTTTATCTTCGCCTTTCATGCTTTTGTGGTAAAGTGCAGTCGTTTCCTCTTGGAATTCCCTATAATTCTCATATCCTTCTTTTAGGAGTTGATCCAATTGGTCTAGATATTTGCAAGAAGAAAATTTTAAAAATTCAAAGTGATGCAAATATTGTAACGAAATTTTTTGAAAACTATACACAACTAGAAACATATTATATAAATTACAATAAATTTGATGCGATATTTATTCTTCAGTCCAATAGCATTAATGGAGTAGGTTTTTCGTACCTAAAAGAAAATAATAAATGTTCCTTATTTCTTATAGATAAAAACTGTGAAAATATTATTCAAGTGTCTACGCCGAATGAGCATAAGGTATTTGGAGTATGCGAACAAACACCTCCAGAAGGTCAAATACCTTCCATAAATTCGTATAATTTCTCAACAGAATCACCAAATAAATTTTTTGCTAATATCAGAAATCAAATAAAATTACTGAGATATAGAATACTTTCGAAAATTACTTTTGGAGCTAGACGTAAGCATTATAAGACAAAAAAGCAAAAACTTAAAAATTCCATAAATAAAAATTTGATGTCAGATTATATAACATGTAAAAAGTATAAATTAAATGTGGAAATTTGATATGAGCTATATTGGGTAGAAAGTTGCTCTGTAAAAAAGTAAATTAATTCCTAACAGGAAAACAGATGATTTTGGTAATGGGAGAAGCAGGATACATCGGCTCTCATACGGTAAAACATTTGCTCAACAATGGTTATGAGGTGGTCGTAGCGGATAATTTAGTGTATGGGCATCGCCATTGCCTGGAACTGAGAAAAGAACAGAAAGTTCTAGGGAAGGCAAAAAGCTGAAGCGGGTGGGGGCCGCCCCGGCCGCTTTTTCACCGGAGAAGGCGCGCACAGTCGCCGCATCAATTGAGCAGTCGCGCAATTCCCCAAGCTTCATACGTAGTTTGGGTGCTCCGGCGCGCGGGACGCTTGCGCTTGCCCCCGCCTTCCGCTACCACAAGCCATGTTCTTGTCCGTCGCCCTGCTCAGCCCTCCGTATTCCACCCTCACGTACAGCCTCCCCCCCTGGTTGCCCGCCGATCTGTGGCGGCCCGGCCTGCGCGTGGCCGTGCCCCTGGGCGGCGGCGCGGTACGGGCGGGCGTGGCGTTGGCCCTGGTGGAACCCGGGGCGGCCGACCTGCCCGCCGGGACCAAGGTGCGGCCCGTGGTCTGGCCGTTGGAGGCCGCGCCGCTGCTGAGCGACGAATATCTGGACACCGTGCGCGACCTGGCCGCCCGCCAGTTGTCCACGCCCGGGCACATCCTGGGGGCTGTTCTGCCGCGCGGTCTGCGGGTCACGGCCCGCATCCGGGTGCGGGAGTTCCGGGCCGGGGGCAAACCCCGGCTTTATGCCCTGCGCGATCTGGCGGGCATGGACCCCGCCGCGCGGGAAGAGCTGGGTCGGGCTTTCGCTGCCGGAGAAGCCGAAGTGCTGGCCCTGGCCGAAGACGCGGCCGCGGGCGAAGTGTGCGAATTGGCCTGCGATCCGCCCTGGTCCGTGCGCCCCAACGCCCTGCGCCAACGGGCCGTGCTCGATTATCTGCTGGAACACGGGGCCGTATCCCGCCGTCGCCTGGGCGACGCCCTGCCCGAAAGCGGCCCGGCCCTGAGCGCGTTGCTCAAGGCCGGGCTGGTGCGGGTGCGCCCTCCGGACTCCGGAGAGGACGGTCGGGAGATGGAAGAGGCCGAGGAAGCCCTGTTACCTCCGCCATCGCCTCCTTTTGATCTGTCCGGAGAACAGCGCGCGGCCCTGGACGGCCTGTGCGCCGCCCTGGATCGGAGCCTGAGCGGAGAAAACCCCGGCGCCCATCTGTTGTTCGGCGTGACGGGCAGCGGCAAGACGGCGGTCTATCTGGAACTGGCCCGCGCCTGTCTGGAGCGGGGCCGCTCGGCCTTGCTTCTGGCGCCGGAAGTGGCCCTGGCCCTCAAATTGCGCCGGGATGCGGCCCGGCGTTTTCCCGGCGTGCCTCTGTATTTGTTCCACGGCTATCAGAGCCCGGCCCTGCGCGAACGCGTATTCCGCGAACTGGCGGCCCGCGCCCGGGCCGAGCCCCCCGCGCCCTGCCTGGTGGCGGGTACCCGGTCGGCCCTGTTTCTGCCCCTGCCCGCTCTGGGCGCGGTGGTGCTGGACGAAGAACACGACGCTTCCTTCAAACAGGACGAAGGCCTGCACTACCAGGCGAAGGAAGTGGCCTGGAGCCGGGCTTCGCGGCACAAGGCCCTGTTGGTGCTGGGTTCGGCCACGCCCGACGTCAAAACCTTTTATGCCGCCCGGCGAGGATTGTTTCCCCTGGCCGTCCTGCCTCGGCGGGTGGGCGGGGGGACGTTGCCCGGCGTGGAATTGGTGGACATCCGCGACAACGGCGGCGACTCGCCCCTGGCTCCGGCCGCCCTGGAGGCCCTGCGCGACACCGTAAAGCGGGGCGAACAGGCCGTGGTGCTGCTCAACCGGCGCGGATACGCCCCGCTTATGTATTGCCTGGACTGCGGAGCCGTGGCCCGCTGCCCTCACTGCGATATCGGCCTGACCTACCACAAGCGGCGCGAACAGTTGGTGTGTCACTACTGCGGTTATACCCGGCCTTTTCCTTCGCCGTGTTCCGCCTGCAAGGGGCTCCACTATCTGCCTATGGGCGAGGGCACCGAGCGGCTGGAAGAGCGCCTGGCCGGCGAGGAGTTGGCCGGGGTTTTGCCTTCCGGCGCGCGGGTGTTGCGTCTGGACCGGGACAGCACCCGCCGCCCCGGCCGTATGGAAGAAATTCTGGCCGCTTTCGCCCGCCAGGAGGCGCAAGTGCTGGTGGGCACCCAGATGTTGTCCAAGGGACATCATTTTCCCAACGTGACCCTGGCCCTCATCGCGGACGCGGACCTTGGCCTCAATCTGCCCGACTATCGCGCCGCCGAGCGCACCTTCCAACTGCTGGTGCAGTCTGCCGGGCGGTCGGGCCGAGGGGAAAAGCCGGGCCGGGTGCTGGTGCAGACCCGCGACGTGGGACATTATTGCTGGGAATTTGTGGAGCGCGCCGATTACGAGGGTTTTTACGAGCGTGAAATCGCCCTGCGCGAAAAGCGGCGCTACCCTCCCTTTGTCAAACTGGCGTTGGTTCGGGTTTCCTTTCCTCAGGAATGGAAGGAGGGGCCGGGTTTGCTGGGCGCGCTGGCCTCGGCCCTGCGCGAGGCGGGGCGGGAAGCCGGAGTGACCGTGCTGGGGCCCGCGCCCGCGCCTCTGGCCCGTCTTCAGGGCAGGTTGCGTTACCAGTGCCTGCTCAAGGCGGCGGACTGGCAGGCCGTGCGCCGAACCTACGGCCGGGCCTCGCGCAGGACGTTGCCCGGCGTCGCTCCGCGTGAATGGCGGGTGTCGCTCGATCTTGATCCGGTCAATATGCTCTGATGTTTCCGCGCCCTTTGTCCGGCAAAGGGGAATCAGAGCCGCAGTCCGCGCAGAAGCTCCAGCCCGAGATCCAACTGGGCCGGGTTCATGGCGGCGTACAGCAGGGCCCCCGCCACGGCGGTCAGAACCGCCACCCCCACCAGCATTTTCCAGTCGCCCGAGCCTGAAGCGGAGCGCGCGTCGTCGCGCAGCACGTGGAGAGGGGCCCCCGGTTCCCGTTCTTTTTCCATGGTTGGGGACGGCTCTTCGTCGACAAGGCTGATGTCCAGCAAGTGCCGTCGCGCTTCCCTGGACGGATAAACGGGGCCGCGCGGTCGGTCGGTCAGACGCAGAAGCCGGGCGCGGTGTTCGGCCTCCATGTTTTGCAACCTTTGAAGAAGACCGCCTGACCTCGGCGCGTCGTCGGCGTTGTCGACGGGGGGCGGAACGTCGGAAGCGAGGGGCGGCGCGGCGCGGCCGCGCTTCAACCGGGCGAGCAGACGCGCCGGCCAGGAAGCTCTCGGCGCAAGGTCCGGGGAGGAAGCGTCGATTTTCGGCGGCGCGGGAACGGACGGCGCATCCGGAACGGAGGCCGGAGTCCGGCCGGGGACGTCCGTGCCGGAGACGGGCTGCGGGGCGGATTCGGGTCTGGAACTTTCGGCCCCAGGACGAGAGGCGGCTGTGGTTCGGCCGGGAAACGCCGTCACAGCTTGCGTTTCCGGGCGTGGCGGCGCGGAAGCGGATGGAGCTTCGGAAAATGCGGGGACGGGAACCGGCTTGGCGACGGCGGGCTGTGGAGCAGCGCGTTCGCGGCTTGGGCGGGCGTCTGCCTGGCGCGCCGGGTGTTCCTGGTGGGGTGCGGGAATGGGCGTTTCGGCCGCCGAAATCGATTCGGTGCGGCGAGGGGGGCGGCGCAGCAGGCGCTTCAACCGGGCGGCCAGGCGCGTCGGCCAGCCCGGGCTGCGGGAAGGTTCGGGCTCGGCCGTTCGGGAGGCTGTCGCGACGCCCGGACGGGGAGCTTCGCCCCGGGTGTCGGCACGAAGCGGCTCGTCCTTGACGGGTATGGACCGGGGGTGCGGCGGAACCGGCAGATCGCGGGTGACGGCGCGAGGCGCGGGCGCGGGAGGATCGGGGTCCACCAAAGGAATACCGGCCAGGCGCGCAAAGCGTTGCGCCGGAGGGGGGGCGGGGCGCTCCGGAACCGTTGTCCCGCGCGCGGCCGGGGACGAGGAGGAAACGGGGGGGCGGCGGACAGGCGCGGGACGCGCCCGATCGCGGTCTTCGACGGGGGAAGCGGCCTGTCCGTTCCGGCTTTCCGGAACGGCAAGCTCGGAGAGCAGGCGTCTTAATTCTGCCAGCGTGTGCAAGGCGTCGGCTTCAGGGGTGACGGAGCGGGCGGAAACGGTCGGGCGTGTATTTCGACCGGGGGCGACGCGTCCGGGGCGCGTCGCTTCAAGCGGCGCGGTCCGGGCCGGATGGGGGCGCGGGCGCGGCGAGACGGGAGGAACGGCGGGGCGAGCGGGCCTGCTGTGAGCCCGGTCCTTCGTCGGTGGGGCGGGCGACGGAAAATACGGCGTTTTGCGCGCGACGGCGGTACGCTGCGTATCCGTCGGAATATTTTCGATGCCGGTCGAAGGGGAAACGACGGGCTGCTCCGGAATAAAGGGCGCGATGTCCACGTCGGGCAGAGGCAAAAGCGTATCGTCCGCGATTTTCAGCCGAGGCAGAACCGCGCCGGGTTGTCCGGACGACGCGGGGGGGACGGGCGCGGGGACTATGGAAATCGGGACGTCGGGCGGCTCGGCGTGAGGTTTTTCGACCGGGGACGCGGCGGGCGCTTCCTCATGCGCGACGGACGGCGCATGAGAACCGGGGGCCAATTCCGCCAGAAGCTTTTCCAATTCACTCAGCGCGGCGGAAATATCCGGGCCGGATGCGTCCTCGGGGGGCAGCACGCGCTCCTGAATCAGCGCGGGGATATCCTCCGTTTCATCCGCCGGGGGCGGCACGGCGTCCGGGGGCGGGCTCGTTTCTTCCGTCGCGGGCTCCGCTTCGCCGTCGACATCGCCCACGGGCGAAGCAACGTCGTTCGGTGCGGCCGCGTCGTTTTCGGCCTCCGAATCTTCCTTGTCATCCTCGCCCGCCTCATCCGCCTCGTCCGGAAATTCTACGGACAGCAAGGTCGTGTCCAGGCTCAGCGCGAAAAAGTCCCGTTCGGGCAGATGGCCGAAACCGATGGATTCGGCCGGTTCACGGGCTGGGGCGCGCCGGGAGGTTCCGCCTTCGTCGGATGAGGCGGCGGACTCGCCGGGCGTGGAAAGGGAGGAAGATTCAAGCATCGGGGGGACGGCTCTTGTTCTTTGTCGAGGGGCCGCCTGCGGCGGTCCCCTCGACGTCAGTCACGCATCATTTTTACGGCGCAGAAGTTGCCGCACATGGCGCACGCGTCTTCATGCCGGTGGGGCTTGCGGCGTTTGTCCATTTCAACCGGATCGAGGGCGGCGTCGCGCATGGCGTCCCAGTCCAGGGTTTTGCGTGCCCGGCCCATGGCGGCTTCGGCGGCGCGGGCCGTCGGTCGTCCCAAGGCGTTTTCGGCGGCCCGCGCCGCCACGCGCGACGCCATGACTCCGGCCCGCACGTCCGCTTCGTCGGGCAGAGTCAGGTGTTCGGCCGGGGTCAGATAGCACAGAAAATCCGCGCCGGCCCGCACGGCCAGCGCCGCGCCTATAGCCCCGGCGATATGGTCCCAGCCGGGCGCGGTGTCCGTGACCAGGGGGCCCAGCACATACAGCGGCGCGCCGTGGGTCAGCTTCTTGATGCCCACAATCTGGGCTTCCACTTCGGCCATGCTTACATGGCCGGGGCCTTCGATCATGCACTGGACGCCCGCTTCCAGCGCTTGGCGGGCCAGGCGCCCCAGGGTGATCACTTCTTCCCACTGCGCGGCGTCTCCGGCGTCGCCGCCCGCGCCGGGGCGCAGGCCGTCGCCCAAAGACAAGGTGACGTTGTGGGCGCGGGCGATACCGAGCAGGCGATCGAACCCGGTAAGCAGAGGATTTTCCTTATCGTTGCGCAGCATCCAGCGGGCCAGGATGCTGCCGCCGCGGGATACGATGCCCAGGGCCCGTTCGCCGTGGGCGGCCCATTCCGCGCCGCGCCGGGTCAGACCGCAGTGCACGGTCATAAAATCCACGCCCTGTTCGGCCTGGCGTTCAATCTCCGCGAACAGCGCCTCGGGGTCCATCGCCGCCGGGTCGTCTCCCCGATCGATATAGGTCTGGGCCACGGCGTACATGGGCACCGTACCCAACGGCGCGGGGCAGGCGGCCAGCATGGAGGCGCGGATGGCCGTCAGATCGCCGGCGATGGACAGGTCCATGACCGTGTCGGCCCCGGCGGCCAGGGCGGTTTCGAGCTTGCGCATTTCGCACGGAACGTGGTTCTGGAAGGGCGAAGTGCCGATGTTGGCGTTGACTTTGACCCGTGAGGGCTGCCCCACCAGCAGAGGGCGGCCGCCCGCGTGGGAGGGGTTGCCGAGCAGAACCATGGTGCCGTTTTCCAGCGCGGCGCGCACGTCGGCGGGGGCCAGCTTTTCTTCCACGGCCAGGGCGGCTCCGTGCTCGGCATAGAGCGCCGCCAACGCGGCATTGCGATCAAACAGGGACATGAAACGCTCCTTGGCAGAAGGCCGAAAAATGGGAATGCAAAGCGGGATCGGCGCGTCGCAGGTCGCTGTACGCCCGATTTATGTAGTCTTTTCGCCGGGCGGCGTCAAAGTTCTGAGAAAGCCGGCCGCCGTCGGCGGCGCAGAACCGCCAAGCGTTGTCGGCCGGGGCAGACGCATCTTATGCGTCTGCCCTCGAGTTGTCGGCAGTCGTTTACTGCTTTTTTTCGATTTTGGCCCAGGTATCCTTGAGCGTTACCGTGCGGTTGAACACCGGACGGCCGGGCGTGCCGTCGGGATCGGCGCAGAAATAGCCCAGTCGTTCGAACTGTACCCGCGTGCCTACGGGCAACCCGGCCAGATAGGGTTCGGCCCGGGCCGTGACCGTGCGCAGGGAGTCGGGGTTCACAAAATCGGTGAATGTTTCCCCGGGGCCGGTGGCGTTGGGATTGTCGCGGGTAAACAGGTGCTCGTACAGACGCGCTTCAACGGGTACGGCGTGGCGCGCGCTGACCCAGTGGATGGTGCCTTTGACCTTGCGCCCGTCGGGCGAGGACCCCCCGCGCGAGGCCGGGTCGTGGGTGCAGCGCAGTTCGACGACGTTGCCCGCCGCGTCCTTGATCACTTCGCGGCAGGTGACATAGTAGGCGTAGCGCAAGCGCACCTCCGCCCCGGGGGCGAGACGATGGTATTTTTTGGGCGGGTCTTCGCGGAAGTCGTCGCGCTCGATATACAGTTCGCGGCAGAAGGGCACCGGCCGGGAACCGTGGGACGGGTCCTCGGGGTGCAAAGGCAGGTCGAACACTTCCTCCCGGTCCTCGGGGTAGTCCTCGATGACCAGTTTGATGGGATCGAGCACGGCCATGCAGCGGGGGGTGACGGCGTTCAGATGTTCGCGGCAGCAGAACTCCAGCAATCCGTAATCCACGGTGGAGTCCGAGGCGCGGGCCACGCCGATGCGCGCGCAGAAGTCGCGGATGGCCTCGGGCGTGTAGCCCCGGCGGCGCAAACCGCTGATGGTGGGCATGCGCGGATCGTCCCATCCGCGCACGTAGCCCTCCTGCACCAACTGGATGAGCTTGCGCTTGGACAGCACCGTATGCGTGAGGTTCAGACGGGCGAACTCGATCTGCTGGGGATGATAGACGCCCAGGGCGTCGAGGAGCCAGTCGTACAGTTCGCGGTTGTTGTCGAATTCGAGGGTGCAGATGGAGTGGGTGATGCCCTCGATGGAATCCGACAAACAGTGCGTGAAGTCGTACATGGGGTAGATGCACCAGGCATCGCCCGTGCGATGGTGGGCGGTGTGCCGGATGCGGTACAGCGTGGGGTCGCGCATGATGACGTTGGGCGAGGCCATGTCGATTTTGGCCCGCAACACGTAGCGGCCGTCGGGAAATTCGCCCGCGCGCATACGCCGGAACAAAGCGAGGCTTTCCTCGGCCGGTCGTTCGCGCCAGGGGCTGGGCGTGCCGGGTTTGGTCAGGGTGCCTCTGTATTCGCGTATCTGCTCGGCGTTCAGTTCGTCCACATAGGCCTTGCCGTCCTCGATGAGACGCTCGGCAAAGGCGTACAGTCGTTCAAAGTAGTCCGAAGCGTAGTGGGGTTCGCCCAGCCACTCGAAGCCCAGCCAGCGCACATCCTCTTTAATGGAATCCACGTACTCCACGTCTTCCTTGACCGGGTTGGTGTCGTCGAAGCGCAGGTTGCACGCTCCGTGGAAGTCGCGGGCCAGGCCGAAATTGATGCAGATGGACTTGGCGTGTCCGATGTGCAGATAGCCGTTGGGCTCGGGGGGAAAGCGGGTATGCACCCGGCCGCCGAAACGGCCGTCGCGGATATCCTGGGCGATGCGGGCCCGCAAAAAATCCTGCCCCGGCGCGGAAGGGCCGGAGGAAGAGGCGTCGGTATCGGGCGTGGCGGGGGCGGTAGGTTCGCTCATGGCGTCCTCACGGGTTGAGGGACTGCGGAAAAATGCGACCGGCGCGGGCCTGACGGCCGCGAGCCGATACAGGCGGAAAACTATACGCGGCTTGGCGGGCAGGGTCAAACCGGGGCCGAGCTTTCCGGCCGCCCGACGGAGCATGGTTTGGCCCGCTCCTTGCAAAAGGTTCCGCGCACGGTTCGGGCGTCAAGGAAACGTCAGGACGCCGTCGTCCCGACGCGCCGCCGAACCGCAGCGGGAGGATATATGCAAAACGCCATGTTCAGCGGCGTCTTCGCGGCCCTGACCAGCGAGCACCGAATGGCCATCATCAGCAACAATTTGGCCAACGTGAACACCGTGGGCTACAAGGCGGACACTGTGGCCTTCAAGGACACGATGATCCATTTTGCCCACGATTTCATTCGCGAGCCTTTGGAGAACCTGCGCTCCAAACCTCTGTTTCCCGAAGCGCAGCAACGGGCCCGGGTGCGTCTGGCCGTGGAAAAGACGGATTTTACCCAGGGCGGTATGCAGTATACCGGCAATCCTCTGGATATAGCCATTACGGGCGAGGGCTTTTTCCGCATTCAGACGCCCAACGGCGACTTCCTTTCACGCAACGGGGCGTTTTGTCAAAATGCCGACGGCACGTTGGTCACCAAACAGGGCTGGCCGGTATTGGGCACGAACGGCCCCATCCAGATTCCGGAAGGAACGCGCGGGGTCCAGATCAACAGCGAAGGGCGGGTGTTCGCGGACGGCGCAGAAGTGGCCCAGCTCGATCTGGTGGGAGTGGACCGGCCCGAGGGGTTGGAAAAGGTGGGGGCCAACCTGTTCCGGTTGCGGCCCGGCTCCACCGCCCAGGAGACCGACCCCCGGCAGGACGGTTCCCTGATCAATCAGGGCTACCTGGAAAGCGCCAACGTCAATCCGGTTCTGGAAATGGTCAACATGATCGAGGTGCAACGCGCCTTTGAAGCGCACCAGAAAATCATGCAAAGTTCCGACGCCGTGGACCGCGAAGCCATCACCAAGGTCGGCAAGACCCGTTAATATTGTGAGGATACTCGTATGATGCGTTCCCTTTGGACGGCCGCCACGGGCATGACCGCCCAGCAGCTCAATATCGACGTCATTTCCAACAACCTGGCCAACGTGAACACCGCCAGCTTCAAGAAAAGTCGCGCCGAATTCGAGGATCTGATGTACCAGAGCATGCGGGTGGCCGGGTCGGCCGCCGAGGGCGACAACCAGATTCCCGTGGGGTTGCAGGTGGGCATGGGCGTGCGGCCCGTGGCCGTGCACAAGTTCTTCGAGCAGGGGGACTTTCAGAACACGGGCAACGCTCTGGATGTGGCCATCGAAGGCGACGGCTTTTTTCAGGTGCAGGTGGGCGACCAACTCATGTACACCAGAGCCGGTGCCTTCAAACTCAATTCCGACGGGACCGTGGTTACGGCCAACGGTTACATACTCCAGCCCGAGTTCGCCGTCCCCCCCGAAACCCGCAACATCTCCATTTCCGAGGATGGGCATATCGCCGCCCTGGACGCCGATTCCAACGAGTTGGCCGCCGCCGATATCCCGCTGTATACCTTCATCAATCCCGCCGGGCTCGACGCGCGCGGCCGCAACCTGTACGTGCCCACCACCGCTTCGGGCGACGCGCTGGAGGGTGTGCCCGGCGAGAACAACGTGGGTACCCTGTCTCAGGGCTTTCTGGAAATGTCCAACGTGGAGGTGGTGGACGAAATGGTGAACATGATTGTGGGCCAGCGCGCCTATGAAATGAACTCCAAGGCCGTCCAGACATCGGATTCCATGCTGCAGACCGCCGTGAACCTCAAGCGGAGCTGAGTGCGTCATGCGCCGTCTTGTCCTGTTAGCCGTCCTGGCGCTGTCGGCCGTTGCCCTGTCCGCCCGCGCCGCGTCCGTGGAACCCGCCGCGGGTTCGGACCTTCGGGTGTCGGCCCCGCAGGCTGTGGTGCCCGGCGCGCGGGACGCCTGGCGTCTGCGCGTGCGCGAGGCCGCCGTGGTGCGCGAGGCCGTGGTGCGGCTGGGCGATATTGCCGATCCCCTGGGCAATATGCCGCGCGGCGAGTGGGAGCGCCTGGCCGCCGTCCCTCTGTGGCCCGCGCCCGAAACGCCTGGCAAACCCCTGCAGATCAATCGTCAGCGTCTGGGCGACGCCTTGCGCAAGGCGTTGGGCGAGGTGGCCGACGCCTGTCTGCTGCCCAATTCGCTGGCGGTGCAGAGGGACGGCGCGGTGCTTCTGGAAGAGGATTTGCGATCGCTGGTCGTCAAGACCCTGACGCCGCAGATCAATCTTTTGGGCGGCCACGGCGAGCTGACCGATTTTCGGCTGCCGGCCTATGCCTTCACCGCCCACGACGGGCAGAGCGTGGTTTTGGAAGCGGGCGACGTGGCGCCCGGCCGCATCTCTCTGCGTTTTGCCGTGCGCGAAATGGACGGCGCGGCGGTACGGCGGTTTTCCGGATCGGTGTTTCTCAATCTGTGGATGGATGTGCCCTGCCCGGTCCGGCCTCTCGGCAAGGGCGAGGCCGTCACGCCCGATGTGATTACCTTCATGTCCTGCAATCTGGCTTATCAGAAGGGTGCCGTGTGGGACGGGCGGGGCGGGCCCTGGCAGACAGTGCGTTCCTTGGGGGCGTCCCAGCCCATTCTGGCCTCTGATTTGACGCCTCTGTCCGCCGTGCATCGGGGCGACAAGCTGACCCTGGTCTACACGCGGGGCAACGTGCGCATTTCGGCCATGGTGGAAGCTCTGGAAGAAGGGGGCCCCGGCGATACCATCGCGGTGCGCAACCTGGATTCCAAAAAACAGATTTACGCCACGGTGCTGGACGCCGACACCGTGACGACCAAGTAGCGGTCCCGCCGCGTTTATTGAGGAAGGAGCATTCTATGTATCGTCGTTTCGCCGCCCTGTCCCTGTTGTTCGTCATGGGCGGTTGCACCGCCGCCGAACAACGGCCCACGGTCATGCAACCCGTGCCGCAGCCCATGACTTACCGGGAACCCGCCCCCAGCTACAACAATCCGGGTTCCATCTTCAACGAGAACGACGCCCAGTATCTGTACGCCGACAGCCGGGCCCGCCGGGTGGGCGACATCGTGCTGGTCAACGTGGTGGAAAGCGCGTCGGCCACCAACGAGGCCGAAACCAAGGCCGACCGAAACAGCAGCAGCGATTACGGAGTAACGGCCCTGTTCGGTCGAGACAAGATGCCCGTGGTGGGCGGAGCCGTGGGGTCGACGCCGCTGTTCGGCACCTCTTCCGATAAAAAATTCGACGGCAAGGCCTCCACCACCCGTGCCAACAAGGTGACGGCCACGGTGGCCGCCCGGGTGGTCAACGTCATGCCCGACGGTCTGCTTCAGGTCGAGGGCGCGCGTGAAACCAAGGTGAACAACGAAACCCAGTACCTGGTGGTGTCGGGCTTGATCCGCTCACGCGACGTGGCGGCCGACAACAGCATCATGTCCACCCAGATGGCCGACGCTCAGATCGCGTATTACGGCAAGGGCGTGGTGTCGGACAAACAGAAGCCGGGCTGGTTCACCCGCCTCATGGATCACGTCTGGCCCTTCTAGAGCATTTTGCTTTTGAAATTGTCCCATTTCAAAAGCGGCGCTGCCGTCATTTCGCCTGAAAAGCGTGGTTTTCAGGCTCATTCGGCGCGGGCGTCCGCTCCCGCGGCCGCCGGAGCGGTTGCCGTTTTCAACAGCAAACCGCTCTAGGTGTTTTGCCCTTGAAAATATTTGCGGACCGGGACTCTGTGTTTCGGACCGCGGGGGTTATGTCCGAAGCCGGAACAGCCGCCCAAAATGCGGCTGTTCCGGCTTTGCGTCAGGCGGCGCAGGTGTGCCCCGCAGGACGTTCGGCATCGGCGACACGGCCGTCTTGACGATACTGTTGGGGTGCTTCCTTTTTTTGAATTATATATTGTGAAAAAAAATATATGCCGAGCTGTCAAAAAAATTGCCCTGGAAGCATTATTTTATCATGAAAAATATGCTGGTTATGATTTTTCTTGAAACTTCGCGGGATTTGCTCCACCTGATTCGGTCTCTGACACGACAGGTTATTTATCATGAGTTTTTTACATCTGTTTCTATGAATATGTGAAATTTCATTGGGTTAATGTGTGGTGTCTGTATGGGCTTCACATTGCCAAGCGGTAATTGTTTTGTTACTTTTTTTATAAACGGAAGCGCGGAGAGAAACACTTGACACCTTTTAACCAGACCAGGGAGTGTTGTTCTTATGGCGAACGAAACCCAAAGCGATGTCGTCATCGATCGCAGTCAGGCAAAGCTGTCCGACTTGTGGCTGAAAGAAGACTATTGGGCCATCTGGATCGGCTTTTTCATTCTGATTGCGGCCACCCTCGTCATGTTCAACGGAAAAGCGTCGTTTGAGGAAAAACTGGCTTCCTACGACGCCGTCATCCAGGCCGAAGAGGCCAAACCCATCAAGACCGTCGCCCTTATCCAGGCCCAGGCGGGCAAGAAGGCTTTGGCCGGTTCGTCCCTGCCCGCGGCCAAAACCATTATTTCTTATTTGAAGACCCCCGCCGGGTGGACCTCCAATCCGGTCCGTTCGTTTGCGCTCAGCCAGGCCGGGGCCGACGCCGTCAACGCAGAGTTCAAGGCCGACGTCGAAGCGGCCGCGGCCAAGGCGGCCGAGGCCCTGACGGCGGCCAAGGCGGCCGAAGACGCCGCGGCGGCGGCTTCGTTCGGCGATCCGGCCCTGAACGCCGCGGCCGAAAAGGCCGTCTCCGCCTGGCAGGATGCGGACAAGGCTTCCAAGGATGCCTCGGCCAAACTGGTCAAACCCTACAACCTGATCCCGGGCCTCATCGTGTTGGGCCTGGTGTTGGCCGTTCTTACCGCCATCGGCATGAAGGTCATGGGAGCCAACGTGCCCCAGTATCTGATCGGGTTCATCGGCGTGTTCGTCCTGTGCGTGCTGGCCAACGCCCTGGGCGCGCAGAAAACCATGAAGTATTACGGCCTCAACGCCGAAATCTGGTCCATCATCCTCGGCCTGGTCATCGCCAACACGGTGGGCACGCCCAAATGGATGAAACCCGGCGTGCAGGTGGAATATTTCATCAAAGCCGGCCTGGTGTTGCTGGGCGCGGAAGTGTTGTTCAACAAAATCGTGGCCATCGGCGTGCCCGGCATCTTCGTGGCCTGGGTGGTCACCCCCATCGTGCTTATTTCGACCTTCATCTTCGGTCAGAAGGTGCTGAAGATGCCTTCCAAGTCGCTGAACATCGTCATCTCCGCCGATATGTCCGTGTGCGGCACCTCGGCCGCCATCGCCACCGCCGCCGCATCCCGGGCCAAAAAGGAGGAATTGACCTTGGCCGTGGGGCTGTCCCTCACCTTTACCGCCATCATGATGGTCGCCATCCCCGCCATCTGTAAGGCCGTGGGCATGCCCGAAGTTCTGGCCGGAGCCTGGATCGGCGGCACGGTCGACTCCACGGGCGCGGTGGCCGCGGCCGGCGCCTTCCTGGGGCCCAAGGCTCTGCAGGTGGCCGCCACCATCAAGATGATCCAGAACGTGCTGATCGGCGTGACCGCGTTCTGCGTGGCCCTGTACTGGTGCGCCAAGGTGGAATGCGTGGACGGGCAGCAGGTAAGCGCCATGGAAATATGGAACCGCTTTCCCAAGTTCGTTCTCGGCTTCCTGGCCGCGTCCATCATTTTTTCGTTCATCAGCAGCGGCCTGGGCTCGTCCATGAGCGACGTGCTGGTGTCCAACGGCGTGAACAAGGTTTCCGTGCCTCTGCGCGGCTGGTTCTTCGCCCTGGCCTTCGTGTCCATCGGTCTGGCCACCAACTTCCGCGAACTGGCCAAGTACTTCAAGGGCGGCAAGCCCATTATCCTGTACGTGTGCGGTCAGTCCTTCAACCTGTGCCTGACCCTGCTCATGGCGTACATCATGTTCTATAAGGTGTTCCCGGATATCACCGCGTCCATTTAGGCGGGGTGTTTGAGGGGACGCGATGATGTTCGCCCCTCCCCCGGTTTTATGCCTCCGCCGGAGCGTTATGTCGTCCGTGAACGACGGCGGCTCCGGCGGAGCGCCAAGCCTCGCTTCGCGCGAATGCGGGGTGTTTTTGCCGGGAAATTGTTTCGACGGTTCCTTTCGTTTCAACCAGGCGCGCCGGTTGCGACCGGCGCGCAACTTCCACAAGGCTTACCATGTCCGCATCAACGACCATGACTTCCCACCCGCGTCGCAACGCCTGGCTGCGTCTGGCCGGGTACGCTCTGGTTCTGTGGGGCTTTTTCGGCTTCGTGGGGCCCTGGATGGTGTCCATGATTCCGGCCTGGCAGCGTTACTGCGATGTTCAGGAAGCGCAGGGGCTGGACAGCGGAGATCTGTATTATACCGACGTGCCCGTGTCGCTGGAGTGCGAGCGGGCCAATCGGGCCGCCGTGGAGGCGGCCATGAATCGTCGTCGCGCCGCGGCCCGAATGGAAGAGCGCTTTTAAACCGAGTGGCGCTGCCATGCCGTCTGCCAGGCGGCATGGCAGCGCCCGCACACGCTAAATTGGGCGGAAGGTATGCCGCCACGTAAAAAGCCGCCTGGAGAGAGGCGGCTTTTTACGTGGCCGGTTTGCCGAAAATATGATTTTGCGTGTTTCCGCAAAGGGAAAGATTCACGCGTCCGCGTCGCGCGTGGAACGGCGCGGCGGACCGGCGGAACTTCAGGAATAGAGCGAAAGCTCTTCGCCCAGCATGTTGGCCGCGATGCGGTGCGCGTTGACGGTATAGGTGCCGTTCGCTATTTGATCCCGCATGGCGTTGACCTTGTCTTCGCGGATGTCCGGGGCGTTCATGGCCGTGCGATAAGCCTCGGTGCGCAGGACTGCCTCGTCCGACACGGATACGGTATCCGTTTTGACGGAGGCCGCGCCGCGCGCGGAGGCGGGGTGCGAACCCGCCCGAGGCCCCGGCCTTTCCAGCCGGACCCGGTTGTACATGTCGACCTGGCCGGTATTTTTGATATCCATCATTCGACCTCCGCAACGGGAGTTATTAAAGCATGGTGGCATCCACCTTGGCAAGGGTGATGTCCCACAATTCGGTGAGCACTTCGCGGCGTTCCTCGTCGCTCAGTTCGCGCGGGCCTTCCGGGCTTTCCCGAACGATGCGCACGTCCACTTCGCCCGGAGGATACCAGAAGCTGAAGCGTCCGTTCAATCTATGGTCCAGCTCCCGGCGCACTTCCTGCACCACGGGATTTTCGCTGCCCGTGAACAGCAGATTTTCCAAAAGCTCGCGGGCCACATGCTCCACCAGGGCGCGGCGGCGGGCTTCCGCCGGAGTTTCGCCGTCAAGTTCCGCCGCGCCTTCTCCGAGTTGGCGCTCAGGCGCGGGCTCGGGCGTCCCAGGTTCGACGCCGGGTCGAATCCGGGCAAGGCGGCGGGCCGCCACAAGCTGTCTGTCGTATTGCAGCAGCATGTTGCGGTAATAAAACGACGGAATGCCCACGATATACTCTCCCTCTTTCCTTTGTATCGGATGCCTGGCGTGAGCAGTTTAGGGCCGAAGAACATTTTTATTGTATTTTTTTCGGACTGCCCGGTCCAGCCCCGGCCGGGCTCGTCACGGCCCCCGCATTGACGAGGCGCGGGGATCGTCCTAGATGTCAAAGGCCGACACGGGCCGGCAATGGGGCCGCGTCGGTCGCGCGGGCCGGTTTCGGCCTGTTTCGTTTTATTTCGCAAAGGGGGGGCGCTCTATGGGCGATTCCGGTCTGCGATCCACGATGATCGCGCTGGCTCTGTGCAACTTTATGGTTTCGTTCATGGTATCGGGCGTAGGCGCCATCCTGCCCGCCATGGGCAACGCGCTGCACGCCAGCGCCGCCGATCTCAGCCTGATCAGCGCCATTTACGTGCTTTCGCTGACCATATTCAATGTGGTCGCCGCGCAGCTTATCGCCAAGCTCGGCCAGCGCCGGGTATTTTTGGGCGGTTTCGCTCTGTTTTTGACCATGTGCGCCAGCCTGGCTCTGGCTCCCAACGTGGCGTCGGTGTGGGCGCAACGTTTTGTGCAGGGCGCCGGGGCGGCCATGGTGGCCACCACCTCGGTCACTCTGCTGATCACGCTGGCCCCGCGCGCCATGCAGGGGCGTTTCATGGGCATGCTGACGGCCTCCACCTATGTGGGCATTGCGCTGGGCCCGCTGGTGGGCGGGGGCATCGCCACCATGTTCGGGTGGCGATGGCTGTTCGTGGTGTTGCTGCCGTTGGGCGCCCTGGCCTGGTTGGCCATGTTTCGCAAAATACGCGCGCCCTGGCAGCCTTCCCCCCGTCGTCTGGATTATCCGGGCATCGCGATCATGGCCCTGGCCTTTTTTCTGCTCACCGTGGGGGCCAGCAGCATCGGCCGCAGTCCCTGGTCCGTGCCTCTGCTCGGCGCGGGCGGCGCGGGACTGATTCTGTTCGGCCTGGTGGAATGCCGGATGAAGAGCCCGGTGGTGGACGTGCGTTTCATCGCCGCGCATCCTCCGCTCATTCTGGGCCTGTTCGCGGCCTTCGTCAATTTTGGGGCCACCAACGGCAGTCTGTATTATTTCATGTTTTATCTTCAGCAGCTTCGTTTCCTGTCGCCCTTTGAGGCAGGAGCCTTTGTGGCTCTGCAAAGCGTGGCGCAATCGTTGCTGTCGCCCCTGGCGGGCCGGATGACCGATCGCTTCGGCCCCGACCCGGTGGCCGCGGGCGGGCTTGGATTTTGCGGGGCGGGTATCCTTATGTCCACACAACTGAACATGGAAACGCCGCTTTTGTATGTGGCGCTGTGTCAGTGCGTCATCGGCGTGGGGCTGGCCCTGTTCGCCGGACCCAACACCCTGTCCATCGTCCGCAGCGTGGACAGGGCGCGCACCGCCGAGGCTTCGGGGCTGGCCAATACTCTGCGGACCATGGGCATGTTGTGCGGCCTGATCATTGTTTCGGCCACCATGACCCGCTTTTTGGGGTCGCAGGGAGTTTCTCCTGCCGTGGCCGATCGTTTTCTGGAGGGGTTGCGCTTCGACCTCACGCTGTTCGGCTCTTTCAATATTCTTGGGCTGCTGCTGGTAGCCCTGCGTATTCTCAATACCTATCGTTGCGGCCGGGGCAAGGGCGTGGACTGCGTGCCCGACGCCTCTTTTCAGGATGACGACGGCGACGACGGACATGAACCCGGGGCGGGCGCGCCCCGGGACCACGGCGCGTGAGCCCGTGGACCTTGGGGCTCGGGCGTGCTATCATGCCTCGCCTTATCCATTTCAGGAACAGAGTTCCCGTCCCTGCGCGGGGAAACCCGGCCCGAACGGGGCGGATGAAAACACAACACGGATGCTTATATGAGCCAACATCTTGAGCAGCTGAGCGACAAATGGTACCCCCTGCTGGCCGCCTCCTCCATGATACCCGGCGTCATCGCCACCACCCTGAGCCAGGGCGGCACGCGGCCGGTATGGAACCTGGAAACCGAGGACACGCAAACCATGTTGATGGCCTGGCCGGAACGTTCCCTGCTGCGTTCGGGCGTGGTGGTCAAGGGCCCGCGCGAGGGTCGACTGGACCCCATCGCGGTGGTGCCGTTGCTGGAGGGTTTTCCGAACTCGCTCACCGTGGTCGACGTTCATTCCTGGGGAGAGGGCGGCGAACAGGGGGAAGTGCTGGCTCAACCCCAGGACGAGGCTGAACCGTTATGGTTCTTTGATCCGCTTTTCTTCCGCGACGCCCGCGTGGACCTGACCCCCGGCGTGACGCAGACCTTTTACCTGGCCGGACTGTGCCTGGGCATCCGGCGCGCTCTGCTGGACGAAATGACCGTGACCAAGGGCCCCATGTACGAAGCCCACGCCGCCAAGTGGATGGAAGCTCATCCGGACAAGACCCGACTGGATGTGCCGCCGCTTAAGGTGTCGCTGAACGGAATGCGCGTGCTCGGTCCCACGGAGCGTTGCAGCGAATACCAGGGCCGGGTGCGCATCTACGACGTGGACAGCTTTGAATTCGGACCTGAGGGAGCCCGGGAAAAGGTGTATCGCTTCGGCGCCACCTTCGGAGCCGCGGACACGCCGCTGCACCTCATCCTGTACGCGCCGGAACGTATCTGCTTCAAGGGGTACGAGCCCAAGGAGGGACATGAGGTGGACGTGGTGTTCTGGATGCAGGGCCGTGTGGTGGATGCCGGCGACGAGGCCCCGGAGATGGTGGACGATCCCGATTTGGACGGTTTTGAACAACCTGGTTCCGGTACTGCCGAGTAAAAAAACTTGCTCTCTTTAGAGTATTTTGCTTTTGAAATTGTCCCATTTCAAAAGCGGCGCTGCCGTCATTTCGCCTGAAAAGCGTGGTTTTCAGGCTCATTCGGCGCGGGCGGCCGCCGGAGCGGTTGCCGTTTTCAACAGCAAACCGCTCTAGCCGCAAAACGTTTTACGCGACGGCTGAGGGCGTCGCGACGCCTCGTCCCCGGTGTCGTCGCAGTGTGCTGGCGGCATAGGGTTCGGTTTCCGGCGTGAAACTTGCGAACCGGAGCATCTGTTCATGTAAATCTTGAAGTTAATCTGTTCTAATGCGGAGCGGCGAGCGGGCTGCCCAAAGAGCGTCCCCGCGGGACGCTCTTTGGTTTGTTGCGCCCGTCGCTTCGCAAGTCAGGAGCTTTTTCTTCGCGCGGCCTCGCGTTCGGCGCGGCGGCGAGCCTTGCGCACGGCGAAGCGACCACGCTTTTTGGCCAGAATAAGGGGCTGCATGGCCAGCTCCATGCGGGCCACATGCCGGGCGAAGGTGTGGGCGGCCACCAATTGGCGGCGGGAAAGCTGGCGTAAGACGTAAAACCAGCTCAGATCGACGGATAAGAGAATTTCGGCCGTCGTATCCGGCGCGCCTTGAAGAGAAGCGGGTAAATTGTTAGACTGCGAATCAGCCATGACCATACCTCCTTGTAAGGTTGGTTTGTGGTCAGGTCCGGCGGAATTCGGTTTTCCGCCGGACTGCCGCGTTAAAAAGGGATGCTTGTCTTTATTGTTGTTGTATGGATACAATAAGCGGATGGAGTATCATCGTTTGCCGGAATCCGTACCTCCTGCCGACTTTGCGTAGGGTATTCGGCGCAAAACGCCTGCGGGCCAAGGGGGGGGGCGTGTTGGGCTTTGCCGTGTTCGATTTCGGGCATTTTTTGAAGTGTTTTCTCCTGCATAATTCAAAATGAGGCCGTCCGAATGGGGTGAATAATGGTTCCCCTTGCAGAAAGCGAAAGAAGTTGATATGTTTCTTAATAGAAACAAAAATAGGCGCTTATCGCGGCAACTGGAATGTTGCTCGGCTGTTCTTCCGAAGATTGGCCCCGGCAGACGCGAGAAGCAGGTTTTCGTCCGGAGCCGGGCGTTCATCGCCTGAACCTGAAATAGAACCATCAACACGTGTTTCTGGGTTTTGACCATATTTTTAGGTTTATGTCAATATAAAAATAGTATTATGGGTCTATTGACTAAAAATATGGTTTATCGGAGACTGGGGCACGGAGGTATGTCCATGAACAAGCAGGTACAATCCATTCCGGCCGAGATCGCTCGCTCCGAGCCCGCTCCGACTTTGGCGGAGCGTCTGCGCATCGCGCGAGGCAGGCAAAGCCAGGCCGCTTTTGCCGCCTCCCTTGGCGTGCACAAGAATTCCATCGGCAGCTATGAAAGCGGCAAAACAAAACCGGACAGTGAATTTCTGGCTCGGGTGTGCGGCGTATGCGGGGTCAGTCCCGACTGGTTGCTGTTGGGGGAAGGGCCGTATCGTCGAGAGGAAAGCCCTGCGTCCGTCGAGCTGACCGAATCCGGACCGGCGGCGGACAAGGCGGAAGCGGGTCCGGCCGTCATGTTCGTGCCCGTCACCGGGCTGGCCCATTGCGGCATCGAGGGGTGGTACAATCCCAGCCCGCTGGCGCTCAGCGTGTCCGTGCCTCCGCATTATTCCCGTCAGGGCGATATGCTGGCCGTCATCGCCGTCGGCAACAGCATGATCCCCGACGGCATACGCGAAGGCTATGTGGTGATGTGCGATTGCGGCCGGGAGCCTGCCCGGGACGACGCCGTGTTTGTGGAAAAGCTCAACGGCAGCGCCTCCATCAAGCGCTATGTGGATCGGGATGAAGAATGGCTCTATCTTCAAGGTTGGCTGAAGCCGAACGAGCGCGGCGAACAACTCCCCTATTCCGACCAACTGCGGCTGGATTCCATCAAGCGTATGGCTCCCGTGGTATTCGTGCAACGCCGGGGGTGAGCCTTTCGCAACCGCGGGAGCATGCGCGTCGGTGCGTCTGGAGCGTCTCTTCCGTCGTGGAGCCTCAGGGCGCGCAAGCCGTCTGTGGTCTAGCCCGCCTTTGCTGAACAGGAAAGACCGCTGCTTTTGGCGCCGTCATGACTGCCGAAAAGCCGTCCATCAAAAGCAAGGCATCGTTTTTTCAAAGAAGGATTTTTCTTCCGCTCGGCACAGGCGAGGTGCCGCGCTCTTGCCTTTTAGGCGGGTGGGCGATATGGCCTGGCTTATGATCATCCCGCTTCACCCCGCCGCTACAGAGCGCATCCGTTTTCGTCCGTGGACTCTTGCCGACCGCCCGGCCTTCCGGCGTATGAATCGGGATCGGCAGGTTATGGAGTTTTTTCCCTCCCCCCTGTCTGCCAAGGCGAGCGACGCGTTGTTGGAACGCCTCATGGCCCATCAGACGCGGGAAGGGTTCGGCGTATGGCCGCTGGAGATCGGCGTGGGGCCGCACGAAGCCGCTCCGGCAGCGGGCTCGAACGCGGGACAGGCTGCCGGAACAGGCGAAAAGAATTATGTATGGGCGGGATTCGTGGGGTTGCTGCGAGTACGGCCGGATATGCCGTTCGCCCCGGCCGTGGAAATAGGCTGGCGACTTCTGCCCGCTTTCTGGGGGCGGGGCTATGCCGCTGAAGCGGCCCGCGCCTGCCTGGATTTCGGGTTTCGGGCGCTGGGGCTGGAGGAAATCGTGGCCTTCACCGTGCCGGGCAACCGGCGTTCATGGCGGCTTATGGAGCGGTTGGGCATGAACCGCGAACCGGACGGCGACTTCGATCATCCCGCCCTGCCGGACGGCCACCCCCTACGCCGCCATGTGCTGTACAGGATTGAAGCAAGAGTCTGAAGAGATTCCGATTTCAGGCGGGCAAGCTGCGGGTCAAAATACAGGGGGCGGCCCGCAGACAGTTTCAATGGCAAAGCGCTCTGGCGCGTTACGTTCACCCCTTTGCGGGCAAAAGGCGGCCGCAGTACTCCACCCAGTCGCCGTAGGGTTGAAAGCCCATGCGTCGGTACAGGTGGAGGCCGTCTTCCGACGCCTGGAGCGTGGCGTGGGTGAAGCCGGCGGCGCGTAGATCGACCAGAGCCGCCCATAGCAGACGGGAAGCAAAACCTTGCCGCCGATGTCGGGCGGGCGTGACCAGACCGTATACTCCGGCCAAGGTGCCGGGGCCCAGGCGAAATTCCGCGCCGCACACCGCTTCGCCGTCGGCATAACCCACCACGAAGCGCAGGGGGCAACGCGGGGTCAGCAACGCGGCCTCGGCCCCGGCATAGGCCTGCGTCACGCAGGTATCGGGCGGTTCCCAGTTGGCGGCCAGCAGAGCGGCGTACGCGGCCAGTTCCGAGGGATGACGCGCGGGACGCACGGTCAGAGGAACGGCCGTATCGGGTTCTTGGCCGGACAGGCGGGACAAATCGAGATTCATGCCCACGGAAACTTCTTCCCGGCGCAGCCCTCGTCTTTCGAGCTCCGCTCCCAGATTGTCGGGTTCGGTATCCGGACCCAGCCACCAAGTGAAAGGACGGCCCTGGAAAAATTTTTCCAGCGCGAGCAGGCGGGCGTCGAAGCCGCGTCCTTCAGGCAGGCGGAGCCGGGTAATTTTATTGAAAGTATCACAGGGAAGGCCGCTGTCGACCAAAAGCGCGTCGACTTCGGCGCGCGTTCGGCCTCCGGGCAGATGGGCGGGCACAAAGGCCAGATGGCCGTAAAGATTCCGGCCAAGTCCGGCAAGAGACAGCGGAAAGCGGGACGACACGGCGAAAGTCATGCAATCTGCGGAAAAACGCCCGAAACCGCGATACGGTCCGGGCTGCGGCAGGACGGGGTGAGGGCCGTCTATTCGTTGAGAAATTCTTTAAGTTCCTTGCCCGCGCGGAAGAAGGGCAGGCGTTTGGGCTGCACTTCCACTTTTTCGCCCGTACGGGGGTTGCGACCGGCGTATGCTCCGTATTCTTTGATCTTGAAGCTTCCGAAGCCGCGGATTTCGACCCGATCGCCCTGAAGCAGCGCTTCCTTCATGCAGTCGAAGAAGGTGTTGACCACCAAGGTGGCTTCGTCCATCGAAATATCCGACTGCTCGGCAAGGGTTTTGATCAATTCGCTTTTATTCATGGCGTCTCCGTCGCGGCAAAGACTGAGAGTTTCGGCGGGCTCCGGCGATCCGTCCGCGCGTTCGAATCGTTTGGGCGGACGATCCGCCCCCGGTGATCCATTACTGGGCCTTAATGTTTGACAAACTAACCCGGTTCGAGGCGTTAGGCAAGGGGGCGCAGCACCGGCCGGGCGCGCAAAGTTTCAAGCATGGAAGCGCGCACCTTGAGCAGGCGCTGGGCCAGGGTCAGTATATCGTGCGCGGCGGGCGAATTGGGATACAGATCCAGAAGCGGGCGCTGTCGCCTGACGGCCTCGGGCATTTTGGGATCGCTGCGCACAGATCCCAGCAAGACCGGCGTGAAGCCCAAAAAATGTTCGCAAGCCATGCTGAGACGCTGGAAACAGCGCTCTTCTTCGTTGCTGTTTTCCACTTCGTTGATGACCACCAGAAAGTCTTTGACGCCCAGGCGGGTATGCAGCACTTTGATAAGGGCATAGGAGTCCGTCAGGGACGTGGGTTCGGGAGTCATGACCACCAGGCGCACGGCAGCCATGGCGGCGAAGGATTGTACCGTACCGTGGATGCCCGCGCCGAGATCCAGCAGTACCATATCGTACTGTTCCAAAGCCGGTTCCAGGCGGCGCAGCAACATGTCGCGCATGTCGGCGTCCATTTCGGCCAGTTCCGGCACGCCTGAGGCGGCGGGCAGGATGTCGAACACGCCCCGGCCCCGATCGCTCAGGGGGTGGATGACGTCCGTGACCGGCGCGTCGCGCAGGAGCACGTCCTGCAGGTTGCCTTCGGGAGTGATGCCGAGCAGTACGTCCAGATTGGCCAAGCCCAGGTCGCAGTCCATAAGCAGCAGGGGAAAGCCGCCCCTGGACAGGGCATATCCCAGATTGAGGGCCAGATTGCTTTTGCCCACGCCCCCCTTGCCGCTCATCACGGCCACGCTCAGTGTGTCCCTCATTGCGTACCACCGAAGAAAAGAAAGTGTTTTTCACTGGCCAGGACCAGGGTTTCCCGTTCCCGCGGCGTTTCGTCGACGCGGAACATGCGGACCCGTTCGCGCAAGCTCGCGCCGGGCATGCGCGCGGCCTGGCCGAGGGCCCCGCCTGCCCGTTCCAGCAAATCCGCGTCCGCATGATTGGGCCGGTCGCCGGCTTCGTCGTTTTCACTCTGCCCGCAGGCCTCGTCCAAAGACGCGACGCCCGCCCGCAGGCGGCAACGCAAGCCCTGAGCGGCCAGATCGCGTTCGGTTGCCTGAACAACGCGTTCGGCCACGGCCAGAGCCTGGAAGCGGCCTCCTCCGGGCAGAGCCAGGGCCAGCACTCCGGGTTGCAGGCGGCCCAACAGGTCCGGCTCGGCCGAGGCTTCCCACAAGCGCGAACTGAGCGCCCGCAGAGCGCAGGCGGCGGAACGGCGGTCCAGCGTTTCCAGGTCGCTTTGTTCAAACAGGATCAGAGCCAATGCGCGGCGCGCGTTTCGCGCGCGTTCCACTTCCGCGTTCAGGCGCTCCGTAAAAGCGGCGGCCCGCCACATGCCGGTTATGGCGTCGCGTTCGTCCGCCGTGGGGCTGTTTCCGACCGGACGTTCCTTGTCCCGCAACGGCAGGGCGAACCAACCGTCGCACTGGCCGGATATGCTTTGCCAGCGGGGCAGGTCCAGACCGGGCACCAGGCGGACCACGGCCGTCATGGCTTCGGCGTCGAGACGGGACGAGGAGCGCAACAGGTCGGCCACGCGGGCCAGTTCGCGCAGAAGCCGCTCCGGGGGGTCGGCGGCGTCCGGGCCGGCCGTTTCGACCAGGGGGCCGGCCGCCCGGACGCAGTGTTCGTCAGCGGGTATGTTCATGGCGATACAGCAGATAGTCGCGCAGGAAGGGCCCGATGCGGCCGTTCAGCACGGCGTCCACGTCTCCTGTCTCCGAGCCGGTACGGTGATCCTTGACCAGTCGGTAGGGTTGCAGGGTATAGGTGCGGATCTGGCTGCCGAAGGCGATGGCGTCCTTACCCGCGTAGTCCGCCTGGCGCAGGGCGTCGCGCTTGCTGCGCTCGTGCTCGTACAGGCGGGCCTTGAGCACGCGCATGGCGCTTTCGCGATTGCTGTGCTGCGATTTTTCGTTCTGGCACTGGACCACGATGCCGGTGGGGATATGGGTGATGCGCACCGCCGATTCCGTCTTGTTCACGTGCTGCCCCCCCGCGCCCGAGGCGCGGTACACGTCGACGCGCAGGTCGGCCTCTTTGATGTCGATGGAAATTTCGTCCCCGGCGTCGGGGATGAGGTCCACCGAGGCGAACGAGGTATGCCGCCGCCCCGAGGAGTCGAAAGGCGAGATGCGGATCAACCGATGGATGCCTTTTTCGCCCTGGAGCAGGCCGTAGGCGTTGTCGCCCTGGATGCGCAAGGTCACGCTCTTGATGCCCGCCTCGTCGCCAGGCAGGTAGTCCAGAATTTCCACCTTGAACCCCTGTTCGTCCGCCCAGCGCAGGTACATGCGTTCCAGCATTTCGGCCCAGTCCTGGGCCTCGGTGCCGCCCGCGCCGGGGTGGATGTCCAGAAGGGCGTTCATGTGGTCCGCCTCGTCCGCCAGCAGGATGGACATTTCCGTGGCTGCCAGCAGTTCATCCAGGCGGTCGGACTGTTCATTGAGCGACGCCAGGGCCTCTTCCTCGCCTTCCTCGGCCAGGTCCAGCCATTCCCCCATGTCGTCATGGCAGGTTTTCAACTCGCGAAAACGGGCCACTTCCCCTTCCAGACGGCTTTTTTCCCGCAGAACCGGCGTCAGGGCCTCCTGATCGGACCAGGCGTCCGGCCGCGAGATGATTTTTTCGATTTCTTCCAGGCGCGCCTCCCGCGAGGGGAGGTCAAAGACGCCTCCAGAGCGAGTCGAATCGTTCCGAAAGCGCGGCGCAGCGCGAACGCAGTTCTGCCAGTTGCAACATGACGGTATCCTTTTGAGTTATCGGGGAGGCGTCGCCACCCCGCGCCCCTCCGGCAAGGGCATGATGCCCCTGCACCCCCGTCGGGGCCGCGCCGGTTTTGAACCGGCGGAAACGATAGCATGAAAGATGGGTTGGTGTTCAAAACCGGCGCGGCCCGAACGAGGGGACCGGGGGGAATCATTCCCCCCGGCGGGGTCCGGGGTGGAGCCCCGCGCTTGGGTCTTGGGCGCGCCCAAGGCGCGCAAGCGGCCATAGTATAAAGAGAAGGAGGATAAAGGCAAGGGCGGGAAGATAGGGATGGAGGGCAAAATAGAGGGTGTGACCGGAACGGGCGCGCACGGTGCGGGTGAGGAAGCCGTCGACAAACAGGCCGGAGCCGTCGCGGATGTCGCCCAGGGTGGCAAGGCGGCCCCAGGGGTCGACGAAGGCGGTGAGGCCGGTATTGGTGGCGCGGGCCAGCCAGCGATCCTGCTCCACGGCGCGGAGCAGAGAAAGATGGAGATGTTGTACCGGAGCGGAACTACGGTTGTACCACGCGTCGTTGCTGATATTGATCAGAATTTGGGCTCCCTGGGCCACGCGGTCGCGGGCCAGTTCGGGGAACACGGCCTCATAACAGATGAGCGCGCCGAGCATGGCCTCGCCCCGGCCGTCGGACAGAGGCAGACGGAGGGGCGGCAGAGGAGCGCCGGGGGTGAACCCGCCCAAGCCCTGGAGCAGGGAGGCGAACAGGGGGGAATCGAGTCCCGGCGGCAGATATTCGCCGAAGGGAACCAGGTGCTCCTTGTCGTAGCGGCCCGCGTTGCGTCCCTGGGCGTCGAGGAAAAAGGCCCGGTTGTGCAGGGGCGTCAGGCCGGGTTGGCGCAGACCGTATGCGGGACCGCCGAACAGCAGGGGGGTGGCGGTTTCGCGCGCAAAAGCGCGCAGTTCGTCGCTCAGGAGGGCGTCGTCCTGAAAGAAGAAGGGCATGGCGGTTTCGGGCCAGATCAGCGCGTCGGGATGGTCCGTGTTCACGGCCCGACCGCTCAGGGCCAGATATTTGTTCACGGTGGATTGCTGAAAGGCCGGGTCCCACTTGATGTCCTGGCGCACGTTGCCCTGAATGAGAGTCAGGGCGACCGGAATGCCTTGAGCGGCCTGGTTTTCGGCCCGGTACAGCCGGACTCCGCCGAACAAGAAAAGAACGCCGAGCAAACCGCAGGCGGCCAGGACATAAGGACGCGGCGTACGGACGGCGGAGGCGGGGGACGCGGCGAGGAAGGCCTCGGTCAGCAGACAGCCCATCCCGGCCAGCAGACCGGACAGGCCGTAGGCCCCGAGGACGGACGCCCCCTGGATGAGGATGGGCCAGGGGGACTGACCCGCGGCCAGGGTCAGCCAGGGAAAGCCCGTGCCGAACCAGCCGCGCGCCCACTCCAGCAGATACCAGAGCAGGGCGGCGGCCAGACAGCGTCGCCAGACGGGCAGGGGCCGCAGCCGGGCCGCGAGGAGGGCGAACAGGCCGCCCCACAGGCCCACATACATGCCGAGCAGCACGGCGCAGGGCACGGCCAGGGGCCAGGGGAAGCCGCCGTAATCGTGCACGGCCACGCTTATCCAGTACAGTCCGGCCGACGCGCCGATGAGCCCCGTCCACCACCCGCGTCGGAAGGGATGGGGGTCCGTCAGGGCGATGGCGTATAGAGCGGCCGGATACAGGACGATGAGCAGAGGCAGGTGAACGAATGGGTTGGCCGACCCCAGAAACAGCGCGGCCGAGCCGAGAAATACCCGCTGTAACGATGCGGTCGGACGCGAAGGCAGGACGGGCGTCACGGCTGTTCCCGATCCAGAACGCGGCAGTTGACGGCCTCGGCCAGGTGGGGCAGGGCGATGGCGGCGGAGCCGGCCAGGTCGGCGATGGTGCGGGCGATGCGCAGAATCCGGGTATAGGCGCGGGCCGACAACGCCAGGGAGCGCACCGCCGCGCCCAGAAAATCGTGTTCTTCCCGGCCGAGGGCGCAATGACGTTCGAGCAGCGCGCCGTTCAGGTCGGCGTTGGCGCGGCAGGCCGTGCCCCGATAACGGGCGCTCTGCACGGCGCGGGCCTGAATCACGCGCTCGCGCATGGCGGCCGAACCCGTGCCGGGGGCGGAGGCGCGCAAGTCGTCGTACGGCACGGCGGGCACTTCCACGTGCAGATCGATGCGGTCGAGCAGGGGGCCGGACAGTCTGGCCCGATAGCGGTCCAGGGCCGCCGGAGCGCACACGCAGGTGTGGCGGGGATCGGTGCGGTAGCCGCAGGGGCAGGGGTTCATGGCGGCCACCAGCATGCAGTCGGCCGGATAGGTCAGGGAGTGGGCCACGCGGGATATGGTCACCACCCCATTTTCCAGAGGTTGGCGCAGCACCTCCAGGGCGGAACGACGAAATTCGGGCAACTCGTCCAGGAACAGCACGCCCCGGTGGGCCAGGCATACTTCGCCGGGGCGGGGATAGGAACCGCCCCCGATGAGAGAAATATCGGAAATGGTGTGATGCGGGGCGCGGAAGGGGCGTTCGTTCAGCAAGCCCCGGCCGTCCAGCAGGCCCGCCACGCTGTATATCTTGGTGACCTCCAGAGCCTCTTCAAAATCCAGAGGGGGCAGAATGCCGGGCAGGCGCTGGGCCAGCATGGTTTTACCGCTGCCCGGCGGACCGATGAGCAGAATGTTGTGTCCACCGGCCGCGGCGATTTCCAGGGCCCGTTTGGCGTGTTCCTGGCCTTTGACGTCGGCGAAATCCAGGGGAAAAGGCGCGGGATTGTCCGGCGGCGTGAAACGCGCGGCGGGCAGTTTGAGAGAACCGCTCAGAAAGGCCGCCGCCTCGCCCAGAGTGCGGGGCGCGTACACGGGCAGGCCTTCCACCACGGCCGCTTCGGCGGCGGCCGCCGGGGCGGTGAGCATGCCCCGGCTTCCTTGGGCGCGGGCCAGCAGGGCCAGAGGGAGAATGCCGGGCACGGGCTTGATGTCGCCGGTCAGCGAGAGTTCTCCGGCCAATACCCAGCCCGCCGCGCGATCCGGGTCCAGCAGGCCCGAGGCCGCCAGCAGGCCGACGGCCAGGGGCAGGTCATAGGCGCTGCCCGCCTTGCGGCGGTCGGCCGGGGCCAGGTTGACGGTGATCCGGGCCGGAGGCAGGCGAAAGCCCGAAGCGCGCAGGGCCGCGAACACCCGTTCCTTGGCCTCGCGAACGGCTCCTTCGGCCAGTCCGACCATGACAAAGGCGGGCATGCCCTGGCGGGCGTAGTCCACCTCCAGATCCACGCGAAAGGCGTCGACGCCCTCCAGGGCTCCGCAGGTCAGACGCACGATCACCGGGCGGCCTCAGTCGTTGATGCCCAGCAGTTCGATGCTGAAGCGGTAACTGCGTTCTCGGCCTTTGTCGACGTATTGGCCCACCAGATTGAAGCACTGATGGGAATACATCAGACTGACGCGCCGTTCGTAGGTTTCCCCGTCGCGCAGGTTGGTGCTGCTGTAATAGCCCACGTTCCAGCGCGGGAACAGGTGGAGATTGACGGTGTTGGTCAGCAGGCTGAGGGAGTTTTCGAACTGGATGTCCCACAGGGAATCGCGCTGGACTTTGCGGGCGTAGTCATACTGCCAGTTGCGCGAACTGTGGCCCACACTCCACGAACCCCAGCGGGCGTTGCTGAGAGTGACGGTTTGGTCGCTGCGGGTCACGTCGCCGGTGTAGGGGGAAATATAGACCTTGCCGGAGAAGCCGATCCACGGGGCGGGCGCGACGGACATGTCGGCCATGAGGTCGAGCATGGGGCGGCGGGAGTAGAGTTCCAGATGGCGTTTCCGCCCCGCTTCCCCCAGGTCGTAGCCCGTGCCCAGCCGCAGGCGGGCCACATCGAAGTAGCTGGGCGTCAGGGTGGCCGAGGCGGGTTTTTGGCCCTCGGGCGCCGGATCGGCCACTACGGTTTCCCGGCGTACGGTAAAGATGTTGTCCAAAGTGAACGTCATGCGGTTGGTGGGCAACAGGCGGTCTTCTTCCAGGTAATAGGGGTTGTGCGTCTGGTCCACGTTGGGAATCCAGGAATACTGGAGGCGGGGCTGGAGCATGTGGCGCACGGCGGCCCATCGGGATCGGCCCGCGTTGTCCGGCGTGGCCTGCAGAGGCGCGTCGTGGGACAGGTTCCATACCCGGCTGGCCTGAGTAAAGGCGGTAAGGTCGAAATCCGGAATGGTGCGGCGTTCGCCGCCGCCCCGTTCCCAACGCGGCAGTTGATCGTTGGGCAGGCGGCCGCCCTTGATGGGGCCGTTGCTATAAAAGGTCTGACGCAGCCCGCCTGTGGCCAGCAGGGTAGCGTACTTTATGTCCAGGGGCAGACTGACGCGGGGATAGAGTTCGGTGCGCAGCCCGTGGGTGCCCTTGGCGCGATACATGTAAGCGCTGTTCAATTCGGCCTCGACCTCCAAGGGCAGGCCGGGCAACATCTGGCCCTTATACAAGTAGGCATTGAGGCCGGGAATTTGCTGGACCAGGGTATCCGTGTCGTGTGAGGCGTTGCCGTGCCCGAGGGAAGGGTCCTCTTCGTAACGAGCCCCGAAGCTGAGGCGAAAACGTTCCCAGTCCCGGTACACATACCCTTCGGTGACCCGGTTTTTGTCCAATTCCTGCAGGTCCCGCCCGAAAAAATCGGCCAGGGAAGCGCGCGTGGCGTCGAAACCGGTCAGGCGTTGCTGGAACTCACGCAGAAAGTTCTGATCCGACACATAGTCCAGGTCGTACTTGTAGTGCCAGGGAGAATGGCCGATTTGCCCCTGACTCATGCCGCGCAGCCAGTAGCGGTTTTTATTGGTGCGTATTTTGCCGTCGCTGGCGTCGACCGGGTCCTGGTAATCCTCGTGGATAGCGGTGCTGTCGATCAGAAAGTCCAGGGCCAGCCAGGTCTTGTCCCGGTCGGTGGCGTGCGAACGGTATTCCACGGCGGGCATGAACCCCGTGCGCTCCAGCCAGGTGGCGTACATGGTAAGATCGCGGCTTTTGTCGATGGCCCAGAACCAGGGAATGGTGGCGTACGCTCCGTGCAGCGAACTATAACCGTAGTCCGGCTTGAGCAGGCCGCTCTGGCGGGTGGTTTTGGCCGGGAGCACCATGTACGGCGCGTAGATCACGCCCTTGTCCATGACCTGAAAGGTGGAGTGGGACAGGGTGGCGTAACCGTCGATTTCCACCACGGCTTCCTGGGCGGCCACGGACCAAGCGGGCACGGGACCGTCGCAGGCCGTCACCTTGGCGTTTTCAAAGGTGTACCGGTCCCCCCAGTGTTTGATGACGTTTTCTCCGGCAAAATAGATGTGGGGACCGGCCATGAAGACGGTGCCGTTTTTTAGCCAGCCCGTGCCGGAGTTGAGATCGAATTCGGCTTCGCCGGCCTTCAGTTCGTCCCGACCCATGCGCACGATCACGTTGCCGCGCACGAAGACCCAATCCGTGGTGGTGAAATAGCGGGCGAAATCGGCCTGCAGGGTGTCGTCGCCGCGTTCCAGCACCACGTTGCCCGAGGCCTCGATAATAACCCCGTCGTTCAGACTGACCATTTTGTCGGCCGTGATGCGCCAGGGCAGTTCACCTTGGGTTTCCACGGAGCCGGGCTCCGTGGCGACGTTTTCGACGACCGGGGGCGCGGCCGCGTCGACGGCGGCGGCCGCTGCGGGAACGGACGCCAGCGGACCGACGCCGCCGAACAGACAGCCCCACAGACACAACAGGCGAACCAGAGGCCGCGGGGCGCGGCAAAGGGAAGAAAGCGAGACGGGCACGGGCAAGTCCGGGTGTTGCAAGCCTGGAAAAGTGGAGTTAAAACGTGGCGCTCTCCTGTGAGAGACAAACGTTGTTGACTTAGCACAGTTTTACGCTGAAAAAAACCCCCTTGGGGCCGCACGGAATCCGCCCGCGGCCCGTCCGGAGGCCCGCCATGCCCGCTTCGCTCTGCCGCGTCCGAATCAATTTCGATCATCTCCGGCATAATCTGGCCCTGCTGCGGGCCTCGGGCAAACCCCTCATGCCGGTGGTCAAAGCCGACGCCTACGGTCACGGCCTGACGGAAGTGTCGGCGGCACTGGCCGTCGAAGGCGTGGACCATCTGGCCGTAGGTGCCGTGGCCGAAGGAGCGCGGTTGCGGCAGAGCGGTTTCGGCGGTTGCATTGTGGCGCTGCTCGGCGTGGTGGACGATGAAGACCTGGTGGCCGCGCGCACCTACGGCATCACGCCCCTGGTCCATGACCGACCGGGGTTGCGGCGTCTGATCGAAAGGGAGCAAAGCTCCGGGGAGCCGTTGGGGGTGGCCGTCAAGTGCGATACCGGCATGGCCCGACTGGGTTTTGCCGTGGAAGATATGGCGGAGGTGGCGGAAGCCCTGGCCGCCTGTCCCGGCCTGCGGACCGAAATGCTCGTATCGCATCTGGCCGTGGCGGACGACCCCGATGAAGACGCTTATACCCGCGCTCAGGCGACCCGCTTCGGCGAGGCGGCCCGCGCGCTGCGAACCCGTTTTCCCGGACTGCGCCTGTCGCTGGGCAATACGGCCTGCCTGCTGGCCTTTCCCGAACTGGCGGGCGATCTCGCCCGGCCGGGGCTGGCCCTGTACGGATGCAATCCCTTGCACGGCACGTCGCGCGCCATTCTGGGGGCGGGACTGGAGCCGGTCATGGAGGTCCGCGCTCCGGTGCTTGCCGTGCACCCCCTGTCCTCCGGGCATACTCTGGGGTACGGCCGGACCTACGCGGCGGCCACGGACCGCATGGTGGCCGTGGTGGGGATCGGCTACGCCGACGGTTACCGCCGCAATCCCGCGCCGGGAACCTGCATGACCTTGCACGGTCTGCGCGCTCCCGTCATCGGTCGGGTGGCCATGCAGATGACCTGCCTGGATATCACGGGTTTTCCGGAAAAAGGGGTGAACGTCCGTCCCGGCGACGAGGCCTTTATTCTGGGCGGCCCCGGTCACGCCGTAACGGCCGGGGAACTGGCCGAGTGGTGGGGAACCATTCCTTATGAAGTAACCTGTCTGTTGGGTAAAAACAGGGCAAACTGAGCGTGTCGGACGGGTACGCGGCGTCGGCGTTCACCCGTTTCGGCGGTGACGCGCCACCTCGGCCCGCAGTTCCGGCAACAGCTGGGCGGCGGTGTCGAAATCGCGTTGCTGGGCCGCTTCTTTCAAGCATAGAGCCAAGTCGGACAGGGCGTGCAGTCCGAAGGCCACGGCTCGATCGGCCATACGATCGGCCGCGTTGATCAGGCCCCATGGGTCCCGGCGCTCCAGAGCTCCGGCCGCGTGCTCCACAGCGGCGTCCAGACTGCGCAGCAGATCGGGCACCTGCTGGAGAAGGGGTGAATCCACCATCTCCGCTTCTGTCAGGTCGACAATGTCGTCTTCTTCCGACGCGGCGGGCGGCAGCGCCCCGCGCTCTTCACCGGACCTGGCGTTGTCGTCGTTCGTTCCGTCGGCCCGGGGCGGCGTGTAGTTGGGGTCCAGAGACAGAAAAGGCAAGTCCTCCAGGCGGTTTTTCCGACGTTTGACTCGGGCGCGGGGCGCGGGCATTCGTCCCGGAGCGGCGACGGGTTCGACGGGGAGCGGAACATCGGCTGCGGAAGTCGGTTCCGCTTCGGCTTCGGCGGAGACAGTCGCAACGATGTCCGCTGTCGCTTCGTCGCTGGAAAAACGGGGCGGCGCGGCGGGCGCGGGCTCCGCCTGGACGGCTTCCGGCGTTTTCGGCCCGGGAGCGAGGAGAGGGGGCCGCTCAGAGCTTTCTCCAAGCCCGGCGGGTGCGTTCACCTGGTTCGGGAGTTCGGAACAGGCCGGGACGGCAGGTTCAGGAACCGCCTCCGGCGGCGTCGGAGACGGAGGAATGTCACCGGAACCTTCAGGGGAGGCCGCCGCGGCTTCTTCGTCCCGCGCGCTCTCCGCTTTGCCGGGGGCCGGGGAGGCAAAGGCTTCTTCCTGTTCCGGGGCGTCTTCGGCTTGCTCCTCCAAAGTGACTCGATCCGAAGCGGGCTCGGGCATAGTTCGCGTCGCGTCTTCCGATGAAGGGACGGGCATGGGGTCGCCCACGCTGCATTCCGGGTCGTCTTCGTAGGGAGAATACCAGGTCGGACTTTCCGGGGCGGAAGCCGACGCCGGGGTAACGACGGGGATGGCCGCCGGAGAGGACATGGAGTTTGTGCCGGATGCGGGGTCCGTCAAGGACGGGCGCGAAGCGGAATGCGGTCCGGCCGGGACGGATTCCGAGGGAGTCGTGATGGGCATGGGCTCGCCCACCCATTCCGACGACGCGCCGGAGGCGGCGTCCTCCGGAAGCGCGGACGGCGCTATGCGGGGCGTGGGTTTGAGCAGACGGTTCAACCATCCCATACGCTTTCCGGCGTTGGGAGGCAGGTTCAGACCGGCGGCGGGCGCGGGAGAACGCCGCGTCGGGGTGACGGCCGGGGGCGTGGTCGAGGCGGAGGCATCCGGCGAGGAAGCGGAAGTCGCTTCCTCCGGCCGAGGCGTTTCGATCGGGCCATGAGGTTTGCGGACAGGAACGGGAGCGGAGGCCGTTTGCTCGTCGGCCGACATGGGGGGAGAGAGAACGGCCTGGCCGACGGATGGCCGTGTCGCCGGAGCGGTTTCGGCTGTCGGCCGGGGCTCGGCCTGGCCGGAAGCGGCGTTCCGGGCCGGTGCTTCGAGGGGGAGCAGTTCCAGCGGGGAAAAAACGGGTGATTCAGGCCGGGACGCGGCAACGGAGGGCGCGGGAGTCGAAGCCCGGCGCGGCCGGGCGGGAGGAACGCGGTACGGCACGACGGACGGTCGGGGTTTTACCCCGGACGGCGAAGCCAGGTGCAGGCTCATGGCCCGGAATTCTCCGCGCACCACAGGCAGGGGCAGAGAATGATCGCAGCCCGCCTGATGCAGGCGTTCGGCTTGTTCCTCGTCCAGGGTCAGAGCCAGGAAGGGGGCGGCCGGCAGACTCCGTTCGCCCTCGAAAGCCCGGATGGCGGCCACGGCGGTGACTATATCCTCTTCAGGCAGGCGTCCGTCGAAGACAACCAGGGCGGCCGGGGTGTGGGTATACAGGGCCGCCGCTTCTTCCGCGTCGCGGGCCTCCCATATTTCCTGCCCCTGATCTTCGAGAAAAAATGCCAGCATCTGCCGGGTCAAAGGCCGGGACGCAGCCAGAATAACCAGGCGCGGATTAGGGTCGCCGCCTTCGCGTCGGCCGCCGACGGCGATGGGGGGCACGGGCCGTGGAGTCTGACCGTCGTCGGCCAGAGCCACGCACGCCAGGCTGAAGGTGATTTCCACGCCGTGGGGCGTGCTGTCCACAAACAGATCGCCTCCGTGGTCGGCGGCCAGTTCCCATGCCTTGGCCAGGGCCAGGCTGCTGCGTCGCAAGGGAGGCGTGCCGCTCCCGGTATCGGCCACCGTGAATTGCAGATGGCCGGGGTCGGGGCTCATGTCGGCGCGGCGCACGCGCAGGCTGACCGCGCCCCGATCGGTGGCGCGGGCCGCGTTTTCCAGCAGCATGGCCAGCACGAAGCGCAGTCGTTCCCGGTCGCCTTTATACAGGCGGCCCAGGTGGGGGGCGATGTACCAGGACAGACCGAGTTCGCCTTTTTGCAGAGCATCGCCCACATCAGTGAACACGCTCCGGACCAGCTTGAGCAGATCAAAAATCTGCCGTTTGCCGTCGGGCGTGCTCCGGCGCCGAGCAAGACGGGGCAGGTCGGTCACCAGGGTGGACATTTCGCGGGCGGCGGCCACCAGGTTGTCGGCATGTCGCCTTGCCTGACGGGCGTCTTGGTCGGTGAGGGGACGGCGTTCGTCGGGGCGCTCCAGGAGCTGATCCAGCGAGCAGGCTTCGCGCAGCAGGGTATCCAGCGGTCCGCGCAGGATTTCCTCCAGGCGCAGGGACCGGGCCGGGTCCGGTTGCACCGCGTCGTCAGGCCGGAGCGGATCGGGAATCCCGGCGTCCGGCCCCGGCGTGTCGGTCGTGTCGGCGGCCGGGTCCGCATAGGCGGAGCGGGGTGCGGCCGCCGCCAGAAGCAACGAGGCAAAAACCACCCCGGCCAAAGCGGCCTGCCCCCATAAGGGAGCGGTCAGGCCGCCGTTCACGCCCCACACGGCCAGGCCGCCGCCCGCCACCAGGCCCAGGCAGGCCAGGCTGTACAGCCCGCTGCCCGGTATGCCGCGCGCCAGAAGGAGCAGGGCGGGAACCAGGGCGAAAGCCGCGCCCAGGGGCCACAGATCGAACAAACGGGCAGTCCAGGCCAGACCGGGCAACAGGGGCAGCACGGCCAGGGCCGCGCCGGGCAGGGCCAGGACAAGCAGCAGCACGTCCAGGCGGGGAGACGTGTCGCGGGTACGCATAATATTGCGCCCCACATGGGGCAACAGCATGAGGGCCACGCCGGCGGCCAGCAGACCGGGCATATCGAAGGGAATCACCGTGCCGCGCGGGGTGGCGGGCACGCCCCACAGAGCGTGCAGCAACGCCGAGCCGGTCAGAACGCCCGCCCACAGGCGTCCGTCGCCCCGCTCGGTGACGCTGCGCACCAGGCAGAGCAGAAGCAGAGCGGTCAGCGCGGCCAGCAGCAGGGGCTGGACGCGCCGGTCGAGAGTGGTCAGCGAATCCGACACCGTGCGCAGCGCGGGCGCAAACCACAAACCGGGCAGGCCGTCCAGACGCACGAACACTTCGCCTCCCCCGCTCAGTCCGGCCAGGGGGAACAGACCTCCCTCGGCCGCGGCCGGAACAGGAGGATGGGCGCCCACGCGGGTCCACACCGAAGCTTCGCCCGGGACCTGCCCGCCCAGATCGAGACGTGTCTGAGCCGGTCCGGCAGTCGAGGCGGAAGCGGAAGACGCGGGAGCCAGGCGAAAACGCAGCCATACGGCGCCCGCCTGCCGAAACGGAGCGTGGGCCTCAAAAGGGCGGAAATCCGACTCCCGCTCCGGCGCGCTCACCTGGGCGATATCCAGACTTCCCGAGGGATCGATCAGATACTCCAGAAAGGGCGTCAAAGCCAACCCCCCTTCGGGGATGCTCAGAGACGGCTCCGCAGTTTCGTGCAAGGGAACGAGGGAAGCGGGAGCAGTGGGAGCCGGGGACTCTTCGGTGTGCGGCAAGGCGTCGACATCGGCTTCCGGAGCGGGCGTCGGGGATTCCGGCAAACCGTTTTCCGCTTCAGGCGCGGCCCATCCCCCGGCGGGCGCGAACAGCGCGAGCAGCAGGGCGGCGACGGACAGCAGCCGCATCAGGCGGACGCAACGGGACGGAACAAACGGCAGACGACGCATGGGGGCCTCGGTGGAGCAGGGACTCAGGGGCGCGCGGGCGCGTTTTCGGAAAGAGGGGGGGGCGCGACGGACGGAACGGTCGCGGCGGCTTCGGCATTCAGCAAGGCGTCCCGGGCCTCCCGGGCCGGGGCGAAGTTCGGGTCGATGCGCAGAGCTTCTTCATAGGCCTGAAGCGCGGCTTCGTGTTTGCCCTGCTTGTGGAGTTCGTGCCCCGCATCCGTGGCCAGAGGAGCCAGGGCCCCGGCCAGCGGCGTATTGTCGCCGATGACGGCGTCGGGGTTGCGGGCCAGCAAATCGCGCCATGCGGCCACGCCGTCGGCGGGGCGGGCCAGATCGATGGCGAGCGTCACGCCCTTGTTGAAGCGCGCATTCTGATGGGACGGGTCGGCGGCCAGAACCTGATCATACAGGTCCAGAGCCCGTTGCGGCTGGTTCGCCAGACGGTACATGGTACCGAGATCGGTCATGACGTCGCCGTTGCCGGGCTTGAGTTGCAGAGCTTTTTCATAGGCCGTGATGGCTTCCGCCGCGTTGTGGGCGTCGAAATACAGATTGCCGAGATGAATCCAGTTCAGGACTTCGTCGGGATTGCGGGCTATTTCTTCCCGCACTTGGGCGATGTGGGCGTCCAGATCGTTTTCCTGCGATCCCTGGGGCGGGGCGGCCGGAGCGGGCGCGTTTTGCCCGTGGGGAAGCAGGGTGCCGAACAACAGCCCGGCGAAAAAGGTCACGGCCGCAAGCAGGCAGGCCGTGCTGGTCAACATGGTCCCCCGCTGGCGGGAGGCGGATCGGGGCGGGTGATGCGGCATGAAAGCTCCGGAATGCAGGGCGGAAGGTGGCAGTTTTTTTTGAGATACCTCAGGAGTCGGGCAGCGGCAAGGGGGAAGAGCATGGGGAAAAACGTCCGTCCGCCGGAGTATCCGGCGGACGGACGTTCGGTTTTTTACAGAAGGCGGGTGCGGGTCCAGCCGTGAGCCCGGGCCGCGGCTTCGGCGTCGGGACCGCCGAGCGCGCAGGGCACGGCCTCATCCACGGCCCTGGCCAGATGGGGCGCGAAGTTGTGGAAATCCTGCAGGGTGGTGGACAGGATTTCGTCGCGGATGCGTTGGCGGATGGCGTCCGTGTCGCCGGTGAGATGCCGCCACAGCGCGGCGTTGCCTTTGGCGCCGGGCAACAGATAGGCGTCCATGTCGCCGATGGCCCCCACGACGGCGCGGGTCACGTCTTCGGGGCTCAGGCTCAGATTGCCCAGATAGTCGGCCGCGCCTCGATATACGTCCAGCGTGCGTTCGACGTTGGGGTCGCGGTAAGACAGGAAGACCAGCGCTCCGTTGGCGCGGTTGTAGTTGATAAAGGAACCGTAGGCGCCGCCCTGGACGCGCACGCGATCCCACAGATAGCCCATACGCAGGTGGCGCAATACCACGCTGGCCGAACCGTGGAACGCATAGCCCGTGTTCCGCAGATTGGCCCCCAGACCCACATAATTGACCTGGGCGGGAACCAGCAACGCTTCCGCGCCGGGCAGCTCGGGCCGTTCCCAGACTCTCCCCGCCGCCGGATGTTCCGGCAGAGCCCGGACCAGGTCGCGGAACAGGGATTCGGCCCCGGTCAGAGCTTTGGTATCCGCCGTCAGACTGACAAGGGCCTGATTGCGGCGCGCCACGAAGCGGTGCAGGTCGTGCAGATCGGCGAGTATGGCGGGCCAACGGTTTTCCAGGCGTTGGGCCAGGTCGCGGATGAAAAACAGGTAGCTGACCCCGCCGGTGAGTTCGGTCAGCCGGCCGGTGGGCGAAAGGTGCCCGCCCAGGCGAACGCTGACCAGGGTATGGCCGGAGGGAATCAGGCTTTGTTCGAGCCGGGCCTTTTCCTCCATGACCATCTGGGTGAAACGCTCTCGGTTGTCGAAGCGCGGTTCCAGCAGGATTTCACGCATGAGACCGGCCAGTTTGCCGGTTTTATCCACGGTGGCCTTGCCGCTCACCTCCAGATAGGGCAGAGGGGCTGCGTCGGACAAGCGGGTCTGGAGCACCGGGTAGGCGTCCAGGCTGCCGGTTTTGGCGGCTACTTCCAAGCCCAGGTCCACGTAATTGTGCCGGGTCGTTCCCATTTCGGTCAGGGCCCGGGCATAGAGAGGGATCAGGGGCAGAAAACGAGCGGGCACGCCGTCCAGGGGCAGCAGCAGTTTGGCGTACAGAATCCCCGTGGTGTCCAGGTCGTGCAGGAGGAAGGGCACTTCTCCGCCTTTTTCGGCGTGGGGCAATACGGCGTTGCGCCGGGGCAGGTCGTCCAGACCCAGGGTGGGAATGGAGGCCAGAGCTTCGGGGCTGTCCGGCGTGGCCTGCGCCAGGTGCAGTCGATTGGAAATACGCGCGATTTCAGCCTGCTCCTCCGCGCTCATGGAGGCCCGCGTTTCGGCCAGGCGGGCGTCTTCCCGGGCCTGGCGCTCGGCGGCCAGCGTATCGTCGGGCGTCAGCAGCACGGTGACGCGGTGCGTGTTGTCGAGGAGCCAGCGGCGGATGGCGTTTTCAAACACGGGTTCGCGACGCTTCAGCCGGGCTTTGACGGCGGCCAGGGGTTTTTCCCAGGCCAGCGGAGCAAACGGATCGCCGTCGTACAGCCAGGTGGAGAGGCTGCGGAACATAGCCGCCAGCCCGCGCGGGAAGCGACCGGTGTTGTTTTCGCGCAGTTCGAATTCCAGGCTGTTGAGCGCGGCCTCCACCGCCTTGGCGGGCACGCCATGTTCGGCCAGATCGGCCAGGGTGTCCATGATCAGAGCTTCCACCGCGTCGCCGTCCTCCGGCCGGATGGAACGCAGGCCGATGGAAAAATAGGCTTGGCGCAGATCGGGCTCCAAACCGGCCCCCGTGACGTCGTCGCCCAGGCCCGAATCCATCAGCGCCTTGCGCAGAGGCGAACCGGGCAAGCCGGTGAGGATATGCTCCAACATGTCGAGCACCAGCATTTCCTCGGTGTCGGCCGTTTCGCACAGCAACCAGTTTACCGTGACGTGGCCCTGACGGGCGTCGGCCTCTTCCGGTTGTTCCGCCTCGGTCGGGTAGGGCACCTCCACCTTGCGCTCCAGAGCGCGGCGTTCCTGCAGGGGAACGTAGGACTCCACCTCACGGCGCTCAAAGGGTTCCAGAACGGCGTTGACCTTCTCCAGGCGGGCTTCTTCGGGGTCGTCGCCCCAGAAGAAGAAGCGGGCGTTGGAAGGATGATAATAGGCGCTGTGAAAACCCCGGAATTCTTCGTAGCCGAGGTCCGGAATCACCGCCGGATCGCCCCCCGAATCCAGGGAATAGAGCGTATCGGGAAACACGGCGTGCTGCGATTCCTCCAGCAGTACGGAGTCGGGCGAGGAGTACACCCCTTTCATTTCATTGAACACCACTCCCTTGTACTGCCAGACTCCGCCGTTCTCCTGCGGGTCCACGTCGATGTGCCAGCCTTCCTGGCGCAACACGTCTTCGTCGATGCGAGGAAAAAACACGGCGTCAAGATAAACGTCGATGAGGTTGTAAAAATCCTGCAAATTGGTGCTGGCCACCGGGTAGCAGGTTTTATCCGGAAAAGTGAGCGCGTTGAGAAAGGTTTGCAGGGAGCTTTTCAGCAGTTCCACAAAAGGTTCTTTGACCGGGTAGCGACGGGAACCGCACAATACGGAGTGTTCCAGAATGTGGGCCACCCCGGTGGAATTGCGCGGAGGCGTGCGGAAGCTGACGCCGAAGGATTTGTTTTCATCCGCATTGAGCACCGACAAAAGTTCGGCGCCCGTCCGATCGTGTTTCCACAGGCGGGCCGTCCCGCCCACTTCGGACAAGGTTTCTTCTCTGACCAGAGTAAAGCCGTATGTGCTCATCAAAAATTCCTTTACGGTTTGAAAGCTCCCCTGTCTGGGGAAAGGGCTCTTAACAAAACGGCAAAGCCGATACCAGCCTTTTTCGCAATCCTTTCCCTTCGGGAGAGGGAACCCGCGCGACCTCCAGAGCAGATTGGCGGAAAATTACACATAGCCAGGCAGGCCGTTCCTGCTTGCAAGTTCCTCGCCCTCGCCGGAGCTGTATACCGCAAGCGCATCGCGGCGAAGCCTCGCTCCGCTCGACTTCGGGAGCATTTTCAAAGCGAAAACGCTCTAAATTTGGGGCCGCCGCATCATAAAGCGACGGGCTTCGCAGCCCCCCAAACCTGTCCCGAAACGAAGTCAAATCATGAAAAAAGGGTGGTTCTGCGAACCACCCTTTCACCTATGAAACAAAAGGCGACAAAAGCCAAGTATTCAGCAATTGGCGGCCCGCAATGTTTCCTCCACCAGTTCCAGGGACGGGGTGGCCCCGTCTTCCAGGCCGCACAGGGAGCGCACGGCCAGCATGAGCAAATCGAAAGGCATGGTCATTTCGGTGCGTCCGTTGTGCACGGTGCAGGTATCGCCCTGCACGCCGATGCGGTAAGCGCGGCGGCTGCGGTTGGCCCCCGTTCCCGTCACCACGGAATACACCTGTTCGTGCTCGTCGGTGACGTAGAGCTTTTGATGGGTCAGAGCGCCGTTTTCCTCGTCGTACCAGGAAGCCTCGGAAAACAACCTGCCGCGAAAATCGAGGATGGCGCCGTTATCGAGCTTGAGGGCGATGTCTTCCATCGTTTTTTCTGTCGCTTCGGTCATGGCTCCCTCCTGGGACGCGCTGGCTGTCCTCACGTTGATTCGGCGAGCTTCCGACCCGCGCGGGGGAGGAATATCGCGGTTCCGAACCTCGCTGACTCTTAGCATCGGCCCTCAGAGCTTGTCAACTTGAGGGGGCTGAGAGACACTCGCTCCGGGCGGACGGGGCGGAATATTTCAGATGAAATTGCCGGCTTTTTGCTCCAGGCCGGACAGCATATTTTTTTCTCCGGCGGGTTCGGCCTCCGGCGGTGAGGTTTCCTGGCGAATACCGGGAGCCGAAGGCGATTCCTCGGGCGGAAAGCTTTCTTCTTCCGGCTCGTCCGCCGTATCCGCCGTCGGCTGGGTCTTGAACTGCATTTCGTACAGGCGTCGGTACTGCCCGTTTTCAAGGGCCATGAGCTCTTCGTGCGTGCCCAGTTCCGCCAATTGTCCTTCGTTGATCACGGCGATACGGTTGGCGTTTTTGATGGTGGACAGGCGGTGCGCGATGACGAACACGGTCTTGTCTTTCATCAGGTTGTCGATAGCCTGTTGGACGATTTCTTCCGACTTGTTGTCCAAAGCAGACGTGGCTTCGTCCAGCACCACCACCGGTGCCTGCTTGAGAAAGGCCCGGGCGATGGCCACCCGTTGCTTCTGTCCGCCGGATAGAAGTACGCCGCGTTCGCCGATTTCGGTGTCGATCCCCTGGGGCAGGCTGTTTACGAAATCAGTGAGATAGGCGCACTCCAGCGCCCGGGCAATATCGGCCTCGGTAGCGTTCGGATTGCCGAGCAGAATATTCTCCCTGATGGTGCCTGTGAACAGAAAATTGTCCTGAAACACCACCGCAATGTTACGGCGCAACGATTGAAGAGTCACATCACGGATGTCCGTGCCGTCAATTTTGATGGAGCCGCCGCTGATATCGTAAAAACGGGGTAAAAGGCTGACCAGAGTGCTTTTGCCGCCGCCGGAGTTGCCCACCAGGGCCAGAGTTTCTCCCACGTGCACTTCCAGGTGTATGTTTTTCAGCACCGGGCGGCCGGGCACGTATTCGAACACCACGTCGTCAAACACGATACTTTCGCAGATATCCGGCAGATCACGGGCGTCGCATTTGTTGCAGATGGGCAGAGGCGCGTCGAGCAGGTCGAAAATACGCTCGATGGCCATAAAGGAATGCTGCACGGCCACCACGTTGCCGCTGATATTTTTAAGCGGCGTGTAGAGCATGAGCAGGGCGGTGATAAACGAAACAAAGTTGCCCGAGGTAATGGTGCCGTTGACGATGAGCCAGCTGCCGAGCGCCACGGCCAGACCGAGACCGATGGAGATGACGAAATGCATGAAGGGTGACAGCCACGCCGTGCGGCGGGTCATGGCCACCGTCAGCTCGAACACGGATTCCAGCAAGTCGAAGAATTTTCGTTTCTGGTACTCTTCCAGATTATAGGAACAAATGGTTTTATTACCTGAAAAAGTTTCGTTGTAGGTAGTGTTGAGCGCCGTAATGGATACGGCATTTTTAGTCACTAAGCTTTTAATGAGATGTTTGACTCTGGTCAGCGGAGCAACAGCCACAAATAAAATAATAATGGCTACAATGGATAGTTGCCAGGAATTATAGAAAAGTACTCCAATCAGAGCAATGGAAGAAAATATACGGGTGATAAAATTTTTTAGGTTAGAAAGAAGGCCAGCACATGCCAAATCAGCGTCATTATTGTAACGGAAAATAATTTCCCCAGAGGTTGATTTATCAAAGTATGCCGGATTGAAACAAATTAATTTTTCATATAGGCGCTTTTTCAGCGACATGGTCAGTTTGCCTCCCACCCAGACGCTGAGATAGGAGGCTGTGTAATTTAAAATGCCCTGAACCGAGGTGAAAGAAACAATTAAAATCGGAATGTACCACGGTGAGGACATATCCTTTCCCACAACCACGGTATCCGTATAGGGCTTCAGGAAAAGCGCGATGGCCGCGTCAAGGGAACCGATGGGGATGCAGATAAGAATAGACAGCAGCGCCCAGAACCAGATGGGGCGGACAAAAGGCCACATCCGTCGGTAGTTGACGACGAATTGATTTCCGGAAATGAGTTTGCGGTAGTTCGTACTCATAACGGAAAATTTTACCTCTTCTTTTTTTTGAAAACTTCCAAACCAAAAAGAATAAGTTTCGATGAGTGACTGCTTTTGGTGATCGTCATAACAGGAATAAGGCCAAATAAATAGTAAAAATAAATATTTGAAAATTTTACAGCTTTCGCTAAGGGAACTCCAAAAACACGATATTCGATATGTGACGCTTCGGATAAATCCTGTTTGATTTTTTGATATTTCTGTTGATAGTGTTTTCGACGTCGGCCCATCAATACATGGGAGAGTATTCTATATTTAGAAAATTTCCAAGCAAAGGAATATGGATGTTTTATTTGAATTGTTTGAAATGATTTAGAAAAATTATGAGCGCTATTATAACGAATAAATATTTCTTTTACCCATCCTACGTATTTAATTTTCGATACTAAGTTGACTAGTTGAGGGTATGATAGTTCAAGATACGTTCCCTTCCGAAGTTTCAGGCAATCCTGAAAAGAGCAATTCCATTTTTTTCCTATCCAGTGATAGAACGCACGCGCGTGATCAACAATACACTGCTCTTGATGTCGATCGGCAAATCCACCCGCCCGGTAGCAGACCAAATTCATGTTCACGTAGACGGACTTTTTGTCAAAAGCAAAAAGGCGAACCATGAGGTCGCTGTCGGCAGAGGCTTCGTACGATATGTCAAACCCTTTCCAATTCCTGAGGAGTTCAAGTTCAACCAACATGGTTTGATGGCAATAATGCGTCCCGAAGGGCAGGGTGTCCAAACTTCCTTTCCATACTACTTGTTGATTGTTATTAGAAATAAATATTGCATTTCCATAGCAATAATCTGCGTTTGTTCTATATAATGACTCTACACAGCACTGAATAGCGTATGGCGTGGCGTAGTTATCGTCAGAATTTAAAAAGATGATATATTGTCCGGTAGCATAAGCAATGCCTTTATTCATAGCATCATATATACCTGAATCTTTTTCAGAGTGAAAGGTTATCCATCCTTTTTTTTGGTATTCTGCTAAAAGAGAAATTGTTCCATCGTCAGATGCCCCATCAATGACTATATGCTCTATTTTTCCAGGGTAACACTGAGAATGAACAGATTGAAGACATTTTAAAAATGTATCGACACGCTTATTCAGAATAAGATTATGCGTAACAGTAATAATAGTAATTTTGGGTAATGGATGATTGAGGGTTTCTAAAATTTTATTTGTTATAATTTGTACAGTTTTATCCCAAGTAAAAAATTGAGCGCGTTTTAATCCTTTTTTTCTATAATAAGAACGTGTACGCTTATGAAAATGTATTCGTTCGTATGCCTGAATATGTTCTTCAAGAGAATCAGGTGAGATAGAAATGGCGGAATCCCCCACTACTTCCGGTAATGATGTGGTATTAGACGCAATAACAGGTGTACCACATTGCATTGCTTCCAGAGGAGGGAGGCCAAAGCCTTCGTCACGGGATGTATAAATAAAAAATTCCGCTCCGTTATATAAAGAGGGTAAATCATCATCGTCCATGTAGCCGGTCAAAATAATGCTGTTATTTTGAAATTCTGGAATTTCAGATTTGACGGAGTTTATAAAATTTTTCCAAGCCGCACCGCCAAGCACATATATAAGCGGTTCTTCCGGGTGCCTTTTTTTAAATTCTAAAAACGCTTTTATTGTCATTATTAAATTTTTACGTGGTTCCAATGAACACAGGGAAAAGCAATAAGGAATATTAAGCGGAATATGATATTTCTGCCGTATCTTATTAGGAAGAAAATGTTTTTTGCTGGCTCGGAAAGAGGGAGACGCCGCAAGCGGTGTCACTGTTAGTTGTTGAGGGCATAATTTGGGGACATATTTTAAAAATTCCTGAGCTGTATATTGAGAAATACAAAAATAGGAATCTTCTTTGTTTATGGAATTAAGCATTTCAAAAAACCAAGGTGTGAAATTATCTTTGAAATATTCGGGGTGAGATAGAGGTAATATATCATAAAATATAATAAATTTGTAAATCCAGTTCTTATCTTTTATGTGTTCAGGGACTTTGAATACAGGCGAAAAAAATACGTTGATACACGAAAGCTCACTTTTTTGAGAAAAGACGGGTATTTTATATTCGGAAAAGTAATGACGCAAAAATTCCCTGGCTGCCGCAATTTTCACTTCTTCACAATAAATTATGGTGTTGAAGTTGGAATTTTTCAGAAGCTCTGAAAATATATTATACGCTGTAAAATATATACCTGTTTTGCTTGCTCCGCCATGTAGAAATCCATCAATGAGAACGGTCGCATCGAAAAGCAAATTTTTTTTACATTCCAGAGGATGCTCAACCCATGTTAGAATATTCCATTTTTCTTTTTCCCATTGTTCATAGCCTTTTTGAATGAAGGCATAAGCATTTTTTTGAATTTGCCGGGTGTCAGACCAGACTAATGGTTTCAATTCATTCAAATCATAAAGTATCCCCGTTTTTCCATTTTCAATATATTCATTCATTGTCGGATTATTGGCCGCGATAACGCAGCGTCCCAAAGCCATCGCCTCCAGAAAGCCCATTCCGATCCCTTCATAAGGTCGAGGGGCAATATATAAAGAAGCGGCTTCAATGAATGGCAGAAGCTTTTGCTTATCGTCCACCCAGCCGCTTTCTTCTATTTCTACATCCCATTTTGTTTTTAGCCCCTTTTTTTGGCATAAAGGATCTAGGGCATTGTGCATATGGAGATGACGTATTTTCATGCTCCCCAATAAAAGGGCCACAGTGTTGATATTGATGCTTTCTACTCTATTCCAGAAAAAGGCCGAATCCTCTTGGCCCCATGAATTGATGTTTTCAGGTTTGGGGAAGTATTGAATATAACGGCTGTTCATTCCTTTATTAAGCAGTTCCTCATGCATTTTCCAAGAAAAATTGATGATCAGAAAGTCCTGATAATCTTGCCAGATCGGATCTTCGTGATTTGGGCCGCCGTCATACATGGGAAAAAATATTCCGGATTCAAAGCTGATATCTTTCAATATTAAGCGAGGAGGAAGAATTTGAAAAAGTACAATTACATCATAATGCTTGTTTTTTAAGTTTTTTTGTATGGATATATCATTTGAATAAATAGTATGATCAGCCTCTTCAACAATATATTTTTCTTTAAAGAGCTCAATAAGGAATTCTGTAGATTTTGTCTTGTTATGGTAGTTGTGTCCAATATATAACATTTTTTTCATTATTCACTCCTTAAAAAATTGAATATAGTCAGTCACAGTTCGAGAAGTCGCGAAAAGTCAGATAAGATTTCCAATAATCAATCATTTCTGTAATGGTACCTTTCATAGTATGATTGGGCTGCCAATTGAGTTCATTTATTAGGCGAGTATTATCGCCGATAATACACATATTTTCTGTGGGGCGTATACGTTGAGGGTCAACAATAATCTTTGTTTGGATATGAAGAATATCCGTCGCTTCCTGAATAATATCTTTTAATTTGACACCGATACCGGAGCAAACGTTGTAAGTGCTGCCGATTTTTCCTTGTATTAAAATCCGGTAGTAAGCATCAACAACATCACGAACATCAAGAAAATCTCTTATTACTTCAATATTGCCGACATGTAGTTCTCCACAACCGTCACAGTTGGCAATTTTAACCAATTGTTTGATAAAAGAAGGAATAACGAAAACGTCTCGTTGACGTGGTCCTATATGATTGAAGGATCGAGTCATAATAATATTTAGGTGATAATGCTCGGCATACAGTTTGGAGAGCATTTCCTGGGATACGCGAGCTACGGCATAGGGGCTGCCGGGGTAGAGTTCATATTCTTCCCGCAAGGGCATAGCATTGATTGGGTAATCTCCATATTCTTCCGATGAGCCGATAGATAAAATTCGCGTTTTCAGGGCGAGAGAGCGTATTGCTTCAACAATATTTAAAAATATATTAGTATTGTTAATAAAACTTTCAGCCGGCATTTTCCAGCTTTGTGACACGGAGCTGAAGGAAGCCAAGTGCAGGATATAGTCCGGCTGAAAGTCCTCAATTGTCTTGTAGACACTTAACCGATCGGTCAAGTCCATCTGCTGATAGGAAAAATTCGCAGCGCTAATGGGACTTTCCGGTCCCATATCCAGACCGAGCACTATACTTTTTTCGGGTTGCTTCTCTAGATATTCCCAAAAATACGATCCGACAAAGCCGCCTATACCGGTAATCAGAAATTTTTTCATGCGGTATACCATGCGTACAGATTGCGGATACCCTGTTCCAAATCAATGGAAGGTTTCCAGCCCAATGCCGTCAGTCTGGTCGCATCCATGAGTTTGCGCGGCGTTCCGTTGGGTTTGGTGATATCGTATTGAATGTCTCCGCTAAACCCTGTGATTTGTTTGACCAGTTCGAACAATTCGCTTAAACGGACGTCGCTTCCCTTGGTGATATTGACGAATTCGCCGATATCAGAAGCCTCCTTGCATTTCATCAGATAAACGCAGGCATCGGCCAGATCGTCCGAGCTCATAAGCTCCCGATACACGGAGCCGTCTCCCCACATCACCACCCGGTCCGGGTACGCCCCCACCTTGCCCAAGGTTTGCGTCAAGGACGCTTCACTTTCCCACTCGATATGTGTGTCCAGCCCCCAACCTAAACTGTTGCGGCGCAGATCGGCCCGAATGCCTTTGAAATCACGTCGAGCCAGAAGTTTGGCCAGATGAAAACGACGCAGGACCATGGGCAACAGGTGAGCCGTCTCCATGTTGAAATTGTCGCCTATCCCATACTGGTTGGTGGGCATAACCGAAATATAGTTGGTGCCGTATTGCCGGTTGTAATACCGGCACAGCTTAATGGCGGCAATTTTGGCCAGAGCATACCCCTCGTTGGTGGGTTCAAGGGCGGAAGTCAGCAGATACTCTTCTTTGAGGGGCTGGGGGGCCAGTCGGGGATAGATGCATGAGGACCCCATGTTCAGGAGCTTCCTGACACCGTGACGATAGGCGGCATGAATGACATTCGCGCCGATCATAAGGTTTTGATAGATGAATTCTGCCGGGTACAGGCTGTTGGCCATAATACCGCCCACCTTGCCCGCGCACAGAAAAACGTATTCGGGTTTTTCCCGAGTAAAAAAATCCTCCACCGCCGTCTGATTGGTCAAATCCAGTTCTTGCGAGGTTCGGGTGATGACATGTTCATAACCGTCCCGTTCCAGGCGGCGCTGAATGGCGGAGCCCACCAGGCCTCGATGGCCAGCCAGATAGATGACGGCGCGTTTGTCCATCATATTTCCCGAGGACTGGCCGTAACCAGACCGTGTTCGGCCAGCAGCTTTTCCCGACGCGCAAGTTTGATATCTTCTTCCATCATTTCTTTGGTCAGTTGGGCAAGGTCATAACGCGGAGTCCAACCCAGTTCAGTCCGTGCCTTGGCGCTGTCGCCGAGCAGAAGTTCCACCTCCGCCGGGCGGAAAAAGCGCGGATCGACAGCCACCACGACTTTGCCGCTCTTTGCGTCCACGCCTTTTTCATCCAGACCGCTGCCTTGCCACATAAGTTCCATCCCGGCTTCCTGAAAGGCCATTTCACAAAAGCGACGAATGGAAGTGGTAGTGCCGGTGGCCAGAACGTAATCCTGGGGAGTATCGTGTTGAAGGATGCGCCACATTCCCTCCACGTAATCCTTGGCATGTCCCCAGTCCCGCTTGGCGTCCAAGTTGCCGAGGTACAAAATATCCTGCATTCCCAATGCGATGCGTGCCGCCGCCAGAGTAATCTTGCGGGTTACGAAGGTTTCGCCTCGGCGTGGACTTTCATGGTTGAACAAGATCCCGTTAGCAGCAAACATATTGAAGCTTTCTCGATAGTTGACGCAAATCCAATAGGCGTACAACTTGGCCACGGCATAGGGCGAACGGGGATAAAAGGGGGTTTTTTCCGATTGGACGGGTTCCTGAATGAGACCATACAACTCAGAGGTAGAGGCTTGATAAAATTTGGTTTTTTGGGTCAGCCCATTCTGGCGGACGGCCTCCAGCAAACGCAAGGTGCCCAACCCCACGGCATCGGCTGTATATTCCGGGCAGTCCCAGGAAATTTTGACATGGGATTGGGCGGCCAGGTTGTATACTTCATCAGGAGCCACGCTGCGCATCAGCTGGAGCAGGTTGCTGGAATCGGTCAAATCTCCGTAGTGGAGTGTAAAGCGTTCGGCCAGGTCGGGACTTGCCAAAAGGTGGTCAATTCGGCCGGTATTGGAGGAAGAACTGCGGCGGACTATGCCGTGCACGGCGTAACCTTTATCCAACAGCAATTCCGCGAGGTAGGAGCCGTCCTGGCCTGTGATGCCTGTAATCAAAGCCGTTTTCATAAATAATTATCCCTCGTTATTTGATTTCGCTATTCATAAGGAGAAAGAAAGGGCACGTCAAATTTTTATCTCCGGTTGAACGGAGAACAGGGTTACGCCGCCGGACGGCCCAGCGCTTTGCCTTCAGTCCGGTCGCTATGTTCTTTCCGGATAATACGTAAAAGTTCTTGGGTTTTTTCCCGCAGTAATTCGTCGTGGCCGCGAGTTTCAACATTGAGCCGGAGGAGAGGTTCGGTATTGGAAGCCCGCAAGTTGAAGCGCCAATCGGAGAACTCCATGGAAAGCCCATCCACCCGGGTGATGGAGAGGGCTGCATCGGTATAGTGGCGTTCCACCCGGGCGCAGGTTTCCGCCGGATCTGCCACCAGGGAATTAATTTCTCCGCTACATGGGAATATCCGCATCCGGTCATCCAGGCATTGAGACAGCGTTTGGCCTGTGGCGCTCAGATGCGCCGCCACCAGCAGCCAGGGCAACATGCCGGAATCGCAGTAGGCAAAATCCCGAAAATAGTGGTGAGCGCTCATTTCTCCGCCATACAGGGCGTCTTCGCGGCGCATCCGCTCCTTAATAAAAGCGTGGCCGGTTTTGGACTCGATGGGAATGCCGCCCGCCTTCCGCACCATTTCCACCGTATTCCACACCAGGCGGGGGTCGTGGATGATAGCGGAACCGGGATTCGCGGCCAGGAGCGCGGTCGCGATCATGCCTACCAGATAATAGCCTTCGATGAAGCGGCCTGAAGCGTCATAAAAAAAGCAACGGTCGAAATCGCCGTCCCAGGCCAGCCCGAAATCGGCGCAATGTTCCCGCACGGCCCGTGCCGTGCCTTCCCGTTTCTCCGGAAGGAGGGGATTGGGGATGCCGTGGGGAAAAGCGCCGTCCGGTTCGTCGTGAAGCAGGATAAGTTCAAAGGGAAGATGAGACGCCAGAGCGCGCAGCACTGGGCCGGCGCATCCGTTGCCCGCGTCGGCCACGATCCGAAAGGGCTTGAGATGGTCCAGCGGAACCAGGGATAAAATATGACGAATATAGGACGCGCGGAAGGTTGATTCCGTGTAATGTCCGGAACGTCCGGCCGGCAGGGGGGGATCTGCGGCGACACGATCCCGAATGGCGAACAGGCCGGAATCGCCGCTGATGGGTACGGCGTTGCCCCGCACCATTTTCAGACCGTTTTCATCGGCAGGGTTGTGGCTTCCGGTGACCATGATGCCGCCGTCAAAGCCGTGGGCGAATACGGCATGATACATTTCTTCGGTGCCGCAAAGGCCTATGCCCGTCACGTCCACTCCGGCAGCCGTCAGACCGTCCGCCAGGGCGGCATACAGGGAAGGACTGGAAAGGCGCGCGTCATGGCCGATGACGACCCGTTCCGGACGTATCTCGGCGGCGTAGGCGAAACCGATGCGGCGGGTCAGATTTTCATCAAGAGCGGATGGTACTTTGCCGCGCACGTCATAGGCTTTAAAGCTTGTGAGCGCCATCCTGCCTCCCGTAGTCGTCTTCCAGACGTACGATGTCGTCCTCACCCAGATAAGGACCGGATTGCACTTCGATGAAGACCAGCGGAATGGTTCCCGGATTTTTGATACGATGCTTGGTGCCCAGCGGAATGTAAACGGACTCGTTTTCCGTGTATATCCGTACGGTCTCGCCGATGGTGACTTCCGCCGTGCCGCTGACGATAATCCAATGCTCCGAGCGGTGGTAGTGCAACTGCAAGGAGGTTTCATCCCCCGGGGTGACGATAATGCGTTTGACCTGAAAACGCTCGTCTTTGACCAAGGTTTCGTAGCTGCCCCACGGCCGGTACACCTTGAGGTGCATTTCGCATTCCGCCCGGTTCTCCGCCTGAAGGCGGGACACGATGGTTTTGACGTCCTGGGCGCGCTCGCGCGGAGCCACCAGAACGGCATCCTGGGTTTCGACGACGGCCAGGTCTTTCACGCCCAGGGCGGCGATGAGCCGGTGACTGCTGTGCAGGTAGCAACCGGAACTGTCTTCGGCCAGTATGTCCCCTTTGCAGGCGTTGGCTGCCGCATCCTTGGGGCTGACGGCATAAAAGGAATTCCACGATCCCAAATCGCTCCAGGTAATGTCCAGCGGCATAACCACGGCGTTATGGGTATGTTCCATGACGGCGTAGTCGATGGAATTGGCGGGTGAGGCCAGAAACGCCTCGCCGGGGATAAAAAAGTCGAGATCCCGTCGTTTTTGCGCCCAGGCTTCGCGGCAGGCCGTAAACATGGCGGGAGCGCAAGCCCGCAATTCATCAAGGTAGGTCGACGCCTTGACAAAAAAGATGCCGCTGTTCCAAAAGTAGCCCCCTTGCGCCAGCATGGCCCGCGCGTTTTGCTCGTCTGGCTTTTCCAGAAAGCGTTCCACATTCAGAGCATGGAGGCCGAGGGGGGATCCTCCCCGGATATAACCGTACGCGGTTTCGGGAGAAGCGGGTTGAATGCCGAAGGTGACCACGCGTCCTTCTTCGGCCAGAGGGGTGGCCTCCCGTACCCGTTCATAAAAAGCATCGGCCGGGTCAAGCGCATGATCGGAGGGCAGAATCAAAAGCAGGCCGTCGCTCTCCTCCAGAACGGCCAGGGCTGCCAGCGCAATGGCCGGTGCCGTATTGCGGGGCTGGGGTTCGAGGATAATCGTGCCGTTCAGGCCGTCTTCCTGAAGCGAGGAACTGACATAGAAGCGGTGATCTTTGTTGCAGACGATCACGGGCTTTCCTGCGTCGGATGCCGCCACGGCCCGGCGCAGAGTGTCTTTGAACAACGTATGACCGCCTTCCAGCGTCACGAACTGTTTAGGGTATGTAGTCCGTGAGAGCGGCCACAGCCTGGTCCCGCTGCCCCCGCACAAGATGACCGGATGAATGTGCATACTCTGCTTCCTCTCCTGAGAAACGTCCCCTGATATGGAACACCATTTGGGGTGAAAAAACAAACGAAAAATGGGCTTGTCCGCGCCATGTTCTGTACAGAACGGGGAAGGCGGTGAATTAATATTCTTCTTTTCCCCGTTCGCTCAGACTTTGTTTGGACTTGGCACAGGTTGCCGCCCCCTGGACAAGCCAGATGCCCAGAATGCGTATGCTGCATCGTCCTTCCCTATATTTCCAGGTGAGAAACCAGTGTATTATCCGGCGGCGCATATCTTTTCGCCGCCATTGTTCGAAAAGTGGACGATGCTCCGGAGCCGATGCCCCGATCAGCTTTTGAAACACGGAACGGGGTATGGCGTGTCGACGCAGAAGCTGTTCACAACGGCGCTGGGACATACCCTGGGAAGAGTACAGGCTGAGGTGAACCCTGGTGAAGTCGGCGTTGCTGCGCGCGGTGTCTCGGGATGAGCTTCCGCCAGAGCGGAAGGTCACGCCGCACAGCGGTATTTCGCAGAAACGGCATCCGTCCAGCAGCATCCTCAAGGTCTGTTCATAGTCCGCCGCAATGGGAAAATCGACATGAAAAGGATAACGGCGCAGTATGGTTGTTTTGTAGACTACGGTCTGATGGCAGAAAGGCATATATACAAAAGCTGCCCCCAGGCAGGGGCGGCGTATCATCCGACCGCCTTCCGGAGTGAGCGCGCGTACAGGAGCGTATGTGCAATCGGCTCCGCTCCGGCACAGAGTCTGGACGGCTTGTTCGAGAAATGAGGCGTCGTGGTAGAAATCGTCGGAACCCAGAAAAGTGACGAATTCACCCCCGGCCAGTTCAAGGCCGGCGTTCATGGCGTCATAGATGCCGCGGTCCGGCGCGGAGCGATAGGTGAGCGTGCCCTGCCGGGCGTATTGCTCAAGAATGTTCACGGTCCCGTCCGTGGAAGCTCCGTCGATGATCAGATGTTCCACAGCCGGCCAGGATTGGCCGCGCACGGATTCCACGCATTGCCGGAACATATCCGCTCGCTTGGCCTCTACGAGGTTGCGAACAACTGTCACGACGGTGACACGGGGGGTATCCATATCGTCTCACTTACGAAAAGAACGTCCTACAGAGGGGATGAAAAAGGTTTTTTCCTTCCAGGAATCGGACGGAACGACGACTCCCGCGCCCGGAGTCGGACCCGGTGGGCAAGGTTGAACGTCTCTCACTCCGAATTTTTTCGAAATAGGGCGAGTGAGTCAACCGGGGGGCAGACTAACACTTTTTCCGTCATAAAAAAGAGTGTTATATTGATCAGCAAGAAGAAGGCGGCATAAGTTCGCGCCGGCCTGCGTCGCGTTCCTGTTTCGTTGTTGGTGCGATGTCGTTCAGTGTGTGGTCGTTTTTCCCCTCCAAGCGGCGAAGCTGCGGCGGGCACGGGCGGCCAGGGCCGCTTTACGCGATTTTTTGGGGTGTTTTTCCTCCAGTTCGGGCATCAGACCGAAATGAACGTTGGACGGCTGAAAATGTTTGGCCGGGGTGCGCAGATGGCGCAGCAACGCGCCCAGCGCCGTATCGGGCGGGGGTGGCGCGAGTTCGGCATTCCGGGCGCGGCCGCCCAGCAGCAGGCCCAGCCACAGGCCGCAGGCCGCCGACTCCACGTAGCCTTCCACGCCGGTGATCTGCCCCGCCAGATGGACGGTGGGACGGCTTTTGAGGGAAAGATCGATGTTCAGACAGGTCGGAGCATTGACGTAAGTATTACGATGTACGCTGCCGAAGCGCAGGAACTCGGCCCGCTCCAGGCCCGGAATCAGGCGGAATACCCGGGCCTGAGCCGCGTAAGTCATTTTGGTCTGGCAGCCTACCAGATTGTAGGCGCTGCGGGCGGCGTTCTCGGCCCGCAACTGAACCAGAGCGTAGGGTCTGCGGCCCGTGCGCGGGTCGGTGAAGCCCACCGGCTTGAGCGGCCCGAAGGTCAGGGTGCGTTCGCCCCTTTCGGCCAGGGCTTCGATGGGCATACATCCTTCGAAATGGATTTCCCGTTCGAAGTCGTGGGCGGGCACCTTGTCCGCGGCAAGCAGCGCCTGGTAAAACGCTTCGTATTCCGGGCGGGTCATGGGGCAGTTCAGGTAGTCGCCCATCTGTTCGTCGGGGGCCGGGGCCGATACGGCGGCTGGCGCGGGCGTTGCGAGCGGCGCGTCGTCGGCGTAGGGCGGGGGAGGGCCGTCGTTGCCGTAGCGCGAACCCCGGAAGGCTACGCCCATGTCCACGGATTCGGCGCTGACGATGGGAGCAATGGCGTCGTAAAAATACAGCCCGGCGTCCGCCTCGTCGCCGATATGCTTCCGCAAGGACGCAACCAGAGCTTCGGACGCCAGAGGTCCCGCCGCCACAACCACTGTCCGTCCGGCCAACTCGGGTTCTTCGGCAGGGTCCAGCGAGTTCACGGGGCGCCGGACCAGACGGATAAGGGGCTCGGCTTCGATCCGGCAGGTCAGTTCGGCGGCAAAGCGCTCGCGATCCACGGCCAAAGCCTTGCCCGCGGGAACGCTGACGGCGTCGGCCACGGCCATGACGGCGCTGCCCAGGTCCCGCATTTCCTGTTTAAGCAGACCTACGCCCGACGTTTCGGCGTCGTTGGAACGGAAGGAGTTGGAGCACACCAGTTCTCCCAGCAGGGGGCTGGCGTGGGCCGGAGAAAAGATCGTCGGTTTCTGTTCGTACAGAACGCAAGCCACGCCTGCGCGGGCCAGGGTCAGGGCGCATTCACAACCGGCCAATCCCCCGCCTACGACGGCGATGCGGGGAGC